>CAYJKQ010000003.1:0-50507 GCA_964370815.1 uncultured Anaerolineaceae bacterium | reverse complement strand
AGAACCTTTGCTGCCTACAATGACTGGGTTCAGATCTATTTCATAAATCTCTTTCTTTTCCCAAACGAGATCAGATACCCCGATCAAGATTTTCACAACAGATTCAAGGTTTCTTTTTTGTTGTCCACGGAAACCCGTTAACAATGGATAACCTCGAAGGGACTTCAGCATTCGCCAGCCATCTTTCTCTGAAATTGGAATGAGTCCAAAAACAATATCCTCCAGCAATTCCGTGAAGATGCCGCCAATTCCCATCATTATGACAGATCCAAACTGCGGGTCTGTCGTAGTTCCGATAATCACTTCGACGCCTGGTGGAACCATCTCCTGAATAATTACTCTACCTTCTGGATCAATTGATTTCACTCGATCCATGATCTGTTGGTAAGCCTGTTCAACCTGTTGTGGAGTTCTCAAATCTAATACTACAGCGCCTACATCTGTTTTGTGTATCACCTTTCTTGAGAGCGATTTTAAAACAACTGGGTATCCTATTTCCTCTGCTGCACGCAGTGCTTGCTTAATTGATGTGGCCTCTTGAAACGCAGTTGTTTGAATTCCTCTGGACAAGAGAATTTCTTTGGCTTCCGTTTCCAAGAGTACTTTTCGCTGAAAGGTATCAGTTTGCTCATCCATAACTTATAATCCGTTCCTGATTTGCAAGTATTTGACCAAACCTCCAACTCCCCAAGCGACTTCCTCCGGAGAGAGGTAGAAGGGAATTCCGTTATCCTGACATACTTTTTGATATTGCTTTACATTCAGGTTTCCCATGTAATAGATGAAGATGGGTTTCTGGTACTTCTGAACCAATTTTGCCAATTCCAGGGCAGGGAAACGCCGATTCTTATGTTCAATCCAAACAGGGATCAACAGATCAACTCCAGGGTCTGCGAGAACAATATCAACTAATTTAACGTAGGTCTCAGGTGAATAACCAGCAGATGCTGCATCCAGGGGATTCTTGAGAATGACCGGGACATTAATGAAAAGTTCCTTCATCCTTGTGATCGTATCCTCTGAAAATGTGTTGAATTTGCACTTTAAATTATCCAGCAAGTCAACCAAGATCAGACTTGGACCGGCAGTGGGAGTGATCACAGAGATGCTATTTCCTTTTAGCGTTGGGGCGATGGAGAGGGCTTTGCATATACTGACTAGTTCGTTTACGCTTGCAGCTGTCAGTAAATTGCTCTGCACAAAGATATCCTGATACATTTTGTATGAACCTGCCATTGAGCCGGTATGTGTGACAGAAAATTCCTGTGCCAACAAGGATCGACCAGCTTTCATAACTACCACTGGTTTTCTTCTGGCGGTTTCTTTTGCGATTTGTACAAATGAACGGGCTTTTTCAGTTCCTTCTAAGAAAACTCCAATTACCTTTGTTGAACTATCGGCATCCAAATACTGAATCAGGTCATCAAAATCCAGTACTGCCCGATTCCCCAACCCGATCATTTTATTGATGGGCAAGCCTTCGTCTTGCATCTTGAAGCCTACCATCTGGCCAACTCCGCCGCTCTGGGTAATAAGCGAAATGCCACTCACCTGGTCAAGTTGGATAGGCCAAAAGGTAGCATTGAGCTTGCTCTCTGCATTTAGAACCCCGAGTGTATTGGGTCCGATCAGCATAATGTTGTTTTTCTGTGCAGCAATAGTCATCAATTCCTGTAATTTTTTACCTTCTTCGCCAACTTCACTAAACCCCCCAGCTACGCAGATTGCCCCCTTGACATCATATTTGCCACATTCATTTAACATTTCAATTGTTTTTCGTTCGTTGAGGGCAATTATTGCGAGGTCAATAGGTTCATCAATCGCCCCCAGGTCAGGGTACACTTTCAAACCAAGGATTTCTTTGTGACGGGGGTGAACTGGCAGAATCTTTCCTTCAAAACCACCTATTATGATGCTTTCAAGAATTGAATAGCCCACCCGGCCTATTTCTTTGGTTGCTCCAATGACCGCTACAGTTCTTGGTGATAATGCTTGATTGAGCCTTTTTAGATTTTTTGGATCTAACATTTTCACTTCCGATTAATATATATTTGCCAATTTTTCCAAATAATCCCAGTGTTCGTCCACCGACTTTTGAATTTCAGCGATATTTTCATCACTCAAATGTCGATAGCGTTTCTGGATGGTTAAGTATGCTTCAACAGGACGTTTTGGTCGGCTGGACATCTGGAGCGAATACTTGTTGCCATGCTCAACTTCCATAAGCGGGGATATTCGTGTTTCAACTGCCAGCTTTGCTAAATTGATGCTCTGATCCTCAGGGAATCCCCAACGGTAATTACAGGGTGTGAGAACATGGATATAACTAGGACCGTCGATTTGGGCAGCTTTCTCGATTTTACGCAGCATATCTTGTGAATAAGCAACCGATGCAGTTGCCGCATAGGGGATCCGATGGGCAGCCATAATCATGAACATATCTTTTCGATACCTAATACTGGATTGTTCTCCAACGGACATGGTGGTGGGTGTCGTACTAGTACTTGACCCATAGGGTGTTGTTCCCGAGCGCTGTCCTCCAGTGTTCATGTAGCCTTCGTTATCGTAGCAGATATAGAGAAATTTATGACCACGTTCCACCGCTCCAGACAAGGCTTGAAATCCAATATCTGCTGTACCTCCGTCACCAGCCAGAACAAGAAGATTGATCCCACTGCGTTTTCCCAGCGCTTTCATACCAGCGTCTATACCAGATGCAAGCGACCCCGCGCCAGGGAGCAAACTGTGAATGAATGGAACACTGGGTCCTCCTGCATGTGTAAAATTGGAAATTACACAACCCGTGGCGCTGACCATAATTGTCTGGCGACCCAGCACTTTCAACGCCAATCGAGCTACAAGCATTGCTGCACAACCAGGGCACCCTGTACGTCCAGGCGCTATGAATTCTTCATTCGTCAAAGTCTTTAGTGAAACCGCCATTTAGATCTCCAATCCCCAGGTATGAATCAGGTCTTTTCTTAAATCCAACCAGACCAGGTTTTTTTCAACCCTTCCTTCTTTCAAAGCCAGCTTGAGGGTTTGGATGGCTTCACGAATCGTGAAATAGCTTACATCTCTACCCCCCAGACCTACTATGAAATCGACTATGTGCGGGCGTGTATTTAATTTGACGATGCTTCTGATTACATCCTGGTATAATGCGCCACTGGAGCCAAAGGAAATACTTCGGTCCAGAACACCAACTGCTTTGACCCCTGAAAGCAACTCAGTAAGCTCTTTTTCTGGGAAAGGGCGAAAAGTTTTCACTTTGATCAAACCAACAGGAATACCTTGCGAACGTAGTTCTTTGACTACTGAGCGTGCAGTTCCGGCCATTGTCCCCATACATACCAGGACAATTTCAGCTTCCTCCAGGAAGTTGGCCTCCAAATTGGAATAATCACGCCCGAAAGATTCTGCAAAAGAGGCAAAGGATGTTGTTAATAGATCCTCCGCCCCTATCATGCTAGTATTTTTATCGTATTCAAATTCTGTGTAATACTCAGGGGGTGCGAGCACGTTGATGAGCTTTGGGTTCTTTGGGTTGAGCATCGCGTTTTGTGCCAATTGTTTGGGAAGGAATACATCAACGGCTTCCTGGTTTGGGATGGCAACAGGCTCATAAAGATGGGAGAGGAAAAAACCATCCAAGCAGACCATGATTGGAAGTTGCACTTGCTTTAACTCAGCCACCTGATAGGCAATCAATATACTATCCAGAGTCTCCTGGCAATTCTCAACATATAACTGGAGCCACCCGGAATCGCGTTGAGACATTGTGTCTTGATGGTCACAAAAGATGGTATTGGGTCCAAGCAAGGAACGATTGGTGACCGCCATCACAATCGGTAACCTAAGCCCAGCTGTCCAGAACACGGGTTCTTGCATGTAGGCCAAACCTTGCCCGCTGGTTGCTGTGAAGGTTCGCGCCCCAACGCACGCAGCTCCGACACAAGCAGACATCGCACTGTGTTCACCT
This sequence comes from uncultured Anaerolineaceae bacterium, assembly GCA_964370815.1. GTDB lineage: Bacteria > Chloroflexota > Anaerolineae > Anaerolineales > Villigracilaceae > UBA12087. The sequence continues at coordinate 46,525 of CAYJKQ010000003.1, read as the reverse complement.
TCCACATGAATCATTTCTGCCTGAAGTTCACCATCAGCTATGCTTTTCGCAATACCTTCCACTATAGAAGTTTGAGGCGTAATTGGATATGCTGAAACTACATCAACCCTGGCAAGTTTGACTGCAGTCGATACAGCCTCGCAACCAGATATATATGCCAAGCTCATTCTTCCTCCTGTACCAACTTGATAACATCACGCGGGCATTCTTGCACACACACACCGCACCCTCGGCAATTTTCATAGTCAATTGTTATATGGTCTTCCAGTTTTGATATAGCTCCTTCTGGGCAACCGATCCAACACAGACCACATACATTACAATTATCGATATCAACGATAGGTTTACCAAAATGGTAAGGATTTTTAGTGACATACGTTCGGTCATTAACCGCCGGTAGCCAAGCTGAGACAGGCCTTCGATTTTCCCATTGTTCCACCTTCATAGTAGTCGCCTTTCAACTTCGGTCAATTTGCAGGTTTCATAACCCATTTCAACAGCGATGATGTTCAATGCAGCTGACTTTGGACTAAAGCTCTGATCAATGGCATTCTTCAAATTATCCATTGTTAGAATGTCAAGTACCCGTAAAAGAGCTCCAGCCATCACCGTACTGGGTACTGGAATACCCAGAACAGAGCGGGCAATCTCTTCCGCATTCAGCAGGTATATTTCGTGTATGCTGGGATCCAGGCCAACAATATCCTTTGCAGCCCCATTGATCAGCAATTTGCTATTTGCTTTCAATCCATGCATTATTTCATTATCATTAAGGAGCAGTGGGTGAAATATGACCAAAATGTCTGGTTCGTATATATAGCAATGCTGGTCAATCGGGTCTTTATCAATGCGTGTATAGGCAGATACTTTTCCACCGCGCTGTGAGGTTGTGAAGAATGGCAAAGAGTTGGCCCAAAGATTGCCAATGACTGCTGCCTTTCCCATCAAGTGCGCGGCAGAGACAACCCCCTGACCGCCCAGTCCATGAAAACGTATCTGAATCATAAAATATTTTCCTCATTAATAAATTCCAGAAGGTAAATACTGCCTAGTTTACTCATTTTCATGCGAGAAAAGGTTTTCCACCGGCTTCATTTCCAATGAATCTTTCTGTTTTTTTGCTACTTAGATTTCTATAACAAGGTCGCGGATCACTTTTTCTTTTTTATACGGCATGATGATAACTTGCGCTCCCGGCTCGAGAGGAATTGTGCAGCTTTTTATCGATTTTCCATTAATTCCGATACGAAAGCGACATGTACCACAGATGCCCCTTCCGCATTGCTGATTGCGAAAAGCCAAGGTTGGGTCGATATTCTCGTAAATCTCACGGAGCAAAGTGAAGATACTCATTCGGTGCCGGTAAGGAACGATGTAGGTTTGCATCCTGGGTTTGCTATCGACAGATGGGTCAAATCGAAAGATTTCAGCTGTGATTGGTTTCCCAATTTCAGGATAATTATTAGGATCTGGGTGGAGAATATGTGACATCGAATTTCTCCTATTTCTCGTACCCGCTGAGGACGTTAGCTGCCAAAAGTACAGGGTCAGCTGAGCGGCGTTCTTTGGTACGATCTTTTAACCGAATTACCGGAGCATCCACAACCTTGTAAGTCTGATTTTCATTCATACGTACAATAGTGTGCTTTTCCCACTCTGAACGCATTTTTGGAAAATCAGTGCGCCAGTGGTGGCCACGGCTCTCTTCCCTTTTCAATGCTGAAGCTGCTATCATCTCCGCCATGTCCACCATAAATGCAGCTTCTAGTGTTTCTTCCCATTCGTAGTTGTAGATACGAGTGTTTGACACAGCTTGTAAACGCGGGATATCTTCTGCGCGAATTTTTTGTAGAGTCTGAATAGCCCTATTCAGACCTTCCGCACTGCGTTGGTAACCTACTTCATTATGCATGATGGTCTTAATACGACGTTTTAATTCTATGGGACGTATCGGATAAGTTTTTTCGGCCAGAAAACGGTCGAGGCGTTTATTCTCATCAGCAATCTCTGCTTTATCCAGACTACCCTGTTGAGCCTGCTTTGCATATTCTGCTGCACGCATACCAGCTCTCGAGCCAAAAACCTGTGTTTCTGCCAACGCATTTCCGCTTGTACGGTTTGCTCCATGCACATTGCCGGATACTTCCCCAGCTGCAAATAGACCGGGAAGAGTAGTCTCGGTCCACTCATTTATGCGAACACCACCCAGGGTGTAATGTGTTACAGGTCGAACCTCGATTGGTTCCTTCAGTACATCAATCCCCAGGTCACTTAGTTGATTATAAGGAAGCGAATCAAGGCGCTTCAAGATCTCCATTATCTCTTCACCAGAACGCGGTGAGAGTCTCAAATCGATATAGGCACCACCATGAGGTGTGCCGCGACCTTCATCTATCTCACGAAACATGAGCTTCATCATCACATCTCGTACAGGCAGGCGATCGGTAGCTGGCAGAAAAGGCTCATTCAATCCATTAAGCATCACACCTGCACAGTATTTGTCAGTTAGCAAACCTTCATATTGAACCAGTGTACCTTCAACCTCGGATGGATAGCATAATCCAGCTGGATAGTAGAGCATCATCTCAAGATCGACCAGGTCTGCGCCTGCCTGGTATGCCAACACTGCCCCTTCACCAGTGAGTCCTGGCTCGGTATCAGTCCATCTCCATAGTTCCGGATAGCCACCGGTAGCCAAGATTACCGCGGGTGCTTGCACAACAACAGGTTTTCCCTGACGCATATCGAGAGCGATAACTCCACTGATGCTCCCCTTATCCGTTAAGAAACGAGTAGCTATGACATCCTCTGCTAGGGTGATGTTGTCATATTTTTTAACCTCACGGAGAAGACCTGCTGCCATAGCATAGCCGTCACCGACAATTACCATATTACGTTCAAATGAATGCCCTGGGTGTACGACCTGGAGGTAGTTCCCATTCCCTTTTTTGCGGAATTTTATGCCATAACTTGTCATGTCATTTGCACGATCTGTTGATTCATGCGTAAGGGCATGGATAAGGTTTTCATCACCAAGATAGCGACCTTCAAAGCAGGTATCTTCAAAGGCGACTTCTGGGCTATCCCGCTCATCCTCTATGGCAAAGGCAGCCTGGTAGGATGGGCATGCCATTGGTGTGGCGCCACTGCGGGCAGCCTGACCTTTGGTCAGTAACATAACTTGGACACCTTGCTCTGCTGCGGCAATCGCTGCTCTCAAACCAGCGCCGCCTCCCCCTACAATCAATACATCTGTAGAAATCGAGTCTTCTAACTTTTGATTCACAATGACTCCTTTTCAAGATATATGGTCGTTAAGAATTAATACTATATCCGGTTCCTAGATAGCCTTGTTGTGGTAATTAAAAAAATGGTCTAAATAACCGGAAAAGTAACTCTCCGTGTGCTCCTAAAGTCAGGTGGTAATTTGCATTACATTAAGCTCAAGGACCATGATACTTGATGGCAACAGCACGTTAATCCACCGTTTTTCCACTAACTTGGGTGAATTTCTTAATCTCTACCTAACACTTATCCAAAGATTCTTTTTGGAATCTAAGCATTGCCCTGAAAACCAAGCTGTGAACTTATTTCCTCAGCACAATCCTTTACGAGATTGTACCAGTGGGAAGTATCATCATGGTTGATTCTGGTTATCGGTGCTACAATGCTAAGAGAAGCAAATGGAAGACCATCTTGATTCCAAATGCAACTTGCAACTGCCCATACACCTTCCTCGGACTCTTGATTGTCGAAGGCATAGCCTTTTTGGCGGATTTTTGCCAGTTCCTCTTTTAATAGTGTTTTACTAGTAATTGTGTTCGGGGAAAAAGCAGGCAGTGTTTCGTCCGGATACAATTCATCAATTTCTTCTTCCTTTAAATAAGCGAGGATAGTCTTTCCAGACCCAGTTGAATGTGCGTTCAGTCGTGTGCCGACAGGATTGATCACTTGAAGAATGCCTTTTCCAGGACGCTTATGGATCACCACGATCTTGGTTCCTTGTAAGACTGCCAAGCTGGTAGTTTCTCCTGTTTCATTCCTCAACTTCTCCATCTGTGTGTCAGCCAGAAGAATCAGGTTGACATTTGCAAGGTAAGCAATATTGAGTTGAGCTAATTTTGGGCCTAAATGTAATAAGGTTCCCCGATTGGTTCGCATCAGGTAGCCGCGATAAGTCAATGTAGTAACCAGATTATACAAACTACTGACAGGCATTTTTAAATAACGGCTAATTTCCATAAAAGACAATCCATCTGGATATTCTGCCAGTAATTCCAGGATATCCAGCGTTCTCATCGCTGATTTAACAAGATTATCTTTGGTCTTATTAGATTTTTCCATTGGGACACCAAGTTTCATAGCTAAATTTTTTGAAATTAATTCATGTATATGAAACTATTTCACTATAGTGAAATTTTATCCGAATAAATATACTAACCTTAGTGACTTATGTCTTGGTATGGACTGATGGAAGTCATAATTAATAATGGTGCAGATGTATCCATGTCATGCAGATAAATAATAAGACTTGTGTTCTTTCAAGCTAATAAAAATCCGGTTAAGGTGTTAGTGTAACATCCTTTCTGTAAAATCATGAACCTTAAAGAAAGAGGTTTTTGGCAACAAAAATCGCACCACTTCCACCCAACCAGCAGCATGTGCGCGACCCACCATGGGGTAGGTAGCTATTTAGAGCTTGAGAAAGTCCCTAATAATTCTCGCGTCAGAATTATGGCAACCTAATCATCGGACCTTTCAATTTTGAGCATACATCTGGATCTAAACAAACGAAAGTTATTTTACCCATAGAAGATAACAAGATCGCAATCAAAACCGAAAAAACGATCGCCACGATACTTCCCTTTTGGATGTATCTTCTTATATTTACAAAGAATTCGTCCATACTTTTTTGAAAATATCACGTTGGAACGGGAAAGTCAAATACCTGCTAGGGCATCAATGTACTCGGAAATATTAATAACAAGTTGTTCCAACTATGCTATCAAAGATCATCTTGACAACCCCTTAAAATCCTTCAATATGAAGTATGTACATCAAGTACTTTGGCTTATCATAACTGCCTTTCAAGATCACTCCGGATGCCAGATTCCTGTGGTATTCCGACCAGCATAAAGAAGCCAAAGCCAAGATCGAATATCACTTATCCCAAAAAAATGGCCCTGTAGCTCAGTGGATTAGAGCGGTTGCTTGCGGAGCAATAGGTCGCGTGTTCGAATCACGCCAGGGTCACACAAAATCAGCCAGAATTCCAAGAATTTGGAGGAGTATCTGGCTGATTTGTGTTTTGAGCAGAGGGGTAAATTTGAAGAGCTCTATAAAACTCTTACTGGCATGGAAAACAGGTTTTGAACAAGTGTCTGTTTGGCATTCTTACAAACCCTTGATCGTGGGTTCAAATCCAATCCATTCCCCTTGCCAAAAAGGTGCTTAGCACTTGTTTTTTATATTCGAAGAAATCTAATTTCCCATTATCACAAGGACTGAGTGTTTTCGCCCATCATCCACCAGTGGGATCAGATTGCCAGGTAACGAACGTTCATCCAATACGATCTTCCGGATGCCCCGGTTGATATGATCCGGGTTCTCGACATTTATCATGTATTGTGTTTTTCCAAAATGATAATTAACAGAAAATCCAGGCCAATCCCGGGGGATACAAGGGTTGATCTCAAGCCCCTGACCAGCGCGGGTGATGCCCAAAATGGCTTCCAGCCCCAGGCGATACATCCAACCTGCCGCGCCGGTGTACCAGGTCCAGCCTCCGCTGCCGATATGTGCCGGCTCGCTGTAAATATCGGCAGCGATGACATACGGTTCCACTTTGTATTTCGCGATTTTCTCTGCCGTGTCAGCATGGCTGATGGGGTTCAACATGTGGAATAATTCTGCAGCTTGGTCACCCTGACCCAGCTTGGCAAAAGCCCAGGCGGTCCAGATTCCGGCATGGGTGTACTGTCCTCCGTTTTCACGCACTCCTGGCAAATAGCCTTTAATGTAACCGGGGTCGTGTTCAGTCTTGTCAAAAGGTGGGGTGAACAGCAGAATCATCTGTTCTTCAGGTTTGACAAGCCATTGCCTGACGGATGCCATAGCTTGAGCCATGTGCGCCGGGTACGCTGTGCCGGATAGAACCGCCCAGGATTGAGCGATCGAATCGATCTGGCATTCGTTATTTTCATGCGAACCCAGTTTCGATCCATCATCATAAAACGCGCGCAGGTACCAATCGCCATCCCATGCATAGGCATTAAGCGCTTTGGACAGATCCAACGCTTGCTCCAGGAGTGGGGCGGGGTCATCTTTCATCAGCGTGGCCAAATGGGCGAAACGGGTCAGCGTGGCGTGCAGGAACCAGCCCAGCCAGATGCTTTCACCAAGTCCTTCCACTCCCACACGATTCATCCCGTCGTTCCAGTCGCCGGAGCCCATCAAAGGCAGACCATGAGTGCCGCTTGTTGAACCTTTTTCCAGCGCCCGTCGGCAGTGCTCATAGAGTGAGAAGGTCTCATCTGTTGTTTCAAATTGGGTGTAGCGTTCCATTTCATCTGGTTTAAGCGCTTCGCCCTTCAGGAACGGGAGATTCTCCTTTAAGATGGATGTATCGCCAGTAGTGGTCACATATTCGGCAGTGACAAAAGGCAGCCAGAGTAGATCATCTGAAAAACGGGTGCGCACCCCACGTCCCGAAGGCGGGTTCCACCAGTGCAGTACATCACCCGCTTCGAATTGGTGCCGGGCTGCTTCCAATATCTGCGCACGTGCCAAATCTGGGCGGGTCTGCAGCAGAGCCATCACATCCTGGAGTTGGTCGCGGAACCCGAACGCTCCGCTGGATTGATACAGCGCGGTGCGGCCCCACAACCGACAGGCCAGTGTCTGGTATAGCAGCCAGCGATTAAGCATCAGGTCCATGCCCGCATCAGGGGTGTGTACGGTAACAGTTCCCAAAATATCATCCCATTGCTGGTTGACAGCCTTCCATATTACCTCAACCTCGCCTTTTTTCTGAACCTGCTCGATCAGCGCCAGGCTTTCAGCCTTGTTTGCTCCTTCGCCGATCAGGAAGAAAACCTCCTCAGATGCGCCGGGTGCCAGGTCAACATGCAATTGGATGGCAGCACATGGATCAAGCCCGGCATTTACTGCGCTGGCAAGACCGATTCGCCCAAGCGCTGCTGGAGTGCGCAGGCTGCCCATACGTCCTAAAAATTCGCACCGGTCCGTGGTGACACCATGCGGTTTTTTATTGGCAGCCAGGAAAGCCACGCGCGTTGCAAACTCGCTGTTGAAGTGGTTGCTTGCCAGCAGAGTATTTTTATCCGGGTCGAACTCAGGCATAATGTAAGCTTGATGTGTGTCCCGGTCCGTGCCAAGTACCCATTCAGCATAGTAGGTAACGGTGATCCGGCGTGGACGTTTCCACAGGTTTTTCAGACGCAAATGGGCGATCTTAACAGGTGCTTCAGGTGCGACATACAGACGCAGATTCTGGTTCGAACCATGGCTCTGGCTCTCAAAGATTGAGTATCCGGCTGCGTGGTGGATTATGTGTGTGGTTTCTGCGCCAGCAGGCATGGGGGTTGGTGACCAAACCAGGCTAGTCTCCTCATCGCGCAGGTAGAGCGCTTCGCCCGGCATATCGGTGACCGGGTCGTTACGCCAGGGAGTCAGGCGGTTCTCGCCACTGTTCTCAGCCCAGGTGCAACCAGAACCAGCCTCGGATACCAGGAAGCCAAATTGTGGATTGGCGACGATATTGACCCATGGGTGTGGTGTGTGTTGACCAGGTTTGAGATGGATAATGTATTCCTTGCCGTCCTGGCTAAAGCCGCCGAGACCGTTATCCATCAGCAGATCGCCTGGAAGGTGAAGCGGCAAAGTAGGTTCCGGATCCCTTGCCGAACTTTGCCCTGAAACTAGAGTCCTTCCGGAAATTGACGGGGTGAACGCTGGCAAGTATGTGGGTTGTGCGGTCAATCGACGGGCATGGTCAGCCAGTGATCCGTTTTTTTCATCCAAAATAACCCCTGCCACAGTTTCGAACAAGATCAGGTTAGAAGGTTGAAGCTGATCTGTTCGTTGTATGAATATTCCTTCCCGCAGGTTCAACCAGGCTTCTAAACCCATCCGGGCAATCTGACGTTGGATGGTGTTGCGCAGGTCAAGGGCGTATCCCGTATCCTGGTCGTCCAGTATCACCAGGTTGACCGTGATATGGTGATTCCGCCAGTAGGAAAAAGCCCGCAGGGCTTCCATCAATAGAGATGATTCGCCATTGCTGATGCGTACCAGCATTATGGGATAATCGCCAGATATGCCAAATGCCCACAGACCAGCCTGTCCCTTCTCGTTTTGAGCCAGGATATGTGGCGCGGCGCGCAAAACACCCGTAGGGTGGAGCATGACAGATAAAATTCGCTGGATATTATCCAATGAAGAGGTATTCAACCCTAATTCGAGTAGTTCGCGTTCGCTGCTGATACGGCACTCTTCAAAAGCGCGGTCAATGGATTGCCCGGATTCGTAACGGGATAATTTTGCCAATGCTTCAGCACGCGTCGCTGCTGCCAGGGTCAGGAAGGTGACCCTTGTTTTTGTATGTGGTTTGAGATCAATTTTCTGCGAAAGTGACAGGATTGGGTCGAGGGTTCCGCCAGTGCCTCCAGCAAAATGCTGGTCGGGATCTTGAAGCGCGAGTGGGTCGTGCATCGTCTGCGACCTGCCCAGGAATTTGGCACGGTCACTCTCAAAGCCACCGGTAACCTTACGCCCAGCTTCGACAACCAGCGCATGCACCATCACGACTGGTTTTTCATCTGAAGTGCGCGGGCGGCGTTGGAACAGGAGTGCATTCTCTTTAACCAGATATTCACTCTCGATAAATAGCTTATTAAAGGCAGGGTGACGCCGGTCAGCATTCTGGGCTGCCAGAACGACTTCACCATAGCTGGTCAATTTCAGTTTTCGGGAGTGGTTACTGTTGTTCATCAGGTTCACACGCCGGATTTCAACACCATCCGTGCTGATAGTAACCCCAGTATGCAGGGAAATTCCATTGTCTGTGCGCTGGAACTCCACCTTGTGTGGATAGAATAATACATCCAGGTCCTCAAGCGCACAGCCGATGGGCTGGCAGGTGGCTGACCAGAGTGCACCGTTCTCCCGGTCCTTTAGGTAAATCCATGTGCCCCACTGGTCAAGTGTCGAATCAGCATGCCAGCGTGTCAGGGCGAATTCACGCCATTGACTGTAACCACTCCCGGCATTGGTGATCACCAGGCTGGTGTCTCCTTGCGAAAGAACATGCACCTGGGGAATGGGACTGTCGACCGGCACGTTCCAGGGAGAGCTGTTGACCCAATGCACTACCTCATCCAAATCCTTTGGTTCATCTTTGTGGGGAAATTCAAGGGGTGGGTTTTGCGGAATCTTTTCCTGGAGTAAAAGTTCCATGCTCTGGATCTGCTTATCGGTGTGGAAACGCTCCACCATGACATCGTTCAATAGGAAATTACAAGCTGCCAGCAGGATCATACCCTGGTGGTGCGCCATATAGGATTTTACGATCGCATATGCCTGATCGTCTTGCATATCATCCTGGTGTTTTTCTGGGAGGCGCGTTTTGGTGTAATCGAGTGCCTCGTAAAAGCCGAAACGCCCAAGCATGTTCAACTTTTCCAGGTGTGCCATATTTTCAAGCACTTCCTGAGGTTGCAGTGAAAGCCCTAACAAAGATGCGTAGGGTGCGATCACCAGATCAACTGACAAATCGCGTTTGTATCCCAGCCTGGGCACACCAAAAGCACGGTACTGATAGTTTTGGTCGAGATCGAAAGCATAATAACCCGATTCTGAGATACCCCAGGGTGATTGCTTCTCCTTTCCATAACTCTTCTGGGCATCGAGGGCGGAATAACAGCTGTCCAAAAGGAATGTCCCGGTGTAGTTTTTGGTAAATAAGGTCGGCATGAGATATTCGAACATGGTGCCGCTCCACGAAAGTAACACCTGCTTTCCATTAACCTCAGTCACTGGCCGTCCCAAATGCTGCCAGTGGCTTTGCGGCACATCCCCTTTGGCGATCGCAATCAGGCTGGCGATGCGAGATTCAGATGCAAGTAGATCGTAGTAGCTCGGATCGAGCCGTTCTGAGCTGGTAGTGTAACCGATGTGGAACAATTGTCTATGCTCATTGAATAAAAAGCGAAAATCCATTGCAATGATGGTTGTGTCCGCTTGTGAGGCCAGTTCTTGAAAACCTATCAAGAGAGGTGTTATTGTCATCTGAGCTGACGATAGATCATTTTCCAGGTTTAGACACCAGTCACGCGCAGTATCATTCCATGCCGGGTCAGGGACTTCTTTATCCAGGAGTTGGTTCTTGAAAATTTCTAAATCTGTTTTGATGCGCTCATAGGCATCCGTTGCCTGTCCCAGTGTTGGTCGCTCAGCCAGCAGCCTGTTGCGAAATTCCTGCCAGGCTGGTGTTTGCATCATTAACTCGGTTGGTGTGTCCAGGCGCTTGAGCCAAGGTGCGAACAAATCTAAGTTGCGCTGCATGTCTTGCAGGTGATGGTACATCAAATCCAGGTAGAGGTTAAGTTCGGTCAGGGAGTCTTGTTGAAGATGTGGATGATTCTCGAGAAGGTCCAGCAGACGATGTGAAACTCTTTCCCAGCCTTCTCCTGACAGCCAATCGAGAGTGGTTTTCCATTCTGACAGATTATTCTGAACGGCACTTACACGCTCGTATATGCTGGTCAATTCGACTTCAAAAGATTCAATTGAGGCGTGTGGATTGTTTTTTTCCAGAGCTTGCAGTACTTCTGCGAGAATGTCCAACAAAACGAGCAATCCCTGCCATTGCTTGTCGTCCAAAAGGGGCGCATCTGCCAGGGAAAGGCAGCCCTGTTTAAGCGTGATCAGGCAAGCAGCCAGATTGCCACTGTCCACTGTGGAAACGTAATGGGGTGGGAGAGCAACCAGGGTCTGTGAGTTGTACCAGTTTAAAAGATGTCCCCGGTAATGTTCCAATTTATCCATACTCTCAAAGGTGGAACGCAGGCGTACTGCCAGTTCCAACAAACCGATATAACCCAAATCATATGCCGATAAAGTCGACACCAGGAACAAACCGATGTTGGTTGGAGTTGTGTAATGGGCAACGCTGCCGCGCGGGGACTCTTGAAAATGATCCGGAGGAAGCCAGTGGTCATTTGGTCCGGAAAACTGTTCAAAATATGCCCATGTGCGGCGCGCCAGGCGCAAAACTTTTTTGCGTTGAATCTCCCCGAGCGGTGCGGGGATATGAGTTTCCGTCTTGCTGATCCTATAGGCAATTTGCGGGGCTATCAACCAGGTTACCAATATTGGGAGCGCAACCCACAGTGCAGTCGGGTTGAGAAATGCGATCATAATACCCAGTAGGACTGCCAGGAAAGGAGAAACACCCATCTCTTTCCAGGTTTCATAAGGTGTGTTTAATTTAAACGAACGCGCTGCACTTGCTGCAGTTGTCCATTGCAACAGGTGTTTACGCACAATGAAAAGACGGGTGATCGTTATTGTGATGGCACTCACGGCGAGGCTGGCTTCATAGGGTAGAAAAATAAAAAATAATGCCAGGCGCTTGAGTGGAAGCCGGAGTGGATTGAAAAACCGTTTAAGCGTAAACCTTTCTAGATTATGCTTATTCTCCTGCACTACTTGTACCGCGATAGGTAGTGTGTAGGGCAGCAGTACCAGCAGAGTCCAGACGAGGGGCGAACCAGGCAGGCATAACCAGCTCGCAACGAGCAATGCCACTAAATTGGCAGGAACCAGGCTGCGTCGCAAGTTGTCGAAAATTTTCCAACGGTCGATCACTGAAAGACGATTTGCTGTTATCCCGGTTTTAGTGCGCACAGTGGAAAATAGCCAGGGCAGCAACTGCCAGTCGCCGCGGATCCAACGTCGCAGTCGGTGGGCGTAGACCACATAACGTGATGGGTATTCCTCATAGAGCAGGATATCTGTAACCAGTGCAGCACGTCCGTAAATCCCTTCAAAAAGATCGTGGCTAAGCAGGGTATTCTGGCGCACCTGTCCCGCCAGGCTGCGCTCAAATGCGGCGATATCATATATCCCTTTACCAATGTAACTGCCTTCTCCAAATAGATCCTGATATACGTCCGAAACGGCGAATGAATACAGGTCAAAACCCGAATTCATTGCAAAAATTTGCGAAAAGAGAGAACGGTTGGCACTGGTCGGCTTGATGTCCACACGTGGTTGCAGAACGGTATAACCAGAAATCACAGAGCAACCGTCAGGAGAAAATTCAGCCTCGTTGAGAGGATGTGCCAGGGTGGCAATTAGCCGGTTGGCGCTTCCATGTGGCAGGGAGGTATCAGCATCCAGGGTAATTACATATTTGATGTCAGCTAACCTGCTCACATCTCCGACCTGGGTTGTGTAAGCTGTTGCGCGAAGATCGTCCGGGGAATCAGACCGCAAGTTCAGCATCAGACGATTGAAATCCGCCAATTTTCCGCGTTTGCGCTCCCATCCCATCCAGACCCCTTCTGAAGGATTCCATTGACGTTGACGGTGGAATAAATAAAAAGGAGTTGCCTGGGCAGTATATTTCTTGTTGAGATTTACAATTCCAGCCCTCGCCAGTGATAACAAATGTTCATCCTTAGGTGTATCCTGTACAGGGGCATCAACAAAATCGGACAGCAATGCGAATGTCAGTTGTTCGTCGGCGTTAGCCAGGTAATAAAGTTCTAATTCTTGCAATAGATGATTGAGTTCGTTGGCGTTTTCCAGCAAGCATGGTATGACCACAATTGTCCCATTACCCGAAGGGATGCCCTCTGAAAAATCCATGCGTGGCAGACTTTGGGGTTTTATGCGACGGGTCACATTCCTCTGGACTAATGAAATGGCTGCTTCTACAGCCAACCCCGATCCAAGCAAGCCAACTAAAATGATCTGGAGTGGTGAGCCACCCGAAAGGTTGGCATAGGTGAGTAACGCCAGAAGAAATAAAATTGAAAATAAGGCGATGCTACCCAGGTAAGTTGTGGTAGGGAAGGCAAGCATCGCACGCCATACTCGAACCCTTAATTCAGGCTTATAGCGGATGCTTTTTTCCAAGATCGCCCGCCCTGCATCCAATAGGTAGAATCCAACGTGCCCCTTCCTGCCGGGGTTTTTGTCACCAGCATTTCGTGCGAAATTGATGGCAGCAAGTGCGATCTGTTCTTCCTTCAAATTGGAGTGACGCGCCAGTTCCTCGATCACGTTGCGATAATTGTTTCGAGTGGCAAAGTCCATGCCGGAATAGATTCCCGCAGGGTCATCATGTAAAACCTGCTCCACCCGGCTGGTTTGCTCAAAAAAATCTTCCCAATCTGTGATAGAGAGCAGGCGCAGACTGAGAAAACAATTGGCTACAATCTCTTCGTTTGATAATTCCGAAGCAGCAAACTGTCTCGAGATTTCACTCAGACCCTTGGGCACTTCAATACCAGTTAGTTCAGCAGCAGCATAGACAAGCCGCTCTATGATCCCGATGCGCAGCATGCTTGGCAATGCCCACAATTCCCCGATCATCAGAGATGTGATCTGCTGGTATTCTTGCACAAAACCAGTGATTTGAGTCAGGTTTAGCTGGCTCTGGCTATATCCGACCCACTCCCAAGCCAACACAAAAATGCGCAGGTTTCCTTGCAAAGGTGTTCCATCCAGTATCGGTAACTGGTTAAGGAAATTGGCTGGCAGGTTTTCTGTGATCTGTCGGAATGTTTGTTTAACTAAATAAAAATTATCCAACATCCATTCACCTGCGCGGGAAACCTGCAGATCATTGGATGGAATGGACTTGAAGATTGCATAGGCTTTGTGTAAAACCTGCTCCCAAATATCCAGGAATTCCAGCAGATCAGATTTGATGGGATGGGAGACCTCGATAGTGTGTTTTTTTGCCAGATGGTGCGCAAATTCTCTAAGTCGATGATCTGTATCAGGTATCACCGGGTCTGAGTTATTATTTTGAAGAGGAGCTTGCATAAACTAAGACTCTTTGCTTTCTCTTGAAGACAACTCAAACGGCTTTTGCGCTGGTTTGGAAGGTATATCCTGGACGATCAGGAGAGATACTTTACTATAAAAGATGAAATTGCTGACCACACTTCCATACGGCCATTGGTGCTTCCCCGAATAACCATGTGCGCTCAGAGTAAGCAGATCGATTTGTTCCTCGTCCACCATCTGATGCAGTGCTTCAACAGTATGGTCACTGGTAATAAGATGGGTTTGAACGTCAATGCCTTGCATATATGAACGCAACTTCACTTGTTCAAGATAATTCCCGGCTTGTTCGCGATTCCGTGCGACGACACGATTGAATAGATCGATATCTTCTTGGGACGGTGGCATCTGGTTCGCCAATTCCGGGGTTTGCACTACATGCACAAGGTGGATCCTTGACGCATGAATGGATGCCAAATTAATGACAATCGGTAAAACATGTTCTGCTCGTTGAGAGCCATCCAAAGGCACCAGAATGTTTTTGTAAGAAAGAGGTTCTGATAATTCATTTGTTCGAACATCCTGTTGATGTGCCCGGATAATGAGTACCGATGTTGGGGCACTCAGTATGATTTTTTGTGTAATGCTGCTGATACCCCATTGAGTCACGCCATCGCGTCCATGACTGCTCAAAATGATCAATTTAATATCCTGACTTTGTGCAAATTCTGTAATCCCTTCAGCCACAAGGCCTTCAAGTATGGTTGTCTTTACTCGCAGATCCAATTTTTGCCAACGAGTTTTGATCTGTTCCAAATAAAGGGTTGCTTTAGTTTTATTGATCTGCCAATTGAGTAAGTCAAACAATTGAGCTGATATGATGGATTGATTCTTCTCCAGCATTCGTAACAGGGTGATCTCTGCATTTAAAGAGCGAGCAATAGTGATGGCATGTGGAAATACGCACTCCGCCAGTTGTGAGCCATCCAATGGAACAAGAATAGAATCGAACATGGTTTATCCCTTCGATACGTAACAGGTAACATAAATTAGTCAATATTCAGCATTTGTAAATTTGACTAGATATCATTCTATTATATGCCATCTCCATCCGCATCCATCAGTCGAGGAGTCCGTGCCTCCGCCACTTGGGGGATGCACGCAGGAAGTTCTGGTGAAAATATTCTTTGGCTAAGCGTCTGATTTACAGTTTTTACTGGGTAGGGAACACCCAGCTTGAAAGGAAAACTGCTCACCAGGTATGTAAAAACCCAATGGGAATTCCGGAATTGGATCCGCACCACCTTGACCCAGATCAACTTTGGTGTAACCACCGCTGGATTGCGAATCACACTGAAGCATCATGCTGAAAGCTGGTTGGAGAACAGATTGCTCTCAGTCTGCTCTGCCACTATCATCCTGTACAGCAAGACAATTGATCAATCATCCTGCCGATGCGGAGCATTCAACGACTCTGTTCCACGCTGTTCACTACGATGAAGGTAGTTTAATTTCACCAGTTTAATCATTGACACATGAATTTTGTTATGTCTATAGAAGGATTCCATTTCATACGATACAATTTGATAGCCAGAGGATCCTTATAAACCTATATTCCGCATCCTGTAACCGGGGATATTAACCGACAATTGCTCATTTACATTCAAATATGGGGATTGAGATGGGTCATAACCAGGATCTCACAGTCTCAAGGTCGAGGTTCGTATTCTCCCGCTAGGCTTTATCCATGTGTATCCCTGGCTCCTTTGAAAACATGGTCAGATCACCCTGTCAAATAAGATAACATTATCGTAATAGAAATTATCAATTCTCGTTTTCGTAGTTTACAACTCCTGATTCTGAGGTCGTAGGTTTGGAAATACAAAAGAAAATTCGACCGAAAGCTGCCAATTTTAGAAATAGGAAACCCTGACAATACCGTGTCAACTCAAAAGATAATGTTATAGGAGCGGAATACTTGCGGAAACTAACACTATCTATTAGAATTAAAAAGGTAATCCTTGGAAAACGTATTCCCATCTGGTTTCAGGGAAGGGTGTTGTTCGGAACAGATTCGTTCAGGGTCACAAGTTGGATGCGGGAATCCCCCGCTTTTTTTATTTGACGATAAAAACGGAAGAAACATTATGGAAAAATATCAGATCTTATTAACCAACGATGATGGTATTCTGTCTCCCGGGTTGTGGGCTGCTGCTGAAGCACTCTCGAAACTGGGTTTTGTGACAGTGGCTGCACCTCGCTTGCAATCCTCCGGAATGGGACGCAGCTTGCCTGCCTTGTCCGATGGCATAATCACCAAAGAGAAGGTTCAAGTGGATGGTAAGGAATGGCTGGTGTATGCAGTGGGTGGGTCGCCTGCCCAGGCTGTCCAGCATGGCATATTGGAGATCATGCCTCAAACTCCAGACCTGGTGGTATCAGGGATTAATTATGGCGAAAATGTAGCCACAGGCATAACCATCTCAGGTACAGTGGGTGCAGCCCTGGAAGCTGCCTCCATGAAAATCCCCTCCCTGGCTATTTCTCTACAAACCGCAACGAACTTACATCTAACCTACTCCACCGAAGTTGATTTTTCCAGTGCAGCCTATTTTGCTGCCTATTTCTCCAGGTTGCTGCTTGAAAAACACTTTCCACAGGATGTAGATCTTCTCAAAGTGGATGTCCCAGCTCAAGCAGGGACGCAAACCCCCTGGCAGCTGACACGCATTGCACGTCAGCGCTATTATGACCCGGATCCGCCAGATAGGGACTCATGGGATCAACCAGGTCGTGTTCGATATCACGAGAATATGATTGTTGACGTGCAAGAAGAAAATAGCGATGTGTATGTTCTGCGAACCAAAGGGTTGATATCTGTAACTCCTCTCAGCCTGGATATGACCTCCCGTGTTGATTTTTCAGAGCTAGAAAAAATGATGCGTATCTGAAGAAGCAAGATTCTTAGCCACACCATCCCCAGCAGTGAAAGGAGACTGGCACTCTTTCCAGGCCTGGCAATCTCCACGCCGATTGGGGTAAGGTAATCTCTTGCCTTCCAGACATATTGAAACCTGGGCAAATATTTAAAAGAATACCTGATCTCGATCAAAACTCATATTGACCCCAACCTCATTTCCTAATACAATCATTTTATGTCACCAGTTCTCTTTCTATGTGGGGGGTTTTTTCTGACCGATCATGATCCTCCGGCAGGTCTGATCCTAGATCTTTTATTTTAATTATTTAATAGTAGCTCAGTAAATCAAGGAGAAACCATGCCTTTACCTTTTAGTTCCCGTAGAGCTCCAATCTATGCTGAAGTCCCGGATGAAAAATGGAATGATTGGCGCTGGCAGTTAAGCCACCGCTTGAACAATATTGAAGAAATTGGAAAAGTTATCACCCTGTCAGACAGCGAGCGTAAAGCGCTTAACGCCAGCGATCTGTTTCGTGTGGATATCACCCCCTACTTTATCTCACTCATCCGCCCGGACGACCCGCATGATCCTGTTCGCCAGCAGATCATTCCCACCGCAGCTGAGATGGTACCTTTTACATCCATGATGGAAGATTCGCTTGCTGAAGACCGCCACTCACCAGTTCCAGGATTAGTTCACAGGTATCCCGATCGCGTCTTGATGCTGGTCACCACCCAGTGCGCATCCTACTGCCGTTATTGCACCCGCTCTCGTATTGTGGGTGACCCATCCGCCACCTTCTCGCGCAATGAATTCGAGATGCAAATCGAATACATCAAAAACACCCCCCAGGTGAGAGATGTATTGCTATCTGGAGGAGACCCGCTTGTGCTGGCTCCTAAGATCCTCGAAGAGATCCTGGCACGTTTGCGGGAAATTCCGCATATAGAGATCATTCGCATTGGTTCTCGTGTCCCGGTTTTCCTGCCTATGCGGGTCACACAGGATTTGTGTGACATGCTCGAAAAATTCCACCCACTCTGGTTGAACATCCATGTCAACCATCCAAATGAAATTACCCAGGAACTGGCGGATGCCACGCATCGTCTATCCAAAGCCGGTATTCCACTTGGCAATCAGTCCGTATTGCTGGCGGGGGTCAATGATTGTGTTCATATCCAGCGCAAGCTTGTGCAAGACCTGGTTCGCATCCGGGTGCGACCCTATTACCTTTACCAGGCCGATCTTGTGGAGGGTGGCGGACATTTCCGTACATCTGTTGCCAAAGGTATCGAGATCATGGAAGGCTTGCGTGGGCATACTTCAGGTTATGCAGTGCCCCAATTCATTGTGGATGGTCCCGGTGGTGGAGGCAAGATCCCGCTTATGCCCAATTATCTGCTCAGCTACTCAGATCACAAGGTGGTTGTACGCAATTACGAAGGTTACGTCACCACTTACGAAGAACCTCTTGATTACAAACCGCATGAAACAAAAACCTGCTCGTTCTGCCAGAATAAACGCCTTGAACCCGGACAGACTGGTATCACTGGTTTGTTGGATGGTGATCACATGTTCATCAAGCCGGCTGGTTTTGATGAGGTGCATGACAGGCACGGACTCCAGCATCGCCTGAAAGATGATAACAAGTGGAAACCGCTTGGAATTGGGGATGGAACGGAAGTGTGATCAGTTTTATGCCGACTTATTAGAAAAAATTGTGGGTGTTTGGCTTCTACCTGAGTCAAACACCCTTGGTGGAATAGATCGATATAGCAATTTTGGATTAATTGCATCCCTGGAGGTGAAATATGGTCAAGAAAAATGTTGGGTTCGTTCACTTGGTTTGGCGTTGCCCCAATTGCAGTCAGATGAATCCTGGTCCTCAGAAGACCTGCACAGCGTGCGGTTCACCCCAACCTGATGATGTTCAATTTGAGAATATGCCACAACAGGAATTGAGTACAGACCCATCTTTAGCTGAGAAAGCCAAAAAGGGTCCAGATATCCATTGCCCATATTGCCAGGCTCGTAATACCGCTGATGCTGTCTCGTGTATTCAGTGTGGTGGAGATCTCACTGGGGGTGAAAAGCGCCAGAGCGGCAGGGTGATTGGGGCTTTTAAGACTGAACCGCTGGCAGAACAAGCCTGTCCGACCTGTGGGACACTCAACCCGCCCAGCAACACCCGCTGCATTTCGTGTGGTGCCAGTATGGGTCAACCTCCTGCGCAGACCCCAGCGCTCCAGTCTGCCTCATTCCAATCACTTCCGCCCACGCTGGTAGCAAAGAAACGTTCACCGTTAATGTGGGTTGGCTTGATTGGTTTGCTGTGTATATTAGGGGTAGCCTGTATAGCGATCATCACCTATTTAACACGCACCAGTGAAGTGACTGGGACAGTATCGGCTCTGGAGTGGAAACTATCCATCAACATCGAACAATTGCAACCGGTAACCCATTCGGATTGGAGCGACACCATTCCAGCCAATGCTAATATTAATTCCTGCCAGCAGAAAGTGAACCGGGTCCAGGATTACCCTGAAGGCAATTATCAGGAAGTCTGTGGAACACCTTATACAGTGGATACTGGTACAGGCATAGGTGAGGTCGTTCAGGATTGTCAATACGAGATTTACATGGATTATTGCCAGTACACTGTTCAGGAATGGACGGTCGTGGATACTTATACGCAGACAGGGCAGGATACCAACCCCTACTGGCCGACTGTTTCCCTGGCAACAGGTCAGCGGCAGGGAGACCAGACTGAAGACTATACGATCTATTTTGATACAGAAAAGGGTACGCTGGATTATTCGACCAATGATTTGGCGGTATTCCAGACCTTCCGCCCGGGTAGTACGTGGCTGCTGGATGTAACAACCATGGGCAGCATCAGGGACTATCGGCAAAAATAACATATATATAATAAGGAGAAGGAAGTTTATTCATTTGACTTCCTTTGATTGAGATTTTTTTTCGCATAAGGATGTGAACTATGAATAACACAAAGCTCAGAATAACACTTCTGGTTATTATGGCTATTTTCATATTCGCCTGCGGAACAACTCCATCTCCGACCATTATCCCGCCTGACCAGCTTGGTACAGCAATAGTGCAGACTGCAAATGTTCTGGCATCCCAGACTGCCTTATATGCACCTCCAACAAAACCCGTTTTGGATAATACGGCTACCCCATCCCTGGTACCATCTCCAACCTCAACAGCAACTGAAACTGTAACCCCCTTCATAGTCATAATTAAGACCCGTACGGCAACCATTATTACACAGACTGCAAATCCTGCAGCTACACAAACACCCACAAAAACCCTTAACCAACCATGCGTGGTTTCAGGAGTGGTGCCGGAAAACAATGCTCGAATCGGATCTGGCGAATTATTTGATACGACCTGGACGCTGGTTAATACCGGATCAACAACCTGGGAACAGGGAAATATGGATTTTGTATATCAAAGCGGTGCCAAGATGCACCTGAATGGTGATGTTTTGGATTTGCCCTCCACAACTGCTCCAAATCAGAGCCTTGATATGGTGGTCCATATGCAAGCCCCTGTCATTACAGGTACTTATTCAGAATCCTGGTCAATAATGGCAGGAGGCGTGACCTATTGTTCAGTAAGTATGGTAATTGAAGTCAAATAAACAGGAACATCAGCAGGTGAGATCCTCTCTTCACTGTTGTTTGAATACCTCAGTTTTCCCTTACCATTGAGAGTAGGAAACTTAATTCTTTTAATAATAATCAGCCTAACACCATTACCAGCTATCAGTTTACGTATGGTATTAAGTATTGATATTATTAAATCTCTAAAACGGAGTCAGTTATGCATTATAGAAGATTAGGTCGCTCAGGCTTGAAAGTCAGTGAAATTTCTTTAGGTGCCTGGATAACATTCGGTGGACAGGTGAACCAGGAGACAACATATAGCTTGGTGCATGCAGCGTACGATGCCGGTGTGAATTTTTTTGACAACGCGGATGCATATGCCAACGGTCAGGCAGAGCTTGAAGTGGGCAAAGCAATTCAGGATCTACCGCGTGAAGCCCTGGTTCTTTCCAGTAAGGTTTTTTGGCCGACCATGCCAGGACCCAACGGACGCGGGCTTTCGCGCAAGCACATCACCGAATCGGTGCATGCCTCACTGAAACGTCTCGGTACCGATTATCTTGACCTGTATTTCTGCCATCGCTATGACCCCGATACTCCTGTCGATGAGATCGTCCGCACAATGGATGACTTGATCCGCCAGGGAAAGATCCTTTATTGGGGTACATCCGAGTGGCGTGCCTGGCAGATCTCACTTGCATTCGGAGCAGCAAATAATCATCATATGGCAGCCCCAAGCATGGAGCAACCGCAATATAACATGTTCCATCGCCAACGCCTGGAAACTGAGTTGGCACCTATCTGCAAAGACT
Source organism: uncultured Anaerolineaceae bacterium (assembly GCA_964370815.1). GTDB lineage: Bacteria > Chloroflexota > Anaerolineae > Anaerolineales > Villigracilaceae > UBA12087. The sequence continues at coordinate 25,123 of CAYJKQ010000003.1, read as the reverse complement.
TGGGAATTGGTCTGACTACCTGGAGCCCGCTCTATGGTGGCATTTTAAGTGGCAAGTATAAAGCTGGTGTCCCTGCTGGAACTCGCGCTGATATGGGGAATATGGATTGGTTCCGTGACCGCATCACCCCCGAACGTCTTGCCACTGTGCAAGCCCTGGATGAAATTGCCGGGGAACTGGAGATTTCAGTTGCCCAATTGGCAATTGCCTGGTTGTTGCGCCGCAAGGAAGTCAGCAGTGTCATTACAGGGGCAACACGGCTGGAACAGCTTCAGCAGAATTTGGAAGCTGCAGATGCGGTTGGTAAATTAACCGATGAGGTCTTTGAACGGATCGAGCAGGTTTTGGGAAATTATCCGGACGAAGACGATTAAACGATTTATTTCATTTAGCAACCCACCATGTGCATACCGTCCCGAAGGTTCTTGGAATTCAGGAATGATTTCTTTATAACCTTCGGGATGCTTTGTTCATTACAAAATAATATTAAAAATAGCAGCAGGGATCATTTATTAGATGATCCCTGCTGCGATAGTCTAATTCATACTATTGTGTGATTACTGTTAGCAAATATTGAGCTAGGAGGCTGGCGGCAGAGGTTCGTCAAAATTTGGGACCACTGCCTTGGGCTTCTTGTCGCGCAGCGTCATAATGCCTACCACGATCGGGATGGCGATCATGAAAAGGGCTGCACATAAAAGAGCAAACCCTACCCCCGAAGGCATCATGCCTCCACCAGTGTAATCATTAAATGTAGTGGTATAGGGCATCGTCCCGGTGGCACCCCAGACACCAAAAATACACAGGAAAAGCCCCGGGCATCCGCATAATAAAACAGCTGCAATGGTTCCAATAATTCCCCCTGTTTTTGATTTTTTAGCTTCCATAACATTCTCCTTTTAGAAAATAAATATTTGATCCAGTATACAATCACCCGGCTCTGAAAGCAAGTTTTTCTTAGATTTTCCTTCCCATTGAAGTATATCCTGTATTGATGGGAGGTGACTATCCGGAACGCAACCTGGCTCCGATCTCATATTCAAGGCGCTTGATGATCTTGCCGCGTAGTTGGGCTGCTTCCTTGTCAGTCAGGGTGCGGTCAGGAGCCTGGTAGGTCAGGGCGTAAGCCAGTGATTTTTTACCTTCACCAATTTGATCACCGCGATAAACATCGAACAGGCGTACCCCGCTCAGCAACGCTCCGCCAGTCTGGCGGATGAGCGCCTCCACCTTGCTGGCTGCTATGGATTCTTCCACCACCAGGGCAATGTCCTCGTGCATGGGAGGAAAATTGAAAATGGGATGGATGCTGAAGACTGATTCAACCTTGTACAAAGTTTCCAGGTCAAATTCTGCAGCCAGAACAGGTGAATTGCCAAACTCGTACCTGGCTTTCACAGTCGGGTGGATCTCGCCGAAAACACACAATATCTGCTGTCGATGAAGCACGCGGGCACATTTCCCGGGGTGGAATCTCTGGTCATCTTCAAATGGCTCAAAACTGATCTCGTGCAATCCCAGGTTGTTCAACAGACTTTCGACAACACCTTTCAGATCGAAGAAGTCCAGCATGGGTCCTGCTTTAACATCCCAGGTTGGCGATTGACGCAACCCACACATGGCAATGACCAGCATGTTCATTTCCATAGGCAAGCCATCGTTTGGCATGGGCAGGAAGATTGGTCCCAGTTCAAAAAATGTCATCGTTTCCTGCTGCCGTGCGTTGCGCTCCATTGTGTCAAGTACATTTGCCAGCAGACTGCGTCGCAGAACCCTCTTCTCAGGTGTGATCGGGTTGGTCAAATGCACAAAGCCATTCTGGGGCTCCAGGCGTTCCTGGCGTTCGGGTGAGGTCATACGGTAGGTGATGATCTCCTGGAGTCCAAGCGCCACCAGCAGGTCGCGCACATGCTCTTCCCATTCCAGTCGTGGGTTACCAACTTGGGGCGGCAGTTCATCCGCCAGGCGGGTTTCGGGGATACGGTCATAACCATACATGCGGGCTACTTCCTCCATGACATCTGCCAGACCAACCACGCCAGCACCAATATCCATGCGGAATTGTGGAACTTTGGCGAAAACCTTGCCATCTTTCAGGCTGCATTCAAATTCAAGCGGTCTTAAAAGATTAGCGATCTCAGAGGCAGATAATTCAATGCCTAACAGGCGCTTCACATCCTGTGAGGTTATTTCTACGATCACCTGCCCGGGTGGATTCGGATATGCATCCACCAATCCTGGTGCTACCTGCCCGCCGCTCCAGGCAGCCATCCACTGTAGAGCGCGGCGAACGCCTGTCTCTGCCAGGGCTGGATGCACACCGCGCGAGAAACGGTAGGAAGCCTCGGATTGCAGGTCGTGCATATTGGATGTGCGCCGGATGTTGATGAAGTTCCAGGCTGCACCTTCCAGCAGGACATTGCGGGTATTCGGAGTGACCTCGGATTCAGCCCCACCCATCACACCCGCAATGGACAAAGCACCCATGCTGTCACACACCAATACCTGGCTGGGAAGCAAGTTGCGTTCCACATTGTCCAGGGTGGTCAATTTTTCGCCCGGTTTTGCGGTGCGGGTTATGATGGTGATCGGCTTGCCTTTGGCACGTTCCAGTAAGACATCATGATCAAAGGCATGTAGAGGTTCTCCCATTTCAAACATGGCATAATTGGTGGCATCCACCACGGAATTGATTGGTCGGGTTCCAGACAGACGCAGGCGGCGTTGCACAAAATACGGGCTGGGTCCAATATTTACATCCCGTACCAGGCCAAGCACAAATCGCGGGTTAAGCTCCGCATTGAGTATCTCGATTCGAACCTTGCCCTGCAGGCTTTCCCCGCTGGTGGGCGGGTTGATATCAGGGTGTTTGAGTTTTTTCCCGGTCAGGGCTGCCAGCTCGCGCGCAATTCCAAAAACATTGGCGTTACGAGCCATGTTGGGCAGGATTTCGATGCTTAAAACAGCATCCCCCATGTAATCTGCCAGGGGTACACCCACGGGCGCATCCGTATCCAGCAGGACGACACCCTCATGCTCATCCGAGATGCCCAATTCCTTCTCGGAACAGATCATTGAATAGGATTCCACTCCGCGGATGGTAGTGCGCTTGAGGATGGTAAGGACTTGCCCATCAACATGACCATCATATAATTTGGTGCCTTCACGTGCATAAGCCACCTTGAACGGTGTGGGCAGCGTTCCCAGGCCTTTGAATTCATACAGGTTGGGAGCACCCGTCAAAACGATATGCTCCTGGATACCATCCTGCAGCTTGCATAGCACCAGGCGGTCGGCAGCCGGGTGCGGCATGACCTCGCTGATGGCAGCCACCACCAGCTTGTCGGGCTCCCACTCCAGTCCGTAGGTCTTAAATTCATGCCTGGAATCAAAACTTCTGTCTGGCATCTTCCAACCAACGTAATGGATCTCTTCCACTTCCAGCCCTGCCAGTGTCAACTTGCGGGCAACTTCTTCAACGCTGATGTCGATATCAACGAAATCTTTTAACCAGGAAAGGGGTATTTTCATGGGGTCTCCTTTCTAACTAGAACTGTTCCAGGAATTTGACATCATTTCCCCAGAAATAACGGATGTCTTCTATCTTATAGCGCAGCATTGCCATGCGTTCAGAACCCATACCCCAGGCGAAGCCAGTATAGCGGGTTGGGTCGTAACCGCCATTTTGCAGCACGATTGGATGGACCATGCCGCAACCCAGGATCTCAAGCCAGCCGGCTTGCTTGCACACCGTGCAGCCCTCTCCACCGCACACAAAGCATTCCACATCCATTTCAGCGGAAGGTTCAGTGAAGGGAAAGTGCTGGGCTCGGAAGCGGGTGCGTGTATTCTGTCCGAACATGCGTCGGGCGAAATCGCTCAGTGTGCCTTTCAGATCGCTGAAAGTGATGTTCTTTCCGACTGCCAGCCCCTCGACCTGGTTGAATTGCACCTCGGATCGGGCTGTGATCTGTTCATAACGGAAGCACATCCCCGGCAGGGCGATGCGGATGGGGGGCGGGTTTGCGGGGTCGCTGGCAGCCGCGGCACGCATGGCGCGGATCTGCCCGGGGGAGGTGTGAGTGCGCATCAGCACCGGGTTGTCAGCCCGTTCACCCGCTTCCACGTAAAATGAATCCTGCATTTCACGCGCCGGGTGATCGGGAGGAAAATTCAGGTTCTGAAAGTTGTATTCATCGGTTTCCACCTCGTTGGAGGTGTAGACCTGGAAACCCATCTCAGCCAGGATGTCCAGTATGCGCCGCAGGGTCTGGGTTGCCGGGTGCAGTCGTCCGCCGCGCACAGGTCGACCCGGCAGGCTGACATCCAGGTGTTCGCTTTCCAGGGAACGCCCGAGCGCAGCTTCCTGGATAAGAAGGCTTTGTTCATCAAATGCAGCTTCCAACTCCAGTTTGACCCGATTGGCTCTTTGTCCGACCACCGGGCGTTCCTCTTTTGAAAGGGCACCCAAACCGCTGAAAACTTGCATCAGGGCAGAGCTGCGTCCGGTGTGGGTTACGCGCCAGGCTTCCAGCGCCTCTTCGTCCGCAATGTTTTCAAGAGCTTTCAATGCTGCACTTTGAATATCATCCAGTTTTTTGAGCATACTTCCTCCAAAATTTAATAAAAAAACTCCCGTCCTGATTGGGACGAGAGCGGGGTCTCGCGGTACCACCCAACTTGGCTGATTAAGCCCACTTTGTGCCGACCAACATCGGCTGCCCGGTTAACGGTGGGAAAACCGGTCTGAACTACATGGATGTAGATCCGTTCACTCAGACAGCTCGGGAGGGAACTTCAGCCGGGTTGTACCGGGCGGGGGTTTCAGCCAGGCCCCACGTCTCTCTGGCGGTTTCTGCCAGCCTACTTTTCTCCGTCAAAGCTTTTTCTTGGTCTTTATTATCTGCAAAAACGGGGGTATGTCAAGGGCGGATTGGTAGGTGGATAAGCGGGGATGTTGTGTATTTTGTGGGCAAATTTTCTAATTCAGTCATCCTGAGCCCGATAGGGCGAAACTTACACCCCCTGGCGCAGTGCCAGGGAGGACAGGTTAGTGATGAAAAAATCTGTGAAACGTCCACTACTGAATGATTAACAGAACTTATGTTGAAATATAAGTATTTTTGTCCTATTTATATTATAATATTCCCCACAAACCACAAATTCCCTATGTTTTCGTTGATCCAGGTGTTTTGCTACCATTAAATTTCGCGATAAAATTTATTAAGGAAAGTAGTTTTTTGGAGTAGGTGCTCAGAAAGGAAAAAAGAAATGAAAGGTGTTCGAGTATTGGTTGGAACTCGAAAGGGTGCATTTATTCTGACTTCTGATACTAAGCGTGTGCAATGGGATGTCAGCGGACCGCATTTTGCAGGTTGGGAGATCTACCACATCAATGCCTCACCCGTTGACCCGGACAGGTTATATGCATCCCAGTCCTCAGGTTGGTTTGGGCAGTTGATCCAGCGCTCAAATGATGGCGGAAAAACCTGGGAACCGGTGGGTAACCAGTTCTCATACGAAGGTGATCCAGGCACGCACCAGACCTTTGACGGTACCCAGCAACCCTGGGCTTTCAAGCGTGTTTGGCGTCTTGAACCTTCCTTGACAGATTCCGACACAATTTATGCTGGTGTGGAAGACGCCGCTTTATTCCGTTCAACCGATGGCGGGCAGACCTGGCAGGAATTGCCTGGTCTGCGTGCAGCGAAGGGTCATCTCTGGCAACCAGGCGCAGGTGGCATGTGCCTGCATACGATCCTCCTTGATCCTGCCAATCCCCAACGGATCTTTGTTGCCATCTCGGCTGCTGGAGCTTTCCGCACCGACGATGGCGGTCAAACCTGGCACCCGATCAACCAGGGTTTGATCTCCCCGTTTGAATTGCCGGACGCCACAGCAGAAGTAGGACATTGTGTTCATAACATAGCCATGCATCCGAACCGTCCTGGTGTTCTTTTCATGCAAAAGCATTGGGACATAATGCGCACGGATAATGCTGGCGATTCATGGCAGGAAGTCAGTGGCAACTTGCCGAGTGACTTTGGCTTCCCGATTGCGGTGCACTCCCACGAGCCTGATACTATCTATGTGATCCCGATTAAAAGCGACTCGGAACATTATCCCCCGGAAGGTAAGTTGCGCGTCTATCGTAGCCGCACAGGTGGCAACGAGTGGGAACCCCTGACGAAAGGATTACCACAAAGCGATTGCTATGTGAATGTCCTGCGCAGTGCTCTGGCAGTTGACTCTCTGGATGCTTGCGGTATATATTTTGGCACAACTGGTGGGCAGGTGTATGCCTCTGCCGATTCTGGTGACAGTTGGATGCCCATTGTCCGTGATCTTCCTGCGGTCATGTCGGTTGAAGTTCAGACACTGTCATGATACGCGTTTTGCTTCCGCACCATCTGCAAGTGCTGGCTCAGGTTGGCAAAGAGCTGGAGCTTCAAATAGAAGGAGTTGTTACTCTAAACTCTCTGCTCGAGGCTCTTGAAAGACTCTATCCGGTTTTGCGTGGCACGATCCGTGACCAGGTTACACTCCAGCGCAAACCCTTCCTGCGCTTCTTTGCTTGCGGACAGGATCTATCTCTCGAACAACCGGATACTATTCTGCCCGAGGCGGTCTTGAGTGGGGCAAAGCCCTTCCGCATCGTTGGCGCGATGGCTGGAGGCTAGCTGGTTGGCAGGTTTGCCATTCGAGTTGACGAATTAGAATATATCATTTAGAAAGTGATGCGATGGATAAATTTGAACAAGAGATATTTGATACAGAAATTGCTTTTGCCAGCCTCGCCAAAGACAAAGGAATAAAAGCTGCCTTTCTGGCTTATGCATCGGAAGAGGCTGTATTAAATAGGGAGAATAATCTGATCAAAGGCAAAAAAGAGATCGAAGAATATTTCAGTAATAAAATTTGGAAAAATATCCATCTTGATTGGAAACCTGATTTTATCAGTGTGTCAACCTCTGGTGACCTGGGATACACCTATGGAAAATTCACGCTTGAAGACAAGGACGGCTCAGGTCAAACGAAGAAATTGGAAGGTTTTTTCCATACGGTTTGGAAAAGGGAACCGGATGGCAAATGGCGCTATGTTTGGGACTAAGGGTTGTACCAATTGATCGCGGCTATTAACGACAAAGCATATTATCCTTCTCAGGAACTGATGTTTATGGGGGAATTCAGTCAGGTCTGTTCTTCATGCACACGATGGATAATGCATCTTTCATAAAAGTTGATTAATTCCAACTCTCAAGTGATGCCATAATGGATTTTTTATTGTAAGATAATTTTTAGTAAGAGAAAATTATTATTTAGGTTGCATCTATTCAGACCCTAAAGGTTTACCAGAAAAAACATAGTGATCGATAGCATGAAGTTCAGGCTAACCTTTCCAATTCTTCTACCAGAGAAACCTTATTGTGGTGGGGTCTCCTTGTTGTGGTGGGGTCTCCTGACCCCACCATGCAATGACCGAAGGTCTCCTCATGGAACATTATAAAATACAAGAAGTCGTTGACGTTTATTTTGTAACCTGGTTGGGTGACACAATGGAATTTTTCCGGAACCGAGGGTCAGACATATTACTGGAAAGTGACGGCAGATGATGGGCACCCCAACTTGACGGAAGTTATTGCCAGAATGGGCGCTTTATCGTAAGATAAATTCGTTTTAAGTATTGATTTGATAAGACTATTTCTGGAAAGAGGTTCAGTATAAATGAAGATAACCATTGGACAGATCGCACTCATCGTAATCGCCATCCTGGCAGGCAGCCTGTTGATCTTCGCTGGCTCAAAGTTGGCATGGGGCATGGTATGGATTTTGGCTGGTATCTTTTTCATCACGATCGGGATCGCGGCTGGCTTGCTGACACTTGCCTGGGTTCTACCGGGTCCATTGGGAATCTTTCTGCGCCTCCCTGTTGTTAATCTTCTCATCTTGGTGATGGTTGTCATCACCATGCTGGCAACGGTCATTGTGGGAGTCTTCTTTCAGGGCAATTGATCCGATCCTGAGATTTCCTTTGGACTAATAAAGTTTCCTCCTTTTCATCTCCTGGATCATTTTCCTGCGGATATAATTAGGTTATTCCTTATGGAATCATCACAAAATTAAAGAACAAAAGGTTTTCGCATAATGCATATTTTGGTAACAAATGATGACGGCGTAACTCACCCCAGTTTGTTGGCCTTGGCACAGGAAATGCGAAAAATGGGTCAGGTGACCGTGTGTGCTCCCGACCGCAACTGGTCGGCTTCCGGGCATGTCAAGACGCTCGAACGTCCGTTGCGGGTGCATGAGGTCTTCCTGGCAGATGGCAGCCCGGCATTTTCAACGGATGGCGCTCCTTCAGATTGTGTAGCCATTCCATTGATGGGGTTGGTGAAGGAAAAGATCGACCTGGTGGTGGCAGGCATCAACCCCAATTGCAATGTTGGACATGATATTACCTATTCAGGCACGGTCATGGCGGCTATGGAGGGTGTCATTACGGGAAAAATACCGGGGTTTGCAGTTTCGCTGGATATGCCTGAAAACCGCCCTGTTTCAATCGACTTCAGCACAGCAGCCCGCGTTGCGCATGAAGTGATCGCCAGGTCCATGCAAGCGGGTATGCCGGAGGGGGTTCTGCTGAATATCAATGTGCCGTATATGCCATATGAAAAGCTCAAGGGTTTCATGCTGACCCGCCAGGGACTGCGCATCTACCGCGATGTGCTGGAACAGCGCTTCGACCCGCGCGGTCATCCCTATTATTGGATCGGTGGCGAACCTCCTACCGGCAGCCTTGAAGATGGTACGGATTATGGAGCTCTCAAGGCGGGTTATGTCTCGATCACTCCTTTGCAGTTATATCTGACAGATCAGGAAGCACTGATTTCAATGCGGACCTGGGATTGGACCACAAACACGGAAGCATGACGGACAGCCTGCCAATCCGTTTGAAGAACCGGCTGATCGAACACTGCGCTCGCTACCCGCATTTGCAAGCCCAGGACGTTTACAAATTCCTTTACCAGGCAGCCATGGGTAATGGGCATGCCTTCACGGATTCTTCCCGCGCCCGAACCTGTCTGGGGACCGAAATAATCAGGCTGATCCCGGATGCAAGCCAACCTCTAGTTGAGCAGATCTCGCCGGAATCAAGGCTGGAACGCAAAGTAGTTCGGGTTCACCTGCGTCCTTACCTGGCACTCACCAACAATATCGATCCTTTACTGGAAGCTTTTGTGCGTACTGCTGATGAAATTGTTGGTTCAAATCGACGCTTGGAACAATATGGGTCATTGATCTGTCAAATACCTGACAGACCAGATCTGCATTTCTTGATCGATAATTTCGAGAGATTTATGGCAGAAATGCGAACCCGGGATTACCCATCCATCCATCACTCGCATATTTATTCCAGGCACTATCAACCTGCCTATCGGGTGGTGGCAGTGAATTTGATGATCCCCATCCTTGATATTTGCAGGGAGATTGGATAGGTTTGAATTTCCAGCATCCCGTAATAGACTACGAATTTAAAGCAGGGGGAAAGTTGATACCTAATTTCAGTTCTGAAAAAGTAAATGCTGCAGCGTCCATATCCATTGCCCATAAATAAAAACAGGTCCAGATAAAAAACCTTTGGAAATATCGTGGTGTGGAAGATGTGTATTTCCAGAGAGAATCCTTGGTAAATTTTTGGACTGTGATGGGTGGAATAGCTGCCGGGGCACTATTGACCCAGCTTGGTCCACTGGAGGCAAAAATTCTTGCCTCTCGTTGGTATCTGATTTTTTTTCTTTATAAGTTCCTTCCTGACTATTGTCAACTCCTGGATGCAGTCGGTGTAGCGCTGCATGTCACTCGTGGTTGGCGTTGTTCCAACGACTTGCTCGTATTGGAAAAAACCAACAAAAATCCTGCAACTTAAATAGTTTTAATAGTTGTATTACCCTCAAATTAATGATAAAGTAATTATGTGAAAAATGACACTTGTACTGCGAATTAGTATCATTTTCATTGCCACTTTGAGTGCGATCTCCAGGAATTTGGGCAACAAGGAGAAATAAGCAGTATAAGGCATTGCTGTATTTCCAAAAGTGGAGGAAACAGATCATAATATTGATGACCAATTGAATATTAATTCACTTACTTGCATAGAGTTGTCGGAAATTGGTCGAAAATTAAAAGGAGGAGAAGCATGACCGCAAGAGGTAAAGGAAAATTTTATGGTTTGTTTGTATTGGTAATTGTGGCGATTATTCTGTCGACCAGCCCGGGTTTTTTTGTGAGTAAGGTACATGCTATGCCTTCCCTCCTCCCGCTACCCAAAGCAACCACAAGTGGATATTTACCCGTCAGGACTGCCACCACGGATGTTGGAAGGTTTCTTGCAAAGAATCTCATCGTTGGATCATCGGCTGTTCCGATTCCAAATCGTCCGAACGGGAGCATCACAGACAAGACGCCAACCTTCCGATGGACTAGGATCACCGGTGCGACAAGTTATCAATTCCAGGTTAGGAAAGGGTCTACAATAGTCTATACAAAAAAGGTACTATCTAGTGTCTGTGGAGCCAAGAACTGCTTGAACACTCCCACAACGAAATTAGTCTATGCCGCCTATAAATGGAGAGTTCGGGCGAAAGTGGGCGGTATCTGGAAAGCATGGAGTGCCTATAAGGCTTTCACTGTAATCAAGCCGATTACAGGTTTCAATTCACAGTTTAACGGGAATTCAACCGGCTGGGAGCAACATCCGGGTGGGACATGGACGAATAGTAGTTCTACCTATTACACCAATGGTCGTTTTGGTTATAATTACGAATATTCAAGTAGCAGTTACAATCAGAACTATACGAACTTTACTTATGAAGCCAGGATACATGGTTATGATCCCACAGACACAACCACTTATAGCGGGCTTATCGTTCGCGGCACTCCCACATTCAATTCGACAAATAATGGTTGGAAGAATGGCTATTACTTCGAGATCACAAATCAAGGCGATTACGCAATTTTTGTTAAACAGAATGATATTTGGTTACCGAGCCCGACAGGTGGTTGGTGCCAGACCAATAAACTTGTCAAATTTGGAAGGAATACCCTGAAAGTGGTCGCAAATGGTAGTAATCTGAAGTTCTATATAAATGGGTCACTTGTCTTTGATGGTTCAGATTCTACTTTTAGCAGTGGACGTGTTGGGTTATTTTTTTACAAAATCTCCCATAACACCCAGTTTATTGCAGATTGGGCTACGTTATCACTATCGACTACATCTTCCCTTGAAGCAGAGCCTTTGATACCAATTCAGGGTGATGGGTCGGTTGATCCTTCCGCATTATATCCATCACCATAGCAAACCAGGGATTTGATTTTGACAAACCTGTGAAAAAGTTTTTATTCAGGGCAGAAGTGGAGGATGGTTGCATTGATCAATCACTTTATTCCCTTGTTAGAGACCTGTGAATGCGTGTAGAATAAGGAGAACAACCGGGGCATCAATAACTCGGTTGTTCTCCTTTCTGTTTAGACGCATGCATACGAGGCTGTTAGCCACAAGAAGGAATCAGGATCAGGGTTGAAATGATAACCTCCAAAAGCGCTGAAACGAAACACTATAAAAAAACCATAGAGATGTACCAGGGTATCGTTGACCAGGTTATGCAGCACAAAGGCAAGCAGCAGGAAAAAACTGAACTGGGTATACCGTAAGTATTATTGATCTGAAGAATGGTTGTAAATGCCACACTTTACATCTTCCCCGAACATGCATGCTTTTAACGCCCGCGTTTGGGATATCGTGCGCCAGATCCCGCCTGGCAGAGTGACCAGTTATGGTCAGATCGCAGCCATGATCCCGCCACCAGGGGCTATGGATCCGAAAAGTTACGATGCCTTTGCAGCCCGCTGGGTGGGCGGCGCAATGGCAGCCTGTCCAAATGACGTTCCCTGGCAGCGTGTTATCAATTCCCAGGGTAAGCTCAGCTTGCGAGGAGGTGCAGAGCAGCAGCGCCAGCTGCTGGAAGAAGAGGGCATTGTATTCAACGAACGCGGTAGGGTGGATTTTAAGAGATTTGGCTGGCAGGGACCAGCAGAAACCTGGCTTAAAATGAATGGCTTATATCCACCGCCGGGTTTCAACCCCTGAATTCCTTTTAGACAAGAACCACTGGTAGAAAAAAAATTCTGCCAGAAAAGATGAAATGAATTTGTTCCTACTCAGACCCTGAGAACGCCTAACAAAACCTGTCATGCTGAGGAGCGAAGTGACGAAGCATCTCCCCATTACTCAAATAATGAGATCCTCACCTGCACTCCCTGGCACTACCCGCCACACCGTCCCGGTGTCCTTCGGCAGTTCGCTCCGCCTGCATTTAGCGGAGGATGATGACATAAGGCGGTTTTGTCAGGGGCTCAAGGGTTTGCACTGAAAAATAGAGTGATCGAGAGCATGATCAACCGTCTAATCGTTCCAATTCTTCTGCCAGAGTAACCTTTAGGATCTTAACCTTAACAGTTACAAATATTTTTATAATTTTAATAATTATGGTAGACTAAGTAAAATTTTCTTGGAATTCTTCGCCAAAGAACCGGGAAAATTGTTTCTTGAATACCGGAGGTGTCATGTGGATTTTTCGATTCAAACAGACCATAGTTCTTCCCCATGAAGTACGAAAAAAACCAAATATTTTTTTAGAAAACTATCTATTCTGGTAGGGGTTATGTTCTTAAATCCCTCAATTATCAGTTTAATGGATTTGATTGCGATTAGATAAGCACCCCTGAATAAATGAAGATATTCAGTTTCTTCTCAAAAAAGGGGGGCGGAGGGTTCGTAAGTTGGCTGTGCCCACTTATGAACCCCCATCTTCCCAGAATAATTAATTAGTTACGATATTCAGAAATATTGGAAGGAGAAATTTGATGGGAGAAACAGAAGAAGAAGGCAAAAAGATCAACCGCAGTGATTTTATGAAAGCAACGATCGCTGGGGTTGGCAGCTTGATCGGAATCGCCTATGGTCTTCCAGCCATTGCTTACGTGGTTGGTCCGGCTTCAAAACAGGATAGCGGTGATTGGATCCAGTTGGGATCTGTCAATAAAGTAGAGATGAACACACCTACTTTGTTCAAAACTGTCCTGGAAACACAGACAGGCTGGATCAAAACAGAATCTGAGATCTCGGCTTATGTATTAACTGAAAACGGACAGGATTATATTGTAATGTCCAATGTGTGTACCCATCTTGGCTGCCGTGTGCGGTGGATCGAGGAACAAGATGGGTTTTTCTGCCCGTGCCATAATGCAACTTTTTCCAGGGATGGAAAAGTTACTGGAGGGCCACCTCCTCGACCTTTGGATCGCTTGGAAAGCAAGGTTGAAGGCGGGATCTTGTATGTAAAGCGAGGCGGATAACCATGATGGCAAAATTTGGTAATTGGATGGAAGAACGCTTTGGTTGGCAGGGTGTCTGGGAAGCCATTTTCTTGCGCAAGATCCCCCATGTGAACTGGCTTTATACCCTCGGAAGCGCTACTCTTTTTGTAGCCGTCAACCAGGCTGTCACGGGTATCCTACTCACCTTGTACTATGTCCCCACTCCGGACCATGCCTATGATAGCGTGGTTTATATCACCACCCAGTTACCCATGGGCTGGTTTATTCGTGGCATGCATCATTGGGGAGCATCCGCCATGGTGATCCTGACTGTGGCACATCTGCTAAGGGTCTTCTTTTACGGGGCGTATAAGTTTCCACGCGAGGTCACCTGGATGACAGGAGTTATCTTACTGATCGTGGTGATCGGTTTTGGATTTACAGGTTACCTGCTGCCCTGGGACCAACGAGCATATTGGGCTACAACTGTTGGGACTCGAATAATCGGAGTAGCTCCAGTGGTTGGTGAGTGGATGTTGCGGGTTGCCCGTGGTGGCAGTGAGCTTTCGGCAGTCACCCTGGCTCGTTTTTATGGAACACATATCTGGGTTCTGCCCGTAACCTTGCTTCTTCTGGTGGGCGTCCATTTATACCTTGTCATACGCAATGGGATCTCCGCTGTTCCAGGGAAGGATGAGTAAACCATGAAAAAACAAGAACAGCAAGAATACTTGGAAAAATATAAGAATGACAAAGAAAAGGGTGTTCCCTTCTTCCCGGACATTATCTTTAAAGATGTGGTGGTCTCGTTGCTCATCCTGCTTGTTCTGGTATTACTGGCTTATTTTCTTGGTGCCCCGGTCGAAGCGCGTGCCAATCCCAATGATGCCAACTATACCCCTCGTCCGGAATGGTATTTTCTGTTTCTATTCCAGTTGCTGAAATATTTCCCCGGAAAACTGGAAGTAGTTGGTGCCATGATCCTGCCAGGTTTGTTCATTGGCTTGCTTTTGTTGCTGCCATTTTTGGATAGAAGTCCAAAACGTCATTTCCGTAGGCGACCCTTTGCCAGCTTTATGGCGGTTGGTGTGCTGTTGGGGATTGGTGGACTTACTTTTCTCTCTGTAAATGAAGCACCTCCTCCCCAGGTTGCTGTGGTCGTGGACAGAGCCGCTGACTTATATACCTCCAATTGTGCCAATTGCCATGGACCTGGAATAGATATCCAGGCTGGAGCTGACCTGCATCAGATCATCGCGGCGGGTAATCACCAGGGCATGCCTGCCTGGGGTGGCGACCTGAGCACGGATGAAATTGACATGCTGGTCGGTTTTATTCTATCACCCAACGGCAGCGCCCTTTTCACCCGGGAATGTTCCGCGTGTCATATAAATTCCATCCAGGCTACCGGGAACCCGCTTGAATTGCAGCGTGTCTTTGACGAAGGTAAAGATTTCCCTCCTCATGCGGACCAAAATATCCCCGATTGGGTGAAAACACTAAATTTAAATGAGCAAGATTCCCTCTTAAATTTTTTAGCCGCACCTGATGGACAGCGATTGTTTGTAATTAATTGTGCGGGTTGTCATGGAGAGGGCATTGCCTTTAATGGTAGCAAAGAAGAGCTGCAAACCTTGATCGTTGAGGGTGGCCACGAAATGACCATGCCTGGTTGGAGTGGCACCTTGACGACCGATGATTTGAATACACTGGCAGCGTATGTATCGGATCCACAGAGCTATCCAGCGGGTACCAGGCTCTTTGGAGTTTATTGCGCAGCTTGCCATGGGGAAAAAGTACCTGTTGCTCCCGATAAAGCCACTGCTTTGTTCATGATCGAATCCGGTGGCGCTCATATTACCATGCCTGTTTGGGGCGATATCCTTACCTCCGATCAGATTACTGCGCTTGTAAACTACACACTTGAATCTGGGTCTGGTACCGGGATTACTACTGGAGCAAAACTTTTTGCTGAATATTGTATGGCATGCCATGGCAAATATGGTGAGGGAGGACCTAATCCCTCTCTTCAAGGGGATATCATCCCACCCATTAGTTCGTCTGAATATCTCAAAACCCGTGATGACAACACCATTCGCAACATTATCTCTCAGGGTCAACCAGATTTTGGAATGTCTCCTTTTGGAGAAACCCGCGGTGGCTCCCTCAGTGACGACCAGATCGAAGCCCTGGTGGCATTTATCCGCAATTGGGAGAAGAATCCTCCCGTCATCCCTGAAAGAACAACTGTCCCAACTGCTCCTTCCAGTACTTCAATACCTTCTGGTGGAGATGTCAGCTTTGCAGCTAATATTCAACCGATCTTCCAGTCACGTTGTAATGTTTGTCATGGGACGAGAACAGGTCAGGCTGGTTATGATTCAACCACTTACTTGGGAGTGATGACATCCGGAGAAAGCGGTCCACAGATCATACCTGGTGATGGGGTAAACAGTCCACTTATCAAATTGCTCCAGGCAACCTCCGGGATAAAGATGCCACCTTCTGGAGATAGGTTATCTGACGCTGATATTCAGATCATCATCGATTGGATCAATGCCGGAGCCAAAGACAATTGATCTTTGTACCTGATCAACAACAAAAACCGCTACCCTAGGTAGCGGTTTTTGTGTGTTTAAAAAAGATAGAATACAATCTTATGTTAGCGAAGGTGTTTTTCGAAAGGTGGCTGAACCTGCTTTCCTAGCTTAAACCCATATCAGGATAGTCGCACTGGTCGGTATGCATATACCTTCGGTGACACCCTTTGCTGAGCAGTTGGTTGCTGAGGCGGGGTATTAATCCTCTCATCTGTCAGCTTAGGTTCATATGAATACCACTTTCGTATGGGGTTCGGTCGTTCAACCTTTCCAGAAGCATTGCAGAAAATCGACGCCTGGTTGGAGTTAAGAACAAAGATTTCTTAAAACCGCCACTCAAAAGTAAGATCTGTTAATGATGGTATAAACCACAATGGTGATTTATTATCTTAAGTTTGTTGTTGGAATTTGAAAAGAAATGGATTAAAATTTCTCTGACAGTTTTCGTAATTCATTGAATTTCAGCTTGGTTATCAACCGAAAAGAATGGAAGTGTAGAGTTGTCACATAAAGAAACCTTGAAAATTATAAAAAGATCCTTTCTATCAGACTTTATTAAACTTGAGTCTGCTGGTGGTATTATTCTCATATTCTCTGCGGCTCTCGCTCTGCTGCTGGCAAACTCCCCCCTTAAATCCTATTACAATTTGCTTTTGGTTACTCCTGTAAATATTCAAGTTGGTGCTTTGACCATAGCGAAGCCATTATTGCTGTGGATCAATGATGGTTTGATGGGCGTATTCTTTTTCATAATAGGTTTGGAATTGAAACGGGAATTGATCGAAGGTGAGCTGTCAGATAAAAGAAGCATTCTTTTGCCGGGTGTTGGTGCAATTGGCGGTATGTTGGTTCCCGCACTTATTTATGTTTTTTTCAATTTTAGAGACCCTGTTGCCATGAAAGGTTGGGCTATCCCAGCAGCAACTGATATTGCGTTTGCATTGGGAATTATTTCTTTGTTGGGTTCGAAAGTACCAAAAGGGATCAAAGTATTTCTTACATCTATCGCAATTTTTTACGATCTGGGTGCAATATTAGTTATCGCTTTTTTCTACACTGCCAAAATTTCTCTCGTCGCCCTCTTGGTGGTAGCTTGCTGTATTCCTGTTCTTTTTATTTTAAATAAACGTGGCATTGAATCTAAAAGTATATACCTACTTGTTGGTATCGTTATGTGGGTGGCTATGCTTAAATCTGGCATTCATGCAACGCTGACCGGTGTTATTGTGGCAATGTTCATCCCCATCCGATCAAAGAACAAGCCTGATGATTCACCTCTTAAGGATTTGGAACATGACCTTCATCCAATAGTAGCATTTTTGGTTCTACCTATTTTTGCGTTTGCCAATGCTGGTATCAGCATTGGGAACATGGGGACTGAACAATTTTTTCATACAGTCCCCATCGGTATTGCGCTGGGTTTATTTTTGGGGAAGCAATTAGGAATATTTGGTTTGTGCTGGCTTTTCATAAAACTCAAGCTAACCCGCATGCCTGCTGGTATGAATTGGACTTCTTTATATGGAACAGCCATTCTTTGTGGGGTGGGTTTTACCATGAGTATGTTTATCGGTTCACTTGCCTTTGAAGAGACAGGGTTCAACCTGCTTTTTGATGAGCGGTTGGGAATTATCCTGGGCTCTCTGCTCTCCGGTATCGTTGGTTACCTGGTGCTTCGGGCAAGTTTGCGATCAAAAAATAAGTACAACCAGATCAAGGAAGCAGATTGACCTTGGTGAGATAATTATGAAGCTAAATAATTCCAAATCTGTTATATTCATATGTTGGGATATCTTCATAGTACTTGTTATTGGCAGCGCACAAAGCCTGACGAAAATAATACAAAAAACACCATAATTGATATAATTGCTTGAACGACCTGCAAGGTATGGAACGTTTTTTGACTCATTCATATTGAAGGGAAGGATCATGATCGACTTTATTCAAGAATACAGTCCCATCACACAGGCTCTTTTTGCTACGCTGTTCACATGGGGAGTGACAGCCGCTGGCGCTGCCCTGGTTTTCTTCACCAGGACCGTCAAGCCAAAATTGATGGATACCATGTTGGGCTTTGCAGCTGGTGTGATGATTGCAGCCAGCTTCTGGTCGCTGTTGGCACCGGGGTTGGAAATGGCGGAACAGCTTGGTCATACTGCCTGGCTGACGGCAACCATCGGTTTCCTGGGAGGCGGGGTCTTCATGCGCCTGACAGACCGCCTGCTTCCGCATCTTCATTTGGGCGAAGGCGAAATTCATAGTGAAGGTATCAAAACTTCCTGGCAGCGCAGTACCCTGCTGGTGCTGGCTATCACCCTCCATAATATTCCTGAAGGTTTGGCAGTTGGTGTCGCTTTCGGAGCGGTGGCTGCCGGTCTTCCGTCCGCCACCATCGGTGGTGCCATTGCTTTGGCCATCGGTATCGGTCTTCAGAATTTCCCGGAGGGTGCAGCCGTTTCCCTGCCTTTGCGTAGGGAAGGCATCAGCCGTTTCAAGAGCTTTCTAATGGGGCAGGCCTCCGGTATTGTGGAACCCATTGCAGGATTGATCGGTGCAGCCTTTGTTTTGTATATGCAGAATATTCTGCCTTATGCCTTGTGCTTCGCTGCCGGCGCAATGATCTTTGTTGTGGTGGAAGAATTGATCCCCGAATCCCAACGCATAGAGAAAAATATCGATGTGGTCACCATGGCAACCATGCTTGGCTTTTCGGTCATGATGATCCTGGATGTTGCCCTGGGATGACCCGACACATTTAATTTTAATTTGAAATAAATGAAGGATACTATGAAACTTATCGGTAAAAAGGTCGCCATACTGGTCGCCGAAGGTGTGGAAGACTTGGAATATTATGTGCCCCTGATGCGTTTACAGGAGGAAGGTGCAACCGTCCTCACTGCCGGGCTCGATCTGCAACCTGTCAAAGGTAAAAATGGATTGGTCATCACACCTGATGTCACCATTGCATCTCTCAATGCAGATGATCTTACCGCGATCATTCTGGCAGGTGGCTGGGCACCGGATAAATTACGCCGCTATCCGGTCGTGATCGATCTTGTGCGCCAAGTGGATGCCGAGCAGAAAACCGTCGCCAGCATCTGCCACGGGGGTCTGATCGCCATCTCAGCCGGCATTGTCAAGGGTCACCGTGTCACTGGCTCTCTCGGCATCAAGGATGATCTGGTATACGCCGGTGGGACCTGGGTTGATGATGCTGCCTTTCAGGATGGAAACCAGGTCTGGGGCAGGGTGGTGGCTGATATCCCCGATTTTTGCCGCGTTCTGGTGGCAAAACTAATTGAGAATTAATTAAATGAAATCTGATCCAGTTCTGTGAGATTGACTGATATTCCTTTGCCTAATAAATTCCCTAAAACCTTTTCCAATAATTGGGGGTTATCTCCTCCGAACCCGCCTTGCCAGTCTGCGGAATGAGAACCACTGCGCCAGGCGTAACCAGTTCACCACCCCGTACCAACCCAAAAAACCGGTCAGACCTTTGGGGGCGAATAGGATAGCCTGGGCGATGTTGGTGTCTTTCCCATCGCTCGTAACCCGCCATTCCTGCCATAATAGACCGGGTAGTTTTTGAGTATAGCGCAGCAACAGGATCTTCTCACAACCAGATTCCGTCAACCATTCCTCAGCCTTGGACAGTTCATAATTTCTGTTGTTATTGAAACGATCTTGAATGGTTTCCAGGACAACCCAATCATCTGCTTTCATTTTCATTTGGCGCTGCAGGATGCAGAACCCGGCATGCTTGCTTGAACGGATGGGCTGATCTCCCTGTCTCCAGATCGGTTCGACCGAATCAGGGTCGAGCCTTGCCAGGCTCTTAAGCACTGCGCTATCGTAATCCAGAAGTTGGATGTCTGGAAAGGTCTGCTGTGCAGAGTCGTCCCGTACGATACTGTGGCTGCACAAACCTTCCACCAACGGACGGGTTATGGCAGGGGGCACTGGAGTGAACCAGGACATAAAATAAGCCAATATCCCCACCGGGTTGAACGGTAAGACCAACACCCTGCGCTGTAAGCCGCGCAAGCGCGCATAGCGCAGCATCGTTTCGGCATAGGTCATCACTTCGCTGCCACCGATCTCAAATACCTGGTTTTCAGGTTCAGGTAGATCCATGGCAGCTATCAGATAGTCCAATATGTTTTTTATAGCGATTGGTTGGGTGAGATTGGGCATCCACCGCGGACAAACGATGATCGGGAATTGTTCGCTAAGAAAGCGGATCATTTCAAATGAAATGCTGCCTGGACCAATGATCACACTCGCTCGGAATTCGGTCACAGGCACTTCTGTTGTGCGCAGTGCCTCGCCGGTATGAATGCGGGAACGCATATGGGCTGCAATTTTGGCTTGCGGATCAGCCAGCCCTCCCAGGTAGATGATATGTTCCACACCCGCTTGCTTTGCCAGAGCTGCAAAATCACGTGCAGCTTTTAGGTCCCTTTCAATATAGTTCTGTCCGCTGGACATGCTGTGCACCAGATAATAAGCACAGGTTACCCCTTCCAGGGCTGGGGATAAAGACTCGGGTATCGCCAAGTCTGCGCACACCACTTCCACGTCCGCATACCATTTACGCGTTTCCAGGTGTGCAGAGTTACGCACCAGGCAGCGCACTTTCAAGCCGCGCTCGAGCAATAGTGGAATGAGCTGGCTGGCAATATAGCCACTGGCACCGGTCACCAGGATGAGTTTTTGGGGGTTATGCTTAATTGGCGATGAAGTCAATTTTGCTTTCCATTTCTTCCAATTGTGCGGCACGTTCAGCGATGCGGTTGATCATTCCGCTGAAAAGAAAGATATGGATGGGATACAGGCTGTACCAGTACAGCAAGCCCGAAAGGCCGCGTGGGGCAAAATAGGCGGTCTGGGTTAGCAGTGTTTTGCCATCCGCTTGTGGGATCGCCTGAAACTGCAACCAGGCTTTACCGGGTGATTTCATTTCAGCCCGCAGGCGCAAAAGGCGGTTGGGTTCCACAGCTTCAACTCTCCAGAAATCAAGCGAATCCCCCACATACAACTCGTCCGGGTGACGCCTGCCCCTGCGTATGCCCACCCCGCCAAAGAATTTATCCAACCATCCGCGTATATCCCATGTCCAATCCAGGTACAACCAACCCCGGCTGCCGCCCAGACCGGTAAATGCCTTGTAAACACACTCCGCTGATATGTTAACCAATTTGCGGCGGTCTTCGATCATCATGCCATCTTGCAAACTGAAGGTGTAGGGCTGGTTATCTCCGGCGCTGGTAACCAGGGCATCCGCCCAGGAGGTCTCAACATTATCATTTTGCACCCGACCCAGCGCCAGGCTGACAGCGGTCTTATAATCAAGCAGTTGTATGTCCGGGAACAACTGTCGGGCGGAATCATCCTGCACAATACTCCTGGCATTCAGACCCTCGATCAGCGGCAGCAGGGCGCGCCAATGCAGGGGAGTCAGCATATGCACCCACCATGCCGAAAGGAGTGGTGCATACACCGGGGCAGGGATCATCAGGCGTTTGAGACCGCGCAGCTCGGCATATCCCTTGCACATCTGTGCGTAAGACAGCTGGTCCACCCCGCCGATCTCGATCAATTTACCGCGGCTGGCGGGTCTTTCCAGCACAGCCAGCAGGTAATCGAGCACATTCCGGATGGCGATCGGTTGAGCCAGGCTGTACCACCAGCGCGGGCATACCATCACTGGCTGGTGTTCGGTTACGTAGCGGATCATTTCGAACAGCAGGCTGCCGGATCCGATCACGATGCCTGCCCGCAGTTCCGTCACCGGCACGCCTCCCTGCCGCAGAAGATAACCTGTTTCATGTCGCGCCCGCAGGTAAGGCGATAGAGTGGCACTTGTGTCCACCAGTTCTCCCAGGTAAATGATCTGCTCAACATTTGCAGCGTCAGTTGCACAGGCAAAATTGCGGGCAGCTTGCAAATCACGTTCAGCATTAACCTTGCCGCCTTGCATGCCATGGATCAGGTAATAAGCCACCTGGACACCCTGCATGGCAGCCACCAGAGATTCTTCGTTCAGCGCATCCCCCCTGCGGATCTCCACCTTGTCAAGCCAGGGTCGTCCCTGCAGTCGCTTGGGGTCACGCACCAGGCAGCGCACCCGGTAACCCGCTTCAAGCAGGCGCGGCACCAGTCTGCCGCCGATATACCCGGTGGCTCCAGTGACCAGGATCAATTTATCTTTTTCTTTTGAAGGTTTCATAAGGCTGGTTTTGTTTTATTCCAGGTGCTTTCAAGGCAATTATATACCATTGAAGGTCAGATTAGGATGGTTTTGCCTGCGTCTCAATCCAACTGAATAATTAATAAACGATGTTAAAGAACATCGGGCTGAAGTAGGGGATCAGCCAGATAAACCAGACCAGAAGGCTGAACTTATGGAAATTAACCATGGCTTTCTCCTCTTTTTTGAGCAGAACCACCAGAGCCCACACCGCATGGATCAGCATCAGAGTGATGGCGATCACCCCGGAAATGCCATGAATGTCAAAAGCCATTCCGCCTGCATACTTGAACATCATACCTGTACCCCAAGTGTCACAAATTAACCCGAAAACAAAGAAAGCCAGGTGCCAGGGTTTAAGACGTCCAGTGAACCTTTCCCCCCAAACCCCTATCGAGTAAAACACTAACGCAGATGTAATGATGGTGCTTGCTGCCGGTTCCATTAATTTCTCCTGATATATTAAATTCGTTATTACTCAGACCCTGAAGGTTTACACGGAAAAACAAATTAATCAATAGCATGAAGTTCAGACTAAGTGTTCTAATTCTTCTACCAGAGAAACCTTTAGGGTCTTAGCCCGAGCAGTTAATTAAATTCTAATAATGACCATTGCCTGGTATCGGGTTATTGTGTGGAAGTGAAATGGATTTTACTTCTTATTTTTCTTACTTCAGCAGGAATATTCCCAGCAAAGCTGGCAGCAATACCAGCAACGCCAGCAAAGGATGCCCGCGTCGCCTCGTGTTGCGGCTGTCCCAGCTGAACAGGTAGAGTGCCAGTCCGAAAGCCAATAATCCAGTGAAAAACAAAATGAGAACCGAACCCCAGGGTGAAAAATCTGCCATCTTCCCCATGCTCAATCCATTGAAGGCATTCATAGCCTGGGTGGCTGTGAAGAGTTGGGCAAATTTTCCTGCTATTCCCGGCAGCATGCTGTACGGAAGCATGATACCTCCCAGTAGCATGGAAGGTACGAAGATAAGCTGTGACCATAACACAGTCATGCGGGAACTCGGGGAAACCACTCCGATCAATACACTTATTCCTGCACAGGCAAATGCCATGGCAAAAAAGATAAGCACATAGTTGAGCCAGTTTACAGGGAGGGGAGCAGCAAACATCCTATGTGCACTTCCTGTGATGAGTATGGTCACGATGACCAGGTGAAGAATCGTCGTAATTGCTGGGATGATAAGGATGGATATGGAGGGCACTCCATTGATTTTATAACTGCGAAAAATTCCATTCTCGCGGGCGTTCACCAGAGGATCGGGGATGCCAAGCAGGGTTGCTGCCAGGATGCTGAAAACAACCATGGCTGGAATGATGGTTTCCCGGAAAGGCGGGTTGATCTCGGACATCACGAACCCCATCATCAGGTAAAAGCCTAACGGGAAAAGGCAGTTCATCATCAGCAGCTGTTTGTTCCGAATACCTGCTCGGAATTCGAATGTGAAGTGATGCAAAAAAGCGTTCATTGTACGCCTCCCATTCCGGTGATTTCAAGAAAGCGATCCTCGAGGGACGGGCGCTCAACCCGCAGGTCGATCAACGTATCTCCCTGCCTCTGGATATGGGCAATGATGGCTGATGTGGTTGCACCAATATCCGAGCTGAAATAGATGCTGTATTCGTCTTTGGAGGTCTGCTGGCTAACAGCCGGAAAACCGGCACCTTTCAGGCTATCTCCCTGTGTACGCACCGAGATCTTGGTCAGGTCAGCCCCGGTTGCAGTGATCTGCATCGGTGTGCCGATCTGGGCGATCTTGCTTTTCAGTAGTATTGCCAGTCGGTCTGTCATTTGTTCTGCTTCAGCCATGTCGTGGGTCGCCAGGATGATTGTCGTGCCTGTGTTTTGCAGTTCATGCATCATGCCGTGTAACTCGACCCGTGTGGCCACATCAAGCCCGGCTGTCGGCTCATCCAGGAACAGCACCCTTGGATTGTGTGGGATAGCTAGGGCCAGCGCCAACCGCCGTTGCTGCCCGGTCGAGAGTTCAAAATATTGGGAATTCAGTTTTTCGGCCAGGCCCAGGCGTTCCAGTATGTCGAAACGTGGTGCAACCTGGTGATAAGCACAGAAAAATTTCATAGCTTCATTGGGTGTGATACTTTCAGGTAACCCGGCCGATTGCAATTGAACCCCGATCAGGTCGCGCAGTTTGTGCGCTTCTCTGGCTGGGTTCAGCCCTGCCACACGAAGCCAGCCGCCATTCGGCGCCCTCAGTCCTTCCAGGCATTCCAGCGTACTGGTCTTGCCAGATCCATTAGGTCCCAGCAAGCCGAAGATCTCCCCCTCCTTAACCTCAAAACTGATCCCGTCCACAGCCACAAAAGTGCCGTAAGTTTTGACAAAATCCTTTACTGCGATGACAGTTTCTTGCATGGATCAATCCTCCTCCTTGGATCATGGAAATCACCAATATTTAATCCTGATTTTACAGATACTCTTCCTTGATGCGCAAGTATCCCCCTTCCAAAGTTGACATGACATATGGTACCTATATTTTCTTCATTTAATCCAGAAGGTCTTCTTGTTGTGGTGTGTTGCACATCCCGGTTGGGATTTATCAACCTGCTGCTGTGATGCCTGATCAGGGGTTTATTGTATAATCAGGTTACCTTCCCTTGCCGTGCCCGGCACTCCAGCAAGCCTCTCAAGACACCCATAGGATAAAAGAAGCATGTGCAGAAACATAAAGCCCCTCTTCAATTATGAACCCCCCGCCACCGTGGATGAGATCCGCCTCGCCTCCCTTCAATTCGTCCGCAAGGTCAGTGGTTCCACCACACCCTCCAGCCTTAACGAAGCTGCTTTCGAAAAAGCGGTCGATTATATTTCTGCCTCAGTCACACAACTTCTTAATTCATTAACAACTTCAGCCAAACC
>CAYJKQ010000002.1:117165-320077 GCA_964370815.1 uncultured Anaerolineaceae bacterium | reverse complement strand
GATCTCCAGATTGACTTCCTGGCGCGGGTGGTTGATGAGCATCTGGCGCTCTTCAGCGGTGTAGTATTCCCAATAGACGCTGGTGGTTGGGTCGTAGGGAGATTTTTCTGGATGGAGGGGAGGGTATTCAATAGGTGTGGTCATGGTTATTGCTCCTTTGCTTTAAATAGTTTAGTGATATCCCAGGATTCATATCCTGGGATAGACGATGCTCGCATGATGCTCGCTCGTCTTAGGATGGAGGGGAGGGTAGACGGGGTTTGGGGTGGTCATGGTTATTGCTCCTTTGCTTTAGAAAGCCGGGAGGGCGCACACACAGGTGCGCCCCTACGAATGAATGTTAGTAGTTATGATCTATAAATTTTAAGAGGTCGGTATTGTCAAGCCGGGAGTCGAAGGGGTCACGGTTAATGATGAGGGTGGGGGAGGAGAGGCTCCAATCGAGGTCGTCGAGCTGGGTGACGAGGGCGTCAGCGAGGACGAAATCGTCGTGGATGAGGGCGCCTTCGGGATCGCGGGTGCCATCCGGAACACCCCAACGCAGGGTCTTGCCGGGACCGGGCAGGACTTCGGACTGGCAGGCTCTGTATTGGGCTTCGACCTGTGGGGTATGTATCCGCTCCTCGTGGAGCGGATATTGGCGATGCTCGCTTGTGGCTCGCTCGCCTGATGACTGGTCGCTCACCTGTCCCGATACCCACGCATCGGGATGCGTGATGGTCGCATGATGCTCCCTCACGCTAAATCTGCCTGTGTTGATCATAGCCAGGAAGCGGTAGCCGATGTCGCTTTTGACTGCCGCGGTGAATTTGACGGGGATGACCTTGCCGGGGAAGGCTTTGTCGAGCAGTGCCCAGAGACCTTCACCGACACCGGTGGCGTCAACGACGAAGTAACGAGGAAGCCAGCTTTCGGCGAGGGATTTGAGCTGCCCAAAGATGGTGAGGTGGTTTTGACCGGTCCATTCGACTCTGTGGATGATGCGGTAGCTGGGGTAGTTGAGGGTTTCAACGGTGGAGGTATCGACTTCAGCGATGGAGAGGGCGGCGGAATCGCGCGAGGGGTTGGCGAGTTTGGCGGCGGGGTCGGACATGACGGCTTCGTCCTGACCGGCGAGGTCGAGGAGGAAGGCGAATGCTGCGGAAGGGCGACCACCAGGGATCGCCCCTACGGATTGATCGGCTGCGTCGGAAGGGCGAACACTCAGGTTCGCCCCTACAGATTGGAAGATCAATGCCATGCGGGCGGCGTTGAACATTCCGGTGGTGGCGTCGATCTCTTCGTTGAAGTACTGGGTCTTGACGAGGGGATGTTCACGACCCCAACGCGCTACGACTGAATCGACATGGGCACCGTAGGCAGGAAGAACCTGGCGGACATGGTCGGCGTCGACCATGAAGACTCTCTGGCGACCATCTAGTCCTTCGGAATAGCGGGCATGGCGAATCTCCTGCGAAAGGAAGGTGTGACTGGTCCAGAGGGTGCCAGCCAGCAGGACCGTGGCATGGGTGGAAGCGGCCATGGGAAGAAGTTTGTGCTGATATAAAGAAGGGCTGATGTCCTGGGCTTCGTTGATGATAAGCAATAACGAAGCGGTGGCACCGACGATGTTGGATTTGGCGTCTCCGGAGAGGAAGGAAATGCGGACCTGATCCATGAGGCGTATAAATTCGCCTTTCTTGTGCCAGCGCCCGGCGGTGAGGGGGTTACGAGAAAGGACCTGATCGAAACGGATGAGGGCATTGAGGGTCTGGGGTTTGTAGGTGGGGTTGACGGCGACCATGCTGAGCGGAAACCCGGCGTAGGTGTAAGCCAGGTAAGCCATGAGCTGGATGAGAAATTCATCCTTACCGGACTGGCGGGGGAAGACGATGATGATGGTGTCGCCGAGCTGGTTATTGATGGAAGTGAGCAGGCTGGCAAGGGGGGCAACCTGATAAGGACGCAGTTGGAGACCGGATGTTCTACTGATGAAAGCAGGCATGCGGGAGAAGAAGGGGCTGAAGGAGTAGGAGGTAGGTGGCATGGCAGTAATCAGTTTTCAGTGATCAGTTGGTCCCAGTGCCCTTGCACTGGGATAGGCGAAGGTCGCATGACGCTCCCTCGCCTGATAAATTTGCTACTCTATTAAAGCAAACGGCAAGGGTCATAATTACCAACGACTCTTGCCAGATGTATTATAGAACAGAATTTCTAATATTGCAAGACCCAATTTACGTTCTTTGGGAGCTAATGATATGGCGGGTGCAGTTGTTTTATAAACTTAAGGGAATTGAATATATAATTCCTGCTTTTTCATGATCAGGTAACCTTAATTAAGATTGTGTTTTTTGGATTTTTTCCAATAAGGCAAACGGTTATCAATGATATTTCCTATTATTGATTCACCATATTACGATCCTAACTGGCATTTTACGGCTGATGCACTTGTTCAAACCTTCTCGCCCATAAATGGTTCTTCATACCAATGATCATTTTCCCAATCCTCTGCATTTTCTAAAAAAAATGAAGCTAACTGATCTTCATAATTTGACAAGACGTTATTGACAATGCTGCCTGCATCAAAAGAAAGCGGAAATTCTTCTCCCGGTTCATGTGGCGAATTGTCCCAATATACCAGTTTCGCAACCTCAATCAGGCACTCTTCTAATTTCACAAAAGTTGTGAAGGTCATTGATCTGTTTTCGCCTGGTACCATCATAAGGGTAACCTTGTGGTTTTGTTCGTCCCAAACAGCAGATTCCATACTATCTTCTACCGCGCCGCGAGCCATTCTCACGACAGCTTCATATTCGGGTAGGCTGTTCAATACTGAAATGCTCAAGGCAAGTTCCTCAATATATGAATAACCTTCCATTTCTTCCAGTTCTTCGATTGGGAATTTACTTGCTAACAGCAAATCAAGGGGTGAAAGATATTTATTCCTTATGAAAATTTCCCGAACTTGATCTTCTGCAATTGAGTATTCGTTTTCATCAGGATTGGTACTATCCATAAGGAACCTTTTTGTACAATCATGAATAGTAGACCGAGTGTTTTGATGAATTTCGTCGATGCAATCCAGGATCTCTTCAATTTTTTCATCTAAAGAAGATTGAACACTGAAATTGATGTTTCCATTTGAATGGGCTACTTCGTTTCTATCTCTCACAAGTTTCTTCAAACGTTTGATGGTCTCCCGCTTGCATCCAATTGACACAAACAACCCGACAATGGTACTTTCATTTTCTCTCGAAAGAGAAAAGGGATCAAAATGAGGAATCGTTCCTTTTCTGGCAATTGCCTCATTCATTCTTTGTTCATAGGTATCCACGGCAGTTTGTGCGTCTCTTGTGAATATCAGTATTCTTCTGATATCGTCCGGGATATTTAGATAGATCTTGGTCAGTTGAAAATATACAAAACACATGAACAGCATGTGGTAAGCGATATAAGCAAACTGGAATTTTTCCTTTTCATAATTTACCGAGAAGGTATCCCATAGAAAAGCAACATAATCACTCTCGATTTTAGTCTTGTACTCAATGGGCAAATAATCGAAAATCCTATGGGCATCTAAAATCATTTCTCATTCCTCCCACACCCTCTCGATCACCTTCTTGATCTTCTCCTCATACAATTGGATCAACTCACGATTGCCTTCAACTATGAGGCGCTCATGCTCAATACGAGAGACAATATTGTGTTGGATTTCCAAAGGTGGTATCTGGATATTTATTTTATATGCATCATTTCGATTTAACCCAGGTACTCCAGCTTGTGTGTTTACACTTTGTAGATTTAGATACTTCAGTTTTAGGAATAAGAACATTAGAGTTACTTTGTCTTCATTCTCTAATTTAATATAGAATGTTGTATCAATAGGAAAGCCATTCTTATTAGAATAATGAACTTCTCCAGCAGATCCTTTTCGTCCTATTACAAGAAAAGGGGCTTCAACTAAAAATTCATTATGATAACCAACTATTCCATTCGATCCGTAGACAGGATATTGACCATCAATACGATTATCAGCTCGTAATGATTTCCCATATTCAAAATTACAAATATCGCCCAATTTAACAGTATCCCATTTATCTAATCCATCTTGCAATGATTCTGAGAGCTCGAGCTCAAGATTAGGCTCCCAGTTTTCGACGATTTGTCGAGCGCCATCGATTATTCGTTGATGAGAAGTTATTTCAGTGACGATTTTGTTCTGTATTTCAAGGGAAGGCAGGGGTATTTGGATTTTTGCAATATCCCTTCTATTAATGGATGCGAATGTAGAACCAGAATTTCCCTTGATTTCATCTTGCATTTGTTTCAAAATAATAAATGCATATTCCAATAAAATTTTTGAAGTATCAGGTCGAATTGCAGCAAGACCGCGACCAATGCAAAGTTTCTTTGTCGCAATATTAACTGGACCAACTGGCGCCCTTACCGACATTAAAATATCATCTTTCTCGGCAACTTTAGTAACACTGGTAGTCCAAATTGTTGGTTCCTCAATATATTTATCGGTAAATTCTGTCTTTCCTTGATAGAAAGGCATGCCTTTTCCCTCCTTGTTGTAATACTTTCCTTCTGGAGATTGCCCTGATATAATTTCACACATATCTCCTAATTCAACCATCTTATATGTTTGTTTTCCTACGCGGATAACCTCACGATAACGATCAGCACTCAGGTTGAAATCCCCAACCTCTCCTAATTTGGAGATGGGGACTGTTAAGTCGTTTTCAATTATAGGGGAAAATGAATCGGATTTATCTTCTAAAACTGTCTTATGCCAATTTCGCATCGTATTCAAAGCATCAGGTAGATCGCTATGCGTCGGGCATAATTCTGGTTTATCCCCCATCTCGTTACACAAGCCCCTACGTTGTGCCCCCAGGTCGTACCCATCTTTTTCTATTTTTACAAACAGGATTTTATCTGTCTTTCTAGCCAGCACTTTATCCAGAAAAAGAATGGAGGTCTTAACCCCAGAGTATGGATTGAATACTCCGGCAGGCAGGGAAACCACCGCCCACAATAAATTATTTTCGATCATATACTTGCGTAATTGTTTATATGCCCCTGCTGATTGGAAGATGATGCCCTCCGGAACGATAATGGCAGCCCTTCCATTCGGAGTGAGATGCTCCGCCATATAATCCACGAACAGCACTTCGCTGCGATTGGACTGCACCGAGAAGCGCTTGTGTGGTCTGATGCCTCCCTTAGGAGACATGAAGGGAGGGTTGGCGAGGATCACATCGGCATATTCATTCCAGCGATCTTCGCTGGTAAGCGTGTCGTATTCGTAAATATTTGGTGTGCTAAAACCATGCAGGTACAGGTTTACCAACGAAAGACGGACCATATCTGGAGATATGTCGTAACCTCGAATATTCTCAGCAAGTTTCTTGCGTTGATCTGTGGTTAATGCTCCACCTGGTTTGCCATCCTTTGCATTGTTTGCCATAACATGTTTGTAAGCCGAGATCAGAAAACCAGCGGTACCGCAGGCAGGGTCTAGGATGGAATCCTCTTTCCTGGGATCAACCACTTTAACCATGAAATCAATGATGTGGCGCGGTGTGCGGAACTGCCCTGCATCTCCCTGCGACCCTAAAACAGACAAGAGATATTCAAAGGCATCTCCCAATTTTTCCGAATGTTCGTAGTTGAATTCATTGATCGTTTTTAAAAACAATCTGAGCGTTTCCGGATCCCGATAGGGCAAATAGGCATTTTTGAAAATATCGCGGAATAACTGCGGGATGCCTTCGTTGCGAGTCATCTTCTCGATGGCTTCGATGTAGAGACCGAGCATTTCAGAGCCACCTAATGCGGGGCTTAACAATTTTGCCCAGCTAAATTTCTCATATTCACCGACAAAGAAACTGCGCACTCCACCTAACTCTTCTGCTTCTATGTCCATATCATCCATGAATTTGTAGATCAAGGCAATCGTAATCTGTTCTACCTGGCTCTTGGGGTCAGGTACTTTACCTACCAGAATGTCCCGGGCAGTATCGATGCGGTGTTTGGTTTCAGAATCCAGCATTATTTCTCCTTCGGGTTATGCCATAAACTGGTTCAATGGAACGTAATCCTTGATGTACTCAGGAATACGCTCCCGCCAGTTTTTTGGAACAGCCTTAAAATCCTGCATGTTAAAAGTGGGATTGGTATTCAATTCGGTCAGGCGTTTATTTTCGATAATATCCCGCACACGATTATCGGTGAGATAAGACTTGAAATAATACTTCAACGCCATGATTATGTCGGGTCTCACAGGTTTGGTATCCGCAATAAATTTTTCAAACTCTTCTTCGAGAAGATCATCCTTGCTTTTGAATTTTTGAATAAAGCCATATGCCTTTTCAATGATCTCACGCAGGGAAAGCCTGCGGTCCACACCAGCTGCTTTGCGTAGTTTTTCCAATGTGAAGAACTCTTCAGGTTTATCCATGATGTGCGTTGAAACATATTCAACAATACGGTCCCAATTGCCTGTTTGCAGATTGGATTTGATGAACTCATCTTCTTTGACCCGTTCTTCAAATTTCTCGAAGAACATACGGTCAATTTTCATGCCTTCCAAACCGATCTTTTGTTCCTGAATGGACTTAAGCCTGTCTGGATCAAACCGCTCGTAACCCTCAATACTAACCACGGACCCCGTGTCGCCATTGTTTCCTGAACTTGCTGCCATTTCTGAACGATGGGGCAGTTTCAGGATTTCATCGTAGTTAAATTTCTTCTCAAAATATTCGCAGTTAGCAAAGAAGTCAAACAACTTATAGTGGATCTTCCTGACCGACCCCACCTGAGACTTGAGCGTTGGATCAAACAAGTCATTGGAAAAATCATAAGTACGGGTGCCGCGACCCTTTATTTGCACAAAGTCAGTTGGCGAGAAGATGGGGCGCATCAGGCAAAGGTTCAAAATATCCTGGCAATCATAACCAGTCGTCATCATTCCAACCGTAACACAGATACGGGTTTTGCTGGTTTTGTATGCAGGGATAAAGGTTGCAGACCCGCCAAGATTGTTATTTGAAAAATTGATACTGAACTGCTGCGCATCCTGCACCTGCGAAGTCACTTGCATGGCAAAATCAGATTGATATTTTCCTGGAAATATCTGGTCAGCCAATTCGTTGAGGATCTGGGTTAATTTTGCAGCATGATGCTGGCTGACCGCAAAGATAATACTTTTCCCCATCTCGCCACTGATCGGGTCACGTAAGGCGTTTTCGAGAAATGTCTTGCAAAACGTGTAATTCGTCGGGTCAGAAAAGAACTTTTTTTCAAAAGAGCGCTGAAAAAAGGTTTCCTCCTGCTCCCCAGTCTCAGTCTCAACAACCACAGAATAGCCTTCGTCTGCAAGAAGTTGTGTGGTCACATCTGTGCGAGCGTCTACCACAACTGGATTAATCAGAAAGCCATCTTCAACTCCATTCAAAAGGGAATAGCGGAAAGTTGGGTCACCACCCTCACACCCGAATGTGCGATAGGTATCCAGCAAGATACGTCGTTCCAGTTCACGCGGGTCGCGTGCATGGCTGTTCTCAAATTTCTTGAGATAATCTTTTGGTGTTGCAGTTAACCCAAGCTTATAGCCTATAAAATACTCGAATACGGCTCGAGCATTGCCTCCGATGGATCGATGGGCTTCGTCAGAGATGATCAAATCAAAATCAGTGGGAGAAAACAGCTTCCTGTACTTGTTGTTGAACAGGAGCGATTGAACCGTCGTGACGACAATCTCTGCTTTGCGCCAGTCTTCCCGATTTTCTTTATAGATAACTGTCTTGAAATCGTTCTTTAGGTATTGAACAAAACGTTTGTTCGCCTGGTCTTCCAGTTCAAGTCTGTCTACCAGAAACAATACGCGTTTCGCATTGCTTGTTTTTAAGAAGAGTTTAATGACCGCCGCGGCAATGATTGTTTTTCCTGTACCAGTTGCCATTTCAAAGAGAAAACGATCATTCCCCTTTTTTACAGATTGTTGAAGAGATCGAATAGCCTGGATTTGATACTCACGTAAGAAACGTAAAGCATTTTTCTCAATAAATGCTGATCGTTCCAGTTCGTTCTTCCATCCAGCTTCTTGTTTATAAGTCGGGTATTGCGACAGGGCAATGTAATCACATTCAATGGACTCTAAAATCAATTTTTCGGGGTTGGGGCGTGTTGCTTGATAACCTTTTATCGACCAGGGATTAGGGAATTGTGAAATTACATATGGATTTCCCCGATCCAAGTCCCAAAAATAATGCAGGTTGCCATTTGACAGGATAATAAAACGGCAGTTTTGTGACCTTGCATATTTACGGGCTTGTTCTTTGGCTGATAATGGATTCTTCTCTTCCGATTTTGCTTCCAAAACAATCAATGGAAAACCACGTTCATCTAAAAGAAGAAAATCAAGGAAACCATGTTTTGTGGTTTCAAAGTCTTTCCCAAAAGCATCAATGTCCTTTTGAGTGATTTTTGAGTGCAATTCAAGCTGGATATTTACAGGACCATCTTCGGTTTCAAAAAAACGCCAACCACTTTCTTCCAGCAGCTTGTTGATCTTTATCCTGGCTTGAGCTTCTTTCTGCCCCATTATTTACCTCAATATCTCAATACGGAATATCCGGTTTTAAGAGAAACCCCTTCCATACAAATGAGAATCTGAGTTAAGGTTTCAATTAATCATTATTGTACAACGAAAATCATCTTGTGACGTGCTACAGATCAGGCAACCCCCCAACCCCCGCAGGCAATCCCGCCGAAAGCACGCGGGACCTTCCCTCTGCCAACAGCATGCAGAGCTGAATGCCGCGAAAAAGAGCGCGGGACCTTCCCCGCGAAAAAGAGCGCGGGACCTATGGCGGCGGCAACTACCCAAAAAAATTTTTAATTTTGGGGGGAGGAAATTTGGGCGGGGATGGTCAGCGACCGAGAAGGGTATAGGATGTGATGAAGGGGCCGTGTGGGGTTGCTCTTTGACCGATAGGTTTCAAGCCCGTGAGGGCACGGGTGTATTTACCTATGGAGGGATTTACAGCATACACTGAAAGTTCATCCACCAGCATGAGGTAACGTTTTTCGAAATCCGGATGTGCTTTTATTTTCTTGAAGACATCGAAAATAATTGTTTCCGGATATGGCTGAGGAATAGTGCGCAGTATCTCTCGAACGAGGGTTTTGACTTCATCGGTTGTTCCTTGCATGTGGGTCTCCTTTTGGTGGGTGAACATTAAAATGATAACATAGATCGGGGTATTGCCGGAACGCAACCAGGGCACGGCGGCGCCGTGCCTCTACGGGTAAATTTTTGGGGGAGGAAATATGGGCGGGGTTCATCCCCGCCCATACAATTAGGATCGGGTTATGGACTGGGCGGACACATCCAGATAAATGATTTCAGGACCTGCGGGGTCTGCCCCTACTTTGCTTTGCGCCTTTGCGGCTTTGTGTTAAATATTCCAGGCGTAATACCCCCTCATCCAGTCAAAATGGGCAGACACATCCCGCCTACTGACGCGGGACCTGCGGAGGTCTGCCCCTACATTGTCCATCATCGATCGTCCAATCTCCAACAACTGTGTTAAACTTAACCACCCCATTTCGTAAGGACATTGATTGAAATCCAAACACTGGTTCGCCTTCATTTTGCTGGCTGTGATCTGGAGCTCCTCTTTTCTGTGGATCAAGATCGCCGTCCAGGAGCTTTCCCCCTTCATGATGGTAGCTTATCGAACTTTGTTCGGGGCACTGGTAGGTCTCCTGGCTATCGTTCTCACGCGCACTCCCCTGCCTCGACAGAGATCAGTCTGGATAGCCCTGGCTGTGCTTGGCTTGACCAATGTGGCTATACCGTTTGCGTTGATCACCTGGGGTGAGCAGTCCATCGATTCGGCTGTCGCCTCAATATTAAATGCCACCGTTCCCCTGTTTACTTTTCTGATCGCAAATGTATTTTTGGACGATGACCGCCTGACCCTGCCGCGTATTCTGGGTTTGATGATTGGTTTTGGAGGTGTGATCATCCTGCTCATAAAGGACCTGCAACCCGGATCCCATAACTCCATCTGGGGGCAGGCTGCTGTGTTGCTGGCAGCCATCTTCTATGCCGGCAGCATGGTCTATGCCCGTCTTAAGACCGATCGTGTGCCCGGGCTGGTGCGCGGCATCCTGCCTCTGGTGAGCGCCACGACCCTTTCCTGGGTGGGCGCAGCTATTTTTGAAGGACCCATCCGTTTGCCGGTCCTGCCAATAACCTGGTTGGCGGTCATCTGGTTGGGAGTGCTCGGTTCCGGTTTGGCTTTCATACTCTGGTATTATCTCTTGCAGGAGGTTGGTCCGACCCGTGCCGCCCTGGTGACCTACACCATGCCGTTGGGTGGAGTGCTGTTGGGAGTCATCTTCCTGAAAGAACCGCTCAGTTGGAACCTGGCGCTGGGTGGATTATTGATCGTGATCAGCGTGATCATGGTCAATCGAAAAGCAATTAAATAGTTGGAAGGCGAATACATGAGCGAATTTCGTTCCGGATCTGTAGCTGTGATCGGCAAACCCAATGTAGGCAAATCCACATTGATCAATGCCCTGCTTGGGCAAAAAATTGCAGCTGTCTCAGCGCGCCCGCAGACGACGCGTCGTCGTCAGCTTGGCATCCTGACGACAGAGGCTGCCCAGGTGGTTTTTGTTGATACACCCGGCATGCACGAACCTCACCATAAATTGGGGAAATTTCTCAACCAGGAGGCTGAAGAAAGCCTGGCGGGTGTGGATGTTATCCTGTGGCTGGTGGATGGCAGCCATTCACCCGATGTGGAAGATCAACGGATCGCTGATCTGCTGAATGGACTGAAACGCTCACCACGCTTGATCGTGGGTCTTAACAAGATCGACCTGCTGCATCCCGCTCAGACCCTGGAAGGGCAAACCCTCTTATTCCAGAACCTGGTACCAAAAGCCAGCCTGGTCCCGCTTTCAGCTCTTCAAGGCGCAGGATGCCAGGACCTTGTTCAGAAAGTGATCGAAAACCTTCCTGAGCGGGAACCTGATTTTCCACCCGACCAGTTGACAGATCTTTATGAACGCGAGATCGCCTCCGACCTGATCCGCGAGGCTGCCCTGGAATATCTGCGCGATGAAGTTCCGCACGGGTTGGCTGTGCGTATCGATGAATTTACCGAGCGAGGTGAGATCGGAGCCTACATCGGGGCGACCCTGTTCGTGGAACGTGAATCTCAGAAAGGGATTGTGATCGGTGAAAAGGGGTTGATGCTCAAGAAGATCGGTTCCAGCGCTCGAAAAGAGATCGAATCCATGAGCGGGCGCAAAGTATTTTTACAGCTGCGCGTCAAAGTAGCCAAAGATTGGCGCAATGATGAAAATTTATTGAACAGATTCGGGTTTAAGATCAAGAAGAAAAAATGATGGATGCGCTTTTGCCTGGCTCTATTTTGGTGGCGATCCTGGATTGGCTGGCAGTGTGGCGAGGCTGGCGCAGGGTGGCTTATATCGCCAAACCACTCACCATCCTTCTGCTATTCAGTTGGCTTGGTTTTAGAACCGGTTTGCAGGGATCTGCACTCTGGTTTGGAGTTGGATTGCTTTTTTCCCTGGCGGGGGATGTATTTCTTATGCTTCCAGCGCGTTTCTTCATGGCAGGATTGGCTTCTTTTTCCCTGGTCCACCTGGCATACCTGGCTGGTTTTTTAGCACCATGCCCTGGCGAGGGTTTTTTGGGGGTATTGGCGCTGGGTGTAGCCATTTTAGTGGCTGCAACTCTGGTAATAAAACGTATCGTTTCAGCACAGATCAACCGGGGACTTAAGAGGCTGGTGCCCCCGACAGTGTTTTATGCGATCCTGATCAGTCTGATGCTGGTTTCTGCCCTGTGGACTCTCTTGCGATCGGATTGGAGCATGTGGAATGCAGTGCTCGTCAGTCTGGGTGCCATTTTATTTTACAGTTCAGATCTGACCAACGCCTGGATCCGTTTTGTGAATCCGATGCGAGGTGGCAGGGTTGTTGTGATGATCACTTACCATATTGGTCAGGTGCTTTTAATTGGAGGGGTTGTGCTCAACTGGTACCTCTATTGAATGGTTTAAAGCCTTCTCCCGGAGCTTGATGTACCTGTCCGATCACCATGAAAGCTTTCTTGAACTTATTGTAACTGCTCAGCTCTAGAGTAGAATATCTTCAACTTTTTGTCACCCTCCTGCAAGGACACCGGGACGGTGTGAATGAAATGAAAGATCTCCTCTCCTGAAGGTGGAGATTCTTCACTTCGTTCAGAATGACAGGCTGAGCAGCTACAACTTATTCATGGTTTAACTCGATACCTGCCAGGGATTCGATCACTCCGATCACTGCGGAGTTATCCAGATCACCCATCCCCATCTGCAGCATGGCATTGAATAATTGGGTGTTTCCGGCAGTGGCAGGGAGCGGCATGCCATATTCCCGGGCAGTCTCCATGACAATGTTAAGATCCTTGGCTTGCATATATGCTTTAAAGCCGGGTGCACGGTTGCCACTGAACAAGCGCGGCGGTTTGATATCCAGCGCCCAGCATTGGGCAGCCCCGGCATTAATGGCGTCGACTACTTTGGCGGGGTCAGCGCCAGCTTTCTGAGCAAAGATCAGCAACTCACCCATTGCCACCATCTGGGCAGCCACCATGATCTGATTGGCAGCTTTGGCGATCTGCCCGGCACCAGATTCGCCTACAAGAGTGACTGTCTTGCCCATGGCCTGAAAGACTGGCATGACCTTGTTGAACGCATCCAGTGGACCTCCGACCATGATGGTCAGGGTGGCGTTACGGGCTCCGATACCCCCCCCGCTGACCGGAGCGTCGAGACTAAGGACACCTTTTTCTGCCAATCTGGCAGAGACCAGTCGTGAAGTGGCTGGTTTTATGGTGGAATTATCCACAAAAATCAACCCTGGATGGGCACCAGCAAGAATGCCATCTGGTCCGAGAGCAACCAGCTCCACGTCCGGGCTGTCCGGCAGGTTGGTGAAGATCACATCCACCTGCGCAGCCATTTCCCTGGGAGTATTAGCGTGGATGGCACCCTCACCTGTCAGCTCATCCACAGCACCCTGGCTGCGATTGTGTACCAATAATGGGAAACCCGCTTGCAGAATATTGCGTGCCATTGATTTCCCCATCAGACCCAATCCGATATATCCAATCTTTAACATTAATAACTCCTCCATTGTTTTCAGGTTTTTTGGGGAATCCCAAAAGGAGAGATACAACAAGCTTTTCTGGCAGAGATGGCGGTGTTGTCACCATTCTATTGTATTATGGGAGGCAGGGTATCACTTATCTTTGAGCAGGGATGCTGCACAAGAATCCAATTCTTAATTGAATTAACAAGAATCTTACAGGTAGCTGAATAAAAGAATTTTAATTGATTATACCAATGCTGGAACCACAGGTTATGATCTCTTGAGGGGTATTCCTTTGATAAAACACTTAAAAAAAGTTTATACTAAAATAAAGAAAACTTCCGATGGGGTTTACCCCATCGGAAGTTTTTAGACAATTATGATACGTGGAAAGTATTATTTGAGTGCGTAGGTGATGGAAACCGTGGCAGTCAAAGTCAATTGGCCTGGGTTGACAGGAACGGAAGACTCGGCGCGCATTGCACCACCACCGCCCTTGCCATAATCCATGTAGACTGGACCGGAATACATGGGAATGGTTTCATAATAATTGATCGACTGGATTGCACCCAGTTGAATTCCGGCAGCGTCAGCGAGTTCCTGGGCTTGCTTGATGGCATTTTGCATGGCTTCGTCACGGGCTTGTTTGAGAGCTGCGGTGTTATCAGCAACATCGAATTGAACATTATTGATACTGTTAGCTCCGGCTTTGATGGCATTGTCCAACAGGGAACCCATCTTGGGAAGGTCACGCACTGTCACAATAATACTGTTATCAACTGCGTAGTAAATTCCTGTGACTTGTCCGGTGGAAGGATCCGTTCTTTGCAAGGAGGCAATGCTGAAATTGCTGGTACGCAAGTCCTTGTTTTGGATCCCAAATTTTATCAAAGCATCCATCACTTTCTGTGCCCTGGTGTTGTTCATCGAAACTGCATCCACAGCTGTTGGAGCTTCGGTATGAACACCGATGTTGACATAGGCAATATCAGGTGTAATTTCTGTTGAACCATTACCATTAATGAACAGGCTGCGGATCTGTGGGGAGGATGTCTGTGCAATACTTGGTCCGCAAGCGCTCAGCACACCGGCAATAATAACGATGCTGAATAGGAATAGAAATTTGTTTTTCATGGCTTTCTCCAATTTAACCTTATTTGATAGCGTAGACAATACTTACGTCCACAGACAACTGCATTTGGCCCGGGTTGATGGGCGAGCTGGAATTAGCAGTCTCATTATCCAACCCACCTTTGCCATAATAGGGAGAGGGTGAGTAATCATAATAAGAAAGGGTTTGTACATCACCCAGGGATACTCCAGCGCCTTCGGTAAGTTCACTTGCCAGTGAG
Source organism: uncultured Anaerolineaceae bacterium (assembly GCA_964370815.1). Taxonomy (GTDB): domain Bacteria; phylum Chloroflexota; class Anaerolineae; order Anaerolineales; family Villigracilaceae; genus UBA12087. The sequence goes on along the minus strand of CAYJKQ010000002.1, from coordinate 305,558 downwards.
TGGGCTTTTTCCAGAGCGAGGAGCCGGGCTTGTTGAATTGCCCCGGTTTTATCGGAGATATCAAACAGGACACTATTGATATTATTTGCTCCGGATCGGATGGAAGCATCCAAAATGTCGCTCATTTTGGCAAGGTCGCGTATGGTGATTATTACCGTGTTATCGACCATATAGACCGCACCAGTCTCCATCCCGCTCATCGGATCATATTGAACCGAATTGTAGACACTGAAATTAGTGGTCTGGATATCTTTGGCTTCCACACCCAGAGCTTTGATGGCATTGATGACTGACTGGGATTTCTGGTTGTTCATGTCGACGGCATTACCTACTTCAGGGTTTTCTGTGTGAACACCGATGTTAATGTAGGCAATATCTGGTGTCAGGTAAACAGTTCCAGTTCCGTTTACCGAAATGGTGCGGGCAGCTACTTCAGATCCAATTGCATTGGGTGCACAAGCGCTCAAGACCAGTGCCAGGATGATGATAGATGCCATTAAAGAAAATTTGGTACGCATAGTTCCTCCAGAATAAAAAAGTGTGTATTAAATTGATCGATCAAATCCGCAACCCAAATGGTTCATTTGATGATACGAATTTCAGAAGATAAGACGAGAAAGCATGCCATATTGTTCCATTTTACTGGATATTGATTAATTTCGCATTAGATGCAATTTGCCAGTTGTTGCCCTTTATGTCGCTTTTGCAGTTTGTAGAATATTCTGTCAGCTATAGCGAATCAAATTTGGGTTTAGGAATTATCATCACCATTTAAGGACTCAGGTCTCACACCAAACGATGAGATGATATATTAAATACATACAACCAAAAAAAAAGACCATTAGATCCATTGGCATATTATTGACATTCACTTGCATTATACAATCTTTGTTAGTAGAATATAAGACAAATGTTCTAGGTGATAATTGTTGGGTTTCTTGAGAATCGATGAATTATAGGCTTCTAATGGGGTGTAAATAAATTTGGACTACCTAAATATTACAACCGCTGCACAAGAATTGATGAAGTGCTTGGAAAAACAGGGTGCTTAAATGACGATCGATTATCAACAGGTCATTCAAAAGATCAGGGAAATTACAGTCCTGGCGAAGCAAAACGGTGAGCTAATAAACACCAGGCGCAGCCATGCTCTTAAATTACTGAATTTATACTCGAACAAGGTGGACGAATTACAGCGCAAGGTGGAACAGGCGCATGAACATGATCCCAATTTGCGCTGTGCGTTTCCGGTAAATGAGGCTTTGGATGCATCCTATCAGCTCCCAGATCTGCCTCAGCAAGTGACAGTGATCGCGGCAGATGGATCCCAGATCAACCCGGATAGACATGCTGCGCTTCTCTTCTCGTTGATAAATGTCGGTGTGATCGCAATCGAAGCTGGTTCGGGAAAGACACCAGATACATTTACATTCAGCGATCTCAAATATGGAGAAGAGCTTTATAGCGATACAGGGATTATTGGCGAAGATCTGATCGCCCTTGGACGGGACCTGGCTGAGCGTCAAAAACTACTCGATCTGGCAGAGCATTACCCAGCTCCGGTGGTCGCTCTGACAGATGGCCCTGTGGAGGTATGGGGTCCCAAGGGAGGCAATTCAGAGGCTTACCGGCAGACTTTGGAAACCCACCTGGTGATCTTGAGCAGGCTGCAAGACAGGGATGTAACCCTGGCTGGGGTGGTGGACAAACCTGGCGCCAATCTCTTAGTGCGGTTGCTGGAAATTGCAGATATGCATGTTGAAGACCTGAAGGATATAACCAAGAAGTCCAGTTTACGCGGCGTGAGTGACTTGTGGATGTTTGCGCAGTTATTACCACCTGGACAGCGTTCAGCCGTGTTTGGGCTTCAATCCAGTTCGCGGGCGCACTACAAAGGTGGATTGGCGCTGCACTTCTTCTATTTGAATACCAGTCGGGATGAACATCCCAACCTCGTTAGAGTAGAGATCCCGGGCTGGGTGGCGCAGAATGAAGAAAGACTCAATATGTTGCATGCAACCTTGATCTCCCAATGCCGCATTATGGGTGCCCGGGCTTACCCTTATATCTTGCATCGCGCCCATGAGATAGCTGTTGTAAAATTTCAGGATAAACAGCAGGTGGAACAGATGCTGATGCAGGAATTACGCCGGGCTGGAGTGGAGGTGGGGGAACCTTCCAGCAAACAAATTGAGAAAGACCTGCCGGGTAGAGGCAGTAAATGAACGAAGGTGAGAATATGAAACCTCTTCAGATCGGTTACCTGCTGCGTTCGGGAACAACAGGTTTTGTGGCTGGTTGCTCCGTAACCCAACTGGCATCTCCTGCATTGGGAGCACTGATCAGCGCACCCCTTAGCTCAGGGTATCAGGTATATGGCTTAATTCATGATATTCACATAGACGATGACGGGCTGGTACGCCAATTGGTAACAGCGGATAATATCAGCACGGAAGTGATGCGTGATAATCGTGAAAGGCGTATTGTACCGGTGGAAATGTCGGTACTGGTGGTTGGGTGGTCCCAGGATGGACAGATCTCGCACTTGTTGCCACCGCGCCCACCGCTCAGCCTGGATGTTATCAATCTTTGTGATGATAAAGAACTTGTCAATTTTACTTCCGCAGGAAAATTCGGTTATTTCCGACATATTCTCAGGAATAAGGACCTGCCCGTGGGTGAGATTCTGGCAGCCCATATTCAACAGGCTGGTAATGCGCATGCGCTGGAAGGGAACCTGTATTGGCGTGAACAGGCTGCCCAGGAGTTGATTATCCTCCTGCGGGATGATTATCCCACTCTGATGTCTGTCCTTTCCGCATTGGGGGACGCACTCCCACAGGAAAAGTGATGCCCAGGAAAAAAAGCACCCAAACCTCTTCTTTTGGATCACCCGGCAGGATCGGACATGATGCCAGCGCTTTTTATGCCGGCAAGATCTATCAGGGTCTGACGCAGGACCAGGAAGTGGAATTTATTGAGAATCCAATCCCGGGCAATTTTCTTGACCAGATCCTGAATAAATCTGCTGAGGATATGAGCGAACTTCCAGATAACAGCATTCATTTGATGGTAACTTCACCACCCTATAATGTCGGCAAAGAATACGACCATGATCAGACACTGGATGAATACCTGGCATTCCTGGGGCGGGTCTGGTTACAAGTGGATCGAGTGCTTGTACCGGGAGGACGGATATGCATCAATGTAGCCAACCTGGGACGCAAGCCTTACATTCCCTTACACGTATTGCTTATTTCGGGATTATTGGAATTGGGTTTTCTTATGCGGGGCGAGATCATTTGGAATAAGGGCAGCAGCTCCAGCCCTTCGACAGCGTGGGGTAGCTGGAAATCGGCATCCAATCCCACTCTGCGCGATGTGCATGAATATATCCTGATCTTTTGCAAAGATACATTTAGACGATTCAATCCAGAAAAACGTGAAAACACAATATCAAGGGATGATTTTCTCGAGTTCACAAAATCGGTTTGGACATTTCCGACTGAATCTGCGCGCAAGGTAGGTCACCCGGCTCCTTTTCCAGTGGAAATGCCGAAACGATTGATCGAACTTTACACTTTCGCTGGGGAAGTGATCCTGGATCCATTTATGGGTTCCGGACAGACTGCATTGGCTGCCCTACAAACTGGTCGACATTATGTAGGTTATGAGGTTGAGGAAAAATATGTCAAACTTGCTGAAAAACGGATCCAGGGTTACATTGCTGACCTGAACCTTGAGGAGAAAGAAACATGATCGAAAAAAGATCCATCGGATATATTGTAGGTGGCGGATTGAAAGAAAACCTCCGCGTTCGATTAACCGTTCCCTCCCAGGAGATCCAGGAAGGGGCATTTGTGACCATTTCCAGCGGTGACTGGCAATATTACGGGCTGGTGACCGATCTGAAGTTAGGGGCAACTGACCCGCGCTTTGCTGATGAACAATCCGAGACACGCTTGCCACCGTCCCTCGCAAAAGCACTGCATGGACAAACCCTTTTCACCAACCTGGAAGTTCTACCAGCTCTCATGCTGGAGCGTGGTCCTGATCCGGTTTCACCCGAATACCCGGACTGGTTGAATAAAATTGGAGATCAGAAACCTGTCCCGCATCCGGTTAAGTCTGTTCCTCGGCATCATGCCGAAGTACATTTGGCAGGTGAAGGAGATATTGCCGAAATTTTTGGCGACCCTGAAGCGAAGGAAAATTTCGTGGTGGGTTACACTCGCGAACAACAGCACCCGGTCTGCATCGATTTGGATAAGCTGGTGCAGCGCTCCTCCGGTGTATTTGGTGCTACCGGCACAGGGAAATCCTTTCTAACCCGCATCATATTGGCCGGGTTAATAGCTCAAAATAAAACATCTATATTGGTTTTCGACATGCACAATGAATATGCTTATGATGATACAGCCACCGATACCGGCAAAAGGGTGGTTGGACTGAAAACCAAGTTTTCTTCCCGCTTGCAAGTCGTAGGGTTGGGAGGTGGTTCTCTGATTCGTGGAGAAACCGCTGACTTTAATTTAGAGATCGCCATGCAGGATATCACAGCTGCTGATGTGGAATTGCTTACGCGGGAGTTGAACTTACGCGAGACCACTCCAACCACACTCCATGCTTTGCATACAAGCTTTGGCAAGGACTGGTTCAAACGCTTTAAAAATATGAACCGGGATGAAGTTGAATATGAAGATGAAAAAGGCAAACCAAAGAAAAAACCACATTCTGGTAGTGTGGCAGCCTGGGCTGATGAAAATGGGGTGAACTTGATGGCTGCAGAAGGGCTGCATGATAAGCTGCGACGTTTATTTGATAAATCCTATATAGTTGAAAAGCCTGCCGCAGATTCTGTCAGCGAGATCATCAAAACCCTTGAGGCAGGCAAGCATATTGTGCTCTCTTTTGGAAAATACGAATCCGACCTGGATTACCTGTTGGTCTCCAATATGCTCACACGCAAGATCCGTGAACGCTGGGAAATCAAGACCAATGAATTCCGAAATAAAAGTGAAGATGCACCGCGACAACTGGTGATCGTGGTTGAAGAAGCCCATAAGCTGCTCAATCGTGAAATGGCCGCACAGACTACCTTTGCCACGATTGCACGCGAAATGCGCAAATACTATGTCACTCTTTTAATCATTGACCAGAGACCATCTCAGATCCATGATGAAGTCATGTCCCAATTGGGTACGCGCATCTCGGGTTGGCTGGGGGATGAGGATGATATTCATGCCGTTCTTTCCGGATTGGCAGGACGCGAAGCCTTGCGAGGCATGCTGGCACGTTTGCAACAGAAAGAGGAAGTCTTACTATTGGGGTGGGGTGTTCCCATGCCATTACCGGTCAGTTCACGGCGTTATGATGATCAATTTTGGAAGGAATTACTGGGTCCACCTGCAAGCAAGCGGGATGAGAGGTCTAGAAAAGAGCTGGGTTACTAAACAATTTTCCAAAAACCATCTGGATAACAAAAGGCTTCCAATTTTCTGGAAGCCTTTTGTTGCTTTGTAATCATAAAGTTGCAGAAAGAAAGTTGGAGTATTAATCTTCAGGAGCTCCATTATCGATCCATTTGATGATGTTATCCAATTCTTCTGGTGTTAGTTGTCCCATATGAACTTTGGCTTGAATGATCACCAGGTTGCTTTCAGCGCTGTTGGAAGGGATGATAACTGGTCCATGATTTCCTCCGAGCAGGGTGTCAGCATAGGTCTCCAATGAAAGTCCACCAAGCGCCAGGGAACCATGACAACTTGTACATTTATCCTGGAATAATGGACCCGCATAACTGTTCCAATTGAGGGGACCTTCTGACGCTAAAGGAATATTTGTTGGCATGGGTGTCGGTGTTTGGGGAAAGTATACGGGGATGGGGTTGTTGGCAGGTGGTCTGGTACTTAGTGCAGTATTTTCACCATTAACAAATCCATAAATCGCTCCCAGCATGATTATGGATAATACACTGGCGATGGGGTAGTAAATTGCCTTTCGCCTGCGGAGTTCGATGGGATTGGTCACGCGTGGTCCTGCCAAGCCTGCCTTCAAATCTGCCAATTCAAGCGGATGCTCATGGAGCATATCACTTTCATCAATTTTCCCTGTGAACATGCTTTTATTGAATTTCTTAAGATGGACCCCGTACATGTGCCAGATGATGATCGCGGCAACTGCAAGAATGGCTTCACCACCATGAGCTGCTTTTGCAGCAGGGATGACTTCGCCTGGCAAAATCTTGAGGGTCATCAATGGATTCCACATCATGAAACCCGTCAATCCCATGACTGCTGCTCCCCAAACGAATGCCCAGTATTCCAGCTTTTCTTCAAAGTTGAAACGTCCCATTTGCGGGAATTTTTTTCCGATCCCGAGGTTATAGAGAAGTACTTGGATGCCATCGACGGCATCTTTGATAACGGGTAACATCGTCATAGGTTCTTTGGTTACGAAGACCTTATAACCTGCAACCAGGAGGTGCCAGGCTGTTCCCAGCATCATAACAGTAGCTGATATATGATGGACAAGACGTAAAATTTCCACGTTTATAAAAATATTTGTGATGAATATTGAAATACCAAGAGTGGGAAATTTCTGAGGTAATCCAGTCAATCCCAGCAACCCGAACGATACAACCATAAAAATATGCTCAATCCGACGAGCTATCGGGAAACGTTGATAGATTTGGGTTTGGTTGCTCATTTGTGGTTGACTCCTTTAATTCGTACAACCATACGGTGGATGAAATCTGCAAGGACATAGATGCCCATGCCACCCAGCACAGTTGGTATTAAAAACTTATAAAATAAATTGATGTAATAAACAAGTGGATATTCTGTCGGGCTCGGGATGTAATGGCTCATCCAGGCACTTGGAAAATTGTCTGTGGCATCAGGATGGCAGGTCTGGCATCTTACAAGGAGGTTTTCTTTCATTGCCAAACCATAAACCGGGTCATTTGTCTTCTTAATATCATGTACTCCATGGCAATCAAAGCAGACAGGTTTATTGGATGGCTGGTCTGGGTGGGTTTCTTCAAAAAGAGTAATGGTTGTGCCGTGAAAATCAGCAACATAAGTGTTCAACACCTCGGTTGAGATGTTATATTTATCCATAATATCCGGATTGGTATGGCAATCTGCACATAATTGGGGAGAATTCGTGCGAAATGTATTTGTTATTGGATCTTGAATATTATGGACACCATGGCAAGTGATACAAGTTGGCACATTCTGATCATTTACCAGGGATAAAGCGGCACCATGTACGCTGGATTCATAAGCAGTATATATGGCGTTATGGCAGCGTGCGCAAGTTTGAGGAATTAGCAGACGAGCTTCAGGCAGGAGTATTCCAGATATCGGGTCTGTCAGACGTTTCTGAGTGTGAGGGTTATGGCAATCGGTACAAATAGCCGCATTGGTGTTTCCGCCAGCAAGTTGTTTTTGGTGCATGGAATCAAGGGTTTTGTTGTACTCTTCAGTGTGGCATTTTTGACATGCGGTATAAAGTAAGAGAGATGCATCCCGCAAGTTACGGGCCGCGAATTCGGGATGAGGAAATCCACTGATATCTTGGTGACAATCTGTGCAGGACAATCCCTCATTAAAATGAACCGATTCGGAAAAATGCTGTTCGTCAACGGTGAGCAGCATTACTTCGCCATTGGCAAGGTTTTTGGTTAAACCAGGTTTATCATGGCAACCCAGGCAGGTTGAATCGTCTCTGGATGTTTTTATGTCTTGGAAAAACTCTTGACCAGCGGTCACAGGTTGGGTTATACCGATTGTAGATCCCACCAGAATCAATCCGATAAGCATAATCATCATTAATAGTCGATGCTCCTTGATGGGTGAAAGAAAATAGCTCATTGCATGCTCCTGATGTATATTATTTTGCCTGCATTTCCTATAAGAGTACCCCGATGCTCGTGGGGTATTTATACCAGCAATGGGCAGGATTGCCTATTGTTAGTTTGTGAATTGTGTAATTATACCCAATTATAGCTAGTTATTATCAAATTGCCTATAGTGCATTTCATCCCATATTTGTTGATTTTTCCCGAAATAAATGTAAGTTCAATAGATTTGGAGTGATTGGGTAATAAAACACAAGGATTATGTGATAAATGTCACATATAATATGATGATAGATGCGAATATCATTTACATGTCAATGGGTGTACAATACCCAATAGGGAAAAAAATCACAAATTGAGTGAATAGGATTAACTGGATAAAACTATCTTAAGATCAAAATGTATGAGTTAGGCTTGCATTTGGATATTCTTCTGATTTATTTCTTTTATGGCCTGGGCTTTTTTGCCATGGGTCTGGTTATGTTGTTGGAACTTAACCGGGCTCCCGCCTTGGCAAGTGCGAATCTTCTCATACCATTGGCGGGATTCGGATTGTTGCATGGAATCCACGAATGGATGGAGATCTACCTGCTTCAATTGGTTTGGTTGGGATTTGATATTCCTGAGTTGTTAACCAAAATCCGGTTGGTACTTTTGGCAGTTTCATTTTTATTACTGGTATTATTTGGGATATTTACCACGAAGAGTCTTAAAATTAATAACCTTTACGTAAGAATTTCCGGTTTTTCTTTGTTGGGGGTCTATATTGCTTTTATCCTATTCAATGCATATTCAGCAATACAATCAGGGTTGATAATTCCATCTCCTCAAATAGCTGATGTCATGATCCGTTATCTGATAGCTGTTCCTGCCGCGGTTTTTGCTTTTGTTGGTTTAAGTTCGCAATCGAGATACTTCCATATTCAAAATCGCTTGGATTTGTCAAAAAGCATGAATATGGTTGCCAACGGATTCCTAATCTATAGCCTGACCCAGGTATTTGTCCCCAATGTGGATATGTTCCCGGCCAGGTGGATAAATTCTGATGCATTTTTATCCACTGTCGGGTTTCCAATACAGCTCATCCGGGCGGTTACAGCAATGATTGTCATGGTAGGTATGCTTAGAGCTGTCACTCTCGTGGAAAAAGAACGCCAAACCCAGCTCCTTCAAGCCCAGCAAGCTCGATTGGAAGCGCTTGAGCATATCCAGGAAGAACTTACCGAACGAGAGAACCTGCGCCGTGAGCTACTACGTCACATTGTACGAGCCCAGGAAGATGAAAGGTCCCGTATCGCACGGGAGCTTCACGATGAGACATCACAGGTATTATCTGCCTTCTCACTTGATCTGGCAACATTGCGCAAGATTACCTCACGTAGTAAAGAAATCACATTGCTGGTAGACCGTTTGCAGCAACTCGGAAAACAAATGTCACAGGGGATCTTCAGGTTGGTACACGACTTGCGCCCGGCTCAACTGGACGATCTGGGTCTGGCACCAGCGTTACGATATCTGACAGAAAGGGAAAATTGCCCTCCAGAGTTTCTTGTAACCTTTGAGGTAACAGGCACGGAACGACGGTTAGACCAAATCATTGAGACTGTTTTATTCCGGGTTGCACAGGAGGCATTAACAAATACCAGGCGGCATTCCAAAGTCTACAATGCTCTAATGCGGCTATTGTTTGAAGAAGACAAAGTCATTCTTTGGATAGAAGATCAAGGAATAGGGTTTAACCCCGCTGATAACTTCTCTCCTCCTCGCGGTTGGGGGCTGGCGGGTATGCAGGAAAGAGTTAATTCTGTAAATGGTAAATTGAATATTTGGTCCTCGCCAGGCAAAGGAACAACTATTGAAGTGACAATTCCTTACTTATGAGGTTGAAATCTACTCAGGAGAATTATTATGGATGTTATCCGCTTGTTGTTGGTAGACGATCATGATGTTGTACGCGTAGGGTTGAAATCTTTTTTGCAAACTCAAGAGGGTTTAAGTGTGGTGGCTGAAGCTGCCAATGGAGAGCAAGCCATAAATCAAGCTTTGCAGGTAAAACCGGATGTCATTCTAATGGATATATCCATGCCTGAAATGGATGGGCTGGAAGCTACCCGTCGTTTACGTAATCTCTGTCCGGATAGCCTGGTTCTAGCGCTGACTGTGCATGATGATAAACAATACTTTATGCAAATGTTGGCAGCAGGAGCTTCGGGATACATTACAAAGCAGTCAGCCGCGGATGACCTTGTGGCGGCTATCTTTACAGTAGCAAAAGGCAACATATATCTACAACCAGCCCTGGCACGCTGGTTATTGGATGATTATCAGCGCCTTTCATCCAAGAATCGATTACCAGACAATCCAGCTGCTGAGAATGAAGGGCAAGAAACCATTGGACTGGAAATATTGAGTCGTCGTGAAAGACAAGTTTTAGAATTGGTAGCAGATGGTTCAAACAATCAGGAGATAGGCAAGCTGCTTGCACTCAGCCCAAAAACCATCGCACGTCACCGTGAAAGAATTATGAAAAAACTAAATATGCACTCCCGCACAGAGCTTGTAAAATTTGCCATTCGAACCGGGCTTGTAAAATTAAATTAGTATAGAAATGACCCTCAAAAGAAACTGAGGTATGGGTTGATATATGTGAATACACGGATCAACCCATCGTAATTACTACCGAATATATTATAAGAAAACCTAAATATTTTCATGAATGAATAATTATTAATTCGGTGATTGCGACCTGATCAATAACCTGGAACCACCTGGTTTTTCACCAATTGTAATAAAACCTTCGTGTTTGCGTTCATTCGTTGTATTTCTCACATTCTAACCTTTCTCTAATGTATATATGTAAGAATTAGGGTTGATAATTGTGTGCATAATACTTTCATGGAGGTTTTTATATGGAACAATCCCCCACCCTGCAAAAAACCGGGCGGACAAAATTTATCTTCGGTGGTCTAATGGTTTTAGCTGCCGTGGTTTATCTGATCGCATCTTCAACTCAAGCCAGTGCTGAGTATTTTGTGACTGTTGACGAACTGAAAGCCAAAGGTGATTCAGTCGTCGGACGAAATTTACGAGCTTCAGGAGCGGTTATAGGTGAGACAATCAAATACGATCCACAAACATTGAATTTAGAGTTCACCGTGGCAAATGTACCCGGTGATAACAGCGAAATTGAGGCTATGGGTGGACTCGCATTGGTCCTTTACGAAGCAGTAAATGATCCCACACGGTCACGTCTTCAAGTGAAGTACAATGGTCCAATGCCAGATTTATTGCGGGGTGAAGCCCAGGCAATCATGACCGGTCAATTGGGGGAAGATGGTATTTTCTATGCGGATGAGCTTCTTCTGAAATGCCCGACAAAGTATGAGCCAGCTCTCCCTTCCCAGGTCAATGAAAATTAGTTATTCAGGAAAATTTCCTGATCTTCATTTCGGTATGAAATTTGGGATAAAGAAATAAGTATTTCCTCCGGGAAAATCAAGGAGATTTAATGTTCGCAGATCTTGGTTTTGGTTTACTAGTATTGTCGTTCATAACCGCTGTTTTCAGTATTGCAGCAGCTGCACTTGGATATATGAAAAAAGATTTTCAGTGGGTGGAGAGCGCTCGCAGAGCATCCATACTCTTGTTTCCTCTGATAACACTAACGGTATTCATATTGCTATATTTACTGGGTACCAATCATTTCGAAGTTAAATATGTATATTCAGTTACCAGTTTGAGCATGCCCATGTATCTAAAAATGACCGCTCTATGGGGTGGACAGTCTGGTTCCCTGTTATTTTGGGCTTGGCTGCTGTCCATCTTTTCATCTGCGGTCATGTTGCGCAAATGGGATCGTGACCGGGAATTTCTACCATGGGTTGTCGTCGTGACATCCGTAACCATCCTCTTCTTCCTCTCACTGATTATCTTCTTTGAGAATCCTTTTATCCGCTGGTGGCAGACAACTGGTGGTGAGGTGGCAGCCATGTTTGCTCCAACGCAAGCCAGGTTGATAACACCAGTTGACGGAACAGGTTTAAACCCACTGTTGCGTCATCCGGGGATGATCATTCACCCACCTATGCTGTACCTGGGATTTGTGGCATTTATCATCCCCTTTGCTTTTGCAGTGGCAGCATTGATCACTGGACGGACAGATGATCGCTGGATAAGAATTACCCGACGTTGGACAATTTGGGCCTGGCTTTTCCTGTCACTGGGTTTGGTATTGGGTGCCCGTTGGGCATATGATGTGTTGGGCTGGGGAGGATACTGGGGTTGGGATCCGGTTGAAATAGCAGCATTTATGCCCTGGTTGACCGGTACCGCTTTTTTGCATTCGGTGATGATCCAGGAAAAGAGAGGGATGTTAAAACAGTGGAATATGGTGCTTATCATCCTTACTTATGATCTGGTTATATTTGGTACCTTCTTGACTCGTTCGGGAGTTCTGTCTTCAGTTCATGCTTTTGCACAAAGCGCCATTGGTCCGATGTTCTTTGCATTTATTGGTCTTTCACTTGCTTTATCAGTCGGGCTTCTTTTACACCGCTGGAATGATCTAAAATCTGAAACCCAGATGACTTCCATGCTCTCACGTGAAGCGCTTTTCCTCCTAAACAACTTATTGTTCATGGGGATCCTGATTGTCAGCTTCTGGGGAGTTATTTTCCCATTGATCTCCGAGCTGGCTACAGGTCAGAAAGTAACTGTGGGTCCACCATTTTATGAACGGGCAACAGCGCCTTTATTTGCTACCCTGATGAGTTTGATGGCAGTCGCACCATTGGCTGCCTGGGGGCATTCAACTATTAAAACTTTGAGCAAAGCTATTTGGAAACCAGGTGTGGTGGCGTTGATCGCACCAGTTACACTTATTTTCCTTGGTGTTCACAACATCCCTGCTCTGATCGGTTTCACGTTGGTGGCTTTGGTTATATGTGTAACTTTATATGAAATCTGGCGTGGTGCGAGAATGCGCAGTAAGAAACTGGAGGAAAATTTCTTCATCTCAATCTGGCGTCTTATCGGTCGAAATAGACGCAGGTATGGAGGCTATATTATTCACATCAGTGTAGTACTGATGGCTATCGGAATTTTGGGAATTGAAATATTTCAAACTCAAACCCAGGGCACCCTCCCGGTCGGGAGTTCGATGCAGCTTGAAAACTACACTGTTACATTTGATTCCATAGCTCAGTTTGATACCGATGGTGGCAGAAATGTAACCCGTGCCGTTATGAGTATCTATAAAGATGGAACTTTTGTTGGACAAGTTTTTCCGCGCCGCGATTATTATTATGATTCCCAACAGCCAATGACAATACCGGGTTTACACAGCACCATGCTGGATGATGTATATGTGATCCTGGTGGATTGGCAACCCATTTCTGCCATCGGTGCGACTTTCAAACTCTATCATAATCCACTGGTTAACTGGCTATGGGTGGGAAGTATTTTAATAATTTTTGGCACGATGGTGGCTGCCTGGCCGGAAAAAGATCCTGTAGCCTTGCGATCTTCTGTCAAACTTGTCAACGCACCTGGCGCTGCTGATTAATGAGGTCTCTGGTCAGGAGAGATTTATGAAACGTTTATTTTGTATCGGATTTATCAGCATCCTGCTGTTGGCAGGATGGGCAAGCTCAGCTAATGCCCAACAACCAACTCCTTCGGATGATGATGTTAACGCCATCGCCAGCCAGTTGTTCTGCCCTGTCTGTGAAAACACACCGTTGGATGTCTGCCCGACCCAGGCTTGTGCCCAATGGAGGGATGAGATCCGATTGCGACTCGCACAGGGTTGGGATGAAGACAGGATCAAAGATTACTTTGTAGAAAATTATGGCATCCGTGTCCTGGCTGAACCACCTCGTCAGGGCTTAAACTGGCTGGTTTATATTGTCCCTCCGGTGGCATTTTTGGCTGGTGCATATATTCTATATCGTGCTTTTCGTTCATGGCGTGAACTTGCAAAGCAAATTGCCAAAGAAAATACACAAATCCCTGACATGATGGAAGAGACCGATCCTTACATGGATCGATTGGAAGAAGAATTGAAAAAAAGAGGCTAAGAACCAATGACAGAAAAAAACGGGAATGGAGGAAGTTTATCTCCAAAAGAAAAGATAAATAAGGATGATCTTTATGTGGAAGAAGAAACCAATACCCCTCAGATCACTCCACAAAAGGTAGTGGATGAAAAACGTGCTGTTTCACCATTCATCCAGGGCATCATCTGGGTGATATTGTTGGGATTTTTAGCTTTCATTGGTTCAGGATTATTGCGGGCGCAAAAGAACGTTATCGCGGTTGGCGAGCCGGTGCCAGATTTCAGCCTGACTACATTCAGCGATGAGGCGCACCCACAGGGGAAAATTATCCAATTAAGTGATCTAAAAGATAAAGTAGTGGTTGTCAACTTTTGGGCTTCCTGGTGCAAACCCTGCGAAGGAGAAGCGGCTGATCTCGAAGCAGCCTGGAAGTATTATGAGCCGCGTGGAGACGTTGTCTTTTTGGGTGTGGATTACGTAGATACCGAGCCGGAAGCCCGTTCCTACCTGGCGAAATTTGGTATCACTTATTTCAATGGTCCAGATCTGGGTACCCGCATCTCGCAGGCATTTAATCGCAAGATTGGGGTTCCAGAAACATATACAATCGACAAGAACGGTATTTTAAGAAACATAAAAATTGGACCTTTTGTTTCAGTCTCTGAGATCCAATCTGTTATTGATCCACTACTTTTTGGGAATTAAGAAAAATGGATATTGGTGCAGTTTTTCTAATACTGGCAGTTCTGATCCTGGTTGCGATGTTCATTTCAACTCCATTCCTGAAAAAACAGCGGAGACATGTTCAAGAAGACCATGAAATTTCCAGCTTAATGTCTGAGAATGAGCGCATCCTTAACGCTTTACAGGAGTTGGATTTTGATAACAAACTTGGGAAAATTCCATCTGAGGATTATCCCGTAATGCGCAAAGCCCTGATGCAAAAAGGAGTATCAATTCTGCAGCAATTGGATGAATACCAACAGACTGCATCTCCAATTGAAGCAGAAGAATTCATTGAAGCTTCGATTGCTTCCCGCAGAGCAGATTCTACGATGGATTCCAACCTCGAAGCTGCAGAGGCGGATGAGGAGTTGGAAGCCATGATCGCCAAGCGAAGGATCACCCAAAAAGCGAAATCTGCAGGATTTTGCCCTAAGTGTGGTAATCCCATTCTAATGTCGGATACTTTCTGTCCCAAATGCGGAAATACACTCAAATAACTGGTTTCGAATATTAACTTTTAGACATTGATAACCAACGGTGTGAATAAGATTTAGGAATTAACTTACATAACCTTGCGGTTGGTTTCTATAATAAAACATAATAATTCGAAACCATTCAGGGAAGAGAATCTGCCTGTATGAAAAAAAGAACAAGAAGGGAAATTAATGAAAAATAGATCATATTTGATGGTTTTCTTGCTAAGCACACTATTGGCAGCCTGCAATTTTACACTGGCGGAAGACCTGACACCACCACCAAATTACATACCACCGACTCCCGCACCTACCATGGGTGCATTATTTCCATCTGAGCCTTCCTCACCTGCGCGAGGAAAGGCTATCTTTGACGTGAAATGTGCGCCTTGTCATGGTATAGATGGACTTGGTAATGGTCCACAGGCAGGTGGTTTGCCTGTTCCGGTTTCAGCCATAGGTTTGCGGGATATTGCCAGCCAATACAATCCAGCCAAGTGGTTCACAGTCATCACGCAGGGGCAGATTGATCGGTATATGCCCCCATTTACAAGTCTATCTGATTCTGAACGTTGGGATGTGCTTTCCTATGTTTATTCTTTGAGCAATACCAACAGCCAGGTGGAGGAAGGAGCAGCTCTCTATGCGGATCTATGCGCCACGTGTCATGGACCGAATGGAGATGCAAGTAAAGGTCTTGTAACCGGAACCTCGGTAGATTTTTCCAATCAAGCATTCATGTCCCAGGTAACAAGTCTGGGGATGTACCAGGTAATTTCTAATGGATTACCCCCAAAGATGGAAGCTTTCAACTCCCAATTGAGTGAGTCTCAGATCTGGGCGCTCACAGCCTATCTTCGTACTTTGATCTATGATACCAGTACTACGGTGCCATTACCAACAATTGAAGCGTCTGCAACAATCTTACCCACCGAAAACTCCAGTTTGGAGATCACACCTGATGCGACAATATTGGCAGGAGAGGCTACTCCTTCAAATCCACCCGATGGCACTCAAGCTGCAACATTGAATGCTAATTCAACTCCTGAAGCTTCAGTAACACCTATCAATTCAGGCAGTAGGATAACAGGTCAGATTACCAATGGTTCGGGAGGGGAGGTTCCAACCAGCCTCAAGTTAGTTTTGCACGGTTATGTCAACATGAGTGAGACTATTAATCTGGTTACAACGGTAAAAGCGGATGGTTTTTATGAGTTTGCTAATGTTCCATTGGAATCCAATATTGCTTATATTGTCCGTGCTGATGTTGATGGAATCTCATATAACTCGGATGTGGCAGTTTATGACGGATCGACAACTGAATTTGATCTACCCATAACTGTTTATGAATCAACAACGGATACAAGTTCCATCTCAGCAGATCGATTACATATCTTCTTTGATTTCTCAAACCCGGGCACAATCCAGGTGATCGAGATCTATATCCTTTCCAATTCCAGTAAAAAAACCATTGTTACTGAAGGACCGAACCAGGCGATTCTGACTTATCTGCTTCCAGAAGGTGCCAGTAATTTACAATTCGAAAATGGACAGATCGGTAATCCCTTTATATCCACCGAGAGAGGTTTTGGAGATCCATCCCCAATTCTTCCAGGAGCCAGTTCCTACCAATTGATGTATTCATTTGACATGCCTTATGGGAAGAAACTGGAGATCAAACAACCATTCAATATTTCGATCGGTTCGGTAATTGTCATGGCTCCTGATGGTATTAAGATCAGTAGTGACCAATTGACTGATGCTGGAAACAGGGATATTCAAGGTCAATCATATTCCATGTTTACGGCTGAAAACATTGCAATTGGAGATGCTTTGACGCTATCCATTGCTGGGACACCCAAAACAGGATCAACTGATAGCCCTGCAACAGTCTCTTCACAGACCACACTGGTGATCGGGTTGGCAATTTTTGGTGCAGTCCTGATCCTGGCAGGTTTGTTCTTCTACTTGAGGGGTCGTGCCAGCACTGAGGATTTGGAAGAGGGAATGGATCCTTATGAGTCCGATTCGCTGGGGAAAGACCCGGACCGACTCATGGACGCGATCGCATCCCTTGATGATCAATATAAAGCCGGTACATTGGCTGAAGAAGTATATCAAAAACGCCGCGCTGAGTTAAAAGCCCGGTTAAAAGATATCCTTTAAACTTTTGGTAGAGGTCTGATAATTGAGCACAAAATAAAAATTTGGTAAAAGAAAGTGTATAGATGATAGAAGTTCGTAAATTAGTAAAGCGCTTTGGGTTGAAAACCATCCTGCGCGGCCTGGATTTTCAGGTTGCACAGGGTGAGTTTGTGGCTCTTCTTGGTCCAAATGGTGCCGGAAAGACAACCTTTCTGCGTATTCTGGCTTCCTTATCCCGACCTTCACTGGGAGATATTAAAGTGGCAGGTTATAGTCTGCCAACCCAGGCTGCCCAGGTTCGTCAAAGAATAGGTGTAGTCTCCCATATGCCTCTGTTGTACGGAGATCTCACCGCGGAAGAAAACATGCGTTTCTTTGGGAAAATGTATAACATTAGCAACTTAAGCAAAAGGATAGAAGGAGTACTGGATTTGGTGGGATTAACCTCCCGCCGCCGGGATCTGGTGCGGACATTTTCGAGAGGGATGCAGCAACGCCTGGCGATTGGTCGTGCCGTACTGCATGACCCTGAAGTGATGTTGTTTGATGAGCCACACACCGGATTGGATCAGGATGCCTGTGACATGCTCGACAAGGTATTGCGAGATGTGGCTGCCCGGGGACGGACTGTGGTGATGACTTCCCATGATCTGGGACGCGTTGAGGACCTGGCGACACGTTTTGATGTACTTTCAAAAGGAATAATATCTGCCACCACAAAAAAATCCGAATTACATTCAGACAATATTCTTACGTTTTACAAAAAAGCATTGGCAGGTGAAAATGCCTGAGAAAAAAATTCCTGCAGTCAGATCGGGTAATTTTCTCAAGGCTGTATTCGCCATTACCTGGAAAGACCTTTCAGCTGAGTTGCGTTCGCGTGAGTTACTGTCTGCCATGCTGGTCTTTGCCATGCTCGTGATCCTTATTTTTAATTTTGCCCTAAAGTTGGATGCAAAAACACGCATATCCGCGACATCTGGCATCTTGTGGGTGACATTTACATTTGCAGGAACACTGGGTCTAAATCGCTCAATGGCAGTTGAAAAGGACCGCGGCTGCCTGGATGGATTGCTGCTTGCTCCCGTTGACCGCGCCAGCATCTATTTTGGTAAACTGATCAGCAACCTGGTTTTTATGTTTATTGTAGAAGTGATCGTGTTGCCCCTTTACTCGGTTCTTTACAATGTAAACCTTTTCAACCCGGGGCTGTTGTTGGTAATTTTGCTTGGTTCGGTGGGGTATAGTGCCATTGGCACATTACTGGCAGCCATGGCAGTACAAACCCGCACCAGGGATGTAATGCTCCCCATCCTGCTCTTTCCGGTAGTGATCCCGGTGGTCGTTGCCGCTGTGGAAGCCAGCGGAGGGTTTTTACAGGGGATGGCTATCGGTGAACTGATGTATTGGATCAACTTATTGTTGGTATATGATGTCATATTTATTGCCATCGCATTTATGGTATTTGATTACGTTGTTGAAGAGTAAACGGTTATTTTCTTTTATTAAATTCATCTGGTGGATTTTTCAAGAATAATTATTAATAACAGGATTTGTTGGGAATGAGATCGAGTATAGATCGATCTCCCACACCAACTTTTCCTAAATTTGAAAAAAACTTAGGAGATATGCAAATGAATAAAAAGCCTAAATTATTGCTTGTGTTGGACATACTTTCCATAATTCTCCTGGCAGTGGCTGCCTACCTCTCGCTTAGTTACGCTCCGATGGAAGTCACAATGGGCAATGTTCAGAGGGTTTTCTATTTCCACGTCGCCAATGCCTGGGTGGGTATGCTTGGATTCGTCGCTGCAGGAGTGGCAGGCATAGCCTATTTGAGCTCAGGCAAATCCAAATGGGATATTATCGAGGTAGCAGCCGTCGAGATCAGCCTGGTCTTCTTCCTGATCGCTATTATGTTGGGGTCGATCTGGGCACGACCGGCCTGGAATACCTGGTGGACTTGGGAGCCACGTCTGACAACCGCTGCCATCACAGAGATGATCTATCTGGCATATTTCATGCTGCGAAATGGCATTGAGGATCCCAATCGACGTGCCCGATTTAGTGCAGTTTATACATTGATAGGATCTGTCAGTGTGCCGATCACCTTTATGGCAATTCGCTTTTTCCGCACTATTCACCCTGTAGTCATTGGCTCGGAAAGTGCTCAGGCACAAGGTGGGTTTAATATGTCTCCAGACATGAAAGTAGCATTTTTCTTTGCACTCTTCACTTTTACGATCATTTTTATCGATGTTTTCTGGCACCGTATCCGCCTGGGAATTTTGCAAAATAAAATTGAAGAACTTAAACTGAAAGTAATGGAATAGGAGCAGAACATGTCCATAACCCCCGAAACGACCAATTATATGATCGCTGGCTTTGCAACCTTTTTTATTGTGTTTACGGTATATATCACAAGCATGTTTGTGCGTTGGAATCGTATGAAACGTGATCAGTTAACACTCGAAGAACTGGAAAAGGACAAAAAAGCCTAAACCTTCACGTTTGTCTGCAGGCAGAGTCCGTAGTCATTTGGCGGACTCTTTATTTTCCCTGGAAAGGATCACGGAAATGACAGCCTGAATGAGAATAGGTCAATTGTCGCTGAAATGAAATGTAACCTGTGTTGCGTCCATTTTCTGCATATGGTAAACTACCCCCGTTAACTTACTGCTGGTTCAGGTGAAGGGATAAGTCCTTCATCTGTTGTTGAATAAATTTCCTTAAATCTAGTGAGGTTCCATGCTTCTATTGGTAGAAAAAATTGCATTCGCCATAGCTGTAATTGCTACTGCAGTGGCTGCTTGGGCTGGAGTAAAACGGTTAGCTAGGCAGATCTCTAGCGGGAAGGGGAAACCAGATTGGAAATTGCTTCCCCGCCGACTTTTTCGTGTAATTTTAAAGGTTGGCGTCTTCCAACCGGTATTTCGTTTCCGATTTTTGACGAGTATTTTTCATGCGATGGTTGGCTGGGGTTTTGGTTTCTATTTGCTGGTCAATATAGTAGATGTTCTGAGAGGCTATATTTCCGGATTCGCGATTCCAGGCATGACAGGCAATATCTACCGTCTATTGGGAGATGTGCTATCTGTTGGTGTGTTGGTGGGAATGTTATATTTTCTCATTCGCCGTTTTATTTTTAAATCAACCTTACTTACAACTCGAGATAGTACCCTGCTTAATTCCAAGGCACGTACAGGTATCAGGCGTGACTCTGCAATCGTTGGGATATTTATCCTGTTGCATGTTGGATCTCGCTTCGCAGGAGAATCGTTCGTAATCGCGTCTGAGGGTCATGCGGATGCCTGGCAGCCCTTTGCTTCAACATTGGCTACCTTGTGGAATGGGTGGAGCCACTCGGCATTGGTGGTTGGGGAACATGTTGCTTTCTGGCTGGCATTGGGTTTGATCCTGGCATTTATTCCTTATTTTCCTTATTCAAAACACGTTCATCTATTCTTTGCCCCTCTCAATTACCTTTTAAAACCTGAGCGCCGCTCCATTGGTGAGCTAAGTAAATTAAATTTTGAAGATGATAGTGTTGAGCAGTTTGGCGCATCTAAATTAGCCGATCTTGGATGGGAGCAGCTAATGGATGCATACGCTTGCATCATGTGTTATCGGTGTCAGGAGGTTTGCCCTGCCTATAATACAGGTAAGGTCCTCTCTCCGGCTGCTCTGGAGATCAATAAACGCTACGCCATGAACCATGTGGGTTCCAATTCCTTGCCTGAGATCCCTTTGCGTGACTTAATTCCTGATGAAGCTGTATGGGCATGCACCACGTGCGGAGCTTGTGTGGATATCTGCCCGGTTGGTAATGAACCGATGCGTGATATTCTAGACATTCGCCGT
This sequence comes from uncultured Anaerolineaceae bacterium, assembly GCA_964370815.1. Taxonomy (GTDB): domain Bacteria; phylum Chloroflexota; class Anaerolineae; order Anaerolineales; family Villigracilaceae; genus UBA12087. The sequence goes on along the minus strand of CAYJKQ010000002.1, from coordinate 284,433 downwards.
TCACTGGTTTTGATGGAAAATGCTTTCCCCAAGCAGCTGGAAACTGCTTTCCGCGGCATGGAGCGAAATGTAAATCCTTGGAATATCCCCCCAACGGAGCGAATGCGTTGGGCTGATGGCTTGAATGTGCCGACCATTGACCAGAATCCAGAGCCAGAGATCTTGTGGTGGGTAGGTTGTGCTCCTGCAACAGATGCGCGCGCACAGAAGACTTCCCGGGCGTTTGTAAAAATTCTTGAAGCAGCAGGGGTCAATTATGCTGTGTTGGGGCAAAATGAACAGTGTACAGGTGATTCTGCACGGCGCGCCGGGAATGAATTCCTTTTCAATGAATTAGCCACAGCTAACGTGGAGCTTTTAAACGAAGTTGCTCCGCTCAGGATCGTAACCACCTGCCCGCACTGCTTGCATACCCTAAAGAATGAATATCCAGCATTTGGAGGTAATTATAAAGTTATCCATCATACCCAGTTGATCAATGAACTGGCTGCGGCTGGTAAGCTGCATATGCAAACCGAAGGCGAATTGATCAAAGTAACCTTTCATGATCCCTGTTACCTGGGACGTCATAACCAGATCTTTGATGCCCCGCGTGATGATCTGAATTTTGCAGGAGCTGAAGTGTTGGAAATGCCGCGACATGCTGATAAATCATTCTGTTGTGGTGCTGGTGGTGCTCAAATGTGGAAGGAAGAAGAACATGGGACTGGAAATGTAAACTTGGCTCGTTTTGCTGAAGCCAAAGCAACAGGAGCTGAAACTGTTGCCGTTGGTTGCCCATTCTGTCTGACCATGTTAAATGATGCCTCCAAAGTGGATGGGGGATCCATTCAGGTAAAGGATATAGCCGAGCTGGTGGCGGAAAAACTTAAATAAAAACGAAGACGTGAGAAGAATCTCTAATCTGTTTCTTATTCTATTTTCAGGATATTCTTATTTGAATACGTATAATAGAGATAAGACATTCTCCTATAGCAAACCCCGCACAGATCAGGGCCGATCTGCAGCGGGGTTGGTGTTTAAAGGCAGAATTCCTTACAGGAATTTTAAGCATTTTCTTCCTTGACATCCTGATTTGACCTGTTTATACTGAGATTCATATCCACTATCTAACATTGATGGATAAGAACATAACATTAATTGAACGGGGAGCCTGTGAGACAGGCTGAGAGGAAGGCTACAGGCTTTCGACCCGTAGGACCTGATCCGGATAATGCCGGCGGAGGCAAAAAAGGTTTAACTTTTCAACCATCCTCCACGGCGAGGATGGTTTTCTTTATGTCTGATATTAGAGCTTTGATCTTTGCAAATGGCTTCCTTCCAGACATGGAAGCCGCCAGGAAGTTGGTGCAACCAGGGGATGTATTATTTGCAGCAGATGGTGGAGCCAGCCATTTGTTGAGCATGGGTTTGCTGCCTGCTCATCTTGTAGGTGACATGGATTCACTGACAGCAGAAGACCTTCAAAAGCTGACTGCTGCTGGAGTCCGAATATTACGATATCCGCAGGATAAAAACCTGACTGACCTTGAGCTGACCATTAATTATGCCATAGATGAAGGTTATCATAGTCTTGTAATTGTGGCTGCCCTGGGAGGGAGGTTGGATATGACCCTTTCCAATCTCAATCTGCTGACTCGCCCAGATCTGTTGGACTTAGATGTTAGCCTGGATGATGGTGTGGAGCAGGTCTTTTTTGTGCGCAAACAAGTTCAAATTTGTGGTAAAGCAGGAGATATCATTTCCTTGCTGCCGTGGGGCGGATTAGTTGAGCAAGTGACCACCACTGGTTTAAGATGGCCACTAATTCACGAAAACTTGAACTCCTATCAAACCCGCTCGATCAGCAATGAAATGCTGACTGATGAGGCGAAAATCCACATCGGATCGGGCTTGTTGTTATGTATCCATTGCCGACAATTGCCTGAAAAATAAAAAAAACGGACACGATCCTCATCAGGCGAATCTTTTAATAGAGATGATTTTTTATCCAGATTAAATAAGGAGTTAGACATGAAACGAAAATTTATTTTGATATTGCTAATAGCTTTTCTGATCACGTCATGCAACGGAATGAAAACTGACACCCGAATTCCAACCTTGACCATAATGACGCATGATTCATTTGAGATCAATGCCGAATTGGTTGCTTCTTATGAAGCAGATAATAACGTGAAACTGGTATTCCTAAAGAGTGGAGACACCGGTGCTGCTTTGAACAAAGCCATCCTTTCGAAAAACGCCCCTCTTGCAGATGTGTTTTATGGAGTGGATAACACATTTTTATCACGGGCTCTGGAAGCAGAAATATTCGAGCCATACAGCTCACCTGCATTGGAATCAATCTCGGATGAGATGCGACTGGACCCGGGTGATAACCTGCTTCCGGTTGATTACGGAGATGTCTGTATCAACTACGATAAGAAGTATTTTTCAGAAAACAATCTCCCTGTACCACAAACCCTTGATGACCTGATCAAACCAGAATATAAGGGACTTCTGGTGATGGAAAATCCAGCTACTTCCTCGCCAGGACTGGCTTTTTTATTGGCAACCATCTCTTATTTCGGAGACCAGAATTACCTGGATTACTGGCAGAATATGAGAGCCAATGGATTGGTGGTTGTTGGCGACTGGTCAACAGCATATTATACAAATTTTTCGGGATCATCCGGCCATGGTCCCCAACCATTGGTCGTATCTTATGCCAGCAGTCCGGCTGCTGAGGTTATCTTTGCAGAGACAAAATTGACCGAAGCACCGACCGGTTCGATCTCCGGACCGGGAACTTGTTTTCGTCAGATCGAATTCGTAGGTATTTTAAAAGGAACACAGCAACGTCAGTTGGCAGAAAAGTTGGTGGATTTTATGCTTGGAGTTCAATTTCAGCAGGATATGCCTTTACAGATGTTTGTATACCCGGTTAATCCCCAGGCAGAATTGCCAGCTGAATTTGTTAAATATGCTCAAGTTTCAGAGCAACCTGCCATTCTAAACCCCAGTGACATAGCCAGCCATCGGGATGAATGGATAGCTGCCTGGGTGGATGTAGTCTTGCACTAAGATCTGGACGTTAATTAACATGCGACGATTTCTTCCCTGGCTGGGTGCCTCCATCTTTCTTCTGATATTCTTCTTTTATCCCCTGATGCGTATCCTGGGGCTGGGACTGGATTGGAATGGTCTGAAAGAAAGCTGGGATCAGATCGCCAGGTTGGCAGGTTCAACAATTTGGTTCACTTTTTATCAGGCGTTTCTTTCTTTGTTGCTGACGTTGTTGGTAGGTCTTCCGGGAGCTTACCTTTTTGCACACTATGATTTCAAAGGAAAGAAATTATTCTATGCGCTTACTGCAGTGCCGTTCATGCTGCCAACCGTGGTTGTGGCAGCTGGTTTCAACGCTCTGCTGGGTCCACGAGGTTGGGTCAATGTAGCCTTGATGGATCTCTATCATCTGGAAATCACTCCGATCCTTTTTATGAACACCCTGGGAGCGATCCTTCTGGCTCATGTTTTCTACAACACGACCATCGTCTTCAGGCTGGTGGGAAACGCCTGGGCGCGGTTAGATCCACACTTGAGTCAGGCTGCCCGAATGATGGGAGCAAAACCAAAGGATGTTTTTTGGAAAGTGAGCGTTCCTTTATTACGACCATCCATCCTGGCGGCTGCCTTGCTGGTTTTCTTGTTCGATTTCACCAGCTTTGGAGTGATCCTGCTTCTGGGGGGACCACATTTTGCCACCCTGGAAGTGGAGATTTTTATTCAAAGTGTTCAAATGCTCAATTTACCAGTGGCGGCTCTGTTATCCATAATTCAGTTGTTGTTTACATTGGTTTTTTCTGTGCTATACAGCCGGGTGGTAGCTCGAGTTAGCGTGGTTAGCAAACCAACCTTGAATCCCATGCGAAAAGTGAAGACCTGGCATTCACGCATATTAGTCTCCGGTATGTTATTCATTCTTGTAATCTTGTTCATTTTACCAATGGTTGCTTTACCGCTGCGTTCGATCGCCCGCTTTGATCCTGCAATGGGGGATCGCATGGCACAATCAGCAGGGTTAACTCTGGATTATTACCGGGAATTGTTCATAAACCGGAACGGGTCGCTTTTTTATGTGGCTCCAATTGAAGCATTACGTAACTCACTCAGTTATGCAGGATTGACTGTTCTGATATCGCTAGCTCTAGGCTTCCCGGTCGCCTCAGCATTGGTACGTCCTGGTAGGTTGGAACGCACCCTGGATCCATTTCTAATGTTACCTTTAGGTGCTTCTGCAGTAACCTTGGGGTTGGGTTATATCGTCGCATTCAACCAACCCCCTTTTAATTTTTTGACATCAGCCTGGCTGGTGCCCCTTGCACACAGTACGATTGCCTTGCCGTTTGTAATTCGCAGCCTGCAGCCTGCCCTGGCTGCCATCCCGGATGATTACAGGGAAGCAGCAGCAGTCTTAGGTGCATCACCACTGCGAGCCTGGTTTGCAGTTAACTGGCCGCTGGTTGGGAGGGCAACCCTGGCAGCTGGTACATTTGCATTTACAGTGTCACTTGGTGAATTTGGGGCAACTTCCATACTTGCCCGGCCGGAGAACCCGACAATGCCTCTGGCGATCTATCGATTTCTCTCTCAACCGGGGGGATTGAACTATGGTCAGGCTACAGCTATGGCTAGTTTGCTCATGTTGGTTGCCACACTGTCCATACTGTTGATCGAACGGTTGCGCCTACCCGGAAGTGGAAGTTTTTAAGGAACAGGATCAAAATATGCTCGAACTGGTTAACATCCATAAATCTTATCAGGGTGCGCCTTTATTGAAGGGGATCTCCTTTTCTATAAGGGAATCTGAGATCATTTGTCTCCTGGGTTCTTCGGGAAGCGGAAAATCAACCCTTCTGCGAATCATCGCTGGATTGGAATTGCCCGATTCCGGACAGGTTTTTTGGGCTGGGGATGATCTTGCTTTGATCCCTACCCATCACCGAAATTTCGGGTTGATGTTCCAGGATTTTGCTTTGTTCCCATTTCTCAACGTAGGTGAGAATGTAGCCTTTGGTTTGAAGATGGAAAAATTACCACAAGCTGATATTGATGAACGTGTTATTGAAATATTAGAACAGGTGGAGATGGCGGGATTTATAAATCGCAAAGTAACTGAACTCTCAGGTGGGGAACAGCAACGGGTTGCTTTGGCACGTGTTCTTGCTCCGCTGCCACGCTTGTTGATGTTCGATGAACCCCTGGGTGCGTTGGATCGCAGCCTGCGGGAAGATATGCTGGAAGAATTGCGCAGGATCCTTCGTAAAAGCAGGGTTCCTGTCATTTATGTAACCCATGACCAGGAAGAAGCCTTTGCATTGGCTGACCAAATCCTGTTACTCAATGAAGGTCAGATCCACCGTGCTGGCAGCCCGGAAGTATTGTGGCGTGAGCCAGGATCAGCCTGGGCGGCTCGATTTCTTGGGTTGGGGAATATCCTTTCAGGTAAATATCTAGCTGATGGAAGTATTCAAACTTCAATTGGATCTTTCCGGGCAACCACTTGCGACCATAATCATCACCAGGGAGAAAAGGTCAATATACTGATCCGTCCGGAAATGGATCCAATAACTGAAAGCGAAAATCAGCTGGAAGGGATCGTGCGAGATGTTCATTTCATAAAGAATGGATATCGGGTCACCTTGCAGTCTGACTTGTATTTTTTCCTGCCTTATGCCCCCAGGGTCGGAGAAAAAATAAGTTTCAACCTTCCCGAACATTCAGTACAATGCCTGGGATGAATGATATAACTGTTTATAAATGTGATCATAAAGGAAAGATAGTCTGGCAATACCAGGGGACTGTATTGAGCCATGTGGCTGGCATGATCGTATTACAGGCAAACTTCAACCGGGAAAATACTCCTTTCCAGGGTATTGTTTTAAAAACAAATGACCGGTTTATTGAAACATTTCATACTGACCGTTGGTATAACATTTTTGAGATCCATGATCGGGATGAAGGACACATAAAAGGCTGGTACTGTAATGTTGGACGACCAGCAGTTATTAAAGATAATAATAAATTACTATATGACGACCTGGCATTGGATCTATGGGTGACACCGAGCGGTGATCAGCGGATCCTGGATGAGGATGAATTTGCTGGTCTCCCGCTGGATGAAGATACGCGAAAACATGCAAGGGAAGGGTTAGCTCAATTGCAGGAATATTTTTTCCAAAAATTTAAGGATTGAAGAATTGAGTGTGGAAAAGTAATTGCTAATTCCCCGAAAAAACCTTTGACATGCAACAACATCATATCATCGCTGAATATTATGGGATGAGTGAGAATGAAACTTTATTCAGTTATTATTACATTTCTTGAGAATTTCTGGTAATGTGGATTCGAGATAAAAAAAATATTATGGAAATAAGATTAACCAGGCAAATATTTTACGCAGTATACAACTGCCATTGCGGATAAATAAGAAAAATATAATTATTGATGTGTTAAATTGCCAAGCTAAACTCCAGTCACTCTGGAGTCTAGCTTGGTAAATAAAGCTTCAAACCAGCGTTAAAAATTTAATGACTGAAGAATTGTGTCCCCATATTGATAGAGACCAACTCCGATCAGGCAACAGCAGCAAAGTACCACCAATGCCACAACAACAATAATAATTACAGTCTTATTGCTTTTCTTTTCCACCGGTGCTCCGGGCATAGAGTTGAAATCTTCAGACATGATATCTCCTATTCGAACAATAATTGATTATTGAATTTTGTTTGTGTGAGAGTTCTGATATTTGACAAATGCGAATTAAGATTATCCAACAGACCTAATTAATAATTAAACAGATCCTGGAAAGAAAACAAAGAAATTCCAACCAGAGGTAGAACAACCATCAGGCAAGCCATGATCAAACCTACAATGAGGCCGATCAGTATTAAAACGCCATTGACAATGAAGAAGGTCTTTATGTTACCCATGGCAGAATCGAACGCATATTTTTGGCCTGTGTTTGCCGCGGTTTCAATGGAGGATGCAGCCTGCATGAGTAAGACACCCTGCCAGATGGGGATAATACCCACCAGAGCCAGGGCACTGGGGATACCTCCCAGGATCATCATGATGCCAACAAACTTCAACCAGCCTCTGGCTTGATATAACGGCAGTGCGGCTTCGCGAACGAACTCGTTTTCGGAATTACTATTGATAATTACATTTGATGGAAAAACTCCCGGAATGCCTGACATGCATACCTCCAATTATAATGAATGATTAATTTGTATAAATATTTTACACCAATTTTCGCTTATTTGCTCGTTTTTGAAACCACCAGATTATTACAATGATCATAAGTAATAAAAATACGCCGACTAAAATGGGGATCAATACCGCCAGTAGAGAGGTAACTGTAGCCAGGACGTCTTCTGCTATACTGACAGGAATGTTGGCAGCTCCACCTGTGGTGGCAGTTACGGCAGGTCGAATTGCCGCAGACTTGACGACATGAACGCTGCCTGCGATCAATAACCCACATCCCAATGCCAGGACCGGGTGGATATCGCTGACGACTCGTGCACTGGCAGCGAAAACGATGGCGCCTGCTGCTGGTCGAACGATGGTTTGAATGATGTCATTGATATGATTGACAGCAGGGATTTTATCTGCCAGCATTTCAATGATCACCAGCACTCCCAACAGGATCAAGATCCATGGATCTGCCAATGTATCCCAAGGTGCGCTTAGTTTGACCAGATCAGTGTAATGGGCGGTTGCACCGATCACCAGGAGTGGAATATATGCATTCAGTCCAGCGCTGGCTGAAAGCCCAAAAGCAGATAAGATGCCAGTTAAAAGTTCCATGATTTATCCTTTATCCGAGAGGGAAACTACCCCAAGTACCAGTCATCCAGAAACGTAATGCATCGATCAAGGCTATCTGGAGGATACCTAGTGTTAATCCAGCAACGAGTGCCAGCCAGACCTGCGATATTCTATCGAATTTGTTCTCCTGGCGGAAGAGCATCAACCATAAGATACTGTATATCATGGTCAGAAGAACGAGTACACCTGCTGTACTGATAAAAGCCAATGGTACCAGGACGATTACATTTTCAGTGAGCACCAATAAGTCGATGATCAAGGTGATAACCAGAAGCATCATGAAATCTTTCAATCCAGCCAGGGCAGGTTTAGAATTTTGCTCCCTCCATAATGTCTGGTTGAAAGCCGGGAACATGGCTGCTGAAATTGCAAGACCCATACCGCTGCCTGCCAACAAACGAAGGTCATTATTGGGGATGTACAGGTTGGGGATTTTTTGTAAGGCTCCCGGATAAGTTTGTTTTATCAGGTATAGATAGGAATTGCTGCCATCAACTGCAAAAAAAAGGACGAGAATCGCTAATGGAATGATCACCCGCCAGGTAGGCATGCCTGAACGGCGTTTAGAAACAATGGCTTGGAAGGAAAGCCCGAGCATTGCCCCAAGATACATACCGCTACAACGCGCACACAAAGGTATTTGATAATCTCCGACATGAAATGACCTGTCAGAGATACGATGGCAGACTGCATACCCGATTGCATCAGCTTTTCCAAGAAATCCTGGTGGAGTGGTCAGCATCCAGCCAACAAAAACCAGAACGATAGAGAGCAATACCAGGGCTTTTATTGGCGTAGAAGAATGGTTGTTGGTTTGAGGGGTCTGCATATTAGGGCAATTATAGGTTTTTCCAGTATGAAAAGCAAGTGTGAATAATTGAGAGTGTTGAAAAAACCTACTTTATTGTCATCCCCTTGCAGGGACGATGTGCGATGGATGGATGTTCTTCCATCCAGACACTTGCACCTGCATGCACACCTGCCCTCCTCCGCTAAAAGCAGGCGGAGCGGACTGCCGCAAGGAAGCCGGCGAAGTCCCCGACCCGCAGGGGAAAGGGGGGACGGTGTGGCGGGCGGTGCCAGGGAGTGCAGGTGAGCAATCCCCTATTTGACGAAGAGATCCCACACGGGGACAAGTGTTGCCACGACCGGTGGAAGGGACACCGGTCTCCCCCAAAAAATGGGGACGGTGTCGCAATGACAAAGTAAAAGTAATAGCTGCTTTTTCAACACCCTCAAAAATATGCAAATATATCTTACCTTCGCGAAATGCGTGTAGGTAATACTTGACATCATCCTTTTCAGACCTGATGTAATTGGTGTATGATTGCAGCATAATACAGGAGAAACCTACAATTGAAGAAAATAATCTATGGTTTTATCTTAATTTCTTTCTTATCAACTGGTTGTGGGCAGGATGTTTCGACCTCCACCTCAACCCCCAATCGGGGAGTTGTCCCAACTGCGACAAGCACACCGACCAGCTTTCCCCCGGAGATAATTGAACCAACCTCCACCTCGGTCAAGCCAATCGAGGGGCTGGGTCCGGACAATTTTCCAAAAGATGTAAATCCATTGACGGGTCTTAAAGTAACCGACCCAACTCTCCTTGAGAGACGCCCTTTGATGATCAAAGTTTCCAACCTGCCTCGTTATGTCCGACCACAGTGGGGATTAAACCTGGCAGATCATGTCTATGAATACTACACAGAATATGGGACAACTCGTTTCATCGCCATTTACCTGGGTCAGGATGCCTCGCAGGTGGGTCCTATCCGTTCGGCACGCTTTTTTGATGAAAACATCATCCGGGCTTACAAGGCTGTTTTTGCTTTTGGGTCTGCAGATATCTATGTGTTAAACCGTTTATTTAATGCAGGTTTTTCAGACAGGTTGGTATTGGAATCCAACTGGACCCCGATGTTCAGATATGATCCGAATAAATATAATCATCTCATGGTGGGTACCGCGGCATTGAGCAAGTATATTACTGATAAGGGTATAGAAAATAGCCGCCAGGACCTAAATGGGATGATCTTCAAGATGGAACCTCCTGCAAACGGTGTGGCTGGTGAACAGGTCTCAGTTCGTTTTTCCACAGCAATTTATAACAAGTGGGAGTACAACACTTCTACTGGCAAGTATTCAAGGTCCTCGGATACGGTGGATGACCCGAATGGGGGACAAAATGAAGTGTATGCCCCTCTTTCTGACCAGCTGACTGGTGAGACGGTGGTATCTGATAATGTTGTTTTCCTGGAAGTTCCGTACAAATTTTTCAGGCGGGAACCTGAACAGATGGAGATACCATTTATTGGCTCCGGATTGGCATTTGCATTTCGGGATGGGAAGATGTACGAGGTGCGCTGGCAGAGAATCAAGGAAGATTCAATGGTTTCACTGGCTTACGAAGATGGCACCCCTTTTCCATTCAAACCCGGGAATACCTGGTTTGAGGTGATCGGTACCACTTCCGAACAGATCCAGGTGGACCAGGGTTGGCGTTTTGTATTCCATATTCCCTGATCTTGTAACATAAATAGTGGAGGGAAAATTGAAACGAATAAGTGCTGCAGTTCTGACTGTACATGGCTTGGATGAATCTTTCGGTTTCTGATCCGGGATCTTGAAATAATCCTTTAAAGTGGAAAGCCGTCCGAAAGGACGGCTTTCCGTTGCGCGCTACGGCATCTTTTATCGCATAACGAGGAGGGATGCCGCAGCGCTTCGTATATTACTACTATCCATAATGGGCATCACCTCCTTGTGCATAGGATGGCGATATTAGGCAGACATAGGTCTGATAAAATTAGTATCGCATAAATATATTTGGATGTCAATAGTCTGTTATTTTTATGAATTTAACGCCTGGCTTTGGATCTGGGTCTGGGGCGTATTCTTTCCTTTGGTTCGGTATCTTCCTCATATTTAAGCTTGAGTATCCAGATCGAATTAATGCTGAATGCGAATACTCCTGTCAACCCTAACGCCAGGAAAACCAGATAGGAATTCCAGCGGGATGCCACAGAAATTCCAATATTCGTGATCAATTTGCAGATCGCCTGATCTTCTGTATAGCAATGAGAATCGTTACTGGGAAGCATCATCTGCTGCTTCCATATTTCCTTGGTCAAAGCAGTCTTGTTGTTTTTCCATTCAGTCGCTTGCTGAGCCATCAAAGAACCAGGTTGGATAATGGATTGTGCGTCTTCAAATTGGTTTAGGACCACCCGATAATAAGCACTCGCTCTATACAGGGTACTTGCAGCGAAAATCAGGGAGAATAAGATCAGGCTGATGATAAAGAAAGTTACACCCTGGATCAAGGCATTATTTCGGATGAGTTGACGCCTCGGCGGGCGCATTAGCAAAAAAGCTATCGATATTCCAAATAATGCTGCCACAATAAAAACAAAAAGAATAACCACGATCGTCAAAAAAGACATAATAACCCTTTCCGGCAAGCCAAAATTGGTTGGCTGCCAGTTTCATTAATACGGCAGAACTGCCACAGAATAATCTTGCGAGTCCTATTGTACCTCTACTTGTTACCGGGATTGAGATCACATTTTCATTACAAAAAAATAGTAGTGGCAAATTGAAGGGTTTGTAAGTGTGCACAGATCTATTGCTTACATCTCCTCTCGCTTTAATTATGAATATTGGAAGAATTGCTTAAAGCCCATCCTATTAATACGCGAACCTAAATGGTTCTCTCGCTAAATAATTGAAAAAGGCGTAGGTTGGGTAGCGCGTATCCAGGGTTCGCCAAAATCGACACACAGCAGAGCGCAAAGTACCCGCCATAGGTCCTGGCTGCTTTTCCCAGGAAAGGGTGAAACCCAACAATTGAGAATTCGTTGGGTTTCGGGGCTGTTGATCACCACCCAGTTAATGCCATGGAGCCCCTCAACCCAACCTACCAAAGATCTGAAATTACACAGATTTAGCGAGAGTACCACTAAACCTGCGGAAATATTTATCAAGGAGGGATATATTCAAGTAGAATCACCACGCATTGCCATTAATTAAATATTTGAGACGATTTGATATATATTGATAGGTTCCGGAAGCAACTACTGGCTATGATCTTGTGAAAACTTGGAGGTGGTACTCATGAAGAATCGATCGAAACGGATTTGGATCGTAGCCCTTGTGTTGGGGTGGCTATTTGATCTTCTGTTCTGGAAACATTCCCCGGGGATAAATTTTTTCATTTATGTTATTTTATGCCTGGCAGGTGGTTTCCTTGTGTTGCGCATGGACGGCATCAAACCTGCAACTCGCTCCTGGATCCTGGTGATCCCCATCTTATTCTTTGCAGTTATAACCTTTTTACGGCAGGAAACCCTCAGTCTGTTCCTGGCTTTTGTTTTTTGTCTTTATTTAATGGGAGTGCTGGTTGCCACATATACAGGAGGTCGATGGAGTTCATTCGGATTGGCGGATCATTTGGTGGCTTTCTTTCGCCTGGCAGGGGGGGTATTGACCAAGGCTTTTCTGCTTTCCAATGAGAAAAAACAGCAGGTCGAAGAATCTGATGGACCGACCAAAAAGAAGAATATTTGGCCGGTTGTACGTGGTATTTTGATCGCCATTCCTATACTGGCGATCTTTTCAACCCTATTGTCATCCGCAGATCTGGTATTTGCCCAACGCCTTGATTCCTTCATACAGCTTTTCCGATTGGAAAAATTTCCAGAATATATTTTTCGTGGTTTCTATATAATCATAGGTGCGTATTTTCTGGTGGGAATCTTTTTACATGCAGCCAGCAGCAGTCAAAATGAAAAATTGATCGGTGAAGAGAAGCCATTGGTTCCATCTTTCCTGGGATTTATTGAATCGAGTATTGTTCTGGGAAGTGTAGCTGTTCTTTTTTTGGTTTTCGTGGTCATCCAGTTCCAATATTTCTTTGGTGGACAGGTCAATATTCATGTTGACGGATATACATATGCCGAATATGCCCGCAAAGGCTTCGGAGAATTGATCGCTGTTGCCATTTTTAGCCTGATCTTATTCCTGGGTTTGAGTGGAATTACTCACCGAGAAAACGCAATAAAAAGAAATATTTTCTCCGGTCTAGGTATAACGGTAGTGCTCCTGGTGGGCATTATGCTGATTTCAGCTTATCAACGCCTGGTTCTATATGAAAGCGCTTATGGATTTTCACAATTACGCACATACACTCACCTATTCATGATCTGGCTTGGTGTGCTTCTGGTTGCGGTAGTTTTTCTAGAAATAATGCGCAAGGAACGCATGTTTGCCCTAGCTGTGGTCCTGGCCAGTCTTGGTTTTGCCGGAAGTCTTGCATTGTTGAATGTGGATGGATTCATAGTTCGTCAAAATGTGGAAAGGGCAGTGCAGGGACAGGAATTGGATGCTTCTTATCTGGCGTCCCTGTCGACTGATTCAATCCCTGTGCTTGTTGAAAAATTCAATGACATTACGCTCTCGAAGGATATCCATGAACAGATAGGCGCTTCACTGGCTTGTATGTCGGTCACGAAACCTGTGCGGGATGATAAAGATTGGCAAGCCTTTAATTATTCCCAATTCAATGCACAAAAAGAATTGGCGGGGCTTGAAACAATCTTAATCACATATAAAATTAGTGGCAACGAATATCAGAAGTTTGTAACCACGCCTTCTGGAAATAAAATCGATTGTTGGGAAACCAGCATAATGGATTGAATTACTTGTAGATCTTAAGCTGAAGTTTATTGGATAATAGCCTGAGTGGATGTGGTTTCAAACCATTCACTCAGATCATTAAATTTATCCATATAAAAAAAGTTGTTGAATACGGAAATGGGGGTAAAATTGTCGTAATTGATCCGATGCCAATCGGGAGGAAATGTGTGAGAACTTATGAAACCCTGACAGCTCTTTTCCTGCTTTTATCCATTCTACGATATGTCATTCCCAATCGTCCAAGATGGTTGGAGTACTTGCCCTCTGTCACTTTGATAGTGGGAGTTTTGCAAATCATTAAAGAAGGCTACCGTTGGCAAATGGTTCCGATCTTTGTTTTGTCTTTAGTGATGGTTCTGTTCACACTGCCATTACTTATCGGAAATAAACGTAAGGCAACGATGGGTTCATGGCGAAGGATCTTTGGTTTGATGCTGGCACTAATATTCTTCGCATGTGCGTGTGCACTTCCCATCCTGCTGCCCATACCAAAAATACCGAAGGCTTCCGGGTCTTTCCGAGTAGGGACTTTTTCAATGATGCTGGTAGACAATTCTCGAAAGGAGTTGTATTCTGATGTTCCGAATGACCAGCGGCGCATTATGATCCAGGTCTGGTATCCAGCCGAGCCACTTCCGGGTGATTTATTTTCTCCCTGGATGGATCGCGCTGATCTAATTGGACCGGCAATTTCGAGCTTTCTTGATCTGCCCGCATTCTTTCTGGATCATTTGAAATATGCTCAGACTGGCGCTTACTTGGATTCGCCAGTCTCCCAGGTACAGACATCTTATCCAGTGTTATTATTTTCGCATGGATGGAACGGATTCCGTGCTCAAAACACTTTTCAAGCCATCAATTTTGCCAGCAATGGGTATATAGTGGTTGCGATCGATCATACCTATGGATCCGTCTTAACCGTTTTTCCTGATGGTACGGTTGCCTACAATAATCCAGATGCTTTGCCAAGTAATATGCCGGACCTGCAATACCTTCCAATAGCGAATAAACTGGTTAATCAGTGGTCTGGTGACCTGGGCTTTGTGTTGGATACTCTTTCCGAGATAAATGAAAATGACCCTAGCCATGGGTTGACTGGTTATCTTGACCTTAATAAAGTGGGTGTGTTTGGTCATTCCACGGGAGGCGGAGCGACTGTGGAGTTTTGTGGACGTGACCCGCGTTGTAAAGCCGGGCTGGGAATGGATGCGTATCTAAAACCAGTTTCCGAGACAATAATGGATCTGGGTTTGCGTCAGCCATTCCTATTCATGTTCAGTGAAACATGGTCCAGTGATACCAATTGGGGATTGTTCAATGAGTTGTACCTGAATTCGGATCACGCTAAAACCCTCTCAATTCGAGGTACATCTCATTATGATTTCAGCGACCTGCCTATTCTTTCCCCTATTGCGGCACAGATGGGACTCAAAGGACCACTTGAAGGTGAAAGAGTAATTAAGATCACTGCCAATTATCCCCTCGCTTTTTTTAACCAGGTTTTATTGGGAATCCCTTCAACTCTCCTGGACGGAAACTCTCCGGATTACCCGGAAGTGGTTTTTCCATAAGATCACCCATTCAATTGCTTGAATAGACCCTTGTTCTGTTTGTAGAATTTAACAAATACATCGAACATCTTGTCGTATATACCCCTGTTCTTGACCATGGGAGCATAACTGGCTTTATATTCGGTCTTAGCAGGGATGTCATCATATTTCAGATAACCCAACCCGACTGCTGCTATAAAAGCTGCACCGCGTGCATTCGCTTGAATGGGGTCACGGACCTGGCGAATATTGATATTTAGCACATCTGCAAATATCTGGCACCAGATATCGGATTTGGCGCCTCCCCCTACGTAATTCAGTACACTCACTTTTCTGCCAAGGAATTTCTCCACTGGTGCCAGTAACCAACGGGTGTTAAAGGCAACTCCTTCCATCACAGCCCGTATGATATCTTCACGTGAATTCTCCATGGAAAGGTTGAAAAGGGATGAACGTACAAAGCTGTCATAGACCGGTGCCCGCTCTCCATAGATCCAGGGAGCGAACATTACCCCATTGCTGCCTGCCGGAACACGTTCTGCAATTCTATCCATGATCTGGAAGACATCCGGTGCTTGTTCTTCCTTAAGTAATTCATCCTTGTGGTAAAGGATATTATCGCGTAGAAAATTCAGAGTGCCTCCGGCTGTAGTTTGTGTGGCTATAAGTAGATATTTGCCGGGAATGGCACAGGGCAATGATGCCATATTGGTTGTGATGTCAGTTTTCTTAAAGGGAACATGGGCAGCGATCCAGGAAGATGTACCAATATAAAGATGAGATTCAAAATCGTTTACTGCTCCAGAACCTATGGCTGCAGCGGTAACGTCGATTGATCCTGCCACTACCTTGATCCCGCTTTTTAACCCCAGTGAGGATGCTACTTCTGGAAGAAGTTCGCCCACGACAGAGTCACATGGCAATATTTCCGGGTATTTATCTGTGTCAATTCCACTGCCTTGAACCAGTCCAGGGTGGTATACAACATTTGATGAATCGCGATTGTCTGTGACCCAGGAAGTCATGATCACATCAGGGGTGGTTACAAAGCGTCCGGTCATCCGCATAACCAGGTAATCCAAGACATTCAGGAATTTGTAAGTTTTGGTATAGATCTCGGGGAAGTTATCCCGGATATAGAGCATATGGGCGGAGGGATCGCCTCCCCTTAAACTTGGCGCACCTCCAGTCAGAGATATCCAGCGGAGCAGTTTAAGAGGGTGGTACCCTTCGATGTTGATCTTGCCTTCTGTCAGCTGTTTGAGACTTTCAGCGCCACGCATATCCATTGAACCCATGGCATTCATGAGGGCATTACCCTGCCGGTCAACAGGTACGGTGACTTCACCCTGGGTGGATGAGCAGATCGCGATGATATCCTCTTTAGGAACCAGCCCTTTTCCAATCAGCCTTTGGGAGGTAGTCAGGAAAGCCTGCCACCAATCATCCGGACGTTGCTCAGCTGCTCCAGGTGTTGGGATCAACAATGGAATCGCCTCGAATTCCCAACCCGCCACTTTTCCAGAAATGGAAATGAGGGCAGTTTTACATCCAGATGTGCCCAGATCAATCGCCAGAATATAAGGTTCTTTCTTAACCATGTTGTTCTCCCTTGTAATGGATGGACCCTCATAAAAAGTTGGGAAACTATCCCTGGAAATATTGGAGTGAGTCAGGATTTCTTAATGATTTCCACTGGATCCTTCATCTGTGTGATCAGGAATATGCTAATCACAAGTAAACCCGTAGCGAACAACAAGGAGGGTGTGAAGGATCCGTTTGCACTTTTCATGGCTTCCATTATATATACAAATACAACGGCTGCCTGACCGAAAAGCTGGACCATGCCATTGGAAGTACCCTCCGGTGTTGGGTGAGTTATCTCTGCTGCATATTGCATACCCACCGGAAAAGTGCTGACCAGGAAGAACCCCAACCAGAATGAAGATGCCATCAACAACCAGGATGACGTGGCATATGTCAGACCGATCAGACCCGGAATGGCGAGGGCAAACCCCAGATAAAGAAAACGCTGGCGCTTGTGCTGTTTATCCGAGAGGGCAGGAATCACGACTGCACCGATCAAACCACCCACCAGCATCAGGGCACCTACCGTGCCGGCATCATTAGGTGTGAACCCACGTAGGCGAATGATGTTTTCGACCCAGGTGTTTACCCCGTTGAATATCCCCAGACCGATGAATGAGATCGCCAGGAAAAACCAGAAGGCTTTTATCTTGACAGCATGTTTCAAACCATCCAGCATAAGTGCACGTGTTTCCATTCCTGGAGGGCAGGGAGGTGTAGCCGGTTTTTCGCGGGCTAAGATCACAAATAGAACAGCAGAGAAAGCAGCGATCCCACCATAGATCAGTTGGATGGTTGGAATGGGAAGAGATTCAGCCAACATGGGTGTCAGAACCATACCCAGAGCAGTACCCAATATACTTGCCAGGGTAACCAGACCTACAGCGGTGGCGCGTTCCTCCATTGCAAACCATTTGGCAGGTACAGTAGTCCAGGCATTCAAAAGGAAAGGTTGAGCGGCGGCAATACCAATTGTGCTCCACAACACCAAGCTGTAATTTTGCCCTGCCAGACCGCGCAAGATGCCAAATAAGCCCATAATAATTGCCCCGAGACCAACAGAGCGATGAAAACCGTAAGTATCGATCAACCAGGAGATAGGGATGGATAACGGAATAAATGCGATCATGAAAGTCATTGACAGGAATCCGATCTGCAGATCGGAGACATTGTAAAATTCTGCTGAAGGACCGGTGATGGGTGCGTATGCTATCCACAACATCTGTATGGTGATGTTAATGAACATGAACACTCCCAAAACCACCCAGCGATAACCATAAACCTTAAAGTTTTTTTCTGTCATTATGAATTCTCCTTTTTACATGTAAAACCTTTTTTAAAAAATAGGTGATCATCAAAAGACTATGAAACTGAGTGATAAATTAATAACGCAATAGGGATAACACTAAACCACAAAAATCGTTATTTAGGATTTTCAATTCAATAATTATGACACAATACTTTTTCCCTGCCCGAGCAAGTAGTGGATATACTTATTTAGAAAGAACTTACCTCCAAGCATGCCATTCAAGACAGATCAGTTTTGGGATTAATGATAAGTTTTTAAATAATGTGACCCAAAAAATACGTATATTCAGGTTGTAGCGAAGCATAAGGGTATTAATGGAGATAGGTGACCCGTCAGCCATTATTATTTTGATAATCCTTTTGTTCCTTTAGATATACCTCTGTTGCAGTTGGTTTTCCAATAATCTCAGCCAGCAGTCTTTCCCATTTTCGGGAATGAGGCATGATGAACATGGGATTAAGCCATTTCACTTGATCTTCGCTATCTAATTTTCCGGGAAGGTAACCTCAACTGTCATACCCCAACGCACAAGGGAATCTACATCTTGTAATCGGATACGCACGTTGTAAAGGATATCCCCGGCTTGATTCCTGGGTGTAATAGCGATCTCTTCTACAATTCCAATCATGGTCTTACCTGGTAATGCATCTGCGATTACTTCCACTTGCTGCCCAACTTCCACTTTTACTACGTCCAGTTCGCTAAGATCATTGGTATCCACATACCATTCTTTGAAATCAGCCAGGATCACTGCCCATGTTTCTGGACTTGCCTGTTGCCCAACGATCAAATTGATATCGGCGACAACCCCATCAATCGGAGCTTTCAATTCATAACTGTCCAACAGGGATTGAGCGGCAGCTACCTGGGACTCGGCGGCATTCAAACGTTGTTCGAGAATAGCCAAAGTATCCAGATCAGCTCCAAATAACGTATTTTCATAATTTCTTTTTGTCTCGGCTTCAGCATTTTGTGTTGCTTCAAGGGCGGCTTGAAGACTGTCCCGTTTGTTGACAGCTTCATCGAGTTTACGTAAGGCGTCGTTGTAGGAGTTTTGAGCAGATGTCAGCGCATTTTCAGCGTTTTTGCGAGCGATATTATTCTCATCAAGATCCTTATATTTATCAAATTCTTTTAGTGCTTCTTCCAGATCAGCTTTCATGGCATTAACATCCGCCTGGGCATTTGAGATCTCATCTTTGATCTTGTCAAGGTCCAACTTCTCCCATGCTCTTTCTGCCACAGCCCGGGCTTGTTGAGCGTTGATATAAGCCTGCCAGGCTTGTGCATGTGCAAGTTTAGCGGTGCGAAGCAAATTATCCAGTGCTTGTTTGGCAGCCAATTGTTCAAGTTCAGCACCTGCCAGATTCGCTTGTGCTTGTTCCTGGTCAGTCAGGCGGATAAGTACCTGCCCAGACTTGACCTTTTCACCTTTGGAAACCAGAATCTCTGCCACCTTGCCGCGAACCATGAAAGCCAAAGTTAGATTATTTTGTGGAACGACATGTCCCTCTGCCACAAAAACCATCAGTCCGGATGTGGGTATAGGAGTATTATCAGCTACAGAATTGGCACCACAAGATGCCAGTGCAAAGCTGATCAAAAGTATCACAATAAGGATAGGTATTTTCTTCATCGTTTATTCTCCTTGATTTTTTCATCTTACTGAATTCTCCGAGATTAAATTACCATCTCGAAGAAAAATGGAATATTTATTCATAAGCAAGCACCTCGCGAATGGTAAGACTGGCTGCATTTCGAGCGGGCAGCAGGCTGGCAACAACTGAAAGCACCAATACCACCATTAGCCACAGACCAAAGCCTGCAAAAGTAAATTTTACTGGAATGGAAGAGTTAAAAATTGTCTGGCTGATTATGCCGGATAGCAGGTAAGTGATTGGGAAGGAGATCACTACTCCAAACAACCAGGACATGCTGCCGATGATCATTCCTTCGACGATAACCATACTGGTGATGGCACGGTTCCCAGCGCCGATAGAACGCATGATACCGATCTCCCGAGTACGCTCAAGCACATTCATGCTCATCGAGCCTGCCAACCCCATAGAACCAACCAGAGCTGTAAGGACCGCCATAATGAGCAGGAAGATCACCAATATATTCAGGCTTTCTGAAGCGGTTTTTAAAGTGGACATACCCGTACGTGCTTCCCGAAGGTGATAACCAAGGCTCCGGAAATAAGTATCCAACTCTTCACTCATGGTTTGCTGAAACTCCGGGGAGTGATCCTTTGTAACTATCCGGAAAGAGAAGGATCGATTTGCCATGTGGGTCAAACGCGAAATGTATTCGTAAGTGCCATATGCAAACGTGCCTTCTTGATTAACAAATTGGAATAGACCCACTACAGTCCAATCAGCTTCTTTGCCGTTTATTTTCAGATGAAGGCTGTCGCCAGGTTTCAGGTTCGGGAACAGATCCAGGATACTTTCGCTGACAGCAATAGCCCTCTCATCTCCCGCTTGTAACCACCGTCCCGATATAAGGATCGGTTCGACAAGCTTGCTATCTACCGGTGGCGCTAAGATGGTTACATTCCCGGCAGCGGATTGATCTTCAAAAAATACCTCCGCGCTGGCATAAGCCCATCCTTCCACTGCCTGTACGCCTGGAACACGCAATCCGTCCAACTCGACCTCTTTGAGACGATAGGGGGTATCAAAATCAAGGGTCACATCAGCAATAAAGTATTTCCCAATTTGCTCAATATACTGGTTTAGGCTGAATTGAACATTAAATACTGCAATAAAAATGGCTCCACCCATGGTAAGCGTGAAAAGAGTCAAAACCAGACGTCCTTTGCGCCGAAAAGTATTACGCAGAGAGATGAGCATAGGGCGAGGCAAATGTATGCCGCGCAGTGCTAATCCGGCCATTATTCGTTGACGATATTTTTCTAATGCTGATTCACTTCGGGGGGAAACCTCACGCTTGACACCTCCATCCAGAGTTAGATCGTTGCTGAGAGCCCGCTGAACCGTAACGCGCGAACCGTTCAAAACCGGCAATAGACCCACTAATAGAGGCACTGCCAATCCGATCACAACCTGGATCAATAATGCAAATGGCACAATCCGGTAACCTGTCAGGGAAAAATTTAATTTATCTGCGACAAAGGCGGAAAGAGCATATGCTCCCTGGCCTCCGAGGGGGATTGCAATGAGGAGAGCAATTAGACCAAATGCCAGGATCAGGACGATGTACATACCAAATACCTGTTTCTGGCTGCCACCTACGAGTTTCATAACGCCAATGTGGCGTTTATGCTGATTTAGCAAAGCGCTGAGTGTGTTGGCAATTAACGAACTGCTTAGAAACAAGATGAGAACTCCCATGGCTCCCAGAATACCAATTACCGCCTCCACGATTGACGCCATCGGGTGGCGATCACTGCGGGCTGTGCGGGTGTGGTATACAATCACATCGTTTTTTTCAACTTTGTCCTTCAAGATGCCCGCCATCTCATTCAGGTAGGATGGATCATTTCCATTTTGTGCCAGAATGACAAACATGCGGTTGAAGCTTTCTGGTTGAGCCAGATATTTCAGAGTATCCATAGAGATAAAAGCGATCGGAGGCGCGAGAAAGTCACCTGCACCAGATGTTTGATCCTGAACTATTCCAGCGACTGTCAGTTTCTTCAGTGTGCCATCTGCAAGCTGTAATTCAAGTTCGCTGCCTATGGGTATGTTGAGATTTTCCAGGGCTTTCTTTTCTAGTAGAACCTGTTTTAAAGAGGGTATGCTGCTCCCTTCCAATGGACGAAGCAAATTGATCTCAATTTTGCTGTAATCCTGAATGGCGACCAGATCGAGTGTAGTCCACAGTTTATTACCCGGTATGCGCACCCGCAAGTTAAAAACGCGACGACCTTCAGCAGCTTTCACTGTGCGCAAATTATTGAGAGTATCCACCAGGTTGGAATCAAATGCGCCAGTACGCAACTCGATATTCATGGGTTGGTTGGCAGCATAGCTGGCGCTCATGTCATTTGAGATAATGACATAAGTACCGGAGATGACACCAATCGAAAAAACACCCACAGCAATAGAGAAAACCACGAGCAGTGTGCGCATTTTATTGTCGATCAGATCATGAAAGATCTTACGCCAGCGTGGACGCATCATAAAGACACCACTTCTTTACCGAACCATCGCCGTGACCGTCGGTCTGCAAAGCGGTTCTCTTCAACACGGAGTTGAACCAGGTTGGCAATGTTATCGGCGGTAAGGGTCGAATTTTCCAACAGGGAGATAAATTGCTTTCTTGGGATAGCTACCAATTCCACTGGACCTTCCGGGGCAGCCCGGACACAAGCGATTGATCTTCCGCCGCGCAGCAACTCAACCTCTCCAAAGAACTGCCCAGCACTCAACCTGGCAACACTGATATCTTTTTTCCGTCTGCCACATAAGACAATTTCCACTTGACCGCTGGTTATCATGTAGAAATAGTCCACTGGAGAGTCTTTCTGAATGATATTCGTGTTGGGTTGAAAGCTAAGATGTTCCAGAATTCGGGTCGCTTCCAGCATCTGGTGGTGCTTCAAGAGTGGCAAGGCGTGGGCGAGGGTCTCGTCAATCAACTCACCATCAGAAATTACGATGGTGCGCGAAGTGCGGTCGGTAAGTGATGGGTCATGGGTAACCATGGCGATCGTTTTTCCCTGGTGAACGAGTTGGTCGAACAGATCGATGATAAAGGAAGCTGAGCGTGAATCCAAATTGCCAGTTGGTTCATCAGCCACGATGATGGGGGGATCGGTGGCCAGGGCACGCGCAATAGCCGCACTCTGTTGCTGCCCGGTGGAGACGGCTGCTGGCAGCTTATTGGCTTGTTTCCCCAAGCCTACCATTTCGAGAAGTTCCATGGCGCGTTGAGGTCTTTGGTCAAAATCGTACATCTCGACGTAATCCATTGGCAGCATGACATTTTCCAGCAAACTGAGCATGGGTAAAAGCTGGAAGAATTGGAAGACGATTCCCAGGTTGCGACCGCGCCACAGGGCTCTTTTGCTTTCATTCATCTTATAAATATCAACCCCGTTAACAATGACCTGTCCGGAGGAGGGGAAATCAATACCAGTGATCATGTTAAGCAGGGTGGATTTACCGCTGCCAGATTTTCCGACTATCGCTACGAATTCACCGCTTTTCAGAGTCAGGTTTAATTCTTTCAGTACACGAAATTCTCCGGCTGCGTTGATAAAGGTCTTTGTTACCTGGCGCAACTGGATCATTTCCTGTGTGGAGGCAGAGGGCTCATTCTCCGATATTGGAAGCGTTTGGATTCCGGGTTTCATGATCGCTCCAGGATCGAATGAGGATTGTTTCCATTGATAAATTTGCCATCTGCGATCTGTATATGTCTGGTGAAGCGTGGTCCAAGACTGTTGTCATGAGTGACCATGATGATGGTCATGCCTTTTCCGATTAACCGCTCGAAGACGGCAAAGATATGGTCGGCAGTGACGGAATCCAGGCTGCCAGTGGGTTCGTCAGCAATAAGGATGGGTGGGTCATTGGCAATGGCACGGGCGATTGCAACACGCTGCTGCTGCCCACCCGAGATCAAGTCAGGGGTTTTATATGCGTGTTCTTCCAACTCCACCAGGCGTAATAAATCCATGGCGCGTTCCCGGCTTTCATTGCGATGATATAAGCCACACAAGTCCATGGGCAGCATGACATTCTCGATCAGACTCAACATGGAAAGGAGTTGGAAAGATTGGTAGATCACTCCCATGTTACGTCCCCGCCAGAGAGCTAATTCATCTTCGTTCATGTCGTGAATGGAAACAGTCGCACTGGTGGTATGGACCAGTACCTTCCCGGAAGTGACATCATCCACACCGGTGATCATATTAAGCAGGGTGGATTTTCCGGCTCCAGACTTGCCGACAATTCCCAGAAATTCTCCTGGGAAGACCTGGGTTGAAACATCCTGTAGAGCAGGAAAATCACCAGCTGCGGTTTGGTAAATTTTAAACACATTACACAATTCCACCAGCGAGTTCGATACTGGTGGAGAAGGCATTTTGGTAGAATGGTTATTTTCTGGAACAATGGGCATGCGCATTTTCTCACAGAGATTCTACTACAGTTTCAAAGAGCCCTAATAATGTAAAACCTTCCTGTAATAATGGTTGAAAACCTTGAGTAAAATTTCAAATATATTTGATTGATTAAAATTACATGATTGTAACGAAAAGATATTTGTTATATAATATTTATATCGCAAACTATTTAAAAACATTTTACCGGTTTGCGTGCAGCAATCAGTGGAGAAGTAACAAGATGGAAAACGGAAAAGTAAAGTGGTTCAACAGAACAAAAGGGTTCGGCTTTATTGAACGCGAATCCGGAGCTGATGTCTTCGTTCATTTCAGCGCCATCCAGGCCGAAGGCTTCAAGGTGCTTGACGAAGGTGACGAGGTGGAATTTGAAGTGGTCGAAGGACCTAAAGGTCCCCAGGCTGCCAACGTTAAAAAACTATAAATAACCTTACATTCTGAATTCAGACTTCGGATTTCAGCATGAAATCCCCGGAGTATTTTTACGCGTCAAATTTGAGCCTGGTTGATTTTTTTGTATGAAGAGTGCAACTTCTCTAAACCAGAAGCGTAAATAAATTGTATCGAATCGTAGGATACCCAAATCTGACTTTGAGATTTGCGCTCTTCGGGACCAATTTATGGTTGAATCAGTTCCAAGGTGAGAGAACCATTCATAGAAATCAAAAGGAGAATGATGATGACTGAAAAACGGAATTATGGCGCTCTTGTAGTCGGTTCTGTTCTGATCTGCTTTGGCGCACTTGTCCTCATTGAGAGGTTGTTTGAGGGAGCAAGGTTTTGGGGAATAGCCTGGCCTTTGATCATTATTGGTTTTGGCTCGTTGTTTTTTGTGGGCATGTTCTTATTGGGTAAGACTTTTGCCTGGATGGCTATCCCGGGAAGTATTATTGCCACTAATGGTTTGATGTTGTTTCTTCAAAATCTTACGGGTCGATGGGAAACCTGGTCATATAGCTGGACAGTCATTCTGATGTCGATCGGTGCGGGTATATTTATCATGGGTGCCTGGCAGGGTGATGCATCACGTCGTAGAGCCGGGTTGAAATTGTTTGAAGTCGGGGTTGTTATGTTCGTGATCTTTGGAGCTTTCTTTGAAATCATCTTCTCTTTAGGGGCACCGGAGGGATTGCGTGGATATGTATTCCCGGTTGCGCTGCTTTGCCTGGGTATTTACCTGGTCGTAAAAAGCTCCGGATTGTTCTCCCGATCTCCAAATGACAGTGACCAACCTGTGATCATTGAAAATCCCGAGAAACCTGAAATCAATTAAGAATTCTGTTGAAGAATTACGCACTGAAGGTGTGTTTGTATAAAGGAAGATAAAAAAACGATAGGAGATAATAAGATGAAACAAAGATCATTGTTCTGGCCATTCATTATGATTGCCACCGGGTTCGTTTGGTTAATGATAAATCTCGGAAAAATCCCTTCTGAAAACCTGTGGGCATTGACCCAAATCTGGCCTTACCTGCTCATGATCCTTGGCGTGGGTCTGATCGTGCGCAGTTTCTGGCGTTCGGCAGGTATGTTGTTCTCCGCCCTGATCGTTCTGGGAGCCGTGCTGGCGATATACTTCGCTCCTCAGTTTGGGTGGAATAAACCTCAAGAATGGAATTTCGCACATATCAATCTGGGATCGGATCTAAATGGTGGGATACCCGGTTCAGGAGTGATCGTAAGTGAGAAGCGTGAAGTCACTGCGTTCACTGGAGTGGATATTCGCTACCCGGTATCCGTCACAATCAAGCAGGGTCAAGGCAACACTGTCACAGTACAAACTGATGACAATCTCCTGCCACAGTTAAATACACGTGTTATTAATGGAAAACTGATCATCGAGAATACAATATCTGCCTGGAGCCAGCGTGTTGATCCATCCGAAAAAATCCTGCTTTCCATAACTGTTAAAGACTTGCGTGAGGTGAATTTCCATTCTGCTGGTGAGGTGAAAATCGAAGGCATTAAGAGCGATCAATTGAAATTATCTATTTCCGGTGCGGGCGAAACTTCCTTGATTGATGTTCAGATAGGAACTTGTGAAATAAATCTGAGCGGAGCAGGCAGTATTGATGCCAGCGGTGAGGTAAAGGAACTGGATGTCCATATAAGCGGGGCTGGCAGCTTCAACGGGAAAGAATTAAGAAGCAATTCTGCTTCGGCCAATATTAGCGGGGTGGGTAGCGCAAGTATATGGGTGGTCAACGACCTGGTTGCAAAAATCAGTGGAGTTGGTTCGGTCAATTACTATGGAAGCCCAAACATTCAGAAAAATGTGAGTGGTCTGGGAAGTATAAATTATCTGGGTGAAAAATAGTCCGGACAAAAAGAAAAAGACCCATCAATAGATCCATCAGGAAAGTCGCTGAAACCGAGTGACTTTCCTGATTTAAGGGTGTTAAAATTTATGAACACCTTATCAAAATAATCGACCGGGAGGAATATTCATGAAGAAAACTTTTTATCCCATATTCACTTATGCAATTCTATTTTTATTCTTTATTCAAATGGCTGGAACTCTGGTCTCGTCCATCTATACCCTCGATCTGCTCAACACTTCTTTGGATGCCAAAGCGTTGGGATTGCTATTCTTCTTTTCACCGGTCTTATTGATTTTTATCCGCAAACCGGCACTCGGATGGTCAACATGGTTATTCTTTGGAATCCTGTTCGTGGCGCGAGGTCTGACCCCGATCCTGGATACCAACGGGAGAATGCTGGTTTCTGGATTAGGAACTGCCGCATGCTTATGCCTGCTGCCATTACTGGTGACAGCTCGATGGAAAGGTGAGAGAAGCTCATCAGCAGGATCATATGCAGCCCTGGGTCTGGCTTTGGCGGTAGCAATTTCAACCATGCTGCGAACCATGAATTCGAGTATTGACTATTCTTTAACACCCGCGGGAAGTTGGGTTGGATGGGGTTTGGGGGTTCTATTGGGCGTCACATTATCCGGATTGGAGTCAGGTATGACTCTGGATGCAGAACCTGCAAAGACCAGGGGAGTAACCTCATCCGTACTGGGAATTTTCATGGTGCTCACACTGATCTATTTCGTGTTTTCTGCTCCAGCTGTATTGGCGCGGTGGACGGATGCAAAATATGCCGTAATAGTGCTATGTACCAGTGTGTTTTCATTAGCCTGGTTTGTAGTTATCCTTTTTAAGCCAGATCTCCTCAAGTGGGTGACGGAACGGGTTTTGATTGGCTGGAACCTGCTCTTTTCTGTTGCCCTTGTGGGTACCACCCTGGCACACCGGGTGAGCTTCCCTGCCACCCCACAATCGGAAGCAGTTGTGATCGGTATACCATCAATATGGCAGCAGGTACCCCTGATCTTAATGCTTTTGTTATTCCCAGTGGTCTTCTTTGATATAAAACAATTTTGGAGCCGACTGCAACAGATTGAAGCGACTCCCCGGCAAATTGCACCCGGTATGTTACTTGGGAGCTTCTCGCTGGTGTTATTAGTGTTCATGAATATCTTTACAAATGTGTGGGGTTACGTTGAGCCGGTCAGCCCGTTTTTTCGGAATAAATTCTGGCTGCCTTTCTTATTAATATGCAGTCTATTGTGTATATTACTCTATCTTCATCGCCGTGAAGTCCCAATTCAGGGTTATGATGTGGCCATGGATCAATTTCGTGCGTGGGGATTGGTGCTGGTAGCGATCCTGGTAGTTACTGCCAATGGGTTGTTCGTCCCTGTAATTAAAGTGGACACGAATGTGCCTATCACATCTCTGAAATTAATGACCTACAATATTCAGCAGGGTAACGACAGCAGTGGGGAGCAATCTTATTTGCGCCAGTTGGCTCTCATCCAGCAGGTAAAGCCGGATATCCTGGCTTTACAGGAAAGCGACTCAACCCGCATCTCTCTTAATAATGTGGATTATGTTCGATTTTTTGCCGACAAACTGGGCTACCATACCTATTACGGTCCCACAACAATAACAGGAAGCTACGGGACAGCTATACTCTCCCGTTTTCCATTAAAGAATACGCATACATTATTCACCTTTAGCGACCAAGATGAGAATGGGACTTCAGCAGTGGAATTTGCAGTGGGTGGAAAATTATTCAACTTATATAACATTCACCCGGATGGCTCAGATCAGGCAAAGCTGGCTCTTGCAGAAATGCTCCTGGAGCGCACAGATAACCTGGTCAATGTTATCATCCTGGGTGATTTTAATATGCGGGATACCGAAGAATCCTACCAATTGATCGACTCAGTTTTCACTAATTCATGGATGAGTGTTTATCCAAGCGGGATCAACACCGAAGGTTTGGATATGTCTGGCAGGAATCGCATCGATCACATTTTTATCTCGAATGACCTGCTGGTGCGAGACCCGGTATACCTGCTTCCTCCTGCCTCTGCCACGGATCACCCGGCACACTGGGCTGAGATCTATTGGGAAAATTGAAAAAATTTCCGGGTTAATAGAGATAATTATTTTTCAGGGTTTCTGTAAAGGTTCCTCAAAACCAGTTCGTTTCTGCCGAAGACACGGCAGACATGTATGCCGATGGAGGGTATCCGAGTTTTACAGTAGAAATGATTCAGAATGGTAGGTCAAATGGCATCCCTCAATAAAGGGCAAGTCATGCAGTGTCCCCCGCCACGACCTTTGCCAAGTTCAAAACCAGGGATGGTGATGACTTCCACTCCTGCCGCGCGCATTTTGGCAATTGTGTAAGTATTCCGCTCGTAAGCTACCACAAGACCTGGTTCCAGGGCGATGGTATTGTTGGCATCATCCCACTGCTCACGTTCGCTCTGGTACTGGTCACCTCCGGTCTCGACCACCTGCAATTTACGTTCTCCCAGTGCATCAGCCACAACTGAAAGCAGATCTTTTTCGATGGTGATGTGGAAATCGCCAGCTTTTTTCCCAGGACGCAGGCTGATTGGGCGGATGTGATCAACCACCTGGGGAAAAGTGGTTACCTTGTCGTGATCAAGCATGGTAAAGACTGTGTCAAGATGCATGTGAGCACGGTCCTTTGTCATCACACATGCAACAACTCGCTCGGCTGCACCTTTGGCGAACAGGGCTTTGGCTAACTGCTCGATCATGCCCCCCTGTGTGCGTTCAGATGCCCCGATCAGGACAGTTCCATTCCCGATAGGAAGGACATCTCCACCTTCAAGCGAAGCCAGACCAAAATCATTGATCTTGAAAGAATCATTTTCTTTCATTTCTGGATACCAAAAGTCAAAGCCTGCGCCAACAAACATGGGGTGGTAGCGGTATATTGCCAGTAAGTTGAGCGATTCACGCCGCCGGGCTGGCCAATACATTGGATTAACTGATACTCCATCAAATATCCAACAGGAAGAATCGCGCGTAAATAGTGAATTGGGTAATGGCGGGAGCAGGAAATAGTTCATATCCTGCAGGGCTGCTGCATGCAGAGAGATGTTGCTGAATTTACCCCAGTCCAGATTGGTTTCTCCGGCGGTCAAGCCACCTACCAAGTGAGTTGCCAGAAGATCCGGGTCCAGACCCCATAAAAAATTTCTGATCTCATCCACCAGCGACCAGCCAACCGTATATTCTGTAGCGACCTGCTCAATGATCAGCCGACGGGCGTCCTGGCTTGTTGTCAAGGTTTCTGTCAACAAATCGAGCAGGTAATAAACTTCAACACCACATTCTTGCATTACATCCACGAACTGGTCATGTTCCAATTGGGCATGCTCCACCCACAAAACACCATCAAAAAGCAATTCGTCGTGATTGGAGGGGGTCAGGCGATTAAGACTTAAATCCGGGCGATGCACCAAAACCTTGCGTAATTTACCTATTTCCGAGTGGACACCAAATTTAGATATGGGCATATTGCTCCTGTTTAAGATAGGAAAAGCTGTCCATTGAAGTATAGATACATTGGTTGGGGAGGTCAAGCAGTTTAAAGAATAAAAGCAGCATCTGGAAAATCAAATGCTACTTCTTAGCTGATGCGAGAAAAAAAGTTATGATTTTTTTTCTGAACTTGGTTCCATTTTTTCCACTATAGCAGGTTCTTTGGTGTCCTTGCTGATTTCTTCTGTCTTCTTTTCACTCTTGTCTTCGGTAGATTGAGAGAGTGGCTTTTGCCCGGATGGGGAATGGTGGTCTGTGGCGTAGAAACCCGACCCTTTGAAAACAATACCGACAGGCGTATAGACCTTGCGCAGGCTTTTCTTGTTACATTCCGGACAGCGGGTTAAAGGCTGATCTGAAAAACTTTGCTGGCGTTCAAACTGGATGCCGCAGGTTTCACATTTATAGGTATAGATTGGCATAGAAAAAACCTCGAATTTCCTTTCAAATTGACGATTGTAATTATAGTTTAGGAACCATTACATTACAAGAGGTACATAACAGGATATATAAATTTCTAATATAGTGATTTTCTTACAGGTCAAATACCAATTAACTCTCTTTAATTATCAAAATTGCCTCTTGACAAAGCAAAAAAAGTGTTATAATAGAACAAATATTCTAATTACCTAATAGAGGCAGGTTCCCCATGACAATTTCAAATACTTTTTCATCAACCCTAAAGGTATTCCAGGATTTGTTTCCCGAAGTTAGACAACAGAACGAGAAAACAAATCTAAGAAAACTTGCAACAAAGATAACTCCTGCAACGACATTGCCTTCTGTAATGACATTGGAAGAATTAATTGTTCAAAATCCATCTTTACCAAATGACACACTTATGCTTGGGATGGCAAATGATGGATTACCAATCCTATTAAACCTGTCTGAACCGGTACCTAGCCCTGTGCTTGTGCTTGGGGACACTGGTGTTGGTAAGACCAGCCTGATGCAAGTATTAGCCCGGGCGACTGATCTGGTCCAGACACCTTCCGATATTCAATTTGGTGTAGTAACCAACCAGCCAGAGCAATGGCAAGCAATGGACGTTTCCCCAGGGAGTTTAGGTGTTTGGCCATCAAACCACCCTTCAGCCCGGGAGTTTATCCAACGAGTGGCAGATTGGGGCAGGCAACCGGAACATGGCCGTCAGAAGATCTTCTTATTCCTGGATGATCTGGCTTCCATAATTAATACCAGCTATGAAATTCAGGAGAACATTAAATGGCTCTTACTGAATGGAGGCAAGAATCAAGTATGGATAGTGGCAAGTTTGAATGTGATGCGTGCCATTCATATGCGTGTCTGGTTTGACCTGTTCAATACCCGCATATTCGGTTATATTCAGCAGCCATCACTTTCTAGAGCACTAACGAAAGACAGCCTTTCAAATTTTAGAAGTCTTGTCCCCGGTTTGGAATTTGATATTGAGCAGCAGGGGGGATGGCTGCGTTTCTGGATACCTGCAATAAAACCTTGCTGACGAGAAACAACATTACCCGATCAGGATAACTATATCCTGATCCTTGCCTAATTCGATCAGGAGGTCGATTTGAATATTGGAATGATGTGGTTTGATAATGACCCAAAAACAGCACTTACAGCCAAGATTGAACGCGCCGCAGAATTTTATCGATCAAAGTACGGTAGAATTCCAAACCTTTGCCTGGTAAATCCTAAATCCATGACGGAAGATATCTCCATGAGTGGGAATATTGCCGTACGTTCTCAGACCATGGTTTTACCCGGGCACCTGTGGATAGGATTGGATGAAATAGATATCTAAATATCTGAACTCGCAATCACCATCGCCACCGCAAATTGGCTTGTATGACTCAAACTGACCGACCAATTCGTCAGTTTGAGTTTTTTTGCCAGTATTTGGGCTGCACCGCGTAAATTTAATTCTGGTTGATTATCCGGACTGCGAGTCACTTCAATTTCTAACCATGAGACCTGGCCAATTCCGCAACCCAGAGCTTTGGAGGCAGCCTCTTTTGCTGCAAAACGTGCTGCCAAGGACTCCACTTTTC
This sequence comes from uncultured Anaerolineaceae bacterium, assembly GCA_964370815.1. Classification (GTDB taxonomy): domain Bacteria; phylum Chloroflexota; class Anaerolineae; order Anaerolineales; family Villigracilaceae; genus UBA12087. Next base: position 252,415 of record CAYJKQ010000002.1, on the reverse strand, counting down.
CCCCACAATCTGTCAGTTCCTGCTCGGTAAATATGCGCTGAAGAAACCGCTCACCATGTTGGAGAATGCTTTTCTCCAACCTGTCTATCTCGACCATATCAATTCCTGAACGAATAATTGCAACCATGTACCTGCTAAAAAGTCATGGTCCAGCGATGGCTATTACAAGAAGATCCGGGTCCAGGTGCTTTTGCGCAGCAGCCAGGACGTCCACAGGTGTGACCCGGTGGACCAGTTCAGGGTATCGCAGGTAATAGTCCAAACCCAGATGGAAGCGCTCAATATTGAGTAGAGCTCCAGCAACACCTGCATTGGTTTCGAGAGAAAGAGGCAAGCGACCGATAAAATTCGCCTTACTGTCAGCAAGCTCATCCGGGGTGACTCCATTTTTTACAAAACGGGAGATCTCCGATTTGATCAGATCGGTTGCTTTGTTGACATTGGATGGATTTACCCCTGCGCTTACTTCCCACGATCCCGGACCGATGCCTGCACTCAAAGAGCTGTAAGCATAGTAAGCCAATCCAGATTTTTCACGCACTATATCTCCAATGCGACCCATCATGCCAAACTGCCCAAGCACTGAATTTCCTAATGAAGCTGGCAGGAATTCAGGGTCAAGACGTTTAGGTCCGCTTGAACCAATGACAAGATCACATTGAGATTTTCCTGGGATATGAACGCGTTTGGTCTGGCTTTTCTTGAGAGGTTTGTAGACTGGTAACTCTGGATCATCTTGTTGAGATGAATTCTCCCAATCACCCAATACACGTTGAACCTGCGTGATGGCATCTTCAGGTTTTATTGCCCCGACGATAGAGATCACCATGCCTTTAGGGCCATAATGGTTTTTGTGAAAATCCAACACATGCTGGCGGGTTATTGATTTTATGGTTTCAGGAAAACCATCTTCCGGTCGACTGTAAGGATGACCGGCAAAAAGGATCTGGTCAAAAGTCAGGGACGACATCTCGCCAGTATCTTGGGCGCGAATGGACAGACCGGTTAGAAATTGAGCGCGCAATTTCTCCATCTGACCAGGATCAAAGGATGGCTGGCGCAGACTCTCAGATAAAAGTTCGAGCAAAAGAGGCAAATCTTCTGCCAAACAACGCCCATTAAAGCTGGCTGTATGTGTACTTGCGCTAAATCCGAGATTGGCTCCACAGGATTCCAAGGCATTATGGATGCCCTGAAAATCCCGGTTCAGGCTGCCGCGCATCAGCATCATAGCGGTAAAACCGGCCAATCCAAGCAATTCATCCTTGTCGAACAGGCTACCAGCAGGCAGGTAACCTGAGATTACAACAGATGGGCTATTAAAATTGGAGCGGCTAAGGATGGTGATCCCGTTGATGGAATGAACGCGATTAATATTATCAGGTCCCGGAAGGGAGTGTTCGTGTAAAGAATTCATGGGGATCAAGATGCCTTCCCGTCAGGTAGATAGGTACCTGTCAGACGCTTTTGAGGAAGAAGCCAGGTTTGAGCAACCCGTTGTATATCTTCAGGGGTCACTTGTGCTAATTTGTCCAGGTAACTTTCAAACCATTGATATTCCGCAAACATTTCAGAAAAACCAAGCCAGGCAGCCTGATTGGTAATGCTTTCGGTACCATAGGCAAACATGGCTCGGGCTTGTTTGATGGCGCGCTGGATATCCGATTCCGGGATGGATTCATCTTGGATACGTAATATTTCTGTATCGAAAGCAGCCAGAGAATCCTCGGTACTTTTCTCCGGATGGACTGTGATGGTGGTTGTATATAGGAAAGGATCAATTGTCACCTGACCACTGCCAAAGACTCCTACTGCCAGATCTTTTTCAACCAGGGCACGATAAAGCCTGGATGTCTTATTGGAAATTCCGCCGCCGCTAAAAGCACTGGGGTTGCTCGGACCGCTCAAAAGGCTGTCCAAAACCATAAACGGAAACAGATCGGGATCGGTCGCAGATGGGAATCGGTAAGCAATTTGAAGGTAGGTTGTCTCTCCAGGACCTTCGATACTCAATCGGTGTTCACCACGGGCGGAAGGTTCGGGACGGGTCAGACGGGTTGGTGGTTGCCCTGAAGGGATATCTTCAAAAAGAGAGCGGATGCGATCCAGCATTAACTTGCTGTCGAAACTTCCTGCCAAAGCAAGAACAGCATTGTTGGGATTGTAATAGGTGCGATAATGATCATAAAGGTCATCACGAGTTATGGAATGTAGATCCGCCATGTCTCCTATAACTTCATGGTGATATGGATGGATCGAAAAAGCTGCCGCCTGAATGGCTTCGTTCAGTTGAAATAGAGGCTCATTCTCGCTTCCCTCCCTCTCCGAAATAATAACAGTTCTTTCAGAAGCTACTTCTTCGGGAGCGTAGACGCTATTGATCATGCGATCGGCTTCAAGGGATAGAGCCAGGTCAATTTTGCTGGCAGGCATGGTTTCCAGGAAAGTTGTCCAATCCAGGTAGGTAAATGCATTCCACATGCCACCTTCGCGGGAGATAGATTTATCAATGACGGCGGATGGAAAGGTCGGGGTCCCCTTGAACTGCATGTGTTCTACCCAATGGGATATACCGGTCAACCCGGTAGGTTCATCCTTGGAACCCACCCGATACCAGATCCAGGAACTGATCAGTGGAGCTGTATGTATCTCCTTGAGAAGGACAGACAACCCATTTTTTAATTTGGTTTTGATTATGGCACCTGCCATTTAGCCTCCATTTGCTATGGCAAGGTTGGGGTTATTTGAACCACCAATTACAAACAAACCCAAATAATTTACAGGCTGGTAGATCCTGCCAAGTGGACGGTCCGTCCATAAATGGAATAAGGATGGGTTGGATCACTTTTTGCATGTTTATTAAGGGTTGGTGTAATCCTGTCTCTTCAATAGGAATATTAACAGGGACATTCAGGTTTACAGGAACAGATTCATTAACCGGAACACTCATATTCACTTGGACGGGCAAGCGGGCGCCGGCTGGCAATACTATGGTGGCAGGTGCACTGAGGATATTTAAAGAACCTGTGGAAATACTGATGCGTGCTCCATTGATGATTGTGTTGTCAGTCAAAATCAACTCAGTTTCCTGGTTTATTTGCAGGGGAAAATCCAGCAGGAAATCGTCCTTTAGCGTTACCTCCGTGGAAATACTGGCTTGATCCAATTCTCCAATGTTAAGATACATACCGCCCAGTACATCCCTTATAAACATCTTTTTAAGCGAATACACTTGTTTGCTTAGTAAGAGGACAACCACAAGCAGGATGATATTGAACAGTATTGATACCGTGCTGCTGATCTTTTGATAGGAAAGCAACAAATTTTCTTTACTTATTTTAACTTTCTTAAAATTTTTTAGGAAATCAAGGTTAATTTTTTTTCTTTCACTTACAGTTGCTGCCATCTCAATGGATCTTAGTCGTTCACCCGGATTGGATTCTGATGTGGGCGAGTCGGGTGTTTCTTCATTGTCTGGACTGGGTGTACCGCCTGAGGGAGTACCTTTCATGAAAGGCTCATTATTTTCAGATAGAACCATCATCCACCTCCTGAGTAAGATGCCTTAACTATAGCATAAAGTGAGAGTTTTAAACGTTATTAGTTCTATTCATTGATTGATTTTCCCTACCAATAATGAGATAGATGGTGAAGAAATTTCGTATGATTGTTAAGTTTTTAACTTGATAACAGAGAGGAAAAGATTAATTAATATATTATATAAATAAGACAATAATACTCTATATATCTATTATAATATGTTTTAAGGAACTACTTACATATTGCATGCTGTTGAATTAAAAAATATCGTGAGAAACAGAATAGGTGATTTTAATGGAAGAACAGAAAAAAATGGTCGCAGTAATTGGAGCAGGACCTGCCGGTTTATTTGCTGCCCGATACTTAAATAACAGTGGAGTACGTGTGGCATTGTTTAATCGGGATATCAAACCGGGTGGGTTGGCAGAATATGGGGTCTACCTGGATAAAATTAAGATGAAAGAAGGTTTACGAAAACAGTTTAACCAGATCCTTTCATCCCCGGGAGTGGATTATTTTGGCAATGTAAAAGTGAGCAGCGGGGGAACACTAATATTACCGGACCTGATTGAGAAGGGATTTCAATCCATTGTGATCGCCACTGGCGCACAAGGAACCAAGTGGTTACGGCTTCGCGGGGAGAATTTACCTGGTGTTTATCATGCAAAAGACCTGGTGTTTAAATATAACCTTCTCCCACCATATAGCTTGCGTCGAAATTTGATTGGCCCTAAAGTCATTCTGGTAGGCGCAGGAAATGTCATGATGGATATTGCTCATTTTCTGACCCGCGAGAAAAAAGTGGAAGAAATAACAATCATAATGCGACGTGGTCCTGGGGAAGTCAAGTTCTCTCGAAAGGAACTGGAAAATGTAGTTGCCAATATTGACATGGTCTCTCTGGAGGCTGAATTTTCGAGGGTTGCTCCAATTCTCAAAGCCGTTGGGCAGGATATAGATGTGTCCAGAAGGTTTTTTTTGGATGGGTTGCCTAATGCGCTCAAGCCAATTTCAGAAACAAAATTGCGCTTTGAGTTCCTGGTTTCTCCTGTGAGTATTCTGGGGGATTGGACACGTGGGGCAAGTGCCTTAATAGTGGAGGATAATACTCTGATAGCAGAGAATGGTAATGTCAAATCAAGAGGTTTAGGCTCAACTCGGCAAATAGGAGCGAATACGGTAATCTTTGCAATAGGAGATACTGTTGATAAAGATTTCAGCTTACCGATTAAAGGAGATGCCTACTCTGTCAATCCGAATCAATCGTTTCCAGTTGATGGTATATCGTTTGAGGCATTTGATATGGATGCCGACGCTCCCATAAAAGCAGTTTTTCTGGCAGGCTGGGCTCGCCAGGCAAGCAGCGGGTTGGTGGGTGTGGCACGTAAGGATGGCGAAAATGCTGCCAAGGCTGTGCTTCAATATTTGCAGACTTTACCCCCTATGAATGATTTGGAAAAAACGTATACTAACTTTACAAACTGGCTTCACACCAATTTTAAGCAAGTAGTTACAAAGGATAATCTTGGTCGATTGCACGCTTCGGAGCAAGCGGAAAAACAGGCACGTGGTGTGGAAGATTTTAAATTTGCTACCAATGAAGAGATGCTGCGAAATATGAGGTTGTAATTGTTTTTCAAGTCGAGCGATTGCAATGGAAAGAGTTGGTAATCATTACCCACTTCATTCTACGCCAAATATCTAGATTTTTGTAAATCCTATAAATTATTAATCCTTGCGAATGGTTTCCAATATGGAGAATGCCATGGCACGCGCACGGGAGGGACAATCTCCGATATGTTCCTTTGCATCCAACATGACGCGTAACTCATTCTCATTTATATACCGTCTGATCTCTTTATCTTGATAGAGTAATTCAAGCAATGGATTGGGATTACCAACCTGGACTTCCTGCCAGGCATGCATCGCATGCTTGCGGAGAATTTCGTGAATGATCTGACGGTCTGCTCCAGCTTTTCCGGATGCCATCAATACCTTCTCGGTACCGGCAAATGGGCCGAAATTAAAGAGATTCCTTTTTATAGCATGTTCATTTATGTTCAATTTAACAAGAATCGTCTGGGCTGTAATCAGCATCTCTTCCGTAGAAAGACAAGTCTCAGGTAGCATGGTTCTACGGTTGGCTGAGTCGTCCAAAGTCCGTTCCAACAAGGAATGTGCAGCGTTATCCCAAGCCAGGCGAGGCATTTGTGCCAGATATCGACCCAATGAGTTGATCTTTTCGGAGAGAATCGGATTTCTTTTAAAAGGCATTGCGGACGACCCTACTTGATTATCGGAAAAGGGTTCTGCCAATTCGCCAACCAGCGGGGTTTGTAAGAAACGAAAGTCGAAAGCCATTTTATAGAGACTGGCTCCTAATCCTGCCAGGAGGCTTACAATGACATAATCCTGGCGGCGGGGATATATTTGAGATGTGACGGGGAAGAATTTCAAATTAAGTTTTTCTGAAAGTTGGGATTCGAAGTTTTCCAACTGCCCATTCCCAATCAATTCGGCATAGCTGGCACGCGTGCCGACTGCACCTTTAAACCCTTTACCCCGCAGGTCAATCTGGGTAAATTGCAGAGCTTTATAGTCTGCCAAAAGATCCTGTGCATACATTGCGAAGCGATACCCCAGCGTGGAAGGTTCTGCTGGTTGGAGATGAGTGAATGCAATTAATGGTGTATCAGCCCATTTTTGGATGTGGTCACTAAGGATGAGAAGTAATTGGCGGAGTTCCTTTTCGATCAATGCCAGGCTTGCCTGCAGACGCAATACGTCTGCATTATCCTCAATATCCATAGAGGTAGCTCCCAGATGAAGAATGCCACCTCCAATAGGGCATTGCTCGGCGAAGGTTCTTAATTCAGCCATCAAATCATGCTTTATCTCAACCTCGATCTCAGAGGCACGAGGTATATCGATATCGAACATGTGAGCTTTTAGATCAGCAACTTGTTTTTCAGTGACCAACCCATAACCAGACTGGACTTCAGCTAAAGCCACCCATACCCTTCTCCAGGTAATGCGTTTATTATGTTCACTCCACAATTGCTGCATGGATTCTGAACCATAACGCCAGGAGAAGGGCGATTGATAGATTTCAAAATCAGTCATCAGACATCGTTATACAGAAATATATTCGCGCAGGCTGTGTTCAACTGCATATGCGGCAGCCTCTGCACGATTGCTGACTCCCAATTTCGAGAGAATACTGCTGACGTAATTACGCACTGTACCCTCACCCAGAAAAAGGGCTTTGGCAATCTCACGATTGGTCTTACCTTCAGATACCAGTAACAGGACATGTTTTTCCTGTTGGCTCAAATGGGCAAACGCAGAAGCTTCTTCCTCTCTAACTGCGCGCCTGACTTCCTGGAAGACCCTTTGGGTGACAGCTGGATCGAGTAAGGCTTCACCACGGCTGACCGCTTCAAGAGCACTAATCAGATCATTTCCACCTATCTGTTTCAATATGTAACCGGAAGCACCTGCCCGGATGGCTGAAAATAACATTTCATCTTCAGCGTAAGAAGTTAACATAATAACCTTGGTGGTTGGAAAACGCCTGGTGATCTCCTCACAGGCTTCAATTCCGGATGTGCCCGGAAGCCTGACATCCATTACAACAACATCTGGTTGGATATTGGAGACCAATTCAATGGCTTCCCTTGATGAGGCAGCCTCACCAACTACTTCAAAATGTGGATGCCTATCAAGCAAAGCTTTAAGCCCCAACCTGACAACTTCGTGGTCATCCACTAAAATTATTCTATGTTTTGTCATTAGCAGTTTTGGTCTCCATATTCGTATTTCTAGGCGTAAGCCGAAAAGAAATGATCGGATCAGGTATTGAGAATATGCTTATTCTGACTTTTCGCGTCTGAAATCAACAAACCGGTATCCAACACCTCGTTCTGTGAGGATATATTGAGGATCGGCAGGATCTTTCTCCAATTTCTGGCGCAAATAATTGATATATAACCTTACATAATGAGGTTCATCACGATACTCATAACCCCAGACTTTAGCTAACAACTGATCGTGTGATATAACCCATCCGGCATTTTGAACCAGATGGAATAATAGGCGATATTCAGTTGGGCGGAGTTTAATGATTTTTCCTTCCAACCAGACTTCATGCCGGTCAAAATCAAATTTCAAGCGATCATCTACTTCGATCAATCCGTGCATGCTGCCAGTGGCACCCTCAGTACGTCGCAGCACTGCTTTTACCCGACTGACTAGTTCACGCGGGCTGAAAGGCTTGGTGATGTAATCATCAGCACCTAATTCGAGCCCGCGTACTCTGTCGTTCTCTTCGCCTTTGGCTGTCAGCATTATGACAGGGACATTGTTGATCTCACGGATCATTTGCAAGACTTCAAAACCATCCAGGTCGGGCATCATTATATCCAATAAAATAATATCCGGAACTGAATCGCGCAATCTTTGTAGAGCTTGTTTACCATTAAAGGCTTCTATAACCCCATAACCATCATGTTCAAGATTAAGTCGGATAAATCGGACCATCCGTTCTTCATCATCAACAATTAGAATTTTGCGTCTTTTTTGGGTTTCTTCATTCATAAATTAATCCTTGACAAAGCTGATTATTTTTTCATCCATTTCGCTTGGAATGATTTCGATAAATGTAATGCGTACGACTGGTATTATGATCGTCACCACATTACCTTCCAGGTAATGGATATCCTTACCATCTTTTCGGCGGGGGTTATTAATAGTTATTAATTGGTCTGTGCGACCGGGTAATTCATCCACTTCGCCAATTAATGGATCGTCATTATGAAGATGTAATAAAAGTTTGTATGTCATGACTACCTTTATTATTATATTGAAACTACTATTAGATATCTGACACAGATCTCTATGATACTTCCTGTTATTACACGATCAAGACAAGACCTGAGCCTGATCAATCAATACTTGGATTCTTAATTTTCCAAGTGAAATAACATCTCCATGATTAATTTGTGTTTCAATAAGTTCGGTCAGGCGGACTCCATTCCGGTATGTGCCATTGGAAGAACCCAGATCCATGATATAAGCTTTTGAATTTGTTTTCTTTATGACACAGTGCAAACGTGAAATTCCGTTAGCATAGGCATTGAAATCTGTTAAATCCACATCAGGCATGATAGGTTGCCCTTCACTTGTGCGACCTATTGTGAATTCATCCCTATCAGCCAGAATAATGATCTGGCCACTTTCAATTATATGTAGTGAAGCCCATGAAATAAACTGACCTTGAGGTGTTGGCGGATCGGGAGGAGTTTTTATTTCCTTTGGTTTGGTTCCTGGGTGTTTTAATTCGTGTGTTACGCTTGTATCAAACAATTTCAGTTGAGAAGCACAGTTACTACAGAACACGGTACCAGGAATTTCTTCATGTTGGCAATTTGGGCATAATATCATATCGGGCGGTCTCCTGATCCGGCTTGAAGTAATGCCCGGGTTCCATATTTTATTCGTTTATCGCCTTCAAGAGAGTATGTTTGTTTCTCTTTGATGATTTCGGCTTCCAGCAAAACTGTTCGTGCTAAATCCTGATTTCCTTGTCGGAGCAGGTGGGAGGCTAATATTTGCAGGTGTTGGGAAGCCTGATCGAATTTCCCTTCGGCTACTTCCAGGCGAGCCTGCTCTTGCAATCGATAAAGTGATAGGCGAGAAAGGGCTTGTATTATCTCTAAAGGAGGTGGGATGGGTGGACTTGCTTGCATGCTAACAGGACGATCTATTCGAATTGGAATTTTTAAAATCGGCTTGCGCTGAGTCGCTGTATTAACGATGACTTGCCCTTCAAACAATTCTATCACGTTTGCATTTTCTGTGCTGGAGACCATAAATTCCATAAGCATGGTCAGACTTCCTGTTCGTAATAAGGGACCCAAATGTAACGGACTTTCAATTGACAGTAATCCAAGTTCGGGTTGTAATCGAAATGCATAGCGAAGTTTGACATTATCAGTTTCTTTGAATTCAATCGTTACATTTTCTGCATAAATTTTCCACAAATTATCAAACTTCTCCATTAATAAGTGTCGAATATCCTGTGAATTGGATACATAAAAGCTGCTGCCTCCAGTTCGGCGTGCAAGCTCATCTACGAAGACGTCATTCCAGTCAGATCCTATTCCCAAGCCACTGATTCCGATTCTTTGTATCACGGCTTTATCAGCTAACTCCAGGCAATTTTTTTCATCTCCATAGGTTCGCCCGTCTGTAAGCAAGATGATGTGATTAATATATGTTGGATCATAACAACGTTTTACTTCTTTGTAGGCTGCTTCCAATCCATTATAAATTTCTGTTCCCCCGGATGTTTGCAGCATCTGGATGCGGGTCTCAAATTTTGAAAGGTCCCCATCACGAGTGGATGGAATCAATACCTCTGCCCGGTCGCTGAATACCACAAGTGAAAAGACATCCTTTGATCGTAATCGTCTCATCAACTGGATGGCAGTTGCTTTGACAATCTCCAAATTCAAGCCCTTCATTGAGGTGGATCGGTCGATTGCCAGGCAGAGGTTTAACGGAGGTGATGGAATATTTTCCAAATTTTCTTTGACGGGAGAAAATTCCAGCAAGGCATAAATTAATTGAGGTTCTTGGCTTTGTGCAAGGTTTTCTCGGCTGAAGGTTATTTTATTTGAAACCGGCAGGTTAAGGATCTTATCGGGAAGTAAGGTGGAGTCATATATCGAACGTTTCTGTGGATTTGAAAGAACTTCGTAAGCTTCTTTGGCTTCGATGAAAAGATCGGTGTCTCCTGGTGAAATATTCTTATCCGGGTGCAAGCGCTGGGCTGCACTGAAATATGCTTTTCGGATTTCATCTTGACTAACATCTCGTGGGATACCAAGAATAGAATAATAATCGGGAGATATCATCTTTAACTCAATAATTTAACCAAAACCGCACTGATGTTATCAGGTCCTCCGGCTGTGTTGGCTGCTGCCACAAGAGTCTGACAGGCAGTCTGAATATCCTTAGCTTCTGAGATGATTTGCGAAATCTCAGCATCTGAAACAACTCCCCAAAGTCCGTCGCTACAAATGAAAAGATATCCCGGTTGTGGAAAAGGTGCTGTAAAAATATCTGCTTCGAGGAAATCATCCTGCCCAAGGGCACGGTAGATGACATTCCTTTGGGGATGGACCGCAGCTTCTTCTGAGGTGATCTGCCCCAGCTCTTCAAGCCTGCGGACCAATGAATGATCACGGGTCAGGAGGTCTACTCGTCCGTTTAGATGGACTGAATATGCGCGGCTATCGCCAACATGGGCAATCGTCATTTGTTGACCATGTACAAGCGCAGCTGTTAATGTTGTTCCACCACCTGGGGCAGTTTTTACGACTGCATGGTGGGCTTCTTTTATAGCATTTTGCATCATTTCCTGAAGTGACTCGTCCAGATTGACAGATGCATCTGCAATTACTGGATGAAATTTCCTGATAAGGTAACTCGCGACTGTGCGAGCTGCAACATTGCTCGCAACTTCTCCGTATTGGTATCCACCCATCCCATCCGCCACAAGAAATAGACCCAATGGTTGGTTATTGATGCCATTTCCTATGGTAATTGAGAAAGTGAAGATACTATCTTCATTGTGATCGCGTTGTTTTCCGACAGATTCGGCTGATCCGACTATTAGTTGAGATGGGGAAATGCTTTCATAAGCCATGTTGTCGGGATATATTTGCGTAGCTGAAAGAGGAGCTGTAATTACATTCTGACTTGAATTAGTTTTGGTTTCAGATTTCTGCTTGCGGATGATTTTATTGAAAAAAGATTTCACTAATCTCTCCTTTGTTAGTAAATTATGCCAAAAGCGCGTAGATTAAGTGGTCAGATGATCCAATATATACAACATCATCAAATATTACTGGGGCACTTGTTATTGGTCCTTGAGTTTCAAACTTCCATTTATAGCGCCCCGAACGATATTCTAAGCAATAAAAAATACCATTTGCTGCTCCAAAATATATTGAATCCTTGAATATTACAGGTGAGCCACTAATTTGATGATCAGCCTGGAATTGCCAGATCACTTTGGATGTACGCGTATCAATTGCACAGATCAAGCCATCAGCAGATCCAGTAAAGATGAGGTTTTCTGCAAAACAAGGAGAAACAATTGAACCTTTTCCCATACGGAAACGCCAGACAATCCAGCCACCTTTTGCTTCAAGGGCATAAAAACTGCTATCGAGTGATCCAAAATATACAATACCATCATGAACCACTGGTGATGAAGTTATCGCTAATTTGGCTTTGAAGCGCCATTTTAATTCACCACGAAAATCGATGGCGTAAAACTCACCACTTTCAGAACCAACATAAATTGTCTCGTCAATAATATAAGGCGAAGAGCGTATCGGGGATCCAGCATCGAACTTCCATGAAGCCCTACCGGTTAGAATATTCACCGCATGAAGAGCATTATCATCAGAGCCAAAGAATACATGCCCATCTGAGATACATGGGGAAGATCGGATGCGTCCACCACTAAAATAAGACCAGTTAATTTTTCCTGAAAGTGCATTAATAACATAAAAACTCTGATCTTCAGAACCAATAAAAATATTCCCATCAATAATAGCCGGACGGGATACAATGCTTCCATTCGTAGCATATTTCCATATAAACTCACCATTTGTCGCTTTCAGAGAATAGAGGTTATTGTCGCAAGAACCTATAAATATCCCACCATCATAATAAAGAGGTGTACCCCGGATCTCATCTTCAGTTTGAAATGTCCATAAAGGTTTTAATGAGCTGGTTTGGATGGTTGCTATGGATTGATTGATACGGCTCAATAAGCCTGTCTTTCGGGCTGCTGCAATAAGAGCTTCTTTCATTGCTTCAATTGTTTCAAAACGATCCAGTGGGTCATATTGTAGCGCAACGTTGATGACCTCTTCGAGCTCCACAGATATAGCCTTGTTTGTTTTCCTGATAGGTCTTTCACCAAACGAGAATGGCGGCTCTATACGAGGATCTCGACGGGTTAATAGGTGGTGCAGCGTAGCCCCCAATGCATAAATGTCTGCAGAATGATCGGCTTCGCCACGATACTGTTCAGGCGGAGAATAACCTTCTGTGCCAATCATGGTACCTTTCTGCCCAGATTGGAAGGATTTGGCAATTCCAAAATCAACCAGGATGATATGATTTTCTTGATTGATCATCACATTGGAAGGTTTTATATCCCGAAATACTATTGGTTCGGGTTTATGGTTATGCAAATAGCTTAATACTTCACATAATTCAATGCTCCAAGAAATGGCTTGTTCTTCAGATATGAAACCATCACTTTGTGTAATAATGGCTTCCATATCTTTTCCGTTGATAAATTCCAAGACGAGGTAGGAACGGTTATCTTCAGTAAAATAATCATATATGCGTGGAATGGAGGCATGGCTGAGAGTGGCAAGAATATTTGCTTCCCGCTCAAAATTTTTAACAATAGTCTCACGTATTAGAGGATCTGGGGCGCGGTTGATCATTTCCTTAACTGCTACCAGCTTGACAACGTTAGGGAAATGTAAATCACGGGCGCGGTATACTGAACCCATACCTCCCACCCCTATCACATCTTGGATCAAATAACGCCGAACAAGGGTTGTATTTTTTTGGAGTTGAGTATGTTCTTCTTGATTGGTTTTCTCAGTATTATTAGGTGAGATGCGAAGTGTTTCCAGGCAGACCTCCTATTGCATCGGTTGCAAACCAAATAATATCCACCCCATCCGGGGTATGCTGCAAATAATATTCAGCAGATGTTTTATAAGAAAATTTATCATATTCTGGTACATACTAAATTAAGTTGAGGCAAGAAATTCCTTCAGGCTGTTTTTTGTCCATTAGAAGGAAGTATACTCTGAATACAATATAAATCCTCGTAAAAATTTTATAAAAAATCTACCATAAAACGAGATATCAAACAAAGTATAAATATTTCATTGGCCATTATTTTTAGAGATGAAAAATACGCAGACAAGAATTAGTGAAAAGGAAATATATGGATCATGAATTAGCAGGTGTATATGCTGCTGCAATAACACCGATGAAGAAAGATTATTCGCTGGATGTGGATGCTGTTCCGGGATTGCTGGATTTTCTGGAAAAACGCGGCTGTCATGGTGCATTGTTGCTTGGTACTACCGGCGAAGGTCCCTCATTTTCATTTAGGGAACGTATAGCAATCCTGACCACTGCCTGTGATTATAAGCGATCACATCCTCAATTTCGTTTGCTGGCAGGAACAGGTACTCCCAGTTTAACTGAAACAATAGACCTGACAAAGGCTGCCTTCTCCCTGGGCTGTGATGGAGTTGTCGTATTGCCTCCTTATTATTATCCTAAGGTTGATGAACAAGGATTATTTACTTGGTTTAGTGAAGTTTTAAACAAGTCTGTTGCACCTGAAGGTTACCTGCTTGGGTATCATATTCCTTCTGTTACGGGCATCAACTTATCCATGGATCTGTTGGCTAGATTAAAAGAAGCCTTTCCAGTAAAGTTTGCAGGAATCAAAGATTCATCTTCAGATTCGGCTTTTGCGGAAGCATTAGGCGAACGATTTGGAAGTGAACTGTTGGTATTGACAGGTAACGACCGGTTATTTAGACTGGCATTAGATTCCTGTGCAGGAGGCTGTATTACAGCTCTCGCAAACTTGTATTCTCCCTTGTTACGTAAAATATGGGATGATACCCAATGTTCTGGTTCCACTGACCAAACCCAGATGCAATTAAATTTATTGAGATTGGTTTTAGAATCTTATTCACCATATCCACCCATCATAAAGGCGATGTTGTCACAACAACATAATTTTCCCTTATGGGCAGTGAAACCACCATTGGTGCCTGCGACTGAGGCGAGATCGGATAATGCTGCCAGAGAATTTTCTCGTGAATACATTGAAAATTAAGAATTGATATTTTACTTGGATTCTCCATGATAAAATATTTCCATGCAATCATCATTGAACACTCTTTTAAAAATTTTGCGTCATGAAGCTTCCCGAGGATATGATGATAAAGCTGTGTTTGGTGGATTAGAAAAAATGTTGGACTTATGGGTTCCAGAAGCACGGAATGAAAAAATTTCTGAAGAGATCATTCAAGCTGTAATTTCCTGTATGAAAACTTACCACAACCTGGCTGAGGACAAACGCTCCGTGGCTCTTAAGGAATTATGGGGACGTATTGAACCCGATAATAATACTGCGATTGAGAAATTAGATAATTCCCGGAATCCTATGGACGTTTCTCAGAAAGTCAAGAATAGCGGTCCGAACACTGTCACTACTCCGAAGGAGATCGCCAGGACCGTTCCACTTAAACACCAAGCATTGTCTGTCAACCAGCCTGGAGGAATGACCAGTAAAACGCCAATAGCTTTAAATGCCTCATTGACGGTGTTGAATGGAGTGGGTCCCGTCAATGCTAAAATTCTGGCAAAACTTGGCTTACACTCCTTGGGTGACATGCTATTCTTCTTTCCGCGTCGATATGATGATTACAGTCAGCTAAAACCCATCCATAAACTCTGGTATGGTGATGTCGTAACTGTGGTAGGTACGATCCAAAGTGTCACCAATCGAAAAGTCCGTTCTGGAAAAATGAATATTGTGGAAGTCATAATTGATGATGGGACTGGTGGATTACGTTTAAGTTGGTTCAATCAACCTTGGTTGGAAAACCGATTTAAAATTGGAGCTAGCATAGCTGTTTCCGGAAAAGTGGAGCAATATCTGGGTCGCCTGGTAATAAGTAATCCGGAATGGGAACCGGTAGAAGTTGAAAGTCTTAACACCAATCGTATTGTTCCGGTTTATTCCTTGACTTCCCAGTTAACTCAAAAAAAACTACGGAACATGATCCACCAAGTGGTCTCGTATTGGGCGCCAAAATTAACCGATCATATGCCCGATACGATCTTAAAGAAAGCTGATCTGGTAGATTTGGGCACTGCCTTGATTCAAGCGCATTTTCCAGATACGCAGGATCAGCTAAAATCAGCTCGCGAACGTCTTGCTTTTGATGAAATATTTTTTCTGCAAATGGGAGTTTATAGGCAAAAGCATGACTGGCAAAAAGCATCTGCCCGTGTGTACGAAGTCTCAGATGATTGGTTGAATTTCTGGCTTAAAACCCTGCCATTTCAATTGACAGGTGCCCAGAATCAGGCAATTGCAGATATACGCTCAGATCTACAATCTGGTATACCCATGAATCGGCTATTGCAGGGTGATGTTGGATCTGGAAAAACAGTGGTGGCTGCAATAGCCACAGTGATAATCAATAAGGCTGGGGCACAGGCAGCCATTATGGCTCCCACATCAATTCTGGCAGAACAACATTACCGCAATTTTTCTTCAATGTGCACGGCGCTTGAAGAAAATGGAGATTGCTTAAAATCTGACCAGATTCGCTTGCTAATAAGTGATACGTCTGATAAGGACAAACAAGAAATCAGGGATTTGCTTGCCAGCGGTTACATCAAAGTGTTGATTGGAACACATGCTTTACTTGAAGACCCCGTTTCCTTTAAGGATCTACAACTGGCAGTGATCGATGAACAGCATCGATTTGGTGTTGAACAACGAGCAATTTTACGCTCAAAAGGCAGCAATCCTCATTTATTGGTTATGACTGCTACACCTATCCCAAGGTCGCTTGCATTGACAGTGTATGGAGACCTGGATATTTCTTTGATGGATGAATTGCCTCCAGGTCGACAGGAGATCAAAACACATGTGCTTTTTGCTCGTGAACGGGAACGGGCTTATTCAATGATCCGATCTCAAGTTGAAACCGGGCATCAGGCTTTTATTGTTTATCCATTGGTCGAAGAAAGTGAAAAAAGTGATCTACGCGCTGCCACAGAAGAATATGAGCGTCTTCAAAAAGAAATTTTCCCTAAATATAAGCTTGGATTACTTCACGGACGGTTACGACCCGACGAGAAAGATGCAGTCATGCTACAATTTCGTAAAGGTGAGTATCAAATACTGATTGCCACTACTGTAGTTGAGGTTGGAGTTGATATTCCGAATGCCACTGTGATGTTGATTGAGGCAGCCAATCATTTTGGTTTGGCTCAATTGCATCAATTACGTGGAAGGGTAGGAAGAGGCGATGCCCAGTCGTTTTGCTTGTTAATCCCGGATAATGATGATGCTGTCGAAAATGAACGCCTGGCAGCTATGACACACACAAATAATGGTTTTATTTTGGCGGAAACCGACTTGAAACTGCGTGGTCCAGGGGATTTCTTGGGTACACGCCAGGCTGGTTATGCCAATTTAAGGATGGCAAATCTTACAGATGTTCAAATGATTGAAAAGGCACGAAAACAAGCACAAGAATTATTCGAAAGTGATGCTGATCTGAGGTTGCCTGAAAATCAGTTACTTGCTGAAGCTCTCAATCGTTTTTGGGGAGCTGGTAAAGGAGATATTAGTTAATTATGGTTCGTGCCATATTCCCTGGAACGTTCGACCCAATTCATTTTGGGCATATTAATATTGCTGAAAGGGCAGTTCGCTTGTTTGATGAATTGATCATAGCGGTATATGATAAGCCCCTTAAATCCCTGCTTTTTCCCCCTGAAGAGCGGATTTCTTTGGTGAATGAGACATTTAACGGTTACCCAAAGATCCGTGTTATTGGGTATAGTGGCTTAACTGTAAAGCTATGCCAGGATCTCAATGCCCAGGTGGTGGTAAGAGGATTGAGGGTCTTTTCTGATTTCGAATTTGAATTTCGAATGGCTCTCGCTAACCACCGATTGGCACCCGATATAGAAAGTATTGCTCTCATCACTGATGAAGAGCATACATTTCTTTCATCAACTACTGTTCGGGAAATTGCCATGCTTGGAGGGGATGTATCCAGCATGGTACCTTCACATGTTGAAGCTGCATTAAATCGGAGTGTGAGTCTTATGAGTGATCAACAAAAACCGGCAAACGCACTTCGCGATTAGAATGTATAATGAATATTATTTAACTTCTGTAATTGGGACATGCTTATACCTGTCCAACATTTAGACAGGATTAGTTATGGTTATAATTGACCAATATATCTCTTAGCGGAGGAGAAAATGGACATCCTTCATCTCGTTGATCGCTTGGAAGAACTCTTTAATAAGAGTCGACCTTTACCGTTTACTCATAATGTGATCGTTGATGAAGATCGAATGTTGGATATCATTGATCAGATGAGGATATCTATTCCAGAAGAGGTAAAAAAAGCCCAACAGATTTTTGCCCAGAGAGATAGGGTACTGGCACAAGCCCAGGAAGAAGCAGGACGGAAATTGAGCATTGCTCAAGAAAAAGCCGATCAAATGGTGGATAAAGATCTGGTAGTCACAGATGCCCAGAAGAGAGCCAACACGATCATAGAGCAAGCCCGCATTGAAGCGGATAAGATTCGTGATGGTGCTGACCAGTATGCGATGGATAAATTGATTGAATTGGAACGCTTAGTCCAAGTGATTTTTAATCAAATCCGGAATGGAATGCGTGTGTTGGATGAGAAAAAATCCAACAATTCTGAAAGAAGTTCTGAAAATAATTAATTATTCTTAGTAACACTTAAAAGTTGTATGGTTGTTTCAACCATAGTCTTGCTTAAGTGGTTCAATAAAAATCTGCCAAATGATCGTTTATTTTTTTGAATGCCACTCTTCTGCAAGAATTCCGTAAATAAATTCATCCTGCCATTCACCATTCACAAATTCGCTTTGTTTGAAGTGAGCTTCCCGTCGCATTCCTATCCTTTCCATTAATAGCCAGGAACGAATGTTGTCTCTGCTTGTGCCGGCAGAAATACGATGTAATCCCAATGTATCGAAACCAAACGTCAGGAGAGCTCTGGCAGCTTCGCTGGCAAACCCCTGTCCTTGAAACTTATTCCCGAGAAGCCAGCCAATAGTGCCTTGCTTATTATCAATAATCTTGGATATCGAGATGCCAATATTGCCAATAACCTTGTTTTTTTCTTTCCACTCAACCACCAAATCGACTCGATCGGGAATATTTGTGAGGTCCAGATATTGACTTGGTTCCCAGAATTTCTTCACACCTTCCCTGGTTGGCTGCCATGGAAGTGTGCGCATTAACCAGAAATCTGAGCTGCCGGAGTATTCGAAGATATCTTCCATATCTTTATCTTCGTAAAGTCTAAGGAGCAATCTCCTTGTTTCAATAGGGAAAAGCATGTTACTCCTTGGGCTGACTATTTTTTACGGACTCCTGGCGTAATTCGAGACTACCCCATAATACACCAGCCAGGATAATAAAAACCACGATCATTCCGATGGCGATTACACCAGATGTATCTCCGATTGTGGCTGGATCTACCGTGGCTGTGACCGCAATAATTGTTTGTGTCGAAACAGGAGTAGGATCTAAAGTTGTGAAGGTCATGCTCTTGGATGCAAATACAATACTAGGACGGTTTGCGCTGATCAATACCAACCCAAATATAATAATCAAGATCACAAGAATTCTTAAGGGTAACTTCATAACGTATTTAAGTATAACACGAGTGATATTTTGCAATCCAATTTAAATTCCCTGACAGATTGTTTCTCAAATATTTTATGAATAAGCAAGAACTCCTGCTCGATCTGCAGGAGTTCCCATAGGCGGAGAGGGCGGGATTCGAACCCGCGAACCCTTTCAGGTTACACACATTCCAGGCGTGCGCGCTAGGCCAACTACGCGACCTCTCCAATTTTTTTGGCGGCGGAATTATACCATGTGAATAATAAAAAAGAACTTTTTCTCAATTTAAGAATTACAACAAAGGATTATGAGCCGGGGTAGCCTCCCTTAAATCCGAGTATTCTTTGTTTTTCCAGGTAATGTAAAAAATATTCGAGAGAAAACTGAGACATTAATTATCCATTTCTCCAAGAATTGTTAGTGTTTCTGCAAATTAGCAAGATCAGAAATCAAGTATCAAGTTAGGTGGCTTGTAAAAGTTACTTGATAGATTTTTCCCTGGGTTTTAATAATTCCCAACGCCCAGCAGCTAAGTATAAGATCTCCAATATCAGATCTACGTAATCAATTCCGTCTTTAGCTGCCTGGATACATAGATCACTGTAACCGGGGGTCAAACCCGGCAGCGGATTGATCTCTATCAGCCTTGGTTGACCTTCTGCGTCCAAGCGAAAATCCACTCGTGATAAATCCAAAGCACCCAGGATGGTATGACCGCGTATGGCTAGATGGTGGAGTTTTTTCGTAAGGTCGGGAGGGATATTTGCCGGGCAAAGATACTCCGGTGCTCCTTCCTCTCCCAGTAAGTGAGCCTTGGCAGCATGGCTGTAAATTCCAGGTGTAGCAGCTTGAGAACTATCCACTTCCATGATAGGGAAGCGATGGAATCCATCCGGACCGTACCATTCCGGGTGGCGACTGAACAATGCAGCATCCGGACGTCCAATTTGACCTATTGTGAATTCGCGACCAGGAAGAAATGTTTCGACCAAAGCAGGTTGTTTATAGGCATTGATCACATAATGCACGCGTTCACGAAGATCAGTTTCTGTCTCAACTTTGGCTTTTGTATCGACACCCATTCCGGTACCTTCACGTGAAGGTTTTACGAACAAGGGGAAACGTAAATCGTGGCGCAATGGTTCATCACCGGTGCTGAACTCTTGAAATGGGGCAACAGGCAGGTTTCGATCCCGCCATATACGTTTGGTAAGGGTTTTATCCAATGCGATAGCATTCGTGAGCACCCGAGAAGCTGTATAAGGGATACTTAGCATTTCCAATAATGCTGGGACCTGAGCTTCCCTGGCATCACCACCTAAACCCTCTGAAATATTAAAACAAATATCGGGTTTATATTTCTTCAATTCATAAGGCAGCTTCTGATCTGCCATGATAAATTCAGTTTTATGGCCATCTGTTTCCAAAGCAGACTGGATAAATCGGATGGTTTCAATATGATCATAATCGGCATACGCATCTGGAGGAACATCTGCAGGATGTGTGATGTTCTCATCTTTAATGTTTGCCAGGACAGCAATGCGCCAAACTGGTTTCGATTGTGGCCATATACCTGGAGGTTCATCGTTTTCTTCGGCCATCTTTTTATTTGACATTTCATAACTCCTTTTGCGAACGAGAGAATGAATAGGGATAATTAAAACCCATTATTTAGTTTCCATGAGGATTAGTATAAAGGATGATCTAGATAAATCAAGAGGCTTTTTTAAGCCAATCTGAATCGTAATAATTGCAACTGGACAAGAGCTTTCCTTTCAGGTATCATATGCACGTTCTGGAACCAGCCAATTAATCAAAGATTAATATCCATCAGTTGAGGGCACTAACCTGTTTCCTCAGAAGATGGTTTTTATTCAGAAAGACGATGTGCGAATTATTCTTTCAGTGTAAACCGGAGTTTTTCAATAATAGGGATGTCATCGGTTTTATTGAATAGAAGAAAATGAATATCTTATTTGATTGCGAGCAAATAATGAATTCACATACCCGGCTACCTTGCTTGTTAATAATAACAAATTAAAAAAAGAATATTATTTCTTTTTATAGGAGCGATTAATTTCCAATGGATTCAATTGAGCAATTATTAAAAACTTTGACAGAAGCCCATGGCGTGCCCGGATATGAAACTCCCATCCGGGCAGTTGTCCGAAATTATATGCAACCGCTGGGAGAGCTAACTCAGGATAGACTTGGTAGTGTTATTTGTATGGTGAAAGGGGTGGAAAAAACACCAAAGGTGATGCTTGCTGGTCATATGGATGAAATCGGATTCATGGTTAAACAACTTACCAAGGAAGGTTTCATAAAGTTTCTTCCATTAGGCGGTTGGTTTGACCAGGTGTTGCTCGGTCAACGTATTATTATCAAGACGGGCAAAGGTGATGTATTGGGTGTAATTGGTGCCAAACCACCTCATATGTTGAGTCTCGAGGAACGCAGCAAAGTTGTCCTCCGAAAGGAGATGTATATTGATATAGGCGCAAGTAGTGAAGAAGAACTAAATCAATTTGGTATTCAGGTTGGTGATCCAATCGTACCTGATTCGGATTTTCAAATTCTCGCAAATGGGAAGAGCTATTTATCTAAAGCATTTGATGACCGTGTTGGTGTCGCGATCATTGTCTCAGCATTGCAAGCATTGAAGGAGCGGAGCCATCCGAATACAGTTTTTGGTGCAGCAACGGTAATGGAAGAAGTGGGATTACGTGGAGCGACAACCTGTGTGAATATGGTTCAGCCTGACGTAGCCATCATTCTTGAGTCTGATATTGCAGGAGATGTCCCTGGGATCAAGGAAGAAGATTCGAAAGTAAAGCTGGGTGGAGGACCAAGTATGCTGGTCTACGATGCCCGCATGATCCCAAATCATAAATTGGGCAACCTGGTCACCCGCACAGCCAGTGAACTTGGGATAAAACTGCAATTGTCCTCGATCGAAGGTGGCGGAACAGATGGAGGCGCCATCCATCTTTATAAAACTGGTGTCCCTACAGTTGTATTGGCTGTACCTGCCCGGCATATTCATTCTCATAACTCGATAATAAATCGTGATGATTACGATAGTGCAGTGAAACTTGTGGTTGAATTGATAACCCGCCTGGACGCTGACACTGTTGCAGAACTCACGATATAAAACCAAGAAAGACCGGAGGCAAAATGTCCGACCTTATCAACCAAATTGCTAATGAATTAAAAGAACAAATTAATTCTTTTGAGCACGAAGTCAGCGTCAAAGATATTGGTACTGTTACAGAAGCTGGTGATGGTATTGCACGGGTTTCCGGGCTTGAAAATGTCAAGGCTCAGGAACTTGTTCAATTTCATAATGGTGTAATGGGAATCGCCTTTAACTTGGAAAAAGACAGCGTTGGTGTCATTATCATGGGTGATTACTCAGATATTGCACAAGGAATGTCTGTTCGATCCACCGGGCGGATCGCTTCTGTTCCAGTAGGTGATGGATTGATCGGGCGGGTTGTAAATGCACTGGGAGAACCTGTGGACGGAAAAGGTTCCCTTAAATTTTCCGAATATCGGCCAATTGAACGGATTGCCCCGGGAGTGATCAAACGTCAGGATGTGGATACGCCGGTTCAAACAGGGATCAAAGCCATTGATACCATGATCCCTATCGGGCGTGGTCAACGGGAATTGATCATTGGAGACCGACAGACTGGTAAAACGGCCATAGCAATTGATACGATCATAAATCAAAAAGGCAAGGATCTGATCTGCATTTATGTAGCCATTGGACAGAAAAAAGCTGCCATAGCCCGTACAGTTGCATTATTAGAACGTCATGGCGCAATGGAACATACGATTGTTGTGATCGCCGCAGCTGATGAAGCAGCTGCTTTACAATACATTGCTCCATATGCAGGTTGTGCGATCGGTGAGGAATTCCTGGAAACTGGGCGCGATGCCCTGGTAATTTATGATGACCTTTCAAAGCATGCCTGGGCTTATCGTCAGGTTTCATTGCTGCTCCGCCGCCCACCTGGTCGTGAAGCATACCCTGGAGATGTGTTTTATTTGCATTCACGCCTTTTAGAACGGGCTGCACGTGTGGCCGAAAAATTTGTCATTGTCAGGAAAAATTTTTCTGAAGCTTTGGCGAACGATTCGGATGGTGTGGATGGTAAGATTTATTCAGGACCTCGATCATCCCATGATGTTGAAGAAGCCATAAAAGCCATGACTGATCCAGATGATTTTAAGGCAGCAAAAGTAAAAGGCTCAGGCGGATCATTGACAGCTCTGCCGATCATTGAAACATTATTGGGTGATGTATCTG
The DNA here is from genome assembly GCA_964370815.1 of uncultured Anaerolineaceae bacterium. Lineage (GTDB taxonomy): Bacteria > Chloroflexota > Anaerolineae > Anaerolineales > Villigracilaceae > UBA12087. Next base: position 229,007 of record CAYJKQ010000002.1, on the reverse strand, counting down.
CATATGTACCTACGAATGTTATCTCGATCACAGATGGACAGATCTATCTGGAAGGTAACCTCTTCAATGCTGGCATACGCCCGGCTGTGAATGTGGGAATATCTGTCTCACGCGTAGGCGGAGCCGCCCAAACCAAAGCTATGAAACAGGTGGCTGGTAAACTGCGTTTGGATATGGCTGCCTACAGGGAACTGGCCGCATTTGCATTGATGGCATCCGATCTCGATAAAGCCACCCAGGGGCAATTGAATCGCGGTCGACGAATGCAGGAAATTTTAAAACAACCGCAATATGAGCCTATGTCGCTTGAAAATCAGGTTGTTGTTATCTATGCGGGTACAAATGGCTTTGCAGATAATATGGCGATCGAACGCATGCGTGCCTGGGAGACTGCTCTGGTTCGCTATATGGAAACTTCCCATCCTGAGATTGGAAGGGATATTACTGAGAATAAGCGTATTACTGATGATAACGAAACAAAACTGCGTGCAGCCTTGGAAACCTTCAAATCTAGCTGGCAATAAATAAGGAACGATAATGGCTTCTGGAAGAGAAATGCGGCTCCGTATACAGAGCGTTAAAAATATTTCACAGGTAACACGTGCTTTGAGTGCGGTCAGCGCCAGCAAGGTACGAAAAGCAATGGCAGCTGTGGCTGCCACTCGCAATTATGCTACCAAAGCCTGGCAGGTACTAATCCATATTGCTGGACAACCAGGCCGTGATACATTGCATCCATTATTGACGATGCGTTCACCGATTAAACAAACACTCGTTTTAGTCGTCAGCGGTGATCGAGGTTTGGCGGGAGCTTATAATACCAATATAATACGATACCTCTTACAAAAATTTGAGAATTATGGAATGCCAGTAAAGTACATTGCTGTGGGGCGCAAAGGTCGGGATATGCTGATTCGAAGGCGGAAGAGTGTCATTGCCGAATTCAGCAATTTACCACCAGCTCCATTATTTTCAGATGTGTCAGCAATAGGTCGCCTTGCTGTCGGTGAATTCCTGGAAGGCAAGGTTGATGAGGTTTACCTGGTCTATACCGATTTTGTCACGATGACCAGGCAGGAACCAGTAATAAAAAAATTGCTGCCCCTGGATGTGGGTGGCGAATCAGCGGATCGGGTGGAAGCGTATGAATCAAAGCATCTTTCTGCGGCTTATATTTACGAACCGGAAGAGAGCGAGATCCTGGATGAGATCATTCCACGCTTCACAGCTTTGCAGGTTTACCAGGCAATTCTTGAAGGTTTAGCCAGTGAACATGCCGCACGGATGATCGCAATGGGTAATGCCACGGATAATGCTGTTGAATTGGTTGGAGCATTGCAAATGGATTACAACAAGGTGCGTCAACAGACGATAACCGGTGATTTATTGGATATAGCTGGAGGCGCGGAAGCGCTATCCAAGGCATTATCACAGAAATAAGGTAACGGAGGCAATAATGGTGAATGCAACTGGCCGGGTAATACAGATCCAGGGTGGCGTGGTGGATGTGGAATTCCCCCTGAATGAACTCCCGTTCTTATATGAAGCAATTGAAATCCCGAGCGAAAAAGGGTTACCCCTGGTTCTTGAAGTTCAGAAACACATGGGTGATAATCAGGTCCGCTGTGTATCCATGGATACCACTGATGGTCTTCAGCGCGGTACAGCAGCCATTAGGACAGGTGCTCCCATCATGGTGCCGGTTGGTGAATCAACACTAGGACGAATTTTCAATGTTTTAGGTCACCCGGTTGATAATAAAGGTGATGTCAAAACTGAAGAGTATTACCCAATTCACCGCGCTGCCCCCTTGTTTTCAGATCAGTCCACACGTGTTGAGATCTTCGAGACAGGCATCAAAGTGATCGACTTGATCGCCCCTTTTACCAAGGGTGGGAAAACAGGTATTTTCGGTGGTGCAGGTGTTGGTAAAACAGTAGTTATCATGGAACTCATTCGTTCCATCGCCACGGTTCACCAGGGAAACTCCGTATTTGCCGGGGTAGGTGAACGCACGCGTGAAGGAACCCAACTTTACCGTGAAATGCTTGAATCAGGAGTTATGAAAGATACCGTGATGGTTTTTGGTCAGATGAATGAACCCCCAGGAGTTCGTCTGCGTGTGGCTCTTTCAGCGCTGGCTATGGCTGAGTATTTCCGTGATAAAGGCCGTGACGTTCTGTTGTTCATTGATAATATTTTCCGTTTCACCATGTCTGGCTCTGAAGTCTCAGCTTTGCTGGGACGTATGCCATCGGCTGTTGGTTACCAACCCACACTGGCTACCGAGATGGGTGAGTTACAGGAACGCATCACATCCACCAGGCATGGTTCAATTACTTCCATGCAGGCAGTTTATGTTCCCGCAGATGATTATTCCGATCCGGCACCAGTTGCCACATTCACCCATCTGGATGCAACAATTGCTTTGGAACGGTCCATTGCTGAAAAAGGAATTTATCCAGCTGTGGATCCACTGGCTTCAAATTCTCGGATCCTTGATCCAAAAATTGTTGGTGATGAACATTATGCAACCGCACGTGAGGTTCAAAGTGTATTGCAGCGCTATAAAGATTTGCAGGATATCATAGCCATCCTGGGTATCGATGAGTTGAGTGAGGATGATAAGCTTGTGGTGGCGCGTGCCCGCAAGATCGAACGCTTCTTTTCACAACCTTTCTTTGTGGCTACCCAGTTCACAGGTATTGATGGTCGCTATGTATCCTTACGTGAGACTGTGCGCGGCTTCCGTGAGATCCTGGACGGAAAACATGACGATCTGCCGGAACAGGCTTTTATGATGGTTGGCACAATTGAAGATGCGATTGCAAAAGCAGAAAAGTTGGCAACAGCCTGATGTTGATGGGTAAATTGTGCCTGAAGCGTCTTATTTTTGGTCAAAGGGAACAGAGGAGTTCTTATGACGATTCGTTGTGAGATTGTTTCACAAGATCGTATGGTCTATGAAGGTGATGCTGATATTGTTGTCTTGCCAGGCACAGATGGTGAGATGGGAATATTACCTAATCATTCGCCTTTATTGACTACATTGAAATTTGGTGTAATCAAAGTTCGCTCCAAACAAGGTGAAGAGGTATTTACAGTTGCAGGCGGTGTAGCAGAAATTCAACCTGATTTAGTCACGATTCTTGCAGATGCTGCGGAGAATGTGGAAGAAATAGATATTGCCAGGGCGGAAGAAGCTCGAAAGCGTGCTGAAGAATATCTTGCACATGGGACTCCTCAGGATACAGATTCATATCTTATGCTCGAATCTGCTTTGCGCCGCTCAAATCTGCGCCTGGATGCAGTCAAACGGTTTAGACGGAGTGGCAGTGCCAAAACCCCCAGGTTTACAGATAACGAGTAGAGGTAATTCATGGCTTCACTAGCGAAAGATCTGGGGATTGACATTGGCACCACACAGACAAGGATTGCTAATGCTTCAGGTATCCTTATAGAAGAACCAACAATTGTGGCTATCGTTATAGCAGAACAAAAGCTTGTTGAATTTGGTCAGGCAGCTTTGAACATGGAAGGACGTGTACCCGATACGATTGAAGTAGCACGTCCTCTGCAGAATGGAGTTGTAGCTGACTATGAAGTTGCTGAAGCATTTATTCATCATTTGCTTCAAAAAGTAAGTGGTCCGATGCGGTTGTTCCGGCCGCGTGTGATGGTTTCTGTCCCTTATGGTGTGACCAGTGTTGAATCACGTGCGGTTCATGAAGCAGTATTTCAGGCTGGAAGTAAAGAAGTGAAGCTTATCCAACAACCACTCGCTGCCGCCTTGGGCATAGACCTCCCGATTGGTTCACCTTCTGGAAATATGGTTATTTGTTTGGGAGGCGGGATAACCCAAACAGCAGTGGTAGCAATGTATGGGATCGTTTCAGCTGATGCTTTACGCCAGGGTGGAATTTATCTAGATGAAGCAATTGTTACATATGTTCGACGAAAATATGGGATCATTATTGGATCTGTCACTGCTGAGCAATTAAAGATCAAGATCGGGGCGGCTATTCCACAAGACCAGGAACAAAGTATGGAAGTTCAGGGGCAGGACCAGGTTACTGGTCTTCCCAGACCTGTGACGTTGACAACAGGTGAGATAGTTGAGGCTTTGCAAGAACCCCTAAAAAATATCGTCGAATCTTGTCGGATTGTCCTTGAGAAGACGCCTCCGGAATTGGTATCAGATATCATTGATCGAGGAGTTGCCTTGTGTGGTGGTGGCGCAAAGCTGCGAGGTATTGACAAGCTTATTACTAAATCTTTAGGAATTCCAGCTTACATGGTGGATAATCCCACTAGTTGTGTGGTTGAAGGAGCTGCCAAAGGATTGGGTATGTACGGAATTCTAAAGCGCAACCTTCCGAATGTTTAATTCAAATGATCAGTATCTAGAGAATTTGATCAATAGCTTTATTTATTTTTTATAGAAATAGAGTTTCTCAGCGATAGTTAGATTATTTTTTCTGAAGATCCCTCTCCCATTATTTTTGAATCACTGAATACAAGGACGGGCAATTCCTATCTGATTTCTCAGAATTGCATGATTTAAGAATAATGAATTGGTTATTTATAGGAATTATTCTAGATATTATTGAGCAGCTCCAAATTATGAAAAGCGATTATAAGTAATAGGTCATGCGCTGCAGGTGAGATGAGGGATCAATGTATTGAACAAGGATACCTTCAGGAACATTGAGACTGATCGGCGCATAATTGAGGATCGCCTTCACACCAGCATCCACCAATTTATCGGTTATTTTTTGTGCGGCAGCGGCTGGTACTGTAAGCATTGCAATTGTTACTTTTCCAGCTTGAAGTGAGGCAACCAAATTTTCTGTAGATTCAATCGTCAAGTTTCCGATATTATTTCCAATGAGTTCCGGGCTATTATCAAAGATCATAGTTATTTGAAAGCCACGGTTAAAGAAACCCTGGTAACGGGTTAGGGCGTGCCCCATATCTCCTGCACCAATCACTGCAACATCCCATACTCGATCCACTTTGAGGATTTCGCATAGTTTGTCTATTAAGAATGGAATTTGGTAACCGGTGCCTTGTTTGCCAAATTCACCAAATTGAGAGAGGTCCTTACGGATTTGAGCAGCAGAAATTCCTACCTGATCTCCCAACTCTTGTGAGGAAGTCGTTTTTTGATTATTCTCACGCATGTGACGTAAAGCGCGTAAGTAAACTGGTAATCTGCCAACAATTATGTCTGGAATTTCTTTTGCATTCATGGACTTCTCCCATACAAGAGGATTAATTTGACTAAATTTACCACATTATAATATTTAGTGTAATTTAGCGCAACTGAAATTCATATCCGGGCTGATACAATAAATTTATGAATTGCACTTGGGTTATTATACCCAACATTAGTGGATGATACCAGTAAGAGAAAAAAGACAACTTGGTAAACTTTTCCATAAGGATGTTTCTGTTTTTACAGGTAATGTAGCATTAATTTTGTATCCGAATTGTGACTGAAAACTGTCCTGTTCCAGAAACCTCGATCAGGGCAATTGGAAAAGGAAGAAAATGTCCCGGGGGATAATCAAGGTCGGGATTCTCAGGGTTTTTTATGAGAAGGAGTGATTCGGTGAAATTGTTGGCAATTATGGTCCCTGTGCTCTGGATTTCAATACTTGTACTTCCCTGCAATCCCCATATGATGGAATCCGCGGATTTCTGAGAGTAATATAACTTTTCCCAACCAGGCTGGGAAAGTACTTGCGGGTCAATAGCCAGTGGTATGTATAATTTTTCAACTGTTCTGGAGTAGTATTCAATGATAAGTCCATTTTCAACAAGTCGAATGCTCTTGTCAACTTGACCATCAGATCGGTTCATTATTAGTGAACCATCTTCTATTTCCAATACTCGATATAGTATAAATGGATTATCGGAGTCACTGAAAGCCCCCGGGATCTCTTCCGGGTCTGCGGCTGGACCCTGTTCGAGATTCCAGAGTGATGGATCGCTCAAACCAACAGCAAATTGAGACATCGGTCCGATCAGTTGATGGATCTGGTTTCCATCGCGCTCAAACAGGAAACTTATGCGACCACCATCTGTTTCTATGATCGCAAAGAAGCGTGGATTGGATAATATACATTCATTAAGTGAATCATAATCGATGTCTTGATTGCAATCTGAAATAGTTGCCGGGAAATTCACCCAGTGACTGGCAGCCAGCATACTTCCAACTTGATTGAGGTATTGGTATTGAAGCTGCGAATAGCTAAGGTTTGACACAGAAGATGTGAGTGAAAAAAACATTCTCCATGCCAAATCTGTAATGGTGTTATTGGGTGAATTCTGCAAATCTTCCAGGAGATATGCTTGTAGTTGATTGGAATCAAAACCGGTTGAATAGCCTTGAGATGTGAAGATTGGAAAATTTGGAGCTGGAATCAGTTGGGGTTCATATTTATTGTGGATAGGTTGAGTATCGAACGCTTGTATTTGAGTTGCATTTAGAGTTTGGATCCAGGGATGAGCCGCAATGTATGCCATGCTAGCCATACTCACAACAGAATCTCCCCACGTGCTGTGGGGTAAACTACCACCTAATATGACCAGATCTGAAGGGTCGGGTGATTGGGCAGTGGTCAGAAGTTGGTGACGAACGTCCAGGCTGAGACCTTCATAGCTGGTCTGGATGGGAGTGCTGTTTTGTTCCAGTTCTGGTAATGGGATTAATGTTTTTCCATCCTGGAGAAGTAAGTGTGAACGATCCGGAAGATCGATAAATTGAAAACGGTAATCTGTTTGAAGTTGTCCATCTCCGGAATAAACAAAAATGCTGTCAGGCAATTCAAAAGCCGATGCAATACCCCGGCTAAATTGCAGGCTGAGATCATCAGGGAAGGCGAATGCTATTTCTGGTAATAGCAATAAATCTTGATTAACCAGATTTTGTACTTGTGGTAAAGCCCCGATAAATTCCAGGGCGGAAAGATCGCTGGGAATTTTTAGGTCCAGCAGTACCACAGGGATAGCGTATTTCTCTGCATTGGCAAGAATATGTTTCAACCCATGTCGTTTCCCAAGAGGTCCAGTGTGAGCGCCATCCCAGTGACGTAATGCCTGGATTGGGGATAAGGCAGGAAATGAATCGCTGAAGATGATGATAAGCGGAGCAGGAGGTATAGGATCTGATAGTATGGTACTGATTGGTGGGCTTTGATCAAGAAGTATCCCACCATCTTTTGTGGTGACAAATACTTGAAATTTCAGATTCTCAGGTATCGGATAGCTATTAAGATTGAAACTGATGGTAACTGTATCCTGTAAGGGATCACGCTGAATGCGAGGGCTAAGGCTGTTTTCTGGTTGATTTTTACCTGCTAAAAAGGCTTGTGGACTACCATCACGGGGAAGAGCCAGAAGCCCATCCCAGCCGTGGTTTGCGATTTCTGAAGAAATCACCGCTGGAGCGCCTTGAAATTTCTCCAGGTGTTCTGCGGGGTAGGTGTCAAGTAGGATGTAAAAATTTAGATTGAAATCAGGCAGTAAGTCCAATATGTCAATTCGGATCTGAAAATCGTTATCAATTTGACGCGTATAAATAGCGATAAGGTCGCTTGATGGGTCAGATGTGTTGGGGAGGTCAAGAAAGAGTAAGTCAGATATTTCCCAGTTTTGCCTGGATTGGATGGTTGTGTGGGTTGATGAAGCACAGCCAATCAGGATTATGACAATGATGGGGAGGATGACAATCGATCTCATTTATGGGTTGCGATCCATCCTAAAAGTATAAAAAACATAGTGAAAATCGCTGGCAGAATTGATACTCAAACGGAAAAGATAATCACTCCCATCTATAAACTTGAGCAGTTTATTGATATCTCCGCAGGTGAGATTGCCCCAATTGGTAAGCTGTTGATTTTTTTGCCAAAGTTGAATTTGTAAGGAACCATTACCGACACATTTCAGACTGGTGTAGAGAGATACTTGTGTACCCGATTGGGGCATGTTAAGACGAATTTCTATCCAATCCACCAGGTCACCTTCCGGGGTAGAAAGATCGCTGGAATAGCTGAAGTTACGAATGCCAAGTGGTGAAAAAACCTGTGAAGTGCCGGGTTTTGTAGCTGAGTCTTCATCCTGATAGGCTGGTGCAATGGTAGGTGTGGTGGTTGGAATTAGCATTGTTGCTTGGTTTGTTGGGATATCTGATAGAGGTGTCCCGGAGGGATCAAGAGCGGGTAAACTCAGTATGTCCTGGGCATTTACATAGCCTGCAATGATCCAACCTTTACCTGCAGCAGCAGTCGGGAAGTCGATCTGCAGCCAGGAACCGGATTCATTTCGCCCTGTTAACAAAACGATGGTGTTTACTGGAAGAATACCTAGAGTATCGTAATGAGTCCCTGGTCCGCTGCGAACATTCAATCTCTGGGTCAGTTTGGCTTGAGGTGCAGGTGTCCCGTTGGGCAAAATGACCTGTCCAATAATAGGTAGCTTGTCAGTACCCGTCGCTTGAACATATTCGGAAGTAACCCAACCAAGTCCTTCTGGTCCGGAAGTGTAAATTATTGCAAACCATTCCAGGCTGACATCCACTCCGATAACCTGGACAGGCAGGTTTTGATTGATCTGACCGAGGAGAGTGTAATAAATGCCTGGTCCACTGCGTACATTTACCTGCCAAAGAGTAAGACCAGATAGCGGTTCAGGAGTGATTGTTGTTGTAGGCAAGGGAAGGGTAAGACTGGGAAGAATTGTGCTGGAAGGTGATAGGGTTGGTTTGGCTACCGTTGCAGTTTGACTGGGAAGTGGATGGTTCTCCACGCCACAAGCGGATAGAACGAGTAGGATTACGGTAAGTTTAATGAAATGTTTGAGCAACATTGAAGGTATTGTACCAGAGGCTGATTTTCGTAAAAGTGTAAGTTATGAGTGAATGAGATGAGAAATTTTCAAATTCACATACGAAAAAAATAATTTGAAAAGATGGTTAGCAATAGAGGATCGATTTTCTATAAGTTAATTAATATTAGCACTTCACTACAATGAAGGAGTAAGGTAAAGAATTAATAATTAGAATAAATGGGTCAATAATCATATCCAGTGAGAATAACTCATGCGAACAATAGTCCTGCGAAGAAGATCGGAATATAGGCATTTTCCAGAGTGATCTGTCCAATTAAGAATGTGAAGTTATCCAATAAATTATTTTCTTCTGGAAATTGTTCCTACTGGGAGGCTTCCACCAGTAGTTCGATATGATCGATTTCTGGTCCCAGGGAGGAAACCACAAAATCAAAGGATAAAACATCTGCAGGAGCAAGAGGATTATTATATTCCCACCGCCGGAAGCCGATCACAGTCCCGGATTGATCATAAGCAACTGCCAATATCCAGACCCTTTCAGCACCATCAGATTGCTGATCCAACATTAACTTCCCGCTGACCCGCGCGCTTAATCCTCCCCAATCCACCTGTGCCAGGTGGTTTTGAAGGTGAATGAGCGGGTAACGATTATCTGAAGAAGGCAATCGTGAAGCACTCAGTATTTGCGTTTGAGGATGAAAATCATCCGGGATAATTTCATGGAAGAGCACACCGATGACCAGAGACTTGCCGGGAGGCAGTAAATCCATGGGAGCATAAGCAGTCTTGGTGCTAAGGACCATATTGTTAGGATCGATCAAGCTGATAACAATGGATAGATTTTGAAGAGTTTCAGCAAACTCGTTTTTGAGAAGCGCCAAACACCACAGGCTGCCATCCAGATTTCGATAACACTGTGTTTCCTGGATGTAAACTGGCCAGGGAGTAGCTGTAGGATCCGATTTAATATTTTGCCCTGGAGGGATGATGAGCTTTAAGCCCACAGTCAATGCATTCGAACCAATGAGTGGGTTGGCGGAAATGAGTTGTTCGAGTGTAATATTAAATTTAAGGGCGATACCGATCAGGGTGTCATTCTGCTCAACGGTATAAAGAAAAGGTGTGGGGGTTGGTAGAATTTCAGTTATGGAAGGATGGATCAGATCAGTCGTGGTAGATGATGGACTGGGAGTGGATGAAAGTTCCAAGAGCGGGCTGGGACTTGAGATAACACCGGTGGATGTGGGGAGAGTAGTTTGTTCAATAGAACAGGCTCCTAGCAAAACCAGCATCAGGATCGGGATCAAGAATTTCTGCATACCAGAATTATACTCTGACCATATTTTGATAATAACAGGTTGTGAAGAATTAGCTCATTGCGATGGGGTAAAAAGGAAAGCCAGTGTACAGCAAACCCCTCTGGAGCTCTGGTTTTTTCGTCATCTTAATTTTTCTGGCACATTCCACTGAACTGCGGAATATGAATGTCACCTGAATGCTGGATTGAGTCTTAGATCAGGTTCAGGTTGAGTGATGTTGACTTTTTCAGTGTCAGATCCACTCCTTCTATTTATTGACTGAACTATTTAGGCTGACAAGACTTACAAGGGCATAACGCCCGCAGATAATGCCAATTGTAAATTCCATAATCATGGTTATCTTCCCAAACGGGAGTGAGTGCGTAAGAGCCAACTCCAATAATATTCTTCAAATGGATGGCAGGTCCATCTTCCAGGTGCAAGTGAAAAATAGCTGGATCCGGTTCACCCCCCATTTTGTCATGACCACCGCGGCACTCAGCGCAAGGGCAACCCAAACGTAACAATTCAAAGGAGTAAACACTTTTGTGAGCATCATCCCAAACAATTGTTAATTGATTCGTCTGGCGATCGGCAGTGATTGTTGTAGGTTTTGAATTCATTATTTTTCCTGTAAATTGATTATGATCATCATGCGGTTATCCATATTGATCAAAAACAAGTCTCTTCCTTATCAATTAGATTGTATACGAATAATACAGGTATATTCAGGAAGCGAATCCCTAAAGATGTTTGTACCCAAACCGGAAAGTGCTTTACCTAAGGTGAAGGTACATAGGAAAGATAATTGACTACAGCCCATCCCGAGCGTGTTTCGTCGTAAGGTGCGGTGAGATACCACCAGGTATAATCGTCGGCTTGAACGGGTCCATCAGTTACAAGAAAAACTTCAGAATCAAAACCCAGAAAAAGGGGATCGCTCGAAAGAGCTGGGAAAACTCTCAACCTTAAACCGTCTCCGTCTGTACCAGTGATCTGGACATAGGTGTTTAAGGTGATTGTCCCTGGCAAGGGTGTAAAGGAGGGAGCAGGTGTAGGTGAGATAGGAGATGGACTGGATGTGACAAAACGAGGTGTAGATGTGGATGCTGGGATGATGGTAAACACAGATGCAGGCGAAGCAGATTGAGGATTGAATAAATGAGGGCTGAGCCAAAAGATGTAGATGTAGGAAGCTAAAAGCAATAGTCCAGCTAGAAGCAGACTTCCCATGATCACTTTGTAATTGAATAAAAATTTTCTTATCATTTGGATGTCATTTCAGTTTAATTGATGAATGAAAATATATCACGATTAAGCCTAATTGTCAGTTGAATTATAGAAAAAATATAATTGGAGGATCAAATCAGACTGGGTTATGATCTGGATAAAATTGCGCTTGACAAGTATTTGTGTGCTTGGGGAGGCAATAAAACATGCAAGCCGCGCTGTATAATGCTGATATCCACCTTGTTGCCCGCCAACATGGGTTCACCATCCATCTGAATAGAAAAGGGGGTTTCTGATTCTATCCGCAATTTTTGAAAAAGGATGCAACGCGCATAATCCGAAGTGATATGCCTGCCAGAGGCCAGCTCAAAGAAATGACGGAAGGTATCCGCCAGAGTGCTTCCAGACAAAAGCCACAATTCCATTTTACCGTCGTCAATCAAAGCTTGAGGAGATATTTCTGATAATCCCCCCATGTAATGGCGAATATTGCTGGCAATTGCCAACAGGTAATGTCCTTCCACTTTTTGGTCATCTGCCCACACATTCAGATTCATGCCATGCCAGAAACTGACGTTATATATTGTGGCAGCCATATAATGGGGAACAGTCAGGTATTTATAAAAGCGTTTACGTGGTTCCAATTTATTGACTGTCATGGCATCCAAGCCGATGCCAGTCCACATCAGGAAGGCTTGTTGGTTACATAACCCAACATCAATATCAACTATAGATGATTTTGACAGCAAGTGGGCATTTTCACGCAGGCTGTTCCAGCGCCACCAGGTGAAGGTTGGCAGGCCTAATTCGCGTGCCCAAACATTGGCAGTACCAGCCGGTAGGACCCCAAGTGCAGTATCTGAACCGAGCAGCCCGTTGGCAACTTGTCCTACGGTCCCATCCCCACCTATGGCAAAAGCTGCATAATAATTTTCAAGTCCTGCCTGGCGTGCAAGTTGCGTTGAATGTCTGCCATTCAAGGTTTCGGCCACATGAACCCGCCAATGATTGGCTGACAGTGTACGAACAATGCTCTGAATGAATGGCTTGACTGGGAACCGTCCTGCAGCGGGGTTAAAAATAAGAAGAACATCTTTCATATCAATATTATAAGCCTGAACCACCCGTATGTTATAATGCCGGCTAGCTGGAATAGAGGAAATAGGAGCTCAATGTTCCTACAATACAACCTATCGAGCCAAAGAATCGGAGTTTAATAACTACCGGGCAAAGAATAACCCAGTATGAATGAGATACCGTTATTAAATAATCGTTACCAGGTGTTGGAAGAGCGAGGCAAGGGTGGGATGGCTTTTATATACCTTGCCCGGGACTTGATGCTTGAGCGTGATGTAGCCATAAAAGTATTACGAGAAGATTTTTCTAATGATCCAGCCTTTCAAGAACATTTTCGTCAGGAAGCGCGCGCGGCAGCCAATTTATCACACCCCAATATCGTTACAGTTCATGATTTCGGTTTGGATCAAGGAAAACTGTTTATCGTGATGGAATATGTGCCGGGAGTGGACTTAAAAACCCACATCCTTCAGCGGGGTCGATTTACTCCTGATGAAGCCTTGCCTTTGATCATCCAGGCTTGTGCCGGGATAGGTTATGCTCATAGAGCCGGCTTAGTTCACTGTGATGTCAAACCCCAGAATATGTTGGTCATGCCGGATCAGAGGTTAAAAGTAACAGATTTTGGAATTGCCAGGGCTTTGGCTGCCATCCAACCAGATGAGCAGGCTGAAGTCGTATGGGGTTCGCCCCAATATTTTTCACCTGAACAAGCTGCAGGGATGGCACCCTCACCAGCCTCAGATGTGTACTCTCTGGGAATTGTTTTATTCGAGATGTTAACTGGTTCTCTTCCATTTACCGCAAGTACATCGACGGGCATATCCCAACTTCACCTGGAAGCCATTCCACCCGTTTTGAGCTCATTGATTCCAAATATCTCACCTGAACTTGAGCAGATCATCAATAAGGTATTATCGAAAGAACCAGCCATGCGTTACCGTACGGCTGACCAGTTGGGACGAGTCCTACAAAAATTTGGATCCACAAGGATCAATATAACACCTGCCTTATCCCTGACTCCGGAAATGCAGACAGATGAATACATTGTTCATCCTTTGGCAGTCACGGATGATGAAAATGAACTTAATGTCGATTGGGTATCCGTTGCGTTGGGACTCCTGGCACTTCTAATGGTCGGGGGTCTGATCCCGTTCTGGGTGTGGGTATATTTCGTTTATAATCCACCCATTCGTTAACAGGTTCTCAGAATTCCCTTTTTCCAATTGCGCGGGCGGCATCCCATTTTTCAATTGGTTCTCCAATTGAAAAATGGATCGTTAAAAAACCGAAAATCACGGCAAGAGCCGTGATTTTGGACCGAAAAATGGTCATGAATTACTTATGCTGTTTTTACCATGGTGCGGATGCACCTGGCGCATAGTGTTTTCTTCACCTTCTGTCCTTTTTCAACCATTGTAACCTTCTGTAAATTGGGTTTAAAGGTTCGGTTGGTAGCCCGCATGGAGAAAGAGCGATTGTGACCAAAGGTGGTGGTTTTACCGCAGTGAGCGCATTTTGCCATCTAAGAATTCCTTTCCTGTTTAAAATTCGAATAAGTGAGAGCAATTGTGTAATGAGAATAGTAATTATTCCGAAAAAAATTACCAACTCTCACAATTTCGTGAGATAATAGTTCGATGTTCAGGTTCATTTTCCTTTGTAGAAGCGGCTGATTTTACCATATATCGCATCCTTCTACAAGGTGAATTGTTAATATATTACAAAGGAATTTGCCATGGGTGAAGAAAAAACTACATTAGGGAGTATTAATATATCGCCAAATGCTGTCGCCACCATCGCTTACGATGCCATGCTGCAATCTTACGGAGTGGTTGGATTGGCACCAAAAAACATCGCAGAGGGGTTGGCGCAGACTATCACCAAAGAACCATCGCGGGGAGTATCTGTCCACTATTCTGGTGAGGATATTGATATTGATATTCACATCATTGTGGAGTACGGCACACGGATCACTTCTGTGGCGAATAGTGTTGCCAACGCAGTGCGATTTAAAGTTGAGAAAGCACTCGGCATGCCGGTGCATAACGTAAATGTGCATATACAGGGTTTACGTGTCAGCAGTGATGAATAAATCACACCCCGGGAGAGCAATATTTTCATGAATCCAGATTATCAAGCACGTTTGGAATTTTTTAAATCAAAACCGATAGATGGGCAAGCACTAAAGAAACTTGTTGAATCTGGACTAGTTTGGTTAAAGGCAAATCAAGCGACTGTAAATGCCTTGAATGTTTTTCCTGTTCCTGATGGAGATACTGGCACCAATATGGTTCTAACCATGCAGGCAGCTTACGCAGAAATTGAAAAACTTGGGCATCGCCATATCGGGCAAATGGCTCAAGCGGTTTCTCAAGGTGCATTAATGGGCGCACGGGGAAATTCGGGTGTAATTCTTTCTCAGATCTGGAGAGGATTTTCACGCTCTTTACACGACATACCAATTCTGGATGGATCCAGTATGGCCAAAGCTTTTGCTGATGCTCGCGATACAGCCTATAAAGGGGTTGTCAGACCGGTGGAAGGCACGATTTTGACTGTAATTAAAGATGTTGCCTCTGCAGCTCAATCTGCTTTAGATGAAACGAAAGATCCTTATGAGATACTGGAGCGAATTGTTAAAGCTGCCGACGTTTCTGTACAGCATACACCGGAGCTACTACCAGTGTTGAAACAAGCCGGGGTCGTGGATTCGGGTGGAAAAGGATTGTTCTATATTCTGGAAGGTATGCTGCGCTATGTGTATGGCGAATCTTTGGATTCGCCTTTAAATATTATTTTACCCTTGGCAACAATGGATTTTGAAAACAGTCAAAGTACAATTGAACCAGGGCAGGATTTTGAACTGGTTATTGATTTTAAACCTACACATGAATTGGATCTCCAAAAAATGTATTCCAGCCTTGAAGAATTGGGTACATCCATTCAAGTGGGGGAGGGGGATGGATTGTACCGTCTCCATATCCATGTTCCTACTGAGAATCGTTATCTCCCCATCGAATACATAATGACATTAGGCACTGTCACTAAGGTGGCAATAGAAAATTTGCTGGCACAAATGGATGAAATTAGCCGGGCATCCAGGGGAGAACGCATTGAATTGAATCCTATTGAGCCAGGTCAAATTGCTGTCGTGGCAGTATCTCCCGGAACTGGAATTTCCCGCGTTTTTGCGAGTCTGGGTGTGGCTGCCCTGGTAGAGGGGGGACAAACCATGAATCCAAGCACACAGGAGTTACTAAAAGCATTTGAGGATCTCCCAACCGATCAAGTTATCATCCTTCCGAATAATAAGAATATTATTCTTGCTGCCCAGGCTGCCAAAGAAGTGACTGTGAAGAAAGTGCACATCGTCCCAAGTCGAACTATTCCGCAAGGTCTGGCAGCAATGATGCAGTTGAACCTGGATGGAGACCTGGAAAAGATCGCTGAAAAAATGGTCAAAGCATTGGATGATGTGATCACTGGTGAGATCACGGTTGCAACCCGCACAGTTGAGATAGATGGTGTATCGGTTGAAAAGAACCAGGTTATTGTCCTGCTGAATGGAAAGCTTGTATGTTCGGCTGCATCGCTAGAAGATGCAGTAATGACTTTCCTTGAAAGAGCATCAGCAAAAGAATATGAATTGATAACACTTTTCTATGGACAGGACCTGCCCGCAACTGAAGCTAATCGCATCTCGGACAAAGTTCGATCTTCCTATCCATCCCTAGAACTTGAACTACAGGATGGCGGTCAACCTCACTATCAATTTATCATATCAGTGGAATAAGGGGTTATGCACAAAGTCTGTTTTTTGGTGGATAACAGGGTGCAATTTACCCATCCTGATTTAATGGGCAATGAATTAGTTTGCATTTTTCCATTTTTAAATCAAACAGAAAACAAACCATTCAAAATCCGGGATTATGTAACATCAAAATTTCCACGCACATATTCTAGTGAATACCAGAATAGTGATTCATTAGCTGATCAGCTTAGCCCCCAAAGTCAAGGTTTGATTGTATTTGAAAAAAAGTAGGGGGAAACCACCCATTCCTTTCCCGAATTCATTAATGAAAAAAGCATAGGTGCATATTGAAAATTGGATTGGTAACTGACAGTACCTCGGATTTGCCTCGAGAAATAATCGATCGACATGCAATAGAAGTTGTACCCGCCATTTTGACCCTTGGGAAAACCAGTTTCGAAGATGGGGAAGGGATGACCCGGAAAGAATTTTACGAACGTCTGCCTGAATTAACCAGCTCTCCCACTACTTCTGCACCATCGGTGGGAAGTTTTCAGTTGCGGTATGAAAAATTATTAATGGGTGGTGCTGAATTTATCTTGTCCATCCATCCGCCCAATAAACTGAGCGGGATATTTAATGCAGCGCGGCTTGCAGCTGAATCCTTTGGGGAACACGTACATGTATTGGATAGTGGTCAACTTTCACTTGGACTTGGTTTTCAAGTAATTGCTGCTGCTGAGGCTGTTGCACGTGATGCAGTTCTTGGTGAAATCCTTGCCATGGTTATGAGTATCAAGCAACGGGTGCGAGTCATGGCTTTATTAGATACGATGGAGTATTTACGCAGAAGTGGACGCGTATCATGGGCGAAAGCAAAGGTTGGAGGATTATTGAATTTGAAACCATTGATCGAGCTTCGTTTCGGTGAGGTTAAGCGGATTGGCCAGGTACGAACCCGATCACAAGGGATTCAGCAACTAATTGAGAATATCCAGAAATGGGAGCCACTTGAAAGAATGGCAATATTACATACAAATGCAGAAATTGCTGCCAGACAGTTATTGGCAGACCTAAACCCAAATCTTTCTTCTCCTGGTTTGATTGTCAATGTTACTACTGTGATAGGAACCCATGTCGGACCAAATGGGCTTGGTTTTGCTGTTGTACCTGGTTGATGAATACATATAGGTTACTAATTAGCAAACCTGCCGATGGCGCTTGGAATATGGCTGTGGATGAAGCGATTCTAGAAGCTGTCAGTAGTAATAAGGCATTGCCTACCTTGCGTTTATATGCCTGGCAGCCGGCTTGCTTATCGCTTGGATATTCTCAAAGTATCCAGGATGTGGATTTACAAGTATTACAAGACCGCGGTTGGGGGCTTGTCCGGCGTTTGACCGGAGGTAGAGCTATACTACATGTTGATGAATTAACCTATGCAGTCATTGCTCCAACTGGGGCAACCTTGGTCGCTGGCAGCCTCCTGGAAAGCTATAACCGCATTGCTCGAGGTTTACTGAAGGTGTTGGAAAAAATTGATCTCTCGGTGGAAATAAATGCATACAGACCTGGTTTGAATTCAAATACAGCTGGTCCTGTTTGTTTTGAAATACCATCGGCATACGAAATTACTTACCGGGGGAAGAAGTTGATCGGTTCCGCACAAGCTCGCCGTAAAAAGGGAGTCCTGCAACATGGTTCAATTCCTTTGTTTGGAGACCTGGGACGCATAACCCAGGTGCTGGTTTTTAATGGAAAGGAAGAACGCCAGGTAGCGTATGAGCGTTTGTTGAGTAGAGCCACCAATATAGAAACGGTCTCCGGTAAAAAACTGGATTGGGGTTCTGTTGCCCTGGCATTTATAGAAGCGTTTCCAACTGAATTCGGTCTGGACTTGATAGAAGAAGGATTATCTGAAAAAGAATTGAAACGGGCTCATGAACTGGTGGAATTAAAATACACTCGATCAGAATGGACAGGTCGGGTTTAGGTATCAGATCTGTATCGCTTGATTTTTTTATTCAATAATAAAAATTTAAGGATAATTTACTTGTCATCCAGCCAATTTAAGGTTATGATTTAATGGTCAATTGGGGATAACTCCCCTTCACTTTTTATTTTTCAAGGAGAAGAATAATGAAGAAACTGTTATTGCTTGTCTCTGTGTTGGTGGTTGCCTCCATGATCTTATCAGCATGTGCACCGAAAGCAACCCCGACAGTAGCGCCGACAGAGCCCCCTAAACCAACAGAAGCCCCCACAATGGCTCCTACCGAGGCTCCCACCGAAGCTCCTATGATGTACGACATTGGTAGTGCTCAACACCCCATCAAGGTTTTATTTGTTCCATCTGTAGATGCAAAAGCCACAGTGGCTGGTGGGCAGTTGTTGGCGAATGCTTTGAATGCTGCCACAGGTTTAAGATTTGTAGCTTCTGTTCCGACTTCTTATGCTGCTACTATCGAAGAAATGTGTGCATCCCCCGAGGATACAATGGCATTTATTCCAGCCCTGGCATATGCCATTGCCAGCGCCCAGTGTGGTGTGGATGTGGCTTTCAAAGCGGTCCGCTATGGTTATCCGGTTTATTGGGCTGAATACATTGTAGCCCGTGATAGCTCATACCAGACCCTGGCTGACCTGGAAGGTGCAACCTGGGGATTTGGGGATACCGGTTCTACTTCTGGTTACATGGTTCCGGTAGTTGAATTGGCTGCAGCTGGTGTGAAAGTTGGTGAGCAAGTCGAGACTGGTGGACATAACCAGACTGTCTCTGCTGTTTATAATGGCCAGGTTGATTTTGGAACCGTATTCTACAGTGTACCTCTTGATCCAGAAGGCAAATCCATCTTCTCATATGATGATTACCTTTCTGGAAAGATCTCCAGCCTGGATCAATACGAAGTCCCGGCAGAAAGCATTGAGAATTGCGCAGTTAATGAAGATGGCAAGAAACTTCTCTGTGATGGATATCGGATTATGGATGCACGAGCCAATATCCGCACAGATGCACCGGATGTTGCTCAAAAGGTTCGTATCCTTGCGATCTCACAACCTGTACCCAACGACACCATGTCGTTTGGACCGGATTTCCCAGCTGACTTACGCGCCCAGATCGAAGCCGCTCTGTTAGAATTCGCTCTGACAGACGCCTGGAAAGAATCTGTCGGAAGTGCTGATGTCTATTCATGGTCAGGTATTTTGCCCGCCACAGATGCTGAGTATGATGTCGTGCGTGCCATGGTCATCTCGACCGGTTACAAACTTCCATAAATAAATATTGACGAAAGATATCTGGGGCAGGGTAAGACCTGCCCCAGATTGTAATTATTCCATTTCTTTTTTTTTCAGCTGGAGTAGGGGGTGGACTGGTTTGAATATCTGCACATCACTTGCTCCCATGTTTTATTGATGATGTGATCTGGAGACCTCAGGAAAACCATTATGCTTCAAATTAGAAACCTTACAAAAATATATGACGGTGGTGTGAAAGCGCTTGACAATGTCAGCTTTGATGTACCGGATGGGCAATTTCTGGCAGTCATTGGTTTGAGTGGATCGGGTAAATCCACTCTATTGCGCTGCATAAACCGCCTGATCGAGCCAACGGATGGGCAGATCTTGTGGAATGGGGAAGATATCACAGCTGCCTCCCAGGAAGAGATGCGCAGGATCCGTCGAAAGATCGGTATGGTTTTTCAGCAATTCAACCTGGTAAACCGTTCAAAAGTCCTCACCAATGTCCTGGCGGGACGTTTGGGATATGTTAACCCAACCTGGAGTCTTTTAAATCGTTTTCCAAAAGATGATCTTGCGAAGGCATTTATCCAATTGGAACGTGTCGGCATTGCTGACAAAGCATACCAACGTGCAGATGAATTAAGCGGTGGTCAACAACAACGTGTTGGTATTGCCCGTGCCCTGATGCAGGACCCTGAACTGATACTGGCGGATGAACCAGTAGCCAGTCTGGATCCGGTACTGGCGCATAGTATTATGAAACATCTGGAAGATATCAATAAACAAGATGAGGTCACCGTTATGTGCAGCCTGCACTTCCTGGATATTGTGCACAGGTATGCCGACAAAGCCATAGCTCTTAATGAGGGCAAACTGGTTTTTGAAGGATTGCCTAAAGAGATCGATGATGCTAAGTTCAAAGAGATCTATGGTCGGGATGCGGAACGGGTAGGGTGAGGAAGAAAATGGAAAAAAACAAAAATAAAAAACCATCTTCCTGGAAATCAATTTCAATAGGGTTGACAATCTTATTGGTGTTGGTGATCTATGCCTATGGATTCCAGATCACTAAAGTCGATCTTGAAGAATTACGGAGTGATACCCGACAGGCCAGTCTCCAGCGGGTATTACGTGCCCTGGCCAAGCCGGAAATACTTGAATATGATCAAACCGAGCAGATCATAAATTTTCCGGTTTATATTCCTTGTCATGCTGATGGCGCACTTCCCTCGACCCCTGAGCATGCTCCATCTGACCCATACCTGATCATTACACCCGGATGCGCCTCCCCTGGGGAGATTGTTCAGGTGGAAGGTTTTGATTTTGCACCTAATGTAACAGGTCCGGTCAGATTTGTTCCTGGAAGTGATTTGACAAATATCGTCACGCTTGGTCGTGAAATAGCCGAAACAGATAACACAGGATATTTTATTTTATCCATGAAACTCCCGGAACGACCGAGTGATGATGTTCAATATATCCGTGCCACCTTACGAAAGAACATCGGTTCTCCCCACTTCACACAAACTGCCAAGGATACCTGGGAAAAGATCATCGAAACGGTCTTCCTGGCATTGCTGGCAACAACTTTCGGGACGTTTCTTGCAATCCCGCTAAGTTTTCTTGCCGCCCGAAACCTGATGGTACCGGTCAGAAGTCCATTGACCAGCATTTCTTTATCCTTAATTGGCTGGCCAATAGGAATGTACGCGGGTTTTGTCTTGGTGAGGTGGGTTGGGAACTTCAATGCTTCCCTGAATATGAATGTCTGGCTGGGATTGATCGTAATTTTGGCTGTAATATTGGTTGTCTGGTTTGGGATGCGTTGGGCACTTCCGCAAGCAGAAACCTCTCAGCCAAGTAAATTGACCCGAGCATTACGCCTGGTTGTTATTCTGGTTTCGATCCTTGTAAGTTTCTTTGGATTCTTTCAACTAGCTAGGTTGGTGATGAGCGCTGGTCAGGGGTTAATCCCTGCGCTTGGGTCATTTGGATTTATGGGAAATTTCATGTACCAGGTGGGCGATATCATTCTTGTGATAACTTCTGTTCTTGGTGCTTTAGCTGCCGGTGGGGCTGTCAGCAGTTTATTCAGCCGTTTCGGTCAGCAAACTACAGAAAAAATACCTTCGGCTGGAGTAAAAATATTAAATTTGATCCTGACTCCCATTGCCATTGCACTATTTTTGGTTCTTGGTGGGCAATTGATCGAGTGGATCTATCAAATTGGGCAACCGTTCTATACTTTATGGGGTCCTCTGGTCACGGGAGTTGTGGTTGGACTGACCCTGGCAATTTTCAGTAAACCTAAGGATGCACTTCCAACCGGCATGGTAATTTATTACATCACACGCACATTCTTGAATGGTCTTCGTTCGATCGAAGCGTTGGTGATGGCGATCGTTTTTGTTATTGCAGTAGGAATAGGACCATTCGCTGGTGTCATGGCATTGGGGTTACACACAATCGTCAGCCTTGCAAAGTTGTATTCGGAACAGGTTGAAAGCATAATGACTGGTCCCCTGGAGGCAATACAGGCAACCGGTGCTAATAGATTACAGACCATTATTTATGCAGTGGTTCCCCAGATCGTACCTCCATATATTTCGTACACCATGTATCGCTGGGATATTAACGTTCGCATGTCCACTATCATAGGTTTCGTTGGTGGTGGTGGCATCGGTTTCCTATTACAACAGAATATCAACCTGCTGAACTACTCAGCTGCCAGCGCTCAAATGCTGGCAATAGCCTTTGTGGTTGCCAGCATGGATTATATTTCATCTGTATTGCGCGAAAGGACGATCTAATTCTGCTTTAATAACCAGGAGCATATTGGATTTGATATCAGTGGGTGTGATTTGTGTAAAGTATGCAAATCACACCCACAACTTTATCCAATTAGAAACAAATTAATCAGCAATATTATTTTACTACCAGTGATAAAATCGCCTTCGTGTTGAAACGACTTATCAGGTTTATGACAAAAACCATATTGATCTTGTTAATAGTTGGAATCCTATTCCTGGTTGTACCTAGGCTTGTAACTGGATTCTATGCCAGGTCGAGGATCATTACAGGAACGGAAACCCCACCTATCAGGGCTGCCATTGTCTTTGGCGCGGGTTTGTGGCGTGATGGTTCACCCACACCAATTCTGCGCGATAGAGTAACAACTGCAGCGAAGTTGTACCTGGATGGAAAAATTGAAAAATTGCTGATGAGTGGGGATAATAGTGTGGTTGAATATAACGAACCATTAGCCATGCGCGATTATGCCCTTTCTTTGGGTGTGCCGGAGGATGCCATCGTTTTGGATTACGCCGGTAGGCGAACATATGATACCTGTTATCGTGCCAAGGAGATCTTTGGGTTGAGTGAAGCCATTCTGGTCACACAGTCTTTCCATCTCACAAGAGCGATTTATATTTGCAGTCAATTAGGCTTAACCTCAATCGGTGTACCTGCCAATAATCAGGTTTTCCGAAGGAGTTCCCTAATTTATTGGAATATCCGTGAATCGCTGGCAACTATTGCGGCTCTTTGGGATGTCCATATTGGACATCCGGTTCCGGTATTGGGTGATTACGAGCCAATTTTTCCGTAATTTTAAGGTTTCTGGGACCAAGTTTGATCCAATTGATTTGATTAAGGATCACTCGAGAAGACAATGATCATTGATCAACCATACAAATAAAATGGAATGTGTAATGGAACCATCCGAAGCACTTAAGATCGTGCGTACTTATGTGAAAAATGAAAACCTGGTAAACCATATGCTGTCAGTGGCAACTACCATGCGTTTTTATGCTGAAAAATTTGGTGAAGACCCCGAAAAATGGGAAGTGGTAGGTTTACTGCATGACTTCGATTGGGAGATCCATCCCACGCTGGAAGAACACCCTCAAGCCGGTGTGCCAATTCTTCGTGAACATGGTGTACCGGAAGATATTATCAGGGCAATTTTAAGTCATGCTGAGGAAACAGGGATTGCGCGTGAGAGTCTTATGGAAAAGGCATTGTTTGCATGTGATGAGATAACCGGATTGGTGACAGCAGTTGCATTGGTGCGCCCATCCCGTTCATTGATGGATCTTGAAGCAAAATCTGTAAAGAAGAAATGGAAAGATCGAGCCTTTGCGGCAGGTGCCAACCGGGAAGAAATAGAACAAGGTGCCAGGGAGTTTGGTATGGATTTGTGGGAGCATGTTGACAATGTGATCATTGCCATGCGCAGGATCGCACCTCTATTAGGGCTTGATGGAAAAAGTCAGACCTTGGAATAATTTTCATCAAAAAATCGAAATCCCTGTAGTTTTGACTAAGAGAGTTGAATCCTCATTCACATTTCCTACTACCTATCTCAGACTATAAGAAGTAATGAGCAATTATTGTTCTTTATCGATGTGTTGATATAAAAGAACAACCTAAGACCACCCTAACGATGGGTTCAGATTGTTCTTTTATTATTCTATTCTATAGAGACCAATGATCAGAATAGTCTGGGGTTTTGGGGGATCGTTTTCTTTCGAGTTGGTTTCTTTTTTGACCCTGTTTTTGGCTTGGTACCGGTTATAGTTTTATTTGCAGTTTTCTTTTTGGTGACTGTTTTTTCCCTTGATGCTGGCTTGGAGACCTCATCATCTTTGATCTCCAAATAATTTTCGATCTGCCAGGCAGATGTAACCCCAAGGACCATATCTCCGAGTTTAATATCCACTACACTATCACCGCGTTTGGAAGCGCGCTTCCTCAGGGTAGCAGCATCGAGTCGGCTGGATTTTGAGGCTGCCTTGAGAAGACGAAGGGTGACAAGGCTGTTGCCTTTTCCAATAGCGATCCCCACCAGGGATGCCATAGGAGACAACTCCCAGGCGATGACACCTTTGCCATAACGACCCTGGGTCGGGAAATCATTTAGATCAATACGCTTGGCTTTGCCATCCGTTGCCATCAAGAATACCTCGCCTTTATCGGGTATTACCTCTGCGCCAACCACTGTATCACCTACACTTAGTTTTATGCCATTGACACCAGCCGATACCAAACCCATTGGGCGGATGTCGTCTTCTTTGAACCTGATTGCCTTGCCTTGTGATGTGGCTAAAAGGATCTCTTTTTTCCCATCAGTCAAACCGACCCATCCCAGGGCATCTCCATCATTTACCTTTGACAGAATAAAAGATTGCGCAGAAGGACCTGGCAAAGAACTTATCAGGCTCTTTTTTAATAATCCACCTCTCGAGATAGTCAGTACACAAGTCTCTTCAGGAAGATTGCTCCGTCGGGCAGGCAAAGTAAACATGACAGCCAACCGATCCTTTTCGTTAAGAGGTGTAGCTTTGTAGAATGGAATACCATCTGAAAGTTTTTCTGCCTGAGGAAGGGTATGAACTGCTACTGCCGCGGCTGAACCATTTTCTGCGACCAGGTAGAGTGTGTCGGTGGAAGAAGCCCGCACCAGTAATCGAGCAGCATCGTTTCCACTGGGTCGCGGAGGTTTTTCATCAGCAATCCGTGCTATCAGACCTTCATTGGTTACTCCTATCCATGCGACCTGATCAGGAATCATCTGGTTGGTTGTCAGGGAAGAAGATTGTTTTTTGCCTGGCGTCATATTGATGATCTGGGTGCGACGTTTGTCAGCGTAGGCTGCCTTGACTTTGATCAACTCCTCAGCAGCCACCTGGCGCATTTGTTTGGGGGATTTGAGAAGTTTTTCCAATTCTTTTATCGTGATCAGGAGTTCTTTATATTCATTTTCGGTCTTTTTGCGTTCCAGGGCTGCCAGACGACGTAATTGCATTTCCAGGATGGCTTCTGCTTGAACTTCGGACAATTTGAAACGTTTCATCAACCGTATCCGTGCGGTTTCAACATCCGGGGATTTTTTTATCACCTCGATGATCTCATCCAGATTGTTGAGTGCGATCAACAACCCTTCAAGAATGTGAGCACGTTGACGGGAGCGCGCCAGATCATATTCGCCACGACGGCGGATGACCTCCTGGCGATGCTCCAGATATACTCGCAAGGCTTGTTTGATGGTAAGTGTGCGAGGTTCACCATCCACCAAAGCCAGCATAATGATGCTGAATGTGGATTGCATGGGTGTTCGTTTAAATAGTTGTTTTAAGACGTTATCTGCATCCACATTTTTTGTCAATTCAATCACAATTCGCATCCCCTGGCGGTCAGATTCATCTCTAAGATCGGTGATGCCATCGATTTGACCATCACGTGCCAACTCGGCAATGCGTTCGATCAGGGACGATTTATTGGTCATATAAGGCAATTCAGTGACGATCAGGCGGGACTTGCCCCGCTCCATCTCTTCGGAATGTACGCGCGCTTGTACGGAGATGCGCCCGCGTCCAGAGCCATAAGCTGCCTCGATCTTTTCATCACCCTTCTCTTCAAAGATTACTCCACCTGTTGGGAAATCGGGTCCCTGGATGAATTCCATCAATTTTCCGACTGTGATGTCATCCATTTTTTCCCAGTTCTGAAGCATATACACAAGAGCGTCAACCACTTCACCCAAGTTGTGGGGTGGAATGCTAGTAGCCATACCCACTGCAATACCAGTGGCTCCGTTGACCAAAAGATTGGGTATGGATGCCGGCAAGACTGTAGGTTCTGTCAGAGTATCATCAAAGTTGGTAGTGAAATCAACAGTATTTTTAGAGATATCCAGAAGCATGTCTAAAGCGGGGGGAGCCAGGCGCGCTTCTGTGTAACGCATGGCAGCAGGAGGATCGCCATCAATGGATCCAAAGTTACCCTGACCGTCCACCAGCATGTTGCGCATGGAAAAATCCTGTGCCATGCGAGCCATGGCTTCGTAAACGGCTGAATCACCATGCGGGTGATATTTCCCCAAGACTTCGCCAACGATTCGGGCGGATTTTTTATAATCACTATTTTGACGCATTCCCATATCGTGCATGGCATACATGATGCGTCGTTGGACGGGTTTGAGTCCATCACGGGCATCTGGCAGGGCTCGCGCGACGATGACACTCATGGCGTAATCGAGATAGGACTGCTGCATTTCGTGATCAATATCAATTTTTCGGACAAGGCCGAGTTCCATGGTTCACTCCTCTTTCCGCAAGGTTGTTGGATTAATGCGAGACGATACCTATCCAACACGCGGATGGAAATGGTTCGCAATTATGTTCTATAAAGTCAGGCTTATCTTAAAGGGAAAATTACAAAGCGTCAAGGAAACAGGGATGGGCAAGGAGCAATTCCAGCCCATCCCTGTTTCTTTTCATGGAGTGAAGGACAGGGTTTTGGTTATACACGTGCCTAACAAATTATCGAGTGTACATAATCTAATACTGGCTGTAAAGAGGTGACCCCAGGGATCGACCGAAAAAATTAAAGAATACGCCTCGCCAGCCTCACCCGGTGCCAGGTCATCCTGGGAAACTCCTAGAATACAATTTATATATTGATCAAAAAAATTTCTTTGAGCAGTTACAGTTTCCGTAGTCATAGTATCTGTGACGATGGTTTGAAAAGATTGCCAGGTTACAGAACTGTTATTATATAGATCAAATCGGGCATAATACTGACCCGTGCAAGGATCCATTTCTTTATAGATTACATTAAAATCCATTGGTGGCGTGGTCCAGGTGGCGGTCTTGGCAGGTGTCGGTGTCGGCATGGGGGTAAACACCGGTACCAAACTTGAATTTCCGGTTATTGTAGCAAATGACCCGTAGATCCAACAAAATCCATTTTGATTATCAGGATTGCGAATGTACCAGGATGAATTGGATGGATCCTTACCGAAAACCTCAGCCTGTTGACCAACGTTCAAAGCACCCAGCCAATCATAGGAGGAACCGGGACCCGCTCGGCAGTTGGTTACCTGTGAGACAGTTACCATGGGTTTTTCTGATGTAGGGGATAGCTCAAGAGAAGGTGTCAGGCTGGGGAGTTCAGGTTGTACTTGAGGCGAGTTTTGAGGGATCACTGGTTGACCAGGATTTAAAGTTCCGGCTACGCCTTGTGCGATGGAAGTCTGTACAAGAGCAGTTTCTGCCAGGCGTTGAGCAACAGCGGTTTCCAACTCACCCGGTTGTTGTTGTGGTGGAGACGTCCCGAGGATGTCCGAAATTCCACAGGCAAGAGATGCCAGCAACAAGGTTGATACCATGATCTTGATGGGTGTTCTAGTCATTAGCAGACTCCTTTTCAATGCATGATCATCATAATACAATATTTCTGAAGTAAAAACAACTATTACTGGAAACTACAGGAAGTCTACAATTCATGCAGCATATCCACTCCACAATTAAACAAAAGATCGCCCAGGAGTTTATGAGCGATCTAATAATAGGATGGAATTTACCCATTACTGGACGAAGACAAAACCAGCGGAGAGGGTGGGATTCGAACCCACGGTAGCCACAAGGACTACAGCGGTTTTCGAGACCGCCCCGTTCGACCACTCCGGCACCTCTCCAGGTGGCGCGGGCAATTATAGCAGATTGAACCTTAAATTTGCAACATCTCAAAAAAGTGGGGTGTGAGGTGTGAAAGCGAGCTTTGCTAGCTTTCACACCTCCACTTTCTCCCGAATTATTGAGATGACACTTAAATTTCTATGCTTTGATGAATTTCCGGATAGACAACTTGAGTGATACCTATCTCACGTAATTTATCCCGTAAAGCATCTGCGGAATTCTGTTCGCCATGGACCAAGAATACTTGTTTGACATCATTTTTTACATGGGAGGCATAATCGATCAGTGTAACTTGATCTGCATGAGCTGAAAGCCCTCCGATGGTAACAATTTCAGCACGAACATCATAGCCCATTCCAAATATCTTTGCTTCCTTTTGTCGATCCGCCAGACGTCGTCCCAAAGTATGCGGAGCCTGCCATGAAACGATCAGAATGGTGTTGGCTGGGTTTTCTATATTGTTTCGTAAGTGGTGCAAAATCCGGCCAGTTTCAGCCATACCCGAGGCAGAGATGATGATGGCTGATTCTTTACGGTCATTGATCGCTTTAGATTCTGCCACAGAACGAGTATAGGTCAATTTTTCAAAATTGAGAGCAGGGTGATTATAAGTTTGAACGAATTCCTTGGTTTCACTATCGAAGTATTCGGGGTATTTTCGAAAAATATCAGATGCGTTCACTGCCAGTGGGCTGTCAACATAAACAGGAAGAGGATCCAATTGTCTCTTTTGGATCATCTCGTTCAGCATGAAGACCAATTCCTGGGTTCTCCCAACAGAAAAAGCTGGAATAATGACCTTTCCATGCCTGTGAACAGTCCTGGTGATGGCATCCCGCAATTCATCGTAAGCCTGTTGTGGGTCAAGGTGTGATTTATCACCATAAGTACATTCCATGATCAGGTAATCCGCATTTGCAGGCATAACTGGATCACGCATTAGGGGAAGTTTTAATCTGCCTATGTCCCCCGAAAACCAAAGTCTGAATTTCCTTTCCCTTTCCTGGATATCCAGAACCACGGCTGCTGAGCCTAAAATGTGACCAGCGTCCACCAGCTTTGCGGTGACACCTGGTACGGGTGTAAATTCATGCCCATACGCTTCAGGATGAAAAAGCCTGCCCACTGCTTCAGCATCTTCTATTGTATAGAGAGGTTCTAGGGGTGGTTCTCCCCGCCGGGAGCGGTGCTTATTAACGAATTGGATATCTGCTTCCTGAATATGACCTGAATCCAGAAGCATTGTTTTAGCCAGCTCCACAGTAGGTGGAGTGGCGTAGATCTTTCCTCCGTAACCTGATTTGACCAGGTTGGGAAGATTCCCGCTGTGGTCGATATGCGCATGCGACAAGATAACTGCATCGAGTTCAGAAGGATTGAAATTAAACCTCCGGTTTTTTTCGTAGGTTTCAGATCTTCTTCCTTGAAAGAGCCCGCATTCGAGAAGAATCTTGGAACTGTTGATTTCCAGGAGATACTGTGAACCTGTTACTGTTCTTGCTGCACCGTGAAAGTGAATTTTCAATTAATACTCCTTTCCCCATTAATTTTCTCTATTTAGCCATAAGATTTCATCTGCTCTTAAGGCTATTTAGAATATCTTGTCCATAATGTTCTAATCGCCAGGGTGAGTGAGGCATTAATTCAGCCAGATCCTGGATGTTTTGTGGGTTGTTTTCTGCAATTGATTGCATAAAAGCCCGTGGCAGCACCAGATCAGATTCGAATCCGAATTTTTGACCTGTCTTTCGTCGCCACAGGCGTAAGGTCTCCATCCTGTTCAAGTAATCTTGATCCGGTCGAGGAGAGAAGGATCGTTTGATCGGGGCTTGTTTCATGCCTTTCTTGACAGCCGCTATGATTTCATTTCCATAAAGATGTATCTGGTGAACGGTCAGCCCGGCAGTTTGCAGATCTTCCGGTCGATTGGGTTTTATTTGAGCAATGGCGAGCAGTAAATTGTTATTGATGACCTTGAAAACTGGGCGATTCATACGCTCAGCCTGGAGTAGTCTCCATTCGAGCAACTCATTAAAAACCGACAATTGTTGTGATGTCAGGCGGTTTATACCGTTGATGTGCAGCCATGCCGGAACATCAGATCCCTGCTCGGATTGTCCATTGGAAAAGCTGATACGTTGGAATTCTTCGGATGCCAAATCCCAAAGATCCTTGCTTACGAGTTCTGCATACAATAGATCACGCAGATCAAGAAGAAAATGGGTGTCCATCCGTGCATAATTCAATTGGTCATCTGGTAGGGGGCGTCTTGCCCAATCAGCTTTTTGAAAGCGCTTATCCACGTTGATCTTATATTTTTCGTATAACAGATGGTTAAGTCCAACAGCCGGGTATCCCAGAATACGAGCAGCCTGCATCGTGTCAAATAGATTAACAATATTAAAATCGAAATCACGCTTAAGGCAGAGCAGGTCATATTCAGCAGCATGAAATGTCTTTTCGATTTTTGGAGAGAAAAACAGATCGGTTAATGGCGAAAGATTTTTCACAGCCAGGGGATCCAGCAGGTAATCGATTTCAGGAATTGAAAACTGGATCAAGCACACTTGTTCACGAAAAGCATGCAGACTGTTGGATTCTGTGTCAATAGCAATGCGTTGATGTTGGGAGAGTTGGTCTACCATGGATCGCAGGTCAACCGATGAACCAACCCATACCGGAGGGATTAGCTTGGACGAAATCATTTAAACATTATAGTCTAATTTTTAGACGATAATTTTTTCCATAACCAGGGCATCTCCCTTGTCAATGTAATAATCTTTCCACCTATCTATTATTATGTAACCGGATCGAGAATATAAATCAAGCGCAGAAAGATTGGAAGGTCTTAAACATAACCGAATTCGAGGCAATTTGAGGTGCTTCTCACAGTTTTCCAATAATGCTCTTCCAATCCCCTGATTTTGATGCTCTGGCAGGACGCCCAGGGTGGCGATCCAGGCTAATTTTTCAGATGGGTGTGGATCCCCAGCGATGAATCCGACCATTTGGTTTCCGATCACAGCTTTTAAACGAACAACATCCGGAAATGTAAGCACAGCAACCAGGTCGAACAAGGACCAGGCATCCTGCTGAAAACAAACACGCTCCAGTTTTTGGAGGCTGCTAATGTCGATAATGGAGGCTGGTTTTATTAATGGTTGCATTCATCATGATTAACCTCCCGCGGTTCCACCGCGGGAGGTTAGCTCTCTCAAATTGAGACTTTTTAAAAACTATTTCTTCCCTTTTATAAATTCCTCGATCATGCTAGTAAATTCCATGGGGAAGATGAACTTGGTTGCCGGAGAATTGCCCATTGATTTAAGTGTTTCAAAGTACTGCAATGTCATGGTTTTTTGATCAATCGCTTGTGCTGATTCAAAGATCTTATCCAACGCTTTGGCGAAACCGGCTGCCTTTAGTTCTTGTGATTGGCGCAAACCTTCGGCTTCAAGAATAGCGCCTTGTTTTTGACCTTCTGCCCGAAGAATTGCAGATTGCTTCTCTCCTTCAGCCACATTGATGGCTGCTTCGCGCGTGCCAGTGGACTCGGTCACTACTGCCCGGCGGATACGTTCGGCAGACATCTGGCGGTTCATGGCATCCTGGACTTCACGTGGAGGAATGATCTCGCGGATTTCCACATTGGTAACTTTAACACCCCAGCGTCCAGTAACTTCGTCCAAGCGGGTTCTCAGAACAGTGTTGATATGCTCTCGTTCTGATAGCACTTCATCCAGAGGGATACCACCTATGACAGAGCGCAGCGTGGTAGTTGCCATACCTTGAGCAGCCAGTTCAAAATTGGCTACCTGTATGACAGAATCTGTGGGGCTGAGGACTTTGTAATACCACAGGAAGTCGATTGAAATTGGAGCGTTATCTTTTGTGATGGATGTTTGCTGAGGTATCTCACGGACAGCCTCCCGTAAGTCCACTTTTACAGCGCGATCTATAAAAGGAATGAGCAGGATCAAGCCTGGTCCCTTCTCACCAACGCAGCGACCCAATCGAAAAACGACCAGGCGCTGGTACTCAGGAACGATCCGAATTGCATTTGCCAAAAATGCAATAATCACTACAACAACAAATGCAACAACACAGAAAAGAGATGAAGTAACTGCTGAACTCATAGTGCCTCCTTGATAATTAAGATTAGTTAATTTTCCGTCTGATTATCGCTTTCAATAATCAGGGTAAAGCCATCCCGACCGATAACGCGCACTTGTTTCCCGGCTGAGATACGCTTTTCGCTTCGTGCAGACCACAATTCACCATCCATCTGCACCGATCCTTCACTATGAACTATTGTTTTTGTTTCTCCTATCTGACCAAGTAAACTACCCAGGTCATGGTTCGGTCGTGAATGCATGGCAGCCAATGTTTTTAGAACGATCAGCCAGATAAATGTACCAGAAATTAAGGATACGCTGATAGCCAGGTAAGGATTGACAGAGGGTCGCAATCCTTGAGTTGGGAATAGGTAGATGGATCCGATTATCAACATGACTATGCTCGCAGCCAGATAGATTTCCCGTTTGGGTTTCCGGATAGCATAAATAAATGGGACAAGCATTAACATTAACACCACGAGCGCCCATAAATTTATCCCTATCCTAAAGGCAGCTACACCAGCTAGCGCCAAAGAGAATAATGCGCCAATTTCGAGCACCCCCGTGCCGGGAGTAACGATTGCTAAGAGAGTCAGGATCGATCCGAAGACGAGCAAGACATAAGCAATATTTGGATCAGAGATGAATTCCATCTGGGCTCCTTTCAGGAAAACCTGATTGTTATTATACAACATCCTAATCATAATATATCTTATATACGAAGGACTATGGATCAGGTTTTATTATAAATATTTTTTAAAGGTATATAAGGGATGTCGGTATTATTCTTCTCCATCGATACCTTAATCATATTTGATAGTTCCTGTTCCACTTACGCCAACTTTCATCTTGGGTTATTGCTTCCATAAAAAGAATTTCTATTACATAAATGAGTTAAGTTTTACGCTTACCCCGATATAGGTTAGAATACAATTCTAACGATAGATGGGTTGATCCAATTTATTTTCCGGAGGGTAGATTGAACTTCGACAAAATTTGTGTGTTTGGTCTGGGGTACATTGGTTTGCCAACAGCCAGTACGTTTGCAACAAATGGCCTGAATGTAATCGGAGTGGATATTAACGAACAAATATTGGAAACGTTGCGAAGCGGGGGTCTGCACATCCATGAGCCGGGTTTGAGAACAGTGGTGGAAGCAGCCCTCCGATCGGGAAATCTGAGTGTTTCGGATAAACCAGAAGAAGCTGACGCATTTATAATTGCTGTGCCAACACCTTTTATTAAAGATAAGAACGGGGAATATAACGGTAAATCTTTCAAATTAGCAGACATGCGCGCTGTTTCTTCCGCCGCGCAGGCGATTGTACCTGTATTGCGGAAAGGTAACCTGGTTGTGCTTGAATCTACTTCGCCTCCACGTACCACACTTGATCTGGTTGCACCGATACTTGAAGAATCTGGTTTGAAGGCAGGAGTTGATTTTCACCTGGCTTATTCACCGGAACGGGTATTACCCGGGCAGATATTACGCGAGTTAATCGAGAATGCCCGTGTCATTGGTGGCGTTACACCACAATCCTCCCAGGCTGGTCGAGATCTGTATGCTATCTTTGTAAAAGGTGAGATCATCCTCACAGACGCGACTACCGCAGAGATGGTGAAACTGATGGAGAATACTTATCGTGACATCAATATCGCCATTGCCAATGAATTTTCACGACTCTCGGATCGTTTTGGAATCGATGTTTGGGATGCCATATCCATAGCAAATCGTCATCCTCGTGTAAAGATTCTAAATCCCGGACCAGGTGTGGGAGGACATTGCATTAGCGTGGATCCGTGGTTCTTTGTCGAAAGCGCACCCGAACTTTCGCAACTGATCTATACAGCTCGTCAGGTCAATGATGCCCAACCGAATTTTGTCCTGGAATTGGCAAAGAAAGCACTGGGTGGTCTGAAAGGAAAGAGAATCGCTGCGTTGGGATTGGCTTACAAACCTGATGTGGATGATCTGCGTGAAAGCCCGGCTGTTGATGTTGTGCGTTTATTGCAAGCTGAAGGTGCCTTGGTTAAATGTTATGAACCATTTAGGCCAGATGCCAATTTGCCAGGAATCAGCATAGAACCAGAACTTGGGGCAGCTCTTTCAGATGTTGATGGAATTATTTTGCTTGTCAATCATAAGGTTTTATGTGATATTAATCCGATTGAAATGGCAGCATTGACTTCAGGTAGAAAATTGATCGACACAGTCAATGGCTGGAGCGGCAAGGATTGGGAATCATCTGGTTTTTCCATGCATAAATTAGGTGTAAATAAAAAGGGATCAGGATAATTCATGCTGATATCTGTTTTATCTGTTTTTGGAACCAGGCCTGAGGCTATCAA
This sequence comes from uncultured Anaerolineaceae bacterium, assembly GCA_964370815.1. Classification (GTDB taxonomy): domain Bacteria; phylum Chloroflexota; class Anaerolineae; order Anaerolineales; family Villigracilaceae; genus UBA12087. Next base: position 194,608 of record CAYJKQ010000002.1, on the reverse strand, counting down.
AATGGCTCCAGTTATTAAAGTACTGGAGAAAACGCCTGGTATAGTCTCCAATGTGTGCGTCACTGCACAGCATCGTGAGATGTTGGACCAGGTGCTGGATTTGTTTGATATCAAGCCAAATGTGGACTTAGACTTAATGCGTCCGGATCAATCTCAGGCAGGATTAAGCGCGGCTATCTTCACTCATCTTGATCCCGTTTTGGAAGCCATCAACCCGGATTGGGTTTTTATCCAGGGAGACACAACCACAGTTGCAATTGCTTCACTGCTCTCTTTTTATCGCCGCATAAAGGTTGGTCATGTCGAAGCCGGTTTGCGGACATTTGATAAATGGCATCCTTTCCCTGAAGAGATAAATAGGCGGGTTGCAGGTATTACTGCCGACCTCCACTTTGCTCCAACCGAATGGACAAAAAAGAATTTGTTGCGTGAAGGGATTTCGGAGACTGCTATTCGGGTAACTGGTAACCCGGTCATTGATGCTTTAAGATTTGTTACCGATCAAAAGGAACCAGAATATGTAACCAATCTGGCAAATAAACTTGGTTTGGATAATGGAAAAAAGCTGATATTGGTTACCGCACACCGGCGTGAAAATTTTGGTGCTCCTTTGGAAAATATATTTAGAGCGTTACAAATTCTTGCTACAAGGAGCGACATTGAAATTGTTTATCCGGTACATTTGAATCCCAATGTTCAGGAACCTGCCTGGCGAATGTTACAAGCTGTCCCACATATTACTTTATTGCCTCCCCTGGACTATTTACCGATGGTTCACCTCATGAAACGGGCTGCAATTGTATTGACAGATTCAGGAGGGATACAAGAGGAAGCTCCTTCATTTGGGATTCCTACACTTGTCCTAAGAGATGTGACAGAGCGACCTGAAGGAGTGGAAGCCGGTGTATTGAGACTGGTTGGAACAAACACCGAACGGATAACCTCAGAGACCACCCTTTTGTTGGAAAACCCGGCAGCTTATGCATTAATGGCTAAAGCTGTCAATCCTTTTGGAGATGGTCATGCTGCCCAGCGCATAGTAGAAACATTGCTGGAATTTCCGCTTGAATAATGCATGAATTTAAGAGGTTATAATAATTAAAATTGGTATCTAATTGAAAATTAATGGATTAATATCAGAGGATAGTGGTAAGAGATTAAAATAAGCAGGTCACAATACTTAGAACCCCTGAATTATGAAGCTCTTTTCAATTTATGCTTGGAGGAATGATGAACATTGCTATCGCTTTACAAGGTTTTGCAACTTTTTCCTGGTTGCTTGTGGTTGGGGTTATTGTTCTTGCTGTAGCGCGTGCCTCAAGAGCTCGACCCATAAAAGGTGCCAGTACGATGGTGGTCGTGCTCATTATTTTAGCTGTGGCGATCACAACAATTAGTGCTGGATTGGTTTTTGTTCAACCCGACGAACGCGGTGTGGTTGTTTCTGCTGTACAAGAAAAAGGTTATCGTGACCAGCCTTTACAGCCAGGATTGCGTTGGGTGATCCCTTTCGCAGAGAATGTCCAGCTTTATAGCATTGCCCGGCAGACCTATACAATGTCGATCGCGGCTTCTGAAGGCGATATCGCCGGGGATGATTCAATTCTTGCACGAACAAAAGATGGACAGGAAGTTTACATCGACGCATCGGTAATATATGCGATAGACCCGGCCAATGTTGTACAACTACATATTGATTGGCAGAATCGTTTCGAAAATGAAGTAGTTCGCCCTCTGGCGCGCGGCATTATCCGTGATATGGCGTCGCGTTTCGGAGTAGAGGAGATCGTAAGTTCTAAACGGGTGGAATTGGTAGTTTCTATTACAAATGAATTGGAGAAGAAATTTACAGAAAACGACCTGATCATGGTGGATTTCATTCTACGAAATATTCATTTTAGTGAAGAATATGCCGCAGCAGTGGAACAAAAACAAATAGCCGAACAAACCGCCTTACAGGCAGGGTTCACAGTTGAACAAAAAAAGCAGGAAGCTGAACAGGCTCGTCAGGTTGCACAGGGACAGGCGGATTCGGTTGTTATTCAAGCCAAGGGTGCAGCCGAAGCTCGTTTGATCCAGGCTGAGGCAGAAGCCAAAGCACTTGAAATTATTTCAACTATCCTTCAACATAACCCAGATCTGCTTACCTATCAATATATTACAAAATTGTCTCCTCAGATTCAAGTCATGCTTTTACCAAATGACTCACCATTCTTGTTCCCCCTCCCAGAATTGCCAACTCCCTAGTTTCTAATGATGCATATCTTTCGCTGAGAGAAATGATTCTCCCAACCAGAATTGAGTAAAAATTGAACAGGAACAATCCATCAGGAAAGAAGATCCGCCTGACAAGCTATTCTAATTGTGCTGGCTGAGCATCCAAATTAAGCGCAGATGCGCTGGCGCAGGTCTTGCGCCCTATACAAAATATGTTTAATGGGTCGGATTTTCCGGATTTATTGGTAGGCTTGGATGATCCAGATGATGCTGCTGTCTGGCGTTTGGATGCTGAGCGCGCCCTGGTAGTAACTACAGATTTTTTTACTCCGGTTGTGGATGACCCTTATGACTTTGGTCAAATTGCTGCTGCCAATGCCCTCTCGGATATCTACGCCATGGGAGGCAAACCTTTTCTGGCATTAAATATAGCTGCATTCCCACCCAACATTCCTCATGATATTCTGGGTGAAATAATACGCGGGGGGGCAGAGAAAGCCCGGGAAGCCGGTGTGGTTGTGGCTGGAGGTCATACCATTCGTGATGATGAACCGAAATTTGGATTGGTTGTTGTTGGATTCGTCCACCCTGAGAAAAAAATAACAAAAGCAGGTTTAAAACCTGGAGATAGCCTGGTGTTAACAAAACCACTTGGTTTTGGTGTGACAACAACTGCGTTAAAGCAAGAGAAGGCTGATCCAGCGGATGTTGCAGAAGTTGTAGCTTGGATGAAGCTTCTGAATGATGGTGCTGCCTTACTGGCTTTAGAAAATGGCTTGCAAGCGGGTACTGACATCACCGGCTTTAGCATGCTGGGTCATGCAATGGAGATGTCTCAAGCATCTAAAGTTCATCTGCAATTTTCTTATAAGGAAATTCCGTTTGTGTCCTGCGCAACGAAATACGCTAAAATGTGGACATTCCCCGGGGGAGCATCCGATAACCGCCTATTTTTTGGAGAACATGTGGATTTTGCTCCTGAGCTTAGCGAGGAGGACCAGATGCTGCTATTCGATCCACAAACAAGCGGCGGGTTATTGATGGGAGTTCCAAAAAATAAATTGGAATTATTCTTAAAAATGGCAGAGCAGAACAACCAGCCTGTCTGGGTGATTGGAAAAGTTGTGGAAGGTGAAGGGATCGAGGTTGTATAGTTGATAGCAAAAAAAGGCTCAAGATTTGATGTCTGATTTTACACGAGATATCTTAATTATCATCGGATTATTAATATTAAATGGAATTTTGGCCATGTCGGAAACGGCATTACTTTCAGTTCGCCTGGGCAGATTACATAACTTGGTGAACCGAGGTGATAAGAAAGCGAGATCGGCTTTAAAGCTGGCTGAGAACCCGAACCAATTTCTGTCAACTATCCAGGTGGGGATCACTTTGATCGATGTTACGACCGGGGCGATCGGTGGTGCAACCCTGGCGCTCATAGTTTCAGGTTGGTTTGAGAAGATCCCAAGATTACAACCATATAGTCAGTCTCTGGGTTTGATAATTGTCGTTGGAACGATCACGTTCTTTTCGATCATTCTGGGGGAATTGGTGCCAAAACGATTGGCTATCCAGCAACCTGAACGGATTGCTTCGCTCATGGCACGCCCAATGGAAATTGCATCCAGGATTATGTCTCCGATTGTGAAGCTGCTGAGCGCATGTACTGAATTAGTGCTTCGCTTGCTGGGTGTTCGGGGGTCAATTAGCCCACCGGTTACAGAAGACGAGATCCAGGTTTTATTGGATCAGGGTACCCAGGCCGGTGTATTTGATCCATCTGAACAAGATATGGTCGAAGGGGTATTCTCGCTAAATGACCGCCGTCTATCCTCACTGATGACACCACGCAGTGAAATAATCTGGTTGGATATTAAAGATTCTCCACTTGAAATCCGGAAAAAAATATCCGATTGTCCATATTCGCGTTTACCGGTTTGTTCTGGAAGTCTAGATCATCTATTGGGATTGGTCAAAGCCAAGGATGTACTCCTGGCGGAGTATGAAACAGAAAAAAGCCAACTTATAGATATTCTTCAGCCTGCTTTATTTATCCCCGAGACCGCTTTTGGATCTCATGCCCTGGCTATGTTCCGGGAGGGTGAGACAGAAGTTATTTTTATTATTGATGAATTTGGAGTGGTTCAAGGTCTGGTCACAATTGTAGATATTGTCTCTGAGATAATTGGTGAGATAGCCAATGATGGTCCTCAAGCTGTCCAACGCCAGGATGGTTCCTGGTTGCTGGATGGTATGATCTCCGTGGAGGATTTTAAATCAATTTTTAATTTACTGAAACTTCCGAGGGAAGATGGTTATGAGACTTTAGCCGGGTTGTTATTGACTTTGATGGGTCGCATTCCAAAAGCTGCAGAACTTTATGAATGGAATGGATTGCGATTTGAGATCATGGATATGGATGGCAATCGAATTGATAAGGTCTTAGTGAGTTCGTATCCTGTGATAATTTCAAATGGTAAAGAAACGAAAATAAATGAATGACCGGTAACCTGGAATTTTATTCTCGCCGTTATTCAGTTATGGGGAGTGCAGGTATGGTGGCTGCATCTCAACCGCTTGCAGTTTCATCTGGTCTGGAGATTTTAAGCATGGGGGGAACAGCTGCAGATGCAGCTGTTGCTACAGCAGCTGCGCTAAATGTGACCGAACCTACCTCCACAGGAATTGGAGGAGATTGTTTTGCGCTTTATTATGATTCCAAGACAGGAAAGATCAGCGCCCTAAATGGTTCAGGAAGAGCCCCGGGTGGTCTTTCGCTGGAAAGATTGCAGAAAGAAGGCTTTGGGAGAGAATTACATCCATTCCATCCTTATACAATTACCGTCCCTGGTGCATGTGCTGGTTGGTTTGATTTACATGAGCGTTTTGGTTCCCTGCCAATTGAGAAAATATTATCACCTGCAATACGTCTTGCTGAAACGGGATTCCCCGTTGCGCCGTTGACAGCATATTTTTGGCAGCGAGGGGCTCAAAGACAATTGGCTTCTGCTTTGAACGGCACCGAGATGACAATAGATGGTCGTGGTCCATATCCTGGAGAGGTCTTCAAGAACCCGGGTTTGGCACGCACATTTAAACTGATCTCGGAGAAAGGTAAAACAGCTTTTTATGAAGGGGAAATTGGCGAGGCAATTGTGCGTACGGTCCAACAGGCAGGTGGTTGCTTGGGGATGGCTGATCTTAGAAATCACTTCAGTACCTGGGAATCCCCAATTAGCACAAGTTTTCGTGATTTGCGATTATGGGAATGCCCTCCGAATGGGCAAGGTTTGGCAGCTCTCCTTGCATTAAACATAATTGAAGAATTTGATCTTGAAAGTATGGCTCCACTTTCGCTGGCGCGTTTACACCTTGAGATTGAGGCTATGCGCCTGGCATTTGCAGATACAAGCTGGTATCTGGCTGACCCGGCTTTTTCAAAGGTCCCGGTCAACGAACTGTTATCGAAAAACTATTCCAGGGAACGTCGAAAATTGATCGCTAAAAACCGGGCTACCGTTGATCAAAAAAAAGGGGTGCCAATCGCTTCAACTGATACTGTCTATTTTTGCATTATCGATAAGTTCGGGAATGGCTGCTCTTTTATCAATAGTAATTACATGGGTTTCGGTACCGGGATCGTACCTTCAGGATGGGGATTCACGTTACATAATCGAGGTCATAATTTTAGTCTCCAATCAGGGCATCCAAATGAAATCGAACCAGGAAAAAGACCGTATCATACCATCATCCCAGCCATGGTCACGCGAGAAAGTGACCAATCCTTGTATGCAACCCTGGGGGTAATGGGGGGATTTATGCAACCACAAGGACATTTGCAGGTCTTCCTTGCACTCGCCTGTGATCATTTGGATCCACAAGAATGCCTGGATTTGCCGCGTTTTTGCATCGAGGATGGTATTGCAGGAGGGGGAGTTGCGCTTGAAAAGGGGATCCCACAGAAAGTTATTGCCGGTCTTAAAAAGTACGGTCATAATACTCGGGTTGTGCTTGGTTATGACCGGGCTCTATTTGGACGAGGCCAGATCATCCTGCGAGATGATCTTTCCGGTGTCTTATGCGCTGGTAGTGATGCACGGGCCGATGGCTGTGCCATGACTCTTGCATGACCTGAATACGAATTGGGGGAGGATAAAGGTTTCAAATCTCTTTGTTTATATCGAAGACATAAACCTTGTGCATTAAGTTCTTACGAAATTATTATATCGGCATGTATAATACTGGATTGGGCAAAATTATTTTTTATCTGTTTTTTTAAACAAGATTTTCATTTGTGAATAAAAGGAATTTTTTTGGAAAAGATACAGGGTGTCAAAATCCATGTTAATGGTGTGGTACAAGGTGTCGGTTTTCGGCCGTTTGCCTATGGTTTGGCTCAAAAAATGAACTTGGCAGGTTGGGTACGGAATACATCAGCAGGTGTGGATATTGAACTGGATGGAACTCAGGATATTCTTGAATCATTTATTCGAGCTTTAAAGAACGATGCCCCACCCCTGGCTATAATAGATGACATCCGTGTGGACTGGAAGGCTTCAAATGGTTTCACTAAATTTGAAATTATCCACTCCGAGGAAGTCGCGGATGCTTTTCAGCCAATTTCACCTGATGTATGTACTTGTAAGGATTGCTTAACGGAGCTTTTTGACCCAAATGACAGGCGTTATCGTTATCCTTTTATAAACTGCACCAATTGTGGACCAAGATTTACGATCATTAAAGACATACCTTATGACAGACCCAACACAACTATGGCACCCTTCAAGATGTGTATGGCTTGTGGATTGGAATATGCCGACCCATTGGATAGGCGTTTCCATGCTCAACCCGTAGCTTGCCCTGATTGTGGCCCAAAAATCTGGTTGGAATACAATCGTCAGGAAAACAATGTTAATTTGGAAGGTGAGAGTGCCGTTGTTGAAACGCAAAACCTTCTTGGTCTCGGAAAAATTATTGCGATAAAAGGATTGGGAGGTTTTCACCTGGCATGTGACGCCAACAATAGGCAAGCTGTGGCTGAATTACGCCACAGAAAACTGCGCGTAGACAAACCCTTCGCGCTGATGCTTCCGAATCTTGAAACCATCAACAAATACTGTTTTCTAAATGATAAAGCCAGAGAATTGTTGGAATCCCATCCCAGACCTATTGTCTTGTTGGAACGAAAGCCTGAGGCAACCATTGCGTTGGAAGCTGCACCGGGTCAGAATACATTTGGAGTTATGTTGCCTTACACCCCATTACACTACCTGCTTTTTGATACAGATCAGTTTGAAGCCCTGGTGATGACAAGTGGAAATGTCAGCGAAGAACCGATCGTTACGGATAATGATGACGCCCGAACCCGTTTAAATTCAATGGCAGATGCTTTCTTAATGCATGACCGTGATATTCATATTCGCTGTGATGATTCGGTTGTGAGAGTATTCGAAGATGAGATCGTCCCTATCCGACGTTCCCGTGGTTACGCTCCATTTCCAATTCACTTAAACTTTGAGCCACCAGCTCTGTTGGCTTGCGGTGCTGAATTGAAGAATACTTTTTGTATTACCCGGAACAACTATGCGTTTTTAAGTCAACATATTGGTGATCTCGAAAATTATGAAACTCTGGATTCGTTTGTAAACGGAATTTCCCATTTTGAGCAGTTATTCAGGGTGGGAATAAAAGCTCTCGCTCATGATCTTCACCCCGATTACTTGGCGACACGGTATGCTTTGAAAAGGGCTTTTTTGGATGATATCCCATCTTTTGCAGTTCAACACCACCATGCACATGTTGTAGCCTGTATGGTGGAGAATAAACTTCCCGGGGATAGATCGGTCATAGGCGTGGTTTTTGATGGAACTGGATTTGGTGATGATGGAACGATCTGGGGTGGCGAATTCCTTATTTCTGAATTTCGCAGTTTCCAGCGCGCAACTCATCTCAAACCTATAATTTTACCTGGAGGGGACCTTGCGGTACGGGAGCCCTGGCGTTTGGCGCTGGCTTGGCTTGAACAGGCAGGTCAACCTTGGAATGAAAATCTTCCACCTGTTCACACTTTGATGGGTGATCCTGTCTTGAACAGTGTTTTTAGGCAACAATTGAAAACTGGGTTGAATTCTCCCAGAACCTCGAGCATGGGTCGATTATTTGATGCTGTTTCCGCACTGACCGGAACTAAGTTGCATGTGAATTATGAAGCCCAGGCTGCCATTGAGTTTGAGAATTTAGTTGATCCCTCTGAATTGAGTAAATACGATTTTGATATAGCATCAGAAAATATCGACCCGGCACCTTTGATAAGGTCCATTGTTGAGGATTTAAAAAATTGTATTCCTGTTTCCAAAATAGCTGCTCGATTCCACAATGGGGTGGCTTATATGACTTTGCAAATTTGCCAAAATATCCGCAATCAAACAGGGATCGCTGATGTTGTTTTAAGTGGTGGAGTTTGGCAAAATTTAACATTATTAAAGGCAACATTGGCTTATTTACGTGCGGATGGTTTTCAGGTTTATTTTCACAAATTGGTACCAACAAATGATGGGGGAGTTGCGCTTGGGCAGGCAGTAGTGGCAGCGACGCTGCTGGCAAATCAAGATATATGAAAAAACCTCGACGATACTCATCTCGAGGAAATATTTTCTTATAAGCTGTATTTTGTGTAATTATTATTTAACCCTGGTATTTCCCTGATCATACAAGACTTGATCTGTTATGAGTTATCTCACCAATCACAACTTATACAAGTATTGATCCCCGCTGATTTACCTACATATTTATACATGGTTACATTGGTAAATGGTTCACCGAGTATCCCGTCATGGATCGCCCAAGATCGCAAACGGACACTATGTTCAGCTGAACGGATTCTGAAAGGTGTGGAATTATTTAATAATGGTTTTAGATCCCCATCATCAGAAAATCCGGTTTCAATTCTTTCCATAAGCTTTCTGCCAACTTGATAGGAAAAACCATACCGTTCGAAGAGTACTGCATTGTGATAATAAAGTGGTTCTGCAAAATATACATTGTGACCTAAACTACTTACAAATTCTTCAAATTTCAATATTGCAATAGGTAATAGCCTCAGACCGGAACGAACTTGACCAGGAGCGAGCCCTTCCTTCATGGCTGCTTCTTCTGCCTGGAAGTTGCGTTTGAAGGTTCCAAACCTGGTGGCTTGACCATCAGGCATTCGATCCACGTCGAATCTCTTTGCGGATGGGTCGTTAAGTATATAAAGAAGTACGTGGATTTGTCCGGACATTGTGTCGGTTAAATGTCCGTACAGAATTGGGTCAGGAAAATCAACCTGGTGAAATAACTTCATCTCAACATCAGTATTTCCTGGTGTGAATTTGAAGCTTAGTAATGGGTTTCCATCTTTGTCTTTGAAGGTAACAGGAATATTAAAGCGATCAAGCAATTCCAATGGGATCAAGCGGGAATATATCTCTATTTTTTCTGCTTCATCGAGCAAATTTATTCCACCAATGGTTGAAGCAGCCATATTACTCACTTGTCCTTATCTGGCGCTCAATTTCCCTGTCTGTTTCACGCTTGGCAATGGCTGCGCGTTTATCATACAATTTCTTGCCGCGGGCAATGGCGATTTCCAACTTGGCGCGCCCTCCTTTCAGATAAATACGTGTTGGGATGATCGTGACCCCTTTTTGACGAATAGCATCCCAGAGTTTCTTGAGCTCTTTCTTGTGTAAGAGAAGACGCCGGGGTCTTTTAGGGTCATGATTGTTGCGATTAGCTTGTTCATACGGGGCAACATGCGCTTCCACCAACCAGGCATTCTTTCCATCCACTTTAATATAAGCTTCAGCCAGGCTGATCTGTCCAGCTCGAATTGATTTAATTTCACTTCCCTGAAGAGATAGTCCTGCTTCGAATTCCTCCAACAGGAAGTATTCAAATTTAGCTTTGCGATTGGTAGCAACAACCTTGATATCCATGTTTTGATTTTAACACAAGCTGGATTAGATCAACCCCATTTGAGGATGGCTAATCCTGAAAATGATCGAAAAATCCCAATTATTAATAAGGCGATCCCCAACCCGACAGTTCCAGCCAATATTGGTCCAAGGATTGAACCTGCCAGGATGGCAATATTTAAAATAATGTTATACCAGGCCAGATATGCTGGCCAATCATTACCTGGGGTTTTTTCAAGCAAATAATTGACCAGAGCTCCACCTACAAAAGCCCAGCCAAAACCACCGATCAGTGAGATCCCCATATATTGGTAATAACCATGCGAAAAGAACAATAAGATGGGATAGAGACCTGTCAGGATGGCACCTAGACTTGTCACTTTATGGTGCCCCCACTTATTGCTGAAGCGTGCCAATTGCATGGAACCGATCAATCCCGTAAAATAAAAAGCAGCTGAACCGATCCCGATTTGTTGATCTGTTAAATGTAATACATTAACAAAATACAATGGATATAAGGGTATCGCTAAAAATTGGGCGATATGAAAAAACAACAGTACAGTTAATGTATTCCGAAAAGGTGTATTCCAGACATTTACCCTGATTAGTTTTGATCGAACTTGTTTCAACCAATACCTAATTCCTAGTTTTTGGCTCTTGGAAATTGAATTTTCAATTGCAGATTCGATCGATGTATCTGTTGAAATAACCAAAGGACGCACATAATGCAGGTGAAAACTGCTCATGGCTGCACCAAGAAACCCGATCCCAAACACGATCTGGTATCCGACAGGGAATGGGATATTTGTAAGAATAGCTCCGCAAAGGATGGACGTGATTACATAAACTATGGATAGAATCACATTCCGGACGCCAGCGACATGCGCCCGCCAGGTTGTCGGTACAGCCTCTGCGAATAGTGCATTGAATCCAACTGCCAGAGCAGTTCCAGGGATACCCATTAATAAAGCCAGTACAACTAGAACCCATATTTGTTGCTGGTCAGCAAATAACCAGGGCAGAGGGATCAAGAGCAGGTATCCAAATCGGTAATATACAGATGCCCAGAAAACTGCTTTTCCAATAGATCTATTTTGTAACCATTGGCTGGCTGGAATGGCAATTAATAGGTTAATAACAGCGGGCAAAGCTCCCAGTAATCCAACCTGAAACGGATTGGCTCCCAGCCGGGCAGCATATACCGAAAGGAAAGCCAACGAGCTCCCACTCAAAACACCGAACCATCCCATGTCCAGGTATAGATGTAAAAAATTCTGCCTGAATTCTGAAGGGATCTCTGATGAATGACTTATACGTCTCCAGAAGGTCATATCCTGATTATACTGTTTGATGACTATCGAACATTATGATTTTCATCTCATTGATCATTTCTTAAACTCGACATCCTCATGTGTTTTATAAATGCCATTCCCCACTTCCTCCCTTTAGTTATATCAAGAAGCGAGAAAATTGAAAAATCCACCCACAACCTGCATTTAATGAGCAAAGAATTGGGTTATCATCCCACCAGGGCTATCTGTGTGAAAAATGGATGCTCCAAATCGTTTCATATGGAAAAGGATAAATTGGGATCAATTAATTTGCCTATCCAATTAATAATGATGGATGGTTGGTCACCATATTGGTTATTGAAAGTATATTAAAAGAGTAATAAGGAAGTAATTATCAACACCTCCATCAATAAAAGAAATAAGGGTACAATTCTCTCAAGAAGTGAAGAAACGATAAATTGAAACCTGAATAGAGAGGTGACCCATGCTCCAATTTGAATACTGTAAATTACAGATCGTCGAAACAGCCCAGATTCTGGTGAATAAAGGGTATTTGATGGCGACAGGAGGAAATTTATCAATGAGAATTCCTGGCGAATCTGCCATGGCCATCACTCCATCAAATTTTGATTATATGAAAATGACCACAAATGATATTTGTGTATTGGATTTTAAATTAAACAGGCTGGAAGGAGAGTTGAAACCATCAGTTGAAAGCAGTTTCCATGTTGGAATTTACCAGACGCGTAGTGATGTCAATGCGATCATACATACGCACCAAGTCTATACCAGTGCCCTTTCATTGATGAAGACACCGATTCCTGCCCTTTTTGATGAGCAAGTGCGTTATTTGGGTCGTTCTGTAGAGATCATCCCATATTCTCCTTCCGGGACAGATTTCCTGAAGAAAAAAATCATCAAATATATCAAGAATCATAATAATGCCTTCATCATGCAAAATCACGGGGCTTTGTGCTTTGGTGAAAGCATGTTGCGTGCAATCTATAATGTGGAAATATTGGAAAAGTGTTCTTTGGCGTATCTTCTGACATTGTGTGCAGAGCGGGAAGCCAGCAGAATTCCTGCACCGATCCGTGAAATAGCATTTGGGAAATTGCGTAAAGACCAAAAGAAGTTTTCAGCAGGAGAAGTATCATCAGATGGTGAATAGAAATATTTTTTTGATCAAACGGTTTTAATTTGGCAGGAGAACCAATGATTCATAATCAATATGGAATATCAGAGTGGCCGGATACTCGTGAAATCTATAAACGGTTAGCTGACCTTATCAATCAACCACCTATACCAATCCAACGCGATAAAATGCAAGAATTCCTGGTTTATTTCGATGAAAAGTGCAAGAATTCCAGGGTATTAACTGATGAAGCCAAATTATTCATACCAGGGGGAGTACAGCATAACCTTGCATTCAATTATCCCTTCCCGATTGCAATCGAAAGAGCAGATGGGGCATATATGTGGGATGTGGATGGAAATCGATATATCGATTTCTTACAGGCAGGTGGTCCAACTGTACTTGGAAGCAATTATGTTCCCGTACGCGAACAGGTGCAGCACATCATCAATGCATCTGGTCCGGTGACCGGTTTGTTTCATGAATATGAATTAAAGCTGGCCAGGTTGGTGAATCAATACATGCCCGCTGTAGAAATGTTCCGAATGTTGGGTTCAGGTACCGAAAGTGTTATGGCAGCCATCCGTGTGGCAAGAGCTCATACTCACAAAAAAAAGATAATCAAGGTGGGAGGGGCTTATCATGGCTGGAGTGACCAGATGGTTTTTGGTCTGCACATCCCTGGAACAGGACGTTTTGAGGCAGCTGGGATCCCTCACAGTGTCAGCAAACATACCCAGGAGTTCTATCCAAATAATCTTGCTGCCTTACGAAGAAAATTAATTTTGAATCAATTTCGAGGTGGCACAGCTGCGGTAATTCTGGAGCCTCTCGGTCCCGAAAGTGGGACTCGCCCGGTCAGCAGGGATTTCAACCAGAAAGTTCGCGATATGTGTGACGAATTTGGATCTCTGTTGATATTTGACGAAGTGGTTACAGGTTTCCGATTAGGGATGGGAGGAGCCCAGGGTTACTTGAATATAAAACCTGACCTGACCATCTTCGGTAAGTGCATTACAGGTGGCTATCCAATGGCAGGCGGATTAGGAGGTCGAAAAGAAATAATGCTGCACCTCTCAGCAGGTATCGGTGGCACAGGTCAACGTGCTTATGTAGGAGGCACATTGTCAGCTAATCCACTATCATGCGTTGCGGGTTACCATGCCTTGATTGAGATGGAACGTACACAAGCACCTGTTCTCGCAGGACAGGCTGGCGATCGGTTGACAAAAGGCTTGCAAAGTATCATCACCAGACTTGAATTGCCATTTGTAGCCTACAATCATGGTTCGATAGTTCATCTTGAAACAGCAGCCACCATGTTATTGGATTTTAAAAATCCGCTAAAAATTGCGCGCGAACTTAAACCTCGCAAGCACATGATGGAAGAAATGGGGGCAGCCTTCATGTCTCAGGGTTTGATCACTCTGGCGGGTAGTCGTATGTACACTAGCATGGCTGATACGGATTCTATTATTGACGAAGCATTGGACCGTTTCGAAACCGTTCTTTCCAATTGTAAACAGTGAGATTGGTACCGTGCACCTAACAATAAAAATAAGTGGTTCTAAAATTGAATAACCTGTTAATCCTTTCTAAAAATGCAGATGAATACTACAAGTTGATTGCAGCTGAACATTTACCAAATTTAAAAATCCTTCAAACCGCAAACCATCCAGATCAAATAGATTCTAAATCTTCAGCTAATATTCTTTTTGGAGATTCAACCCTGGTTGGGATGATTCTTCATAAACTTCCGGAACTGGAATGGGTGCAAACCACCTGGGCGGGTGTTGAACCATTACTCACTCAGGGATTACGCCGTGATTATCAATTAACTAATGCCCGGGTTGTATTTGGTCCTTTGATATCTGAATATGTTTTAGCTTATCTCTTACACCATGAAAGACGCATCCTTCAACGATACCAGGCTCAAAAGAAAGGAATTTGGGATACATCTCTTTCTGGAGCAGTGAGGGGGAAAACAATTGGCTTGCTCGGAGTCGGTTCAATAGGCGTTTATTTGGCTTCCACAATGAAGCAATTTGGTATGCATGTTAGAGGTTACTCACGAACAAGTCGATCATGTGTCAATGTGGATCAATATTTTCATGGTGCTGATCTTAAGGAATTTACAAGTGGGTTGGATTACCTTGTTAATAGCCTTCCCAACACACCTGGAACCAGGCACTTGGTCAATTCACAAATGTTAGGTTGGCTTCCACCTCATGCCTTCTTTATAAATGTTGGGCGTGGAAGTACTGTTGATGAAACTGCCCTTGCTACAGCCTTATCCACAGGTCAGATCGCTGGAGCCGCTCTGGACGTTTTTGAAAAGGAGCCTTTGCCGCAAGAACATATCTTTTGGAAGATACCAAATTTATTCATCACATTCCATACGGCTGCCCCCAGCCTTCCAGGTGATCTCGCTTTATTGTTTATTGAGAACTATCTTCGTTTTGATCAAAACCTGCCACTAAACCACCTGGTGGATTTCGAACGTGGTTATTGATTGAAATTAACCTTAATAATAATGTTGATATACCTCATTAATTGAGATTACAGAACTCCCGTGTTATAATTTCTGTTGCTATATAATTGAACTGGAAAGTCAAATTTTTAAATTTCTTTCTTTTTGGAAGTTGTAAATTGATTATTTTAGACCATCTTTATACGGAGGCACCATGGAAATTGTCACCCAGCAGTTCAAACATTGTGATTTGATCAGTGTCAAAGGTCGCGTCGATAGTTATACAGCTCCAAAATTGGGAGAAGCAATAGAGACCATTAGCAATGAAGGTCGTTATAAGATCGTACTTGATCTGAGTGGTTTGGAGTTTATGTCCAGCGCAGGATTCAGGACCATGCTGATGGGTCAAAGAACCTGTAAACGTTATAATCGTGGCGAGATCGTATTGGCTTCACTTCCAAAGCGGACACAGGAAGCCCTTGACCTGACTGGATTTACTTCCTTATTCAAGATATTTTCAGATCAAGTATCTGCAGTTGGTAATTTCTAATTCTTTCTAAGATTGGATTTTAATGGAACCGGACCAGGTTGATAGGTCGGAAACGGGTCCTGGTTTTGTTATGCGAACAGCCATTTTCCCAGCAAATTTTAAAAACCTGGATTCAATCCGTGAATATGTTGCCAGAGCAGCAAAAGATGCTGGGTTTGATGAAGCCGGTGTTTATGCGGTTCAGCTTGCTTCGGATGAAGCCTGCTCAAATATTATCGAGCATGCTTATAAGACTGATGATAAAGGTGAAATTGAATGTACCTGCAGCCAGGATGCAAAAAGCCTGGTATTAGTTTTTCGAGATCATGGCACCAGTTTTGAGCCGGATTTGGTTCCAGAGCCTGAGCTAACTGGCAAAATTAACAAAAGACAGGTCGGAGGACTGGGTCTGTATCTGATTCGACATTTAATGGACGAAGTTCATTACGAATCATTGGGTGAGGCAGGTAATGTTCTAACTTTAAGAAAACACAGAGTGGGGTGAAATGAAAAAAAGCATTGTTGAAAAATCATCAAGTTGGGACCAGGTTATTACTTTGGGTTCAAAGTTGCTGGAAGCGGAAAATCTGGCTGCAAGGCACGATTTGATTGTCTCAACTTTACAGAAAATATTTGGAGGGGATAATGAGCTGTGGATCAATGAAAGCAATCTCCGTTTGCCTGGGCGCCCTTTTCAACCATTTTTTAATCCAGAACCTCCAACAATCGAGATGGGTCAGGCTAAAAATATCGGCGAACTTATCCAGAATTCCCAAGGCATAAATCGTCTGGCGATGGCGATTTCATGTCAGGATACAACTTTTGGGGTAATGCAAACCAGTCGCTCGAATAAAAATCCATTCAAAGAGGAAGAAATTGAAGTTTTTAAAGGACTGGCAGCGCATATTGCATTAGCGCTAAACAATACGCATCGCAAAGAAGTTGAACAATGGCGGATAGAACAACTGAACCTGGTCCGCATGGTCAGCTCTCAAATAGTGGACATTCTTGATCTGGATGAATTGGTACACCGATTAACCCAGTTGATCCAACAGACTTTTCAATATTACTATGTGGCCATCTTCACTCTCAAACCTGAAGAAAAGACTTTAAAATTTTATTCATCTGCTGGACCAGTTGGGGAAAAAGCAAAACACCCTACATCACCGGTATTGGAAGTGGAAATTGGGCAGGGGTTGATCGGGTTTGTCGCCCAATCTGGAGAAGAAATCGTCAGTAACGATGTCCATCAAGAACCGCGTTTCAAATTTGTGGACTGCTTACCAGAGACTTTATCTGAGGTGGTTCTTCCTCTAAAGATCGAAGAAAAAATATTAGGTGTCTTGGATATTCAAAGCAATCAGCAAGATGCTTTTCATCCTAATGATTTACTTGTTCTGCGGGCTTTGGCAGCCAATATATCCATTGCTGTCGAAGGGGCGCATTTATATGGCGACCTGCAAAAACGGGCAAAACATCTCGCACTTGTGACAGATGTGAGTCGGGATATCACCACCATACTTGATCTTGATAAATTGCTTCAAAAAGTGGCATCTTTGATTCAGGAACGGTTGGGATACCAGCATGTTCATCTTTTCAGCGTTCACCCTAATCGGAGACGCATCTACCATGAAGCTGGGAGTGGTTGGAGAGGTTCAGCCCTTGAAGGTTATAGCCTGGATCTGGACTCCACGATGGGATTAATCCCCTGGGTTGCTACCCACGGCGAATCAGTAATTGCAAACGATGTCACAATTGATCCTCGTTATAAGCCCTCAGGATTACCTCCGGAAAAAACACTTGCTGAATTGGTCATACCACTTATCTTTGATGGACAAGTATTGGGTGTACTGGACATCCAATCTGAGAACAAAGGTGTGTTCACGGATGATGACCGCGTTATTTGTGAAGCTCTTGCAGATAATATCGCAGCAGCCATCCATAATGCTGACTTGTACCAATCCGAAAAATGGCGTAGACAGATTGCGGACAGTTTACATGAGGTAGCTGGATTACTCTCGGCGAATGTAAGCGTGGATGATGTCTTGGATACAATCCTGGGGGAGCTGGAAAAAGACTTGCCATGTGAGATCTCAGCAATATGGTTGTTGGATGGTGAGGATATATATCTTGCACACATTCGAGGTGCTGATCCAATTGATGTGGAAATTGCCAGGAAAGATTGGCCTGAATCCTCAGATTTCCTCGCGGAAGCCCTGAATTCTGATCTCCCAATAATCCGAAAACCATTCGACTCAATCGGTCCAAGTGGGGCAGTCAAAGGTTATTCCGCGGATTATTCATCCATTGCAGCGCGATTAAAAATAGGAAACCAGCCACTGGGAGTTTTAACACTTGCCCATCCTACAACTGGAAGATATGGACATGAAGCTCAGGCTATAACTTCCACATTCGCAGGTTATGCAGCTGTAGCAATTGAAAATGCCAGGTTATATGATTCTGCCCAGGAACAAGCATACGCTTCAGCAGCATTGCTGCAGGTTGCTCAGACTGTAGCCAATGCGGAGAATCTGGAAGATTTGCTTGCATCCATAGCACGCATTACACCGATTTTGGTTGGAGTTGAATCGTGTGCCATCTATCTTCATACAGAGGAGTTATTTATACCCTCTCATGCCTATGGGATGGACGATGAAATTCAAAAGGTGATCATGAGCAAGAATTTTGCAGCAGGTGATTATCCACTCCTGGATGCAGTTCTTGAAAGCAGTCAAGAAGTTATAGGTTCCCTGAAATCAAAAACCCCGGAATCCTGGCTTTGTCCGGACCTTGCTTTATCAAAGGAAGATTCTTTCTACGCAATGGAAATGGGGGAGAATTTATTGATCGGTTTTCCTTTGAAAATTAAAACTGAATTCTTTGGTGTTATCGTGGTAGAAGAAACATCAGAAGCCCGCCGATTTCGTCAGAAAAGAGTCGAAATTATCAATGGAATTGCTCAACAGGTGGCGATGAGCATCCAGAATGAAAATCTCCAATTGCAGACAGTTGCCCGTGAAAGATTGGAATATGAATTTCACCTTGCCCGTCAGATTCAACAGACCTTTTTACCACAACAATTGCCGGATTTTGAAAATTGGGAATTGGCTGCTTACTGGCGCCCAGCAAGGCAAGTCGGTGGTGATTTCTATGATGTTTTCAAGTTACCAAATGGAGAGCTGGGATTGATCATTGCCGATGTGTCGGATAAGGGAATCCCGGCTGCTTTATTTATGGCTGTTACACGCACACTTCTGCGTGCAGTTATCCTGGAGGTTACATCTCCATCCGAAGTGCTCCAAAGGATAAATGACCTGCTCATCCCTGAAAACCAACAAGGAATGTTTGTGACAATTGTCTACGCAGTTCTATCATTGGAGACTGGAAAGTTGACATATGCCAATGCAGGTCATAACCCGCCATTTTTAATATTCTCCGGCAAAAAAAAGGTACAAAAATTGGATCGTACAGGAATGGCTCTTGGAATAGTGGCAAATACCTTGATTGACGAATGTGTGATCCAACTCAAACCTGAAGATTGTCTATTATTATATACTGATGGAATAACAGAAGCGATTTCCCAACAGCAAGAATTTTTTGGTGATGATAGGTTATGTAATGTATTCAAAGAAAATCACACTTCTTCATCTAAAATTATTGTAAAATCAATCGAAGAATCAGTATTTGATTTTATGGGCTCAAATCTCCCGGCTGATGATTTGACCATGCTGATAATAAAAAGACTCAAATAATTAGAATGGTATAATGATCTTGTTAAATTTCCCACTAGGAGTCCTGTTTGGCTTTTAATCCAATTAACTGGTTGCTAGGCCTCTTCTCTTTGGATATTGGAATAGACCTGGGTACTGCAAATACCCTCGTTAACGTCCGTGGCAAAGGAATAGTTATCAATGAACCTTCCTGGGTTGCTATTGATAAACGTTCGCGTACACCTCTTGCAATAGGACTCGAAGCCAAGGAGATGGCTGGTCGCACATCCGGATCTCTCTTGGTGATCAGACCTATTCGGGATGGCGTGATCTCAGAATTTGAGATCACAGAAGCCATGTTGGAATATTTTATAGGCAAAGTCCATGAACAGACAATTGTCCCTTTGCCCCGCCCTCGGGTTGTAATTGGAATACCCTCGGGAGTTACTCAGGTGGAGAAACGGGCTGTCTATGATGCTTCTATGTCTGCAGGCGCTCGAAACACATACCTGATCGAAGAACCCATTGCAGCAGCCTTGGGGGCAGGTTTACCTTTGAATGATGTGCGCGGTACAATGGTGGTTGATATCGGTGGAGGTACCACTGAAGTGGCGATTATCTCCATGGGCAGGGTTGTTGTATCAAGATCATTGCGCGTAGCCGGCGATGAAATGGATCTGGAAATCTTACAGTATATTCGTAATAAATATAACCTCTTGATTGGTGAAAGGATTGCTGAACAAATCAAGTGGAGTGTTGGCTCTGCGTTTCAGTTGCCGATCGAAAAAACCACTGAAGTCCGCGGTCGTAATCTGGTAACCGGATTACCAGAATCTATTATCGTTTCATCCGTAGAAATGCGGGAAGCCTTGACAGGCTCTGTTCAGGTTATCGTAGATACCGTTAAAGATGCGTTGGATGAAGCCCCACCTGAGATAATTGCGGATCTGATGGATATGGGTATCTGCCTTGCAGGAGGGGGCGCCTTGCTTCAAGGGCTTGCCGAACGTTTGTCAGATGAGTTAAACCTGCGTGTTTGGGTTGCAGATGACCCTCTAACTTGTGTTGTGCGTGGAACCGGGATTGTTTTGGACGATTTTAAAAATCATTCACATTTTCTTGTTGGTCTCGAACGAGATGGAAGCAACCGATAATTATCCTTTTTCAAAGTATAGATTAGTAATAATTAAAACTTTGATATGAAATCAAATTTACCCCGGTCATTGCAAACGACCTTAATATTATTAATTTTGGTCGGTTTTGTAATGCTTGCTTTAGGTGGTTACTTTGGCGGGATAACCAATTGGGTTGGGAAAATTACGATTGGATCTCAAACATGGCTTTCAAGCCGATTCCTTGCAATTTCAGATTTTCTCACTGTTCCCCGGGATATGGCCTCTTTACGGCAGAGAAATTTAGAATTGGAAGCGGATGTTGCAAGACTGCAAACCCAGATCATAGAACTCCAACAGCAGGTGACCCAAACTGAAATCCTATCAGCGTTAGTGGATTTTGCACGGACCAACCCGGAAAACACCTACAAAGCAGCTGCTGTGATTGGACGTGACCCGAGCCCATTCCTCAGATACGTGATTATTAACGTTGGGTCAAATGAGGGAATCGTTCGTGGAATGCCGGTAGTTACCCAACAAGGATTGGTAGGTAGAGTTGATGCTGTCGTATCTGGGGCAGCCAGGGTGCAATTGATAACAGATCAAATTTCTGCAGTAAATATTATTTTAAAGAATTCTAAAACAGAAGCTTTACTAAGCGGTTCGATCACGGGCAGCCTTTCTCTTGGGATGGTCTCGCACGATGTATTTATTGAAGCGAATGACGTGGTTCTCACATCTGGATTGGGGGGAGATTATCCTCCCAATATCTTGATCGGTCAGGTTGTTAGCATCAGCAACCCGGAGGATGAATTATTCCAGTCAGCCTCCATTCAACCAATTGTGGATTTTTCGCATCTGGAATATGTACTGGTTATTATCAATTTTCAGCCGGTAGACATCTCGCCTTTGCTACCCACACCAAACCCTTAAATAAAAATGTATCATCTCTTGGCAATACCCATATTGGGGGTCGCACTAATGATTCAAACAGCGATCATCAGTCGCGTCAATCTTCTTTCTGGTAGTGCAGATTTGATTTTGGCTATCCTGGTGACGTGGTCAATTCAGGAGAGGGTAAAAAATTCCTGGTTTTGGGCGCTGGCAGCTGGTTTATTGGTCGGTTACATATCGGGTTTACCCTGGTTCATACCATTGTCAGGTTACCTTTTGGTTGTAGGAGTAGGTCGCTTGCTGCATCGAAGAGTCTGGCAGGCGGTTCTTTTGGAGACATTTGTGGTTATTTCTATTGGCACATTTGGTATCCACCTATTAACGATTGCATACTTGGCTCTTGTAGGTGGATCATTCCAATTAGGAGAAGTCATTAGCTTGATTATCCTGCCAAGTACTTTACTCAATTTGTTGTTGGTGATACCAGTTTATTATCTGATCAAGGATTTGGCTCTCTGGTTGTACCCAACTGAGGTAAATTTATGAGCTCTTCATCAATGCTGGCTCGTTTTCAACCGTGGCGATTGTGGACGATATATATTGTTTTCGGAGTTGTTTTTATTATCTTTATTTCCCGCTTGTTCGGATTGCAGATTGTGGATTACGGAACCTATTTACAATATTCAAATAATAATCGAACCAAAATCGTTAGTGAAGCGCCCCAACGTGGCATCATTTATGATCGTAATGGTTATGTTTTGGCGCGTAATATTGCCTCTTATTCAATATCAATCACACCTGCTTTTCTACCAAATGATCTCTCAGATATTCAACAGGTCTATCGCGATTTATCAGACCTAACCGGAGTTCCTGTAAACAGCGGGACAATTGAAGATGCAAAATTGGTTTCTGCCTGTGTTCCTGGTCCGGGAATCACACAATTGGTGGATTTGGGAAATTCGCTGGCTCCCTACTCACCGGTAAAGATCCAATGCAATGTCAGTGAAAATATAGCTCGAATTGCTCGTGAGCGAATGGTGAATTGGCCTGGGGTGAGCGTGGAAATTGAACCGATCCGGGATTATCCCACCGGCTCATTAACTGCACATGTTGTTGGTTTTTTAGGTCCGATCCCAGCCAGATTGGAAGCTGATTACAAAGACCTCGGGTTTTCAACACAGACTGATAAAGTGGGTTATGCTGGTATTGAAGCATCCCTGAATGACATATTGATTGGATCTCCCGGAAAACGCGTTATTGAAGTAGATGTGGCTGGGCAGGAATTACGTAATCTGGAACCACCATTGGCACCTGTTCCAGGTGCTAATGTTACCCTTACGATTGATACACGTTTTCAGGCTGCAGCTGAAGCAGCTATTGCAGAAGAAATCGATTATTGGAATAATCGATATTATGGTTATGTTCGTATTACAAGTGGTGCAGTGCTGGCCATGAATCCTCAAACAGGTGAGATACTCGCCATGGTGTCATGGCCCACCTATGAAAACAATCGTCTGGCGCGCTTCATACCTTCATATTATTATCGGCAACTGAGTGAGGACCCAACTCACCCATTGTTAAATGTAACAATTTCAGCCGAATTCCCTCCCGGTTCAACTTTTAAACTTTCGACAGCCACAGGTGCTTTGAATGAAGGTATCGTTTCCTTGGAGCAGATTGTCGATGCTCCTGGCGAATTGATAATTACAGAAAGTTATTCACCCACCGACCCTGGTTTTCAACGTTCATTCCGTGATTGGATCTACCCGGAATCATTTGGGCAGTTAAATTTTCTCCATTGTATTGCATATTCCAGTAATGTCTGTTTTTATAAATTGGGGGGAGGCTATAAATCTGAGATACCAGAGGGTCTTGGAATTATTCGCCTGGAGCAATATGCAAAAGCAATTGGATATGGCCAACCATCTGGAATAGAATTGTACGGTGAATCTTCAGGATTGATCCCGAACCCAACATGGAAACGAATATATCAGGGTGAAAACTGGTCAACTGGAGATACATATATTGCCAGTGTCGGTCAGGGGTATGTGTTGGCAACACCTTTACAGGTGTTGATGTCTGCTGCAACTATTGCTAATGATGGAAAATTGATGCAACCCACCCTTATTCGTTCAATCCAGGATTCTGATGGGACAGTTCTCGAGAAGTGGTGGAACCCGGAAGCTCAAACAGTGAGCGATAAACCGGAAGAACAAAAAAGCTATCAAATTTCTCCGTTCACACCTAATATGAAATGGGATATCACAGTCGATCAGGTTATTGAAGATTTCAGATGTGAAAACACTTATTGTACTTCCGATGGTGATTTTAAATACGTCGCTCCTTGGGTAGTACAAAGCATCCAGCAAGGCATGCGTTTGGCGGCAACTGACCCATCTGGAACTTTGAACAACACATACTCATTTGAGGATTATCCAATTGCTGTTGCAGGAAAAACCGGTACTGCAGAATATTGTGATGATGTTGCAAATAGCCTGAATCGATGCACATTTGGAAATTGGCCGACACATTCATGGACAGTGGTCTATGCACCATATGATGATCCTGAGATTGTGATATTGGCATTTGCCTACAATGGGGGTGAAGGCGGAAGTGTAGCAGCTCCGATTGTTAAACTTGTCATGGATGCTTACTTTGAACAAAAAGCGGTTGATACCGCACAAGGGATCGCACCATAATCATCCAGTCTCAGTGTGCTATAATTTATCGGAATTATGACAAAAGAATCATCCCTTATCCAAATTAAAGGCATTCGTGAGGGTCTTATGGTGACCTTTGGAGATGCTGATTGGGATTCTCTAACTTCTGCTTTGATCAGTCAAATTAAGGAGCGTCAGACTTTTTATCAGAGTGCCCGCTTTGTCTTGGATGCCGGTAATCATCTGTTGGGAATTACAGAGCTGGTTTCAATAAGGGATATCCTTTCCGAGCATGGCATTACTTTGTGGGCTGTCCTCAGTAACTCATCCGCCACTGAACAATCTGCACAAAACCTCGGGTTGGCAACCCGCATTTCGAAACCAAAGCCAATTGATGAAATTGAACCAGCTGATGGTAATTCTGAAGAAAAGGCTTTATGGATTCAACACACCCTTCGTTCAGGAACACGCATAGAGTATTTAGGGAATGTGATTGTATTTGGAGATGTCAACCCGGGAGCTGAGATTAAGGCAGGTGGAAGCGTGCTTGTCTGGGGTCGTTTGAGAGGACTAGTACACGCTGGCGCTAACGGAAATGAAGATGCTGTGGTTGGAGCTCTCGAGTTTTCTCCAATGCAATTACGAATTGCAGGTAAGATAGCCGTTTCTCCAAAAAAAGATGCAAAAGGTAAGTTGGAAATAGCGAAATTACACAACGGAAATATAATAGCTGAGCCTTGGAAATCAGGATAATGTATAGGATGGGTAAATGACAGCAAAAGTTGCGACTGTGACTTCTGGAAAAGGTGGTGTTGGCAAAACAACCGCAGTTGCTAATATTGCGGTTGGGCTGGCATCACTTGGACAACGAGTAGTTTGTATTGATGGTGATATTGGACTACGAAATCTCGATGTAGTCTTAGGTTTGGAAAATCGCATAGTTTACGATCTTGTGGATGTTGTTGAGGGGCGTTGTCGATTACGCCAGGCCATGATTCGAGACAAACGTTTACCAGAGTTGTATCTTATCCCGGCTGCACAAACACGGGATAAAAGTTCTGTCTCTCCAAGCGATATGGTACGCCTTTGTGACGAACTACGCCAGGAATGTGATTGGATTTTGATCGATTCTCCTGCGGGTATTGAACGAGGTTTTCGCAATTCCATAGCTGCCGCAGATCAGGTATTGGTAATGACGAATCCAGAAGTATCAGCGGTTAGGGATGCTGATCGGGTGATCGGTATTCTGGATGCTGAAGAGAAAGGACCAGCCCTGCTGGTTATCAATCGGATCAAACCAGCCATGGTTAAACGTGGAGATATGCTCTCGGTGGAAGATGTGTTGGATTTATTGGCAATACAATTGGTGGGTATCGTTCCAGAGGATGAGAATGTGATCGTCGCTTCAAATCGTGGCACTCCCATGGCATTTGATAACAAGAGCAAAGCAGGTCAGGCATTTCATAACATTGCTCGCCGACTAATGGGTGAAGAAATCCCTTTCATGGATGTGGAAAACCAGGGATTCTTCCAGCGGATTTTCTCGGGGAGGAAGTAATATGGAGTTTTTTACCCGAAGGCTTGGACGCAAGAAAAGTGCTGGTAGTGCAAAGGAACGATTACAGCTTGTCCTGATCCATGACCGGACAGATCTAACACCGGCAGCATTGGACGCTTTGAAAGATGAATTGATCGAAGTTATTTCCAGGTATGTCGAGATAGATCCAACAGCGGTGACCATCAATATCGCCAAGGATGGGAATTCGCAACGCTTGGTGGCTGACATCCCCATGCGAAAAACCAACCGACGACGTGGGATATAGCCGGTCTACCATACTTTGGCAATTAACTATCCAATCCTAAATATTATTTTATTGTTCGAGTTTATATTTCATTGAAGTCTCTTCTCATAAAAACTTGGTTTCTTTTGAGATAACCAGCACTGCAAAATGATAATTTGAGTTGAAAAATGATTCGTGGAATTCGTGAAGATTTTTGGCGCCATTTTGATTTCAGTTTATTTGGGGCGGTAATATTGGCAATATCATTTGGAGTTGCCATGATCCGTTCAGCCATTGCTGGAAATGAAACTTTGGTAGGACTGGTCCAACGCCAGATCATTTTTGCCATCCTGGGTTTTGTGGTAATTTTGATCGTAGCATTAATTGATTATCATTATTGGGCAGCCCTGATTCGTCAGATCTATTTTGTGATCATGGTTTTCTTGATCATTTTGTATATTATTGGTGGGCAAAGGTTTGGAGCTGCACGTTGGTTGGAAACCGGACTTGTTTCTATTCAACCTACAGAATTAGCTAAGATTGTGGTTATTTTAGCCCTTTCATTTTATTATGGGAGAAATATTGATTCACTGCACGATTTTCCTTGGTTATTGAAAGGATTGTTCATAGCTTTGGGTTTGGCAATATGGATATTTTTACAACCAAACTTGAGCAATGTTATTGTAATTCTGGTTTTATGGGGCTCCCTGGCATGGATAGGTGGTCTTAAATTGACTCAATTGGGAATACTTATCATAACTGCCATAGCTGTGATCGTGATCGGTTTCCAATTCTTAGAACCATATCAGCAAGAGCGGGTCACAGGTTTTATTTTTTCTGATTCAAACACGACATATGGCGCTCAGTACAACGTTGATCAGGCTCTGATCGCCCTCGGATCGGGCGGCTTATTAGGAAAGGGATATGGACTTGGAACACAAACCCAATTGCGCTTTCTTAAAGTTCGCCACACAGATTTTATTTTTTCGGTTGTTGCCGAGGAATTTGGATTTGTAGGTGCTGTGTTTGTATTAATACTGATTGCCTTCATTATTTTTCGTTGCCTGAGGGCAGCAATTAAGGCAAATGATTTCTTTGGTGCATTTATCTCCTACGGTGTAGCAATTCTCATATTCTTCCAAGCTGCTGTGAATATTGCAGTCAACCTTAATCTTATACCGGTAACCGGATTACCATTACCATTTATCAGTTATGGGGGTAGTGGTCTTTTATCATTGATGTTAGGAATTGGTCTCGTGGAAAGTGTTGTAATGCGTCAAAAAACATTGGAATTTTAGGAGAAACATCGTGGATTCCATTAAACCTGCCAGGGTTCGTTTTGCACCTTCTCCAACTGGTCGTATGCATATGGGTAGCGCCAGAACTGCTCTATATAATTATTTATTGGCTAAACGGACAGGTGGCAAATTTATCCTGCGAATAGAAGATACAGATTTTAAGCGTTTTGTGAAAGGGGCTGAAGAGGAGTTGATGCAGGGTTTGCGATGGCTTGGATTGCAGTGGGATGAAGGTGTGGGTGTCGGTGGCCCTTACGGTCCTTATCGTCAATCGGAGCGTAAAGATATCTACCTTGAATATGCCCGGAAATTGATCAATAGTGGTCATGCTTATGCTTGTTTCTGCTCCAAAGAATATTTGGATGGTGTCCGCCAGGATCAAATGAAGCACAAAGAAAACCTGCATTATGATGGAACCTGTAGGAATCTTTCCAAAGATGAATCGAACACGAAAATTGCAAACGGTGAGCCTTATGTAATCCGCTTTAAAACACCGCGTGATGGTAGCATAACAGTGCATGATGCTTTACGAGGGGATATTATTGTTGAAAATAAAAATATTGATGATTATGTTTTGGTTAAATCGGATGGATGGGCGCTGTACCACCTGGCCGCCATGGTGGATGATCATCTGATGAAAATAACCCACGTTATCCGTGGTTCAGAATGGCTTTCAACATTTCCTTTACACGTGCATATTGTGCGTGCATTTGGATGGGAAGAACCTGAATGGGTTCATCTATCTGTGTTCTTGAAACCATCAGGTAAGGGGAAAATGAGTAAACGTGATGCAGCTGACGCACTTGAAAGTGGTTATTCCATCTTTGTAACAGACCTGGAGAAACTGGGTTATACCCCTGAAGGTATTTTAAATTGGATTCTACTGATGGGTTGGGGGATTGCTGAAGGCGAATTTATGACGATAACTGAAATGGTTCAGAAATTTGATATAGATAAAGTGAACTCATCACCAGCTGCTATCGATTTTGCAAAATTGGATTATTTTAGCGGCGCTCATATCCGAAACCTGAGCAATGAGGTAATTGCATCCAGGATAAGACCATATTTTGAAAAAGAAGGTTACCAGGTCGACAATGATAAATTGATCCGGATCGTACCAATAATCAGGGAACGGTTAGTTACATTGGATGATGCCTTGTTTTTTGCAGGATTCTTCTTTGAAGATAGTATTGAACCTGGATTAACCGACTTAATTGGCAAGAATTTATCTATTTTGGATTCCAGGAATGTTTTACAACGGTCTTTGCTGATTCTGAGCTCATTGGATGAGCTCACCCCGGCTTTGGCTGAACCTCCCATGCGTCTTCTGGTCGAGGAAATGGGCTTGAAAGCCGGTCAAGTATTTGGTATCTTGCGCACAGCAGTGACAGGGCAAACTATCAGCCCACCTCTATTTGAAAGTATGGAGATCCTTGGCAAAGAAAAAGTGTTGGAAAGAATTAGAAATGCCATGGAGATTTTGACAAACAGCAAGGATTAATAAAATCCGGTCTGATTTTTTCATCAGACCGGACTTTATTTATTTATTTTTCGTGCCGGATTGCATGCGACTCCAGGAATCCTTTAGAGAAACAGACCGGTTAAACACCAGTTTGGTCTCTTTGGTATCGGTATCTACGTTAAAATATCCAAGACGCTCGAACTGGAAAAAATCTCCAACTTCTGATTTTTCAAAACTAGCTTCAATTCTACAATCATGGAGGATTTCCACAGAATTGGGGTTAATATTGGCTGTAAAATCCAATCCTTCTTCTAATTCGTATGGATCTTCTTTCAAGAACAGGCGATCATATAATCGTACTTCTGCAGAAATTGAAAGCGGTGCTGACACCCAATGGATTGTAGATTTAACCTTTCGCCCATCCTGCGCATCACCACCATGCGTTTTTGGATCGTAAGTGCAATGAATCTCGATGATCTCATCAGTTATTGGGTTTTTGACCACTCCAGTACAGGTAATAAAGTAAGCATATCTCAATCGTACTTCGTTGCCTGGGAATAAACGGTAGTATTTTGGTGGAGGTACTTCGCAAAAATCATCCTGTTCAATGAATAATTCCTTCGTGAACGGAAGTTTGCGGGTGCCTGCCTGTGGGTCATTTGGATTATTGATGGCATCTATTTCCTCAACCAATCCTTCAGGGAAATTATCTATGACCAATTTAAGGGGGCGAATAACAGCCATTTTGCGGGGGGCATGTTTATTCAAGTCATCGCGCAGGCAATGCTCCAACAAAGCGATATCGATGATACTATCATTCTTTGCGACTCCTACTAGATCTAAAAAATTCAAGATTGAAGCACGTGTAAACCCTCTTCGCCGCAATCCATGCAGGGTTGGCATCCGTGGATCATCCCATCCTTTTACAAACCCTTCTTGAACAAGACGGATCAACCTGCGTTTGGACATGACGGTAAAGCTTAAATTAAGACGGGCAAATTCAATCTGGCGCGGATGATAAATTTCGAGTTCATCCAGGAACCAGTCATAGAGAGGGCGATGAGCTTCATATTCGAGCGAACAAAGAGAGTGAGTGACCCCCTCAATAGAATCGGATTGTCCGTGAGCAAAATCATACATCGGATAGATACACCATTTACTGCCAGTTCGGTGATGCGGAGGGTTGTGAAGGATGCGATACATTACCGGATCCCGCATATTGATGTTTCCAGAAGTCATATCTATCTTTGCTCGCAGAACGCGAGATCCATCTGGAAATTCTCCCAGTTTCATCCGTTCAAATAAATCCAGGTTCTCGACTACGCTTCTATTTCTGTAAGGGCTGTCCTTGCCAGGTTTGGTCAGAGTGCCACGATTTCCACGAATTTCATCAGCGCTAAGGTCATCCACGTAAGCTTTTTCTTTTTTGATCAGGATGATGGCAAACTCAAAGAGTTGATCAAAATAATCTGAGGCGTAAAATTCGCGCTCGTTCCACTCAAATCCTAACCAGCGTATGTCATCTTTTATGGAATCAACATATTCAACATCCTCTTTGGTTGGATTGGTATCGTCAAAGCGCAGGCTGCAGACACCGTTATATTCGTTGGCAATTCCAAAGTCAATATAGATAGCCTTGGCATGACCAATATGCAAATACCCATTTGGCTCAGGGGGAAAACGCGTCTGGACTCTGCCACCAAACCGGTTGGAGAGTCGATCTTCTTCGACCGCGGCACGGATAAAATCATTGGGAGTGTTGATTTCAATCATTGGATAGTCCTCGGATACTTCTTTCTTATTGTCTTGTTAATACTAATTACGATCATGCAATTCTAACACGTCAAGTATACTCTGCGGATAAAACAGATGTCACCCAATTAACCTTTTTTTCCTTGTTTTTTCCCCACTTCAATTATATACTGTTAATTTACAGATGCTTGTGAAAAATCAGGTTGCCAATCGATGACCAGTTTTAAAAGAAGACTTTATAGAACACAAAAATTATTATTTGCTTTTTTAATGATTTCCGGATAATAGTAATTGGAGGAGATATGGACGCAGAAAAAGATATTACGAAAAGATTCTTGGGAACTTATTTCGATCCCATTGTGATTTTCCGCTTGTCAAGTTTAGCCAATGTGTTGGCGTGGATCATTTTGGTAGTTTATGCTGTGGACTTCTTGGTAGCATTGATCGTGATGATATTACAAATCGTGCGTGGTTTTTGGGCTTTCATGGGACCGACTGATATCGCCACGAATATTTTATATACCTTGGAACATCCATTTCGTGGTGTGGTTTATTTTGTGGTCCTGATGGCGATTTCAGAAATTCTGAAACTTTTCGTTGATATTGAAGAAAACACCCGGAAAATAGCAAGGAAATCACAAATCTGAGTTTTCTCTGGACGGAAGGACTTGCGTATGGTAAAATCGCCCCGCTCGATATTGGGGGCTCGTCTAACGGTAGGACAGCGGACTCTGACTCCGTATGTAGAGGTTCGAATCCTTTGCCCCCAGCAAAAAGGTTCTCATCTTAAGATGGGAACCTTTACTTTTATTAGATTTATTAAATATGGAATGGGAATTATTTTCCCACCAATCAAGATTATTGCACTGCAGCTGGTTTACGCTTGAACCAGGTGCGCCACTCCTTGTTTTCCCAGACCACCAGAATCGGGGCAGCATTAAAGATGGAAGAGTATGTACCCGAGAAGACACCAACCAATAAGATCACTACAAAGTGGCGGATGGTTACACCTCCAAAGAGCGCCAGGGCGAGCAATGTCATCATCACGGTGAGCTGAGTATTAATTGAGCGGTCCAGTGTTTGCACGATGGAATGGTTTACGAGGGTTTCGTAGTTAATTTTCTTGTAATGACTGGAGTTTTCACGTATACGGTCAAAAACGACGATCGAGTCATGAACTGAGAAACCTATAACCGTTAATAGAGCAGTCAAAAATAGCGAATCTGCTTCCCAACCCAGGTAATGACCTGCGATGGCTTCAAAACCCACAACGACCAAAACATCATGTAGCATGGCGATAATAGCTGCGGTGCCATATCGGAAGGCGTGTTGAACGCCTCGAAAGGCGTAGGAAATGTAAAGGAGAATGGCTATGGCAGCCAGGGCTACCGCTCCAGCCGCACGCGTGGCAACCTCCTGACCTACAGCAGCGCTGACCTGGGTAAAATGCAGAACAGTAACATCGCTTCCATGAAGCTCCAGTATGGCAGCCACAATATCACTCTTGGTGGCATCTGTCATCACTTTTGAGCGGATGGATAAAGAATCTGTTCCCAGGATTTGGATGATGGGATCGGCAATATCCGTACCTGGTCTTGAATTATCTGAATAAATCCCAGCAACCTGTTCGCTAGACAAAGGAGAACCTGTTTCGAAACGGACTTCGAGCAGGCTACCGCCTGTAAAGTCAATACCAAGTGGGAGTTGCCAAAGGAAGAGCGCGATGATACCCGGGATGATCACCAGGAGGGAGATGCCGAAGTATAGGTAACGATTCTTTATGATATTCATTGTGGCACTCCTATAATCCGAACCAGCGAGGATGTTCGGTGATCTTAATATTGTCCAACATGACATGCAGGAAGGTCCGTGTGACTGTGATTGCTGTAAAAAGACTAACCAGTACACCCAATGCCAATGTCAGTGAAAAACCTTTAACCAGGCTGGCACCAAATGCATTTCCAAACCAGAATAAAATTCCACAGGTTATCAAGGTTGCGAAGTTAGAATCACGGATCGAAGGCCAGGCACGTGACCACCCAAGGTCTATTGCTTGATGAAGGGTTCGGCCTGCTCGCAGTTCTTCTTTTAATCGTTCAAAAATGAGGATATTGGCATCTACTGCCATACCTATGCTTAATATGAAACCGGCTATACCAGGCAATGTCAGTACAACAGGGATCAATTTGAATAGCATTAATGTTGTCAGGGCATATACCATCAAAGCCATACCAGCCAGGGCTCCAGGCAATCTGTAATACAACACCATAAAAAGGATGATCACCAAAAAGCCAATAATACCTGCGAATAGGCTTTTTTGAACAGATTCCTGTCCAAGGGTAGGTCCTACAGTCCGGCTTTCAACAACTTTGATCGGAATGGGAAGGGATCCATATCTTAATTGGATTGCCAATGCATTGGCTTCTTCCAGAGTAAAACTTCCTGTGATGACACCTGCTCCATCGGTAATAGCTGAGTCGATGCTGGGTGCGGAAATTATGGTTTTGTCAAGCACAATGGCAAGGATCTGGTTGATATGCGTTCCTGTAAAATCGGAAAACAATTGTTTTGAATCAGTTTTTAATGTAAAGGCGATCTGGTATTGTCCTGTTGTGCCCTGGGTGACGGTCACCGTATCCAATGCTGTTCCCGTCATGACTGTATGGTAGATGATTGGTGCAGTTTCTGTGGGAACATCTGTAGGAACAACTTCGCTAGGAACAGTAGCTTCAGCGGTAGGGGTTAAGGATGGATCCGGAGTGCTTGTCGTTGAAACCGTTGTGCCTGTGCCAAAATCAGTTTGGATGATCGTCCCTGGTGGAAGTCTCTCACTCCCCATGTCAACAAATTCCAATAAGCCGGTTTTCTGTAATGCAGCCACAACTTCTTCTGGGTTACTAATTCCAGGGAATTCTGCTACAATGCGGCGAGGTGGGGCTACTTGCATCAGCACCTCACTCACGCCAAGCGCATTCGAGCGATTCTCCAGGATTTGACGGGCAATGTTAAGATCATCACCACTTACTGTCACATCAGCAGGAAGATCAGCTTCCAGCAGAGTTTGTAAACCACCCCGCAAATCCAATCCGAGACGGACAGAGACATTACGGTCAACAAGAGATTGTTGATTAAAAGGATTCAAGATTGTTACTTGGCTGCTCAGATCAATCCAAAGTGCAAATGCAATCAGGATCAGGATCAAAACCAGCATCACATAGGGGCGACGATTCATAATCGCTATCTCCAATCATAAAAATACCAGCCAATGGCTGGCGAGTTCCATAGATTATACCTCTATTGAAATTTTAAGTGAATGATTTCTTCGAAAATCCTCATAACTTGCCGCTCCTGTTCGCTTTCCAGATAATATATTCAACTTGTTAGAATTTTCCTTCTTGAAGGAAGTCTAGGACTGTGGTTAAGATTTCATCAATGGAAAAATCATCCGTGTGGATCGTTAAATTGGCATGTAGACGGGCATGAGTCAGTCTTTTTTGTTGTTCTTCAAAATCCGAATAATTCCAATTTAGAGTTCGTCTTTGTTGGCTGACAGAAAAAGAGACTTCCAAAAAAATTAGAATATCTGGTTGCGATATGCGTTGCCACATATCTGGGACATAAGAATGTTCCTGGGCAATATGACGGGCATTGAAGCCATGTCTGGTTAGTCCATCTACTAAAGTTGTTTTACCAGAACTGCAGGGTCCAACGATACCTATTTTTAGATCGAAATTGTTTGGAGTGAGAGATCGGTTTGATATTGAAGGCGAGTCGTTAATTATATTCATGGATGGTTTTTTGAAGTGCTACAGGGTTGCCCAGGATGACCAGGGTATCTAAATGATCCAGAACACGATCGCCAGTAGGATGTAAATCTGATTAAAACTCCCGTTTTAATAAAACGATACTGACATCATATTTGTGTTCTATCTCTGCCACCTTCAGTCCCTCTAAAAGAGAAGATTTGTACATGCAAAGCCTGGCCAGTGAATGAAATTCGCTATCTACAATGATGGATTAGTGTCTCTTAAACCAGCACGCATATTGCGAGTGTGAAAATTCATAGAGGGTTAATTGAAGGGTAACCTGACCATCATGCGGCGGACTTCATCTCCCTGGCGATGGACAACTTTCAGGACAACAATGCTGATATCATCCACCGGACGATTTTCATCAAGACGCATGGCTTCATCCAACAGAACATCTGCGATTTCCTGGGGAGATGGATCCTGGTCGTCCAGAAGAGATTGGAGGTTTGTGCAAACATCCATAGGTTGACCACGACGTTTTCCGGCATGCACCAATCCATCCGTGTACATAACCACCATCAAGCCAGCTTCCAGGCTGATCTCATTAATTAGCGGTCTGATATCCCGGCCGAAACCCAGTGGCGGGCAGTCATCTTGCAGGGAATCGATCTCATCTCCCCGGCAAATAAAAATAGGAGCAGGATTGTTGCGGGT
Organism: uncultured Anaerolineaceae bacterium; assembly: GCA_964370815.1. Lineage (GTDB taxonomy): Bacteria > Chloroflexota > Anaerolineae > Anaerolineales > Villigracilaceae > UBA12087. The sequence goes on along the minus strand of CAYJKQ010000002.1, from coordinate 159,878 downwards.
TAAGACAAGCGTATTTGTAAGCAGATCCACAGAAGCTATATTCAAGGTGCAGGAGACCTTCCCCTTTTTATCTGTAAAAAGGGAATCTGAGGCAGCCCTGGCAGCTGCGCCATCCCGAACTCCTTCAGCCAGCAATCCGATCACTTTACGAACGACCATATTCGAAATAGCCTTTGCGCCACGCCCTGAGGTTTGTCCATCAGCCAGTACGACCGAAAGGCCACCATTGGGTCTTTCGATGACTTCCAGCGTATCTCCACTCTCAGACACGGCATATTTATTGATCTTGGCGACTGCTATCTGAACTTCCATGCTTATCATTTTACATCAAATTGAGTTAGTGGAAAAAATCCGAAGTTTATTGGCTAAATCGTGATGAACAAAGAAGAAAAATTTTTGAATAACAAGAATTGCTTTGTGGATTTAAGCGGGAATCATTGAAGTTGATGGAAACATAAAACTGACTGGAAACTTGAGTTCATTGATCTTGGGGAGTAATGCAAGGAACATTTCAACATCTGGAATATAGAATAATGTAAGATAATCCTGTAAAATACCAACTCAATTAGGAATGTCATTGTTATTAAATTAAACAAGGGTTTGGCCGCGTTGGTCAAACCCTTGCAGGTGGATATTATTGATTGTTAGCTGGCAGTTTTATCGTCAGCCGGTGCTTTCTTGCTGACTGCTTTCTTGGCGGATGCTATCACATCTTGGCCGCGGGTTTTGATTTCGGCGGATAATTCATCGTATCGGGCTTTTGCATCAGCGGCGGCTTCTTTTGCACGAGCCAGAGCTTCTTCTGAAGTCTGTGAAGCCTTTTCCCGCAATTCAATTCCTTTTTCCTTGATCACAGTCCGAGTTTCTTCACCAGATTGTGGGGCAAAAAGCAGGGCAACGACCGCGCCGGTTAAACCACCAACAACAAAACCTACCAGGAACGAACCAAAATCATCATGATCTGACATTTTATTTGTCTCCTTATCAATGGCAACTAAAATTTATCTCAATTGTTTCGAGGAATATTGGGATGTTTCAGCGAGCCAGGCTCGATTTTGAACTCCAACATACCTCTGTTTTGAGTAGGTACGCTAGTTATTTCTTTTTAAATCCTACCAGGTCGGTTAACTTCTTAAAGCCAGCAAGATAGGAATTCAATTTTATGATCGGTTCAATCATATTTTCACTCAAGAAGGCTGTTGTACCACGCAAAGTGTTCACAGTCTCACTTGTAGATTTGAGGATAGGTTTTACCTCGTTTTGCAGAAGGTTGATCAAACTTGCCACCTGGATTACCAGGATGACCATGGCTGCCCCGACGATGAGAGACTCAAAGGCCATAAAAATGAGGAAAATATCACGGATCTTGGCAGTTGTGGCGCTGTCCTGTAGAAGTCCAATTACTGCAAATACAAGCCCGGTAACGATAAACAGTAAAACTGCGACTATGACAATTATTATTAGGCGCTGTTTTTTTAGGCTTGCCTCGTTAGTAGGAGTAGTTTGAGTCGAGTCTCTAGTAGTATCTATCATATATTTGATGATTATAGCATAATTTAAGTCGTAATTTGATAAAAAGTAAACTTATATCAGAAAGATGTTTTCAATATACCTCGATTGTGCCATTGGATCTGCCTGGTTTTTAATCCAGAGAGACCCAAACTCCTGATCCGGCGAGTTGAATTAACACTGAATACTTATAGCATAACCAATAAAATTGCTGGTTTACCTACCAATAGGAGGTCGGGTTCGCAAAGACAGGCAACAGGATCTAGTAATGCACAATAACCCTGAGATTTAACCATATGGACCTCTTGACTTTTGATGGTAAATTTGCTATGCTTAATCTACCGACCGTTCGGTAGATAAAAATGAATAAAGTACTCATCCTTGAGGCTGCTGCTCAAATCATACGACAGAAGGGTTTTCATGCCACTTCCATGCATGATATTGCCGCGGCTGTTAACCTTCAAAAAGCCAGTCTTTATCATCATGTTTCCAGTAAGCAGGAAATTCTATTGGACCTGCTTGACCAGGCGCTGGATATGCTGACAGACCACCTGCTATTGGTTATTCAACAAGACCTGCCGGCTGATGAAAAATTACGTCAGGCTATTGAATCTTTCATACAATTGTTAACCGAGCATAGTGACTTGGTTTCGGTTTTATTGCTTGAACATCGCTCCTTGGAGGCTGAATTTCAAAACCGTCACATTGCCAGAAGAGATCGATTTGAGAAATTATGGCGGGATCTGATTCAGGAGGGGATCGATACAGGTAAATTTAGCACTTATGACCCTGCTTTGACTGCCCGCGCCTTGTTGGGAGTAATGAACTGGACGATCACCTGGTATCGACCGACAGGTCCACTTCCGGTTAAAGAGATAACAGATCATATAGCGAATCTTTTCATTAATGGCTTATCACTTCGCCCATAAGAAGGAATGACGAATTGAACAAACCTCAGGGTTTACAAAAATATGCGACTTCTGGCGACTCACTAATATTTCGACTTCCATTGGAAGCATTCCCAAAGTTTTGGGTGAATACATACTTGATAAAAAGCGGAGATTACCTGGTTTTGATCGACACAGGATCCGGGAGCGACTTTTCAAATAAAGGTATTCTGGAAGGTTTCGCTTGGGTGAGTTCTGAAATTGGCAAGGAGATCAAGATTGGGGATTTGACTCATATTCTTTTGACGCATGGACACATTGACCACATGGGTGGTCTTGTCTTTCTGAAAGAACATACACAAGCATTGATCGGGGTGCATGAACTGGATTTGCAAACCATTGCTCATCATGAAGAACGTCTGAGTTTGATCAGCTATCGGATAAACCATTTCCTTGCTGAGGCGGGTGTAGCGGAAGATGATCGCTCTCAATTGCTGGAATTATATAAATTTACCAAGGCTTTCTTTCATTCTATTCCGGTGGATTTTACCTATGAACAGGAGGGCATGCATTGTGGACCATTTAGCATGCTGCATTTGCCGGGGCATTGTCCTGGTCAGGTAGCCATTCGATTGGACGATTATTTTTTCTGCGGGGATCATGTTCTAAGTGATATTACTCCCCACCAATCACCTGAAGGATTGATCCCATACCTGGGTGTGGGACATTATTTGGAATCTTTAAATAAATTTAATTCTTGGGTGAATGGAAATAAGTTAATTCTTTCCGGTCACGATCTTCCCATCCAGGATCTACCGGCTCGTTCAACTGCAATTCGTAAGGCAATAAATACCCGATTAAACCAATGTTTAGATTTTCTGGGCGAGGCACACAACCTGGCAGAATTGACATCCCATTTATACGGACGGATGTCTGGATACAATGCTATGCTGGTTCTGGAAAAAACTGGAGCTTATGTTGAATATCTTTACCAACATGGATCATTGGAGATCACGAATGTGAACGAATTGGAGGACAGGAAACAAACCGTTTTGAAATATTGCCGTGTAAATGAAAAGACTAATTCGGATATTTTTCCAAAGGAGAAGGCTTATGTATTCATTTGAACCATCAGAAGAACAAAAAATGTTGATTGACGCTGTCAACCGTTTTGCAGTCAATGACATGCGTCCTGCAGCTCATGATGCAGAGGAATCCGGGTTATTTCAATCCAAGCTGATCGATAAAGGTTGGGAGTTGGGGGTTTTACAGGCCTCTATTCCTGAAGCATATGGTGGTTTTGGTGACCGTTCGGTAGTGACGGGGGTGCTGGCCGCCGAATCAATGGCCTGGGGTGATCTGGCCGGATGTATGGCTGTCATGACTCCAGGTTTGTATTCCTTGCCGATCCTTTTGGCAGGAACTGAAGCACAGAAGGAAGAATATTTACCGTCTGTGGTTGAAGGCGCTTGGCAACCTTATACCGCCGCCTTGTTGGAACCAAAATTCGATTTTGATGCAAACGACTTGGCTACTACAGCTGAAGTTGATGGTGAAGTTTTTATTCTGAATGGTGAAAAGACATATGTCCCATTTGCAGCCGAAGCAAAGGCGATGATCATGTATGCAAAATTGGATGGAAAGACCAAAGGGTTTATCCTTCCCAATGGGACACCCGGAATAGAAATATCTGCAGAACGGCAGAAACTTATGGGGCTGAATGCGCTTCCGTTCTATTCTGTAAAATTGAATAAAGTACGATTGCCGCTAACCAATATTCTTTCTGGTGAATTTGGACCTGTGCTGGATGCCAGCCGGGTTGCATTGGCATCCATGGCAGTAGGTGTGGCAAAAGCTGCTTTTGAATATTCGCGGGACTACGCCAAAGATCGGGACGTATTTGGGATGAAAGTTGCCCAGAAACAGTCTATCGCATTTATGCTGGCAGAAATGGCCATTGAGATCGAATCAATGCGGGTTTTGACTTGGGAAGCAGCCTGGATGTTGGATACTGGCAAACCAGACGCCAGCAAACTGGCTTATTTAGCCCAGACAGGCTCGGCGGATATGGTGATGATGGTGACGGATCGGGCTGTGCAAATTTTAGGCGGGCATGGCTATATTCGCGAACATCCAGTTGAACTTTTCATGCGCAACGGTCGCGGCTTTTCCACCTTTACCGGTCTGGCAATGGTATAGGCCAAGGAGGATTAATATGATTGAATTTGAAGTTCCCGAAAAAATTGCTGGGGTTATGAATGTTATCGAAACTGTTGCAGTCAATATGATGCGTCCGGTGGCGCGCTACTTTGACGAACAAGAACATGAGATCCCCTGGGATTATATAAATTTCATGCAGACAGCTACCAAAGCCATGGGTGGTGGAGGTACCTCGATGGCTGCTGGTGACAAGAATAAAGAAGGTCCACGCCTGGCTTATCAGCGCCTGGCTTTCATGGTGGAAGGACTTTCATGGGGGGATGCAGGGTTGTATCTGTGCATGCCAGGTGGGATGCTTGGTTCTGCTGCAGTGGCGGCAGCTGGAACTGATGAGCAGAAAGAACGTTTCCTGAAAAGGTTTAAAGGTGAAACCCCGGTATTCGATGCCATGTGTATGACAGAACCTCAGGCTGGCTCAGACACATCCGCAATTCGTGCGACCGCTGTCTTGGATAAAGCCAGTAATGAATGGATCTTGAATGGTGAGAAGATTTTTGTTACCTCCGGTCATAAAGCCCTGCTTGACTCACAGGGGTTTATTGTGGTGTGGGCTACCATCGATCCTTCCGCTGGACGCAGGGGAATGCGGTCGTTTGTGGTGGAGGCAGGCACACCCGGAGTCCAGGTGACCAAATTGGAACATAAACTGGGGATTCGTGCCAGCGATACTGTTTCGATCTTATTGCAGGATTGTCGTGTACCTTTCACGAATATATTAGGAAGCCCGACAGTTGAAACCAGTACGAAGGGTTTTAAAGGAGCGATGGCAACTTTTGATGCAACCCGGCCAATTGTTGCTGCCCAGGCTATTGGACTGGCGCGGGCCACCTTGGAGCTGCTCAAAGAAATGCTGGCAGAGAATGGCTTTAAGATTCGTTATGGTCTCCCACGCCAGAAATTGACCTCTATAGAAAAAGATGTAATGGATATGGAGATCCAGCTTCGTACAGCCTGGCTTCTGGTCATAAAAGCTGTCTGGATGATGGACAATGGCAAGCCGAATTCGCTTGAATCATCGATGTGCAAAGTTCGAGCTGGTGACGTTGTGACCAAGATCACACAAAAAGCGGTTGAGATCATGGGTCCACTGGGTTATAGCCGAGAGTATTTACTGGAAAAATGGTTCCGGGATGCCAAGATCAGTGATATTTATGAAGGCACCGGTCAGATCAATCGCCTGGTTGTCGCCCGTCAAATATTGGGATATCGTTCAAGTGATTTAAGCTAAATATTAAATGGATGGGACAATTTCAACCAGGCTATTTAAAACGGAGGAGGAATAATGACCTACAAAGTTCATAAAGCGGTTGTGATCGGTGCAGGCACGATGGGTGCAGCCCTGGCAGCCCACCTCGCCAACGCGGGAGTTCCGGTCACTTTATTGGATATCGTACCGAAAGATGTTCCTGTGGAGGCTGGTAATACAGCACGCAATAAAATTGTCGATGAAGGTTTCGAACGTGCCAAGAAATCCCGCCCTGCCAGTTTCTTTTCATCAGATCAGCTAACCTTGGTAAAAACTGGAAATCTGGAGGACGATTTTAATGTTATCGCTGAAGCGGATTGGGTGATCGAGGCAATTGTTGAAAATTTAAAAATTAAACAGCAATTGATGGAACGCATTGACAAGGTGCGGAAACCTGAAGCGATCATCTCAACCAACACTTCAGGGATCCCTGTCAAAGATATAGCAGTGGGGCGCTCAGACAGTTTTAAGAAGCATTTTCTGGGAACCCATTTTTTCAACCCTCCGCGTTACCTAAAATTACTTGAGATCATTCCTACCACAGATACTCTAGCAGAGGTGACAAAATTCATCTCCTGGTTTGGGGAATATCGCCTGGGAAAGGGAATTGTTTTATGCAAGGATACCCCCAACTTCATTGGTAACCGAATGGCTTTTGGAACAGGAGCCTTTGGACTTCATTTCATCATGGAAAATGGATATACCGTTGATGAAGTTGATGCGATCACAGGCCCATTGATCGGGAGACCAAGAACTGCAACCTTCCGGCTGATTGATCTTGTTGGTATTGATGTATGGGAGCATGTCGGTAAGAATCTGGCTCCAGCCATACCTTATGACAAACTTGGCCAGCAATATCTGGCTTCTGAAAAGCCGAACCAGCTTATTCATAGCATGGTTGAACGGGGTTGGCTGGGCAATAAAACCAAAGTGGGTTTTTACAAAGAAGTTCGCGATCCGGATGGTAAAAAAGAATACCATTCCCTGGATCTGTATACTCAAGAACATAAACCCTCCACCAAACCACGCTTTGATTCAGTCAAGAAAGCAAAAGATGTTGAAGCACTTGGGGAACGTTTAAAAGTCTTAATTACTGAATCTGATAAAGCTGCAGTGCTTGTCAAGGCATTAACATTTCAGGCTTTTCAATATGCCAGCACGATTATTCCAGAAGTTGCAGATACTCCCAAACCACTGGACGATGCTGTTCGCTGGGGTTTCATGCACGATATTGGACCTTTTGAAACATGGGATATGCTGGGCGTTCGTGAAACAATGGAATCTATGAAAGCGATTGGATATCCTTGTGCCGAATGGGTTCCCGAAATGCTAGCCGCTGGATTTGATACCTTTTACGAGTATAAAGGCACCAGCAAGGTGGGTGTTTATGATGTTGGCAAGAAAAAATATGTCAAGATCGAACAAACACCCGGTTTGATATTCTTAAATAAATTCAAGGGAACTAAAAAAGTAATCAGTAGCAATGCAGGCGCTTCGTTGTATGATATCGGGGATGGTGTTGCCCTGGTTGAATTCCATACCAAGATGAACGCCCTGGATGATGATATTTTTAATATCACACTTGAAGCTCTCGACCGGGCAGAAAATGAGTTTGAAGGTCTGGTGATCGGTAATGAAGGTGATAACTTCAGCGCTGGAGCTAATCTGTTCATGGTAGTTGTGGCTGCCCAACAAGGGATGTGGGAGGTGCTCGATCAGGCTATTTCAAAATTGCAGAACATGAATATGCGTATGCGTTATTTCCCCAAACCGATTGTGATCGCACCAGCGGGAATGGCTTTGGGTGGTGGTTGTGAAGTCACCATGCATGGCAGCCGGGTGGTTGCAGCTTCTGAGACTTATATAGGTCTTGTTGAATTAGGTGCTGGTGTGATCCCGGCAGGATGCGGAACGAAGGAAATGGTACGAAGGATCGTGAACCCAGCCATGCGTACTCCTGATGCAGAGGTGCTGCCTTTCCTGCAACAAGTATTTATTCAAATTGGTCAAGCCAAAGTAGCAACCAGTGCTGAAGAAGCCCGCCAGTTAAAGATCTTGGGACCTCAGGATCGGATCGTAATGCATAGGGATTATCTTCTGAGTGAGGCGAAAAAGGAGGTTTTACATATGGCAAACACAGGCTATAAACCTCCAGTACCGGAACGAATTTATGCAGCCGGGCGAGACTCATTAGCAGCCATACAGATCGGTGCCTGGTCATTTAAAGAAGGAAAGTACATCACAGAATACGAAGGTGTCATTGCCGGAAAACTTGCTCATGTGATGACAGGAGGAGATCTAAGCCGGCCAGCATGGGTCAGTGAGCAGTATTTCCTGGATCTGGAACGAGAAGCTTTCCTTTCATTATGCGGTGAACAGAAGACCCAGGAACGCATGTGGGCACTGCTGAATACCGGCAAACCGCTGCGAAATTAGGAGGTATTAAGATGACGACAAGAGATGCTGTAATCGTTTCTGCCGCCCGAACACCTGTGGGTAAAGCCAAGCGCGGCAGTCTGGTTACTGTCCGCCCGGATGAATTGGGATCGGAAGTGATCATTGAATTGCTGAAGCGTACTCCCGGGTTGGATCCAAAGGAAGTCGATGATGTCATTTTTGGTTGTGCCTTCCCGGAAGGTGAGCAGGGCATGAACATGGCTCGCATGATCGCTCTGCGAGCAGGATTGCCGATTTCTGTTTCCGGTGAAACAATCAACCGTTATTGTTCCTCAGGCGTGCAAAGTATTGCTCATGCAGCTTTTGCCATTATGGCTGGCCAAATGGAAGTTGCGATGGCGGGTGGCACAGAATCAATGAGCATGGTACCCATGGCAGGTTATAAATTTGCCCCGAATCCACATTTTGCTCAGGATCTTCCTCATTACTACACCAACATGGGTTTGACAGCCGAGAATGTGTCTGCAAAATTCAATGTCAGTCGTGCAGATCAGGATGCTTTTGCGGTTCAATCGAACATAAAGGCAGCCAGAGCAGTTGATACCGGTCTTTTTGACCCGGAATTGGTGCCGATAAATGTCAGCATAAAAGAGTTGGATGCAGACGGGAAACCTGTCACAAGAGAGTTTATCCATAAAAGGGATGAAGGACCGCGCGGCGATTCAACTCTGGAAGGTCTTGCCAGGTTGAAGCCAGCTTTTAAAGAAGGTGGTACTGTCACAGCTGGAAACTCATCCCAGATGTCGGATGGAGCCGGGGGAGTGGTCATCATGTCTGCTGAAAAAGCTGCGAGTCTGAACTTAAAGCCATTGGTGCGCTTTGTATCCTTTGCCACGGGTGGTGTTGAACCGGAGTTGATGGGTATTGGTCCGATAGTGGCTATCCCCAAGGCATTAAAATTAGCCGGTTTAAAGTTGGGTGATATTGACTTGATCGAATTGAATGAAGCTTTCGCCGCTCAAGGATTGGCCGTCATGAGAACATTAGGGATCAACCCGGAGATAACCAATGTGAACGGTGGAGCCATTGCGCTTGGTCACCCGTTGGGTTGCACTGGTGCTAAGCTTACCACTCAATTGATCTACGAAATGAAGCGCCGAAATTCTAAATATGGCATGGTTACAATGTGTATTGGCGGCGGTATGGGAGCTGCTGCAATATTTGAAAATCTATAATAGGAGAAAAAGAAATGCCACTGACAATTGCTGACCTGATGTCCAAAATGCCCGGTGCTTTTCAGTCTGAAAAAGCCGGTCCAATCGATGCTGTCATCCAGTTCAAATTTACTGGTGCCGAAGCAGGTGATTGGTTCGCAACCATAAAAGATGGGGCATGCACGACCGAGAAAGGCGTACATGCCAGCCCCAAGATGACTCTGACAGCTGATTCAAGCGATTATGTAAAAATATTCACTGGTGAGTTGGATGGAATGCAGGCTTTTATGCAGGGAAAACTAAAATTGGCTGGAGATTTGAATCTGGCTATGAAACTGACCCAGATGTTTAAGATACGTTAATTAGCAGAGACTACAAAAAAGGTGGCAATTTGAATTGCCACCTTTTTTGAATCTCGTATGATTACTGGGATTCTTGCAAAATCCCATTACAGTGGTTAACCAGGAGAATTTCTTAATTCTAATACTATCCCATTGGGTGACGCATTAACTGACCACCGAGAATATGTAAATGTAGATGATCGACAACCTGGTGTGAATCCGGACCGGTGTTGATAATCAGGCGATACCCTTTTTCAGCGATACCTTGCTCGGTTGCGATTTTTTTAACTGTCACAAACATATGTCCTATCAAAGCCTCGTCTTGTTGAGTAATGTCATTGGTCGACGCGATATGTCTATTGGGGATGACCAGGATATGAATCGGAGCGGCGGGATTAATATCGTGGAAGGCTGAGATCAAATCATCTTTATAAACGAACTTTCCGGGAATTTCGCCAGCGATGATCTTGCAGAAGATGCATTCATTCATACTAGCCTCCTTAAGCAATTGGAATTGCCCTAAGAATTGTTGAATAGGCTTATTTGTGGTTCAGGTGTACATACCCCAATCAATGGCATTGGGGTCTTCCATCAATGAAAAATCCCATGGATCCATACCTAGCTCGATGTTGACATCCATATTTAATCCTTCCAGTGCTTTTTGCCGTGTAGATTCGAGCATGGCCGGTCCATAAGGACAAAACGGAGTCGTCAGGATCATAAATATTTCAGCTTTTCCATCCTTGATCGATACTTTGCGTATGAGACCCAATTGTATGATATTCATTCCAATCTCGGGATCTATGACTTCGGCAAGTTTTTCCCTTAGAGGTTGGACCAAATCGGGATGGGTGGCGTGGATATCCCAGATAATTTCATTGATCGGGGTGGGGTCTTCGCTCATTTATCAGCCTCCGTATTGGACTGAATTACATAAGTACAGTGTGCATCACCAGTTAATATGCAATGGATCTTTGCTGTAGGAACTGCCAGCATTTTGGAGATCAGAGTTTGGTCCACTGTGCAAACTTCAGGATGGTTCAATCCAATTTGATAATATGGACAGTTGATCTCGTGGATGTGGTATTGATCACCTGCCCGTTCCCATTCGATCGTAAAACCCTCATCCGCAAGCAATGTTTTTACCAAATCCAGGCGATCTTCAATCTTTAAACCTTGCATTTGCTCCTGGTATTCTTCAGCCAGATCATCTGCCATTTGAGAGAATAATTTACTGACCATAGCTTCGGGCATACTTTCTTTGAGCTGATCCAGCAACCGGGAGGTCAGGCGTAAATATCGGGTAGGAAATAATTCCATGCCATCTTCTGTTAAAAAATACACCAGCCGGGGTCGTCCGACACCGTGGCGTTCTTCTTCTCCGGCAACCAGTCCGGCAGCCTGGAGGTTGCTCAAATGGTGTCTGACGGATATGGGATTAATGTCAACCGCACTTGCCAGATCAACGATCGTTGAACGAGGTTTTCTCAGCAAGTTTTGTAGTATTCGGTCTCGGGTACTTTTCATAATGTTTGCTTTCCCCTCCAGTATCAAAGCGAGGGATGTGAACAATAAAGGGATGAGTCTAATTTGGAGTATATCAGTCCTATTGTAAAATGTCAATAAATTAGATAATTATGATAAATATCCAATTGTAAAGATCTACTCTGAATTGGAAGTCATAAATGTGACGAATTAATATACTAGAATATTATCATAATAATTTGACAATTCGCTCTTTCTTTGCTATAATGCCACCTTACACAATTAATCATACAGGAAGAGGTTTTCAAGCAATAAAGGCAATCCTTTTCTCGCTAAATATCTATATGATCGAACCATCAAATTTCAGAAAAAGCAATTAAGGAGCTTTGTTTATGTCTGAATTAATAATCAATAACCTTCATGTGAGTATAGAAGGAAAAGAAATTATAAAAGGTTTAAACCTTTCTGTGAAAAAGGGGGAAGTGCATGCCATTATGGGACCCAACGGAACCGGTAAATCCACTCTGGCATACACCCTGATGGGACATCCATCCTATCAGGTAACCCAGGGTGAGATCTGGTTTAAAGGTGAAAATGTCCTTGATAAAAAACCGGATGAACGTTCCCGGATGGGTTTATTTCTGGCATTTCAATATCCGGTAGCCATCCCCGGAGTTACTGTAGCAAATTTCCTGCGCACAGCTCTAAACGCCCGCCGCCGTGCAATAAACCCTGAAGATAAAGGCATCCCGATCCCGGAATTTCGGAAGATGCTGATTGAAAAAATGAATCTACTAAAAATGGATTCGAAATTTGCAGGACGTTATCTGAATGATGGATTTTCTGGTGGAGAAAAGAAGCGTGCAGAAATTCTTCAAATGGCTACACTCCAACCAGAAATTGCTTTTCTGGATGAGACAGATTCCGGACTGGATATTGATGCCCTACGGATTGTTTCCGAAGGGGTTAATGCTTTGACAGGACCCGATCTCGGTGTAGTTGTGATCACCCATTATCAACGCTTGTTGAATTACATTAAACCAAATTTTGTACATATCATGTTTGATGGGAACATCGTCGAATCCGGTGGTCCTGACTTGGCGTTAAAATTGGAAGATCAAGGTTATGACTGGATTCGGGAAAAATATCAGGATACCATCCTGGCGTAAGTCTTATTGGTAGATCTTGGAGGTTAAAATGGCATCCGACGCACGTTTGTTGGAAGATATGGGGACCTATAAATATGGTTTTAAGGATTCGTCCGACGATTATTTCTTTAAATCTCAAAAAGGATTGAATCGGGAAATAGTTATTAAGATATCAGAGATGAAAGGTGAACCAGAGTGGATGTTGGAATATCGACTGAAAGCCCTGGATCATTTTTTACAAAGGCCCATGCCTGATTGGGGAGCAGATGTCTCTGGGCTGAATTTGCAAGACATTTTTTATTATGTAAAGCCAACCGAAGGCTCGGAAAAATCATGGGATGATGTACCCGATGAGATCAAGAATACTTTTGATAAGTTGGGAATCCCTGAGGCTGAGCGTAAATTCTTGGCTGGTGTGGGCGCCCAGTATGAATCTGAGATGGTATATCACAGCATCCAGGATCACCTTGAGAAAAAAGGCGTTATCTTCCTTTCCATTGAAGATGGTTTACGCCAGTATCCTGATCTATTTCGAGAATACTTCGGTTCGGTCATTCCGATTGAAGACAATAAATTTGCCGCGTTGAATAGCGCAGTCTGGTCAGGTGGTTCATTTGTTTATGTCCCCAAAGGTGTGAAGGTGGATCTTCCGCTTCAGGCATATTTCCGCTTGAATATTGCCAATGTTGGTCAATTTGAGCGCTCTTTGATCATTGTGGAGGATGATGCTCAGTTGCATTATGTTGAGGGTTGTACTGCACCTCAATACACCAGTGACTCTTTTCACTCTGGTGTGATTGAGATCATTGTTAAAGCCGGGGCACGCATGCGTTATACCACCATCCAGAACTGGTCCACAAATGTTTATAACCTGGTCACACAGCGTGCCAAAGTTTATAAAAATGGAACAATGGAGTGGGTGGATGCCAATTTGGGTTCAAAAGTAACCATGAAGTATCCTTCCTGTTATTTAATGGAAGCCGGAGCCCATGGCGAAATGCTTTCCATGGCTTTTGCTGGTGCAGGTCAACACCAGGATGCCGGTAGCAAAATGGTCCATTTTGCCCCTAATACTACCAGCAAGGTGATCTCTAAATCCATATCCAAGAGTGGTGGCAGGGCATCATTCCGAGGATTGCTCAAAGTTTATAAAGGTGCCAAAGGTGCCAAATCCAATGTGGTTTGTGATGCTTTGCTTCTGGATCCACAATCCCAATCGGACACTTACCCAACCATAGAAATTGATGAATCTGATGTAAGCATCGGTCATGAAGCATCAGTTTCAAAAGTAGGTGATGAACAATTGTTTTATTTGATGAGTAGAGGTTTGACGAATGAAGAGGCCACCACAATGGTGGTATCCGGTTTCATTGAGCCATTAGTAAAAGAATTACCTATGGAATATGCGGTTGAAATGAATCGCTTGATCCAGCTTCAAATGGAAGGATCGATTGGCTGATATGGATGAAAAACCCCGCATTGTTGTAAGTTCGAGAAAACGCCGGGTGGAACCTGCTTCCGGGTTATTCACCTTCACACATGAAATGTTAAAGTTGGAAGGTCCGCTAAAAGATTACAGGCAAAAAGCTTGGGATGAGTTCAGCCGTTTGCCTTTGCCAACCACCAAAGAGGAGTCCTGGCGGCGGACAGATCTGCGAAATCTGCCGGCGGATAGATTTAATTTACTATCACCGGGTTTCCAGCAGGTTTTCCAACCAGTGCCAGATGATCTGCTTCAACCCTTGGCTGGCAGTCAACATGGGGGGCAGATACTTCTCCTGCCCGACCAGGCACAGGTCAATCTTGATCCTGACCTTGTGAATAAAGGTGTCATTTTTACAGATTTACAAACTGCTGAAGTACTCCACCCGGATTTAGTTGAAAGAATGGCAGGTGAGATTGTCCTCAGTCAGGAAGGTAAATTTGCAGCAATGGCAGCCGCATTTGCAGGAAATGGAGTTGTTTTGTATGTCCCTAAAGGTGTAATTATTGAGCAACCGCTGCATAGTGTTCTTTGGGGTGGTGGTTATAACATGGCTCATATCTCACACCTTTTGATCTGGGTGGATGAAGGAGCCTCGCTCACTTACGTCCACGAATCAGCCTCACCACATCAGATTCCAAACTTGCATGCCGGTTTGGTAGAACTAAAAGTATCCGATGGCGCAAATCTTCGTTTTGTCGAACTGCAATCCTGGGGCGACCAGGTTTGGAATTTTAGCCATGAACGTGCCCAGGTGGGCAGGGATGCCAACCTGGATTGGATATTTGGTGCGATTGGATCACAGGTTACCAAGAATTTCTCCAGTCTGGATCTGGTGGCTCCGGGTGCCACGGGAAGAATGTCTGGTTTCTACTTCTCCAATGGTCAACAGCATCTGGATCATGACACCCGTCAGAACCATTTGGCTCCCAATACAACCAGCGACCTTCTTTTTAAAGGTGCTTTAAAAGGGAGTAGTCGATCGGTCTGGCAGGGCATGATCTATGTCGCACCTGGTGCCCAAAAAACGGATGGCTTTCAGGCTAATCGAAACCTGGTTTTAAGCCCTTCTGCTCGGGCGGATTCTATTCCTGGTTTGGAGATCCTGGCAGATGATGTCCGTTGCACGCATGGTGCCACGGTTGGAAAAATTGATCCAGACCCAATGTTCTATCTACTAAGCAGGGGAATTCCACACGAAGATGCAGAGCGTCTTATCGTGGAAGGTTTTTTTGACCCGATCATGCAGCGAATTCCTTTTGAAGGTGTCCGTGAACGATTTCAGAAGGCTATCCTTGATAAGACCATGGGCAAATAAGTCATTTAATTTACATCAAACAATAGATTTGATGTTTGTTTAGAATTACAAGAACAGTTTCATTATTTTATTGAAATAGCACATGTCACATTTATGACAGATGTGCTGTTTCCGGAGGGTTTTATGGCTCAATTTGCGTTTATGCGGTCGCCGGATCTAAGTTCGGAATTTGAAGTTGGGGATACAGTTGAAGTGTTTTGTGATCATGAAAAGAATACAGACAGGATCCGTGGTTGGTTGCGTGGGATTATTGTGCAAATAGACCCAAAACTTATCGCAGTTCAATTTCGTACCAATGTATACCTGACCGATGGCTGGATGGTCCCGGATCGGATATTGTGGTATCCGCCAAATTCTGAGCATATCCGCGCAATGCCAAAAAAGAAAAGAGCTATCAAGGAAGTATAAAATGACCGCATTGGATGTAAAAAAAATCCGTGCTGATTTTCCAATTTTGGATCGGGAAGTGCATCCAGGAGTACCCCTGGTTTATCTTGATTCAACTGCCACATCCCAGAGACCATTAACTGTTATAGATGCGATGAATTCTTTTAATCGCAACCATAATGCCAATATTCACCGCGGCATCCACGTTTTGGCGGAAGAAGCCACATCTATGTATGAGGACAGCCGGGTAAAAATTGCCAGGTTCATCAATGCACCCTCAGCGCGACAGATAATCTTCACCCGTAACACCACTGAATCCATTAATCTGGTGGCGTATAGTTGGGCGCGTGCCAATTTGAAATCTGGTGATTTGATTATTCTGACAGAAATGGAACATCACTCCAATCTGGTACCCTGGCACATACTTGCAGCTGAACGTGGAGTCCGACTGGAATTTATCCCGGTAAATGGAACTGGATCGCTGGATTTGCAAGCGTATGAAAGTTTGCTGAAACAGGAACCACGTTTGGTGTCGTTTTCCCATATGTCAAATGTGCTTGGGACGATCAATCCAGCAGCAGAGATCATCCAAGAAGCCCATGCAGTTGGGGCGGTTACCCTGGTGGATGCCGCCCAATCGGTGCCACATCTTTCAGTGGATGTGCAGGCATTGAATGTGGATTTTCTGGCGTTTTCTGCTCACAAGATGCTTGGTCCCACAGGAATTGGCGCTTTATACGGAAAATTGGAATTGCTCGAGAATATGCCTCCTTTTCTGGGGGGAGGTGATATGATCAAGACGGTTCATTTACGTTCATTTGTACCCAACTCGCTTCCCCATAAATTTGAAGCAGGTACACCAGCGATATCCGAGGCAATTGGATTCGGTTGCGCAGTGGAATACCTGGAAGGCATCCAAATGTCACAGGTTGAAGCCCATGAACAAGAGATGATCCAATACGCTCTAGAAAGATTGGAAGAGATTCCTGGTATTAAAGTCTACGGTCCACCAGCAGAACAAAAAGGTGCTGTGGCAGCTTTTACGCTGGATGGGATCCATCCCCATGATGTTGCCCAGATCCTGGATAGGTATGGTTTAGCTGTTCGGGCAGGTCACCACTGCGCCCAACCCCTTCATGAAAAACTTGGCATTCCTGCCACAACCCGTGCCAGTTTTTATATCTATAATACATTTGATGAAATTGATAAATTAATAGAAGGGATCTACAAAGTGAAGGAAATGTTTGCGTGAAATATTGCTTATCAATAATAAAAAGGATCTAACTCTCTAACGTGTTGATCTTGTATGAATATTCAGGTGAAGAATGGAAGATCTATATCGCGAAGTAATCATTGATCATTATAAGAACCCACAATATCGGGGCAAATTGGAACCGCATGATATATCCTTCGAAGATGATAATCCTTTATGTGGCGATCATATTCGCATAGACTTGCGTATAGATCAAGATGGTCGAGTCAATGAGGCTCGCTTTGATGGGCATGGTTGTGCCATTTCACAGGCATCTGCGGACCTTTTAATCGAGTCAATTATTGGCAAACCGCTGGAAGAAATTAAAAACCTAAAAAAACAAGATATATTGGATTTGCTTGGTATTGAACTGGGACCGGTGCGATTGAAATGCGCCTTACTTTCCTTAAAGGTGTTAAAAGCCGGAGTTTATGGGCTGGGAGAAGCCAGTGATGATCTGCTGGAGTGAGAATGTTCAATTATGTAAATAAAGATCCATCTGAATGTGAGTTTGTACAAATCGCTCCTATGGGAGATTTACCCAATGGGGAGCGATTATTCGTAGAAGTGGATGAAAAACAAATAGTTATCTTCAATATTGGGGGAAATCTATTTGCCTTGGGTGATGTCTGTTCACATGATGATGGCCCATTGGGTGACGGCGAAATCGAAGGGATGGATATAATCTGTCCGAGGCATGGTGCCCGGTTTGATATTCGAACTGGAGAAGCACTGCTTTTGCCAGCTGCTGTGGATATCCCGGCATATCCAGTTCGGATCGTAAACGGGATGATCGAGGTTGGTGTCGCCTAGTTTTCGTAAAGCTCGAATTTTCCAACAATTCTCAGAATATCAAATCCTTCAGCATAGCGACACTCCGCCAGGGCACCATTGCGTATCATTGTAGCTTTTAACAATGCCGGTTCAAAGTAGTATTTATCCGAATAGGTATTGTATTCAGCCAGGGCTTCAATTTTCTTTTCGACATCTTCAGCATTGACTTCAGCCAGGAAATGGGGGAAAAAGCCATAACTTGAGCGAACTACATCAAACCCTAAAACCGAAGTACCACGGAAAGCGCGCAAGGCTTCTTCTGTGGCAACATTGTGATCTTGATGAATATCCGCCCGGCTATGAACAAAAACAATTTCAGGTTTAAATTCTCTACGGATCTTTAATAAATATTCAAGAATATCCTGGCGGAGATCTGGAAATTCACGTGTGGTGAACTTTTCCACAATCACCCGGTCAGCAGGTACACCTAGAATCTGCATGCTGGTATGCAATTCATCCACAACTTTCGCGAGCATTGGATTTTTTTGATTATCCGATAAAGTCAGGCACAGTACTTCACACGCGGGAACGATGTGATGGATCAATGCACCTGCTCCCAGTTCGATATCGTCCGGGTGTGCACCTATAAAAAGAACTCGTTTTCCATAGAAAATCATATTATCACCAACCTTCTAATGCTTGTTCCCATTCCTGTGATCTATTATATCGGAGGTGTGGATTGGTTTTATCGTAACCATCTCCACCTTTGTAACTTTATAAATCTCTATTATTTGGTCGCGACAAATCCACCAACAACCTTTGTCATCACCAGCTTGCCATCTTTTTTAAGACGCTTTTCGGCAACGAATTCAATTGATTTCAGTACTTTTCCAAAATCTACCTTATCATCGAAGAGACTGGTCCAAAGCTTTCTGTCTTCAGATAATGAGGCACGGGTATATTCTATGAATGGTTCCACTTCGGGAAAAGTAAGAGGATTCTCGAAAAGGTGGACTTCAACAGATGAGAATGTTTCTTTCATGGCAGCCAGTATTTGTGTGCTGTAGCGTGATGAGCCTGGCATGGGTGGAATTACCTTCCCGGTGGCTTCCTTGATGACATCATAAAATAGTTGCTTATTTTCTGGCATGGGACCAGTAGAGAACAGGCGACCGCCTGGTTTGAGAACACGATGCATCTCTCGAATGGTAGCTGGAATGTCACTGGCATAGTAGATGGCAAAGCAACACGATTCCAGATCAAAATGATCATCTTCAAAAGGGAAGCGTTTGTTAAAATCCAGATCTATGAACCTGACAGGATTTCCGATCTTAGCATTTTCGCTGCGTGCCTTTGCCAGAAGTTCAGCATTTACATCTCCACCGGTTATTTTGGCAGTACCTCCCGTATACTGGTTGTAAAGAAAGCACTGCTTCCCTGCACCACAACCAACATCAAGGATATTGGATCCATTCCTAGGATTTAAGAGGTCCAGCATCCATCGGTCAATATCACGACCTCCATATTGTTTATGGATGTCGATTCGTTTTAATAGGTCATCGGTTGTTTCCTGATAATTAATTTCCATTTATCCTCGTTTAAATGATCATAAATAACCGGTTTCGAATATACCACAACTTGTGTTAAAATTCTCCCTGTCGCCATAAATGGTATCCATTGCTAAAAATCCATCCACCACAGGAAAAAAAGTTATGCTAACCCTGTTTTGAAAACGCCATACCTGAAATGGCCCCTATTGGAGTATTTGGAATGAAAAAAATTGTATCATCAGTAAAAGGCACTCGGGATTTTTATCCAGAGCAAATGGCTGTCCGCACATGGTTATATAGCAACTTGCGTCGGGTATCTGAATCATTTGGTTATCAGGAATATGAAGGACCTTTCCTTGAATCAATAGAATTATATGCTTCCAAATCAGGTGAAGAATTGGTCAAGGAACAATCCTATGTTTTTGAAGATCGTAGTGGTGATCTTATTGCGCTTCGGCCGGAGTTAACCCCCAGCCTGGCGCGCATGATCGCCCAAAAACAGAACGAGTTGACTTTCCCGGCACGCTGGTGGTCTTTTGGTCCTTTCTGGCGTTATGAACGTCCACAAAAAGGACGCTCTCGTGAGTTTTTTCAATGGAACATTGATCTATTGGGTGTAAGCTCTCCAGAGGCTGATGCTGAACTGATCGCAATTGCAGCTGGTTTTTTTAAGCAATTGGGTCTGAAACCCAAGAATACGCGTATTTATGTCAATAACCGTAGATTAATGGATTCGCATTTCGATCTTCTGGGTTTTTCTTCTAAGCTGAGACCTCTCGTTTCGAATTTGGTCGATCGGCGTACAAAAATGAGTCCTGAAAATTGGGAGGCTTTTGCCCTTGAAATTGGTTTGAGTTCTGACCAATTGAAAGGCATCAAAGTCTTGCTGGCTGACAAGGAACTTTGGCGTGAATCCGATGAATTGGTACGCCTGTTTTCAACCCTTAAAGCGTTAGGCGTCAGTGATTACGTTGAATTTGACCCAAATATTGTGCGAGGCTTGTTATATTACACAGGCACCGTATTTGAAGCATTTGACACCACTGGAAGTGTTCGCCGCTCCATTCTTGGAGGCGGCAGATATGACAACTTGCTGGCTGATGTAGGGGGGGAACCACTTGCAGGAGTGGGATTTGCCATGGGTGATGTTGTCATAAGCCTGGTGCTGCAGGAAAATGGTCTGGTTCCCACATTTGATATAACCCCTGCCCAGGTTTTGGTGACAATCTTTTCGGAGGAATTCATATCCGAATCTTATTCCTTGGGAGCTGATTTGCGTCGTCAGGGAGTGAATGCCATCTGCTATCCTGAGCCGGTGAAATTAAGTAAGCAGTTTAAATTTGCAGATCGGATGCGTACACGCCTGGCTATCGTACTCGGTCCGGACGAAGCTGCCAAAGGCTTGGTCACAATCAAAGATCTGGTGCAGGGAACACAACAGACCGCTGAACGGGGAAAGGCTGCCCGAGCTGTTAAGGATATGCTTGCCTAGCCAGTGAAATCGTGCTAAAATTCGCCCCGCTCATGGTGGCTGTAGCTCAATGGCGGAGCATCGCACTGTGGATGCGAGGGTTGTGGGTTCGACCCCCATCAGCCACCCCATTTATCAGACTTCTGAAGGAAATCAACTTCGGAAGTCTTGTTTTCTCCCCCAAAGAAAAAATTAATTCCGAATAATTCGTGATATTATCCATCAGTACTCCTCCCCAAAAAATGCTTCCCGGACAACACCCGAAGAGATCTGCGCTCACCTCTTGCATCGAACCACGCAGGTTGGCAGTAGGATCAATGGTGCTAGAATCCCGCTTTTTGGAAACTTATGATCGGTTCTGAAATGATGTAGAATATTTTTGATTTCTGAAAGGAAATAATTATGAAAGACATCAATTCTTTACATAATAATGATCAATTAATATCGACCATTTTGGGTGATTTTCAATTGGTTGTGGACATCGCCTTTAAGGAAATGATCGCCGATGATATTATTTCTCGTATCTGGGCACATGACCATACAGTCTGGAGCCTTGATCCGGCTGAAATATCAAACCGGTTGGGTTGGTTGGATATTGCTGAACGTATGCAAGATGCCATCCCAACCTTGATATCTTTGCTGGAGAGTCTGCGCTTGGAAGGATACCAACGAGCAGTATTGCTGGGAATGGGTGGCTCCAGCCTGGCTCCGGAAGTTTTCTATAAGACTTTTGGTCGGCAAAAAGGGTTCCTTGATCTGTCAATTCTGGATAATACCGACCCCGGCGCAGTTTTGAGTCTGGAAAAAGATCTGGACCTGGCACGGACTCTTTTCATCGTATCGACCAAATCAGGGACGACTACCGAGACGTTGTCTTTCTTTAAGTACTTTTACAATCGGATCGTTGAAAAACTCGGGTCTGATCATGCTGGGGAACATTTTATTGCCATCACTGACCCCGATAGCCTTATGGTGAAGTTGGCTACGAAACACCAGTTCCGCTCCATTTTTACAAACGACCCCAATATTGGCGGGAGATATTCAGCACTTTCATATTTTGGATTGGTTCCAGCGGTATTGGTGGGAGTGGATATTGCCAGATTTCTAAGGAGTGCGATCAATATGGCTGAAATTTGCAAAGCGGGGGATAATCCAGGCGCATATTTGGGGTTGATCTTGGGAGAATTGGCAAAGGCCGGACGAGACAAAGTCACATTCTTACTATCTCCGAAGATTTCAAGTTTCGGCGACTGGGTGGAACAATTGATCGCTGAAAGTACAGGGAAGTCTGGAAAAGGAATCCTGCCTGTGGTGGGTGAACTTCCTGGTCAAGCCTCTGTTTATGGTTCAGACAGGCTTTTTGTGTCCATTCAGTTGGATGGTGATGATACGCATGAAGCTGAGCTTAAGATTCTTGGCGATGCCGGACATCCAGTATTGAAGCTTCACCTGCAGGATCGCTATGAGCTGGGTGCTCAGTTCTTTTTATGGGAACTGGCCACGTCTGTGGCTGGGTATCGACTGGGAATCCAACCTTTTGATCAACCAAATGTTGAAGCTGCCAAGATCCTGGCGCGCAAAATAATTGTGGATTTTACACAAAATGGAGAAGTTCCCGAATTGAAACCGGCTGACCTTTCACTTGCTGTGGTGCGATCATTTCTTGACCAAGCCACACCAGGTGCATACATAGCACTCCAGGCGTATGTGCAACCGGATACTGCCATGGATTTGGGATTACGTGATTTGTGCTTCACACTGCGAGAACATACCCATCTGGCAGTCACACTAGGTTATGGGCCACGTTTCTTACACTCAACCGGGCAACTGCATAAAGGTGATGCGGGTAAAGGCTTATTCATTCAACTGATATCAAAAATTTTGAAGGATGTAAACATCCCGGACGAAGCCGGACGATCCGATTCAGCAATATCCTTTGGGACTTTAAAAAACGCCCAGTTATTGGGAGACCAGCAGGCATTATTAAAAGCAGGGAGAAAAGTGGTTCTTTTTGATCTGGGCGTAAGCCCAGTTGATGGGGTTGAACATTTGCTCGAGATTATTAAGAGTTTGGGATGACCATCTAGATTCTTGTAAAAAAATAAAAATCGTATCGAATCAGCCCTGCCCACAATTCATACCTGGAAAAACAATCACCCTTAATCAAAAAAGCGAATATTTGATTTTGTCACCATTTTTCTGGTATTTTAAAATAAAACAACCTGGTGAGTTATCACCAGGTTGTCTAAACAGGCGGCCCCGACGGGATTTGAACCCGCGATCTCGGCCTTGACAGGGCCGCATGTTAAACCGCTACACCACGGGACCAATTGCGGGCTGTAGTTTACCATAGGGATTTCTGACCGTCAAGGAATTTGATAAATATATATCCTTCTCTCTACCAACAACTGTTCACCCTGAAAGTGAACCGTAGACAACCCCTTCAGATCCATAGGCTTTTATTCTAAATTCCTTAACCCAATTCCCTATATTCCTCCAGTAAATCATCCCTGGTGAACTTATGGAAAAAGAGAGAATGGTTATCCTGTCCTCGTCATGATCCATTGGACATTTCTGAATAGCCTTGACAGGTTGTTGGAATTTATTTTTTGATCCTATGGGAAAATAATGATCAGTCATTAAGGAGGTATTAATTGCTTTTTAGATCCAAATAATATTCTGTCAATTTTCCCCATTCATCTAAAGTCAACGTTTCAGCCCGGCGTTGAGGGTCAATCCCAACAAATGTAAGGAGTTGTTCAGCTTGGATTGCAGGGATTTGTAATCCTGCTGAAAGGGAGTTTCGCAAAGTCTTACGTTTTTGGCTAAATCCTGCCTTGGCGATAGTAAAAAAAGAATCCAAATGCTCTGGTTTGATTAGCGGAGATGGAGAGATCTCGACCTGAACCAGTGCTGAATCTACCTTCGGGGCAGGAAAGAAAGCGCTTGCAGGAATGTGCATCTCGATCGATGGCTTGCCATATACTTGGACACTAATTGCCAGGAGACTTAATTTCTTTTCTGCACAAATTCGTTCAGCAATTTCTTTTTGAACAGTAAGAACAATTTTTCGTGGAGTAGGAGTACTTTCTAAAAGATGGCGAAGAATGGCAGATGTGATGTAGTAAGGAATATTGGCAACCACCAGATAGTCATCATGAGATATCAAATCTGATATTGCAAACCCAAGGATATCGCCCTGGATGATACGAACATTGTGAAAAGGTTGAAGAATTGTTTCGAGGGCCGGGATAAGTTTTTGATCTAGTTCGACCGCCACTACGCGACCTGCCGCTTGTGCAAGATACCGTGTCAGGTTACCGAGACCGGGACCTACCTCCAGAACGGTATCCTGTCTGCTTATTCCCGCAAAAGACACAATTCTTTGTAAAATAGATTCATCAACCAGGAAGTTTTGCCCCAAGCCTTTACTGGGTCGTATTCCAAATTGGTTTAACAGGGCTTGAATATGCATTTGCCGTTGATTATCGATGTTGAAAAATGTCCTCACACTTGATTAGTAATATGTCAAGTAATTTCATAAGTCTATGATTGTTCCAATAATTTTCCGAGTGCCGCAAGTAATATCCTTACATTTTCTTTTGAGCTTGAGTAGCCCATCAAACCGATCCGCCATACTTTATCTTTCAATTCACCGAATCCTGCCGCGATCTCAATATCGTATTCAGATAATAGCTTATTCCGAATAGGATGAGGGTTTACAGAATTTGGAACTTGGGCGGTAGTGAGAACTGGCAAGCGATAATCAATGGGGATGAATGGAGAGCATCCCAGGTTATCCAAACCTTTCCAAAGTAATTGGGCATTCACCTTATGACGTTCGAACCGGGCAGCTAAACTTTCTTCAGCGATCATATTTAAAGCGGTTATGAAGGCATAATGCAAACTGGCCGAAGCGGTATGATGGTAGAGATGATTTTCTCCCCAATAACCTGCATATGCTTTCAGATCGAGATAGTAGCTGCTAACGGGTGAAGGGCGATTTTCTATGGTTTTTTGAGCACGCGGGCTGATAGTTATGGGTGCCAGTCCAGACGGTGCTGAGATACTCTTTTGGCTGGCAGAATAAGCAATATCAATTTCCCATTCATCCACTTCCACAGGAATACCTGCCAGTGAAGTTACCGTGTCCAGAACAAATAGAGCATTATTGCGATGGACAATCTCGGAAATTTGTTTAATATTTAGCTGTTCAGCTCCAGTGGAGGTTTCGGCATGTATGAGTGCAAATAATTTGTAGTTTTTCTTTTCAAAGGCAGCTTCTATTGTTTCTACAGTGAATATTTCACCCAATTGACATTCAATACGGTCCACATGTGCGCTTACTCGACCTGCAATTTCAGCCAGTCGAGATCCGAAATAGCCATTGGTTGCGATCAATACCGGATCACCAGGTTCAATCAGATTCGCCAGGGCAGCTTCCATGCCGGAAGTTCCGGTTCCAGAAAGTGCAAAAGTCCACTTGTTCTCGGTCCTAAAGATCATTCGAAGGAGATCTTGCTCTTCAGCATAGATTTTCATAAGGTAAGGGTCTAAGTGCCCGAGGACAGGGGTTGCCATAGACCGTAACACACCAGGATCAACATTGCTTGGACCTGGTCCCAATAAAATTCGCTGAGGGGTGGTAGTTTCTCTAATTCGGTTATTATTCATGAATCACGCCTGCATTATTGAAGATTTGAAAAAAAATTGAAAGTAGCAATTTCTGTTACAATCGCTCAAGCAAATTTCACAAAACCTATCTATCATAGATAGTCTTGCAAGGATATTTTACCCGAAAGAAAAGGAAGTAATTTGGCAAAATGAAATCTGATTTTGTTATCACAAGTGGTAGTAATCCTGTCATAAAATTGGCTCGTTCTCTGCGCCAGAGAAAAAAAAGGGATGAAAGCGGTCTGTTCTTAGTGGAGGGCATCCATAATGTCGGGGTAGCTGTTTCCTCCGGGTGGAATATCTCTTCAATCCTTTACTCACATGATCTTCTAAAAAGTTCTTATGCCAACAATCTGATAGATGAGGCGAGTGCCTTGGGTACAAATTGCCAGCCCACCCTAGCCGAAATATTTAATTCGGTGGCTGATAAAGAGAATCCGCAAGGGATCATGGCGATCGTTCAACAACGAAGAATACAACTTGATGAGATTGAAACCGATACCTTTAAATGGGGGGTTGCAGCGATCCAACCTCAAGATCCTGGTAATGTCGGTTCTATTCTCAGGACGATTGATTGTGTAGGAGCGGACGGATTATTTCTCCTTGATGGCGGTGTGGATGCATATCATCCAACAAGTGTGCGTGCCAGTATGGGGGCTCTTTTTTGGAAACCAGTCATCCAGGCATCTTTTTCTGAGTTTAAGGTCTGGGCGCACACAAATGGTTATGCCTTGATTGGCTCATCTTCGCATGCAGAAAGAGATTATCGCACTGTATCCCTTGGGAAAAGACCATCCATTCTGATCTTGGGAAATGAACAAAAGGGGATGACACCAGAACAAATTAATGCCTGCGATGAGGTCATCTCTTTGCCCATGCACGGTCAAGCCAGTTCTTTAAATCTTTCTGTCGCTGCAGGAATCTTATTGTATTCAATGTTGGGTTAAGTAAATCTTATAAAGGGATGGTTATTCAATTCTTGATTAATAAAGAACGAACAGGGACAAATATGTTAATCCCTGTTCGTTCTATGTAAAAGATATGATTACTAAAACTCATCTTCATCTTCATCCAACCATAGATCTTCCTCTTCCGAGTCTTCTTCCCACTCTTCCAGCTCTTCCTCTTCTTCCCAACCTTCTTCCGAGGCAACACCTTCTGACGGGGAATAGGTGGCACAACCGGTATCCGGGTCTATTTCAACTGCAGCAGCACTGCAATACCCTTCATCAACAAAAACACAATCATTGTAATGGCAACGGATACGGGGCATGAATTCCTCCTACTTAACTTGAAGTTTAATAATTGAAATGATGAATAATATTGTTATAACGATGGCAGATAAAATACAAAATGGACAAACTGCAAAGATCACAAAAAATTCTATGTATGTAAGGTATGCCGAGAAAATTACACCTACCAGGCAGATACCAAATATCAGGAGGTTGGAATTTTCTTTGGTAATAATATTGCGGAATTCAAAGATCAAAAGAGCTAAAATTGCCAGGTACGCTAACACCCCCAATAATGAAACAGGAATGCCGTAGATCACAGAATAACGACTTGCATTGACGGTTGCACAATCTCCATTTCCTAAACACATGGCATTGTTATTGGAAATTTTGTAAATGAATAAGTAAGTTGAATCTAGGACCCCGATCAATGCAAGAAAGATGGATGCCCATGAAAGTTTTTTGATCATTTTTCTGCCTTTTTTTTCTCTTTATCAATATAAAATACTACAAGGTGTTTGAAGCAAATTTTTTGTGAGATTATATAAACCATGCTTCAACGTTCGTACCTGCAGGCAGCGATTTTACACCAGAGGGGACAATCAGTAAAGCATTTGCACGTACCAGTGATAATAAATTTCCAGAGCCCTGGTGTCCAGTCAACTTGGCCATCCAACGCCCATCCAGGTTCGTTAATGTAGCTCGCAAGTAACTTTCTCTTCCATCCGAGGAGATCTCTTCTTCAAGGCAAACGACCTGGCGAGGGCGATGATAGGACCCGTGTCCACTCATTTTTAGCAATACAGGTCGCACGAAAAGTTCAAAACCTATGTAAGCTGATACAGGATTCCCAGGTAAACCGAAGAAGGGTATATCACGATAACTCCCAAAAGCAAGCGGTTTTCCGGGACGAACATTTACTTTCCAGAATTCCATCCGACCTTGCTCTTCCACCACTTCCCTGACAAAATCGAATGCTCCAACACTGACACCGGCTGAAGATACGATCATATCCACTCTTTCTTCAACAGCTTTGTCTAGAGCTAATTTAATTGCGACCTTATTATCGGGGACAATACCGAGTTGGATTATTTTTGTGCCTGTTTTTTGAGCACAAGCAGTCAATGTGTATGTGTTTGCGTCCCGAATTTTTCCTTCTGCAAGGGGTGCTTCAGCTGTGATCAATTCATCAC
Organism: uncultured Anaerolineaceae bacterium; assembly: GCA_964370815.1. GTDB lineage: Bacteria > Chloroflexota > Anaerolineae > Anaerolineales > Villigracilaceae > UBA12087. The sequence goes on along the minus strand of CAYJKQ010000002.1, from coordinate 132,097 downwards.
CGCTGGATAACAAAGCCATAACCGGTGCCCGGTGAACTCGTACTTGTGCCATCCCTAACATGGCTAAAATACCAAGGTCTTGCGGGCGTAAATTTCTTCCACTCTGAATGATACTTTGGCCCGAGCGAATATCTTCCCCCTGGTGACGAATATGCGTTCCTAAGGCTGCTGTCTCGAAAATGGCTACAGTCTTTGGAAGAGGAATTTCGGTAGTACGATAATCACAATCTGTAGCTTCGACCATAATAACGGTATCAGCTCCAGAAGGGATTGGTGCTCCTGTCATGATACGGGCAGCCATTCCTCTTGATAGTACAACCTCAGATTTGCTTCCAGCAGGAATATCTGCCACAACTTTCAAGGTAACAGGATTTTCGCTGGATGCGCCAATAATATCTTGGAAGATCACTGCAAACCCATCCATGGCAGAGTTGTCAAATGGTGGCAAGTCGATGTCTGCCACGCAATTCTGTGCCAGTATGTGTCCTTCAGATTGGATGAGAGGAATACTTGTTTCCTCGGTTTTTGAAAAATAAGATAGGATTCGTTGTTGGGCTTCATGAACAGAAAGCATGATCAACCACCCTTAATACGCTGTGCTTCATGAACGTTTGGTATGTTTTCCATCCGTGATAAAAGACGGCTCAATTGAGCGATATCTTTAACTTCTATAACAAGATTAAGATCCGCCAGATTCTTGCTTACACGGACAATTACATCCAAAATATTTACAGATTCGCTTTCTAGAAGGTTGGACAAATCACCCATAAGACCCTGCCGATCGTAGGCTGTGATACGGATGGAAACTGGGTAGGTGCGAATTTTTTCACCCCATGAGACTTTGATCAATCTTTCACGATCGCGTATACGCAAAGCATTAGGGCAATCCATGCGGTGCACTGTTGCACCTCGACCGCGTGTAATATAACCTATGATCTCATCGCCTGGAGTTGGATTGCAGCACTTTGCGAAATTTGTTAGAAGATCCTTAAGACCAAGCACGGTCACTGAGTCTGATGAAGATTGTTGACTTGTAGGAGGGACCACAACCAGTGAGTCGTCACTGTCTTTCGCTTCCAGGAGGAAATTAATCGTTTTTGCAATCGATAAATCTCCACAACCTATGGATAGATACAATTCATCCAGACTTCGATTCATCTTACTTGCCAATTCCTGCAAGGTTTTCTCATCGGGATCCTGCATTCCCAGGCGGGCAATTTCTCGGGATAGCATTAGTTTGCCCTGTAACTCATTTTGATCCCGGTTTTGTTTCTTAAACCAGGCTCGAATTTTGGAACGAGCCCGTTGAGTTTTGACCAACCCAAGGGTGGCATTCAACCAATCCCGGCTGGGACCACCGTGTTTGGCAGCCAGGATTTCCACCTGATCACCAGTCTTTAGCTCATGATCAAGGGGTACAAGCTTGCCATTTATCTTTGCACCTCTGCAATGATTTCCGACATCTGTATGAACATGGTAAGCAAAATCAATTGGTGTGGATCCAGCTGGAAGATCAATAATATCCCCTCGTGGTGTAAATACATAAACACGGTCTTTGAAGACATCAGTCTTCATACTATCTACAAATTCCTGGGCGTCATCTACGTCTGTCCGCCATTCCATCATTTTTCGCAGCCAATTGATTCGTTCATCATATTTCGCTGGTTGCCCACCTTCTTTATACTTCCAATGGGATGCAATGCCAAACTCTGCACTTTCATCCATTTCAGGAGTTCGGATCTGGACCTCAACAGGTTTGCCATCATCATAAATTACCACGGTGTGTAAGGATTGATAGAAATTATCCTTTGGAGCAGCGATATAATCATCAAACTCATTCGGGAGGGGGCGCCAATGTGTATGGATAATGCCAAGCGCGGCATAACATGATTGGACATCCAATACGATGATCCGAACTGCGCGAATATCGCGAACCAATTCGAATGGTTTACCTTTTTCTACCATTTTCTTATAGATCGAATAAATATGTTTTGGTCGACCGGAGATCTCACATTTAATATTATTTTCAGCCAAGACACGGGTCAGAGTGGTGGCAATATTTTGTACTTGTGATTCGCGATTTTCCCGTCGTTCGGACAATTGTTCGGCGATTTCTTTATATTTTTCCGGTTGGGCATAACGAAAAGCAAGGTCTTCCAATTCCCATTTAATTTGCCAAATTCCGAGACGGTTCGCTAATGGGGCAAATATATCCAGGGTCTCTTGGGCGATCCGTTTGCGTTTCTCTTCTTTGAAAAAACCTAGAGTTCGCATATTGTGGAGACGATCAGCGAGTTTGATCAATATGACCCGGACATCTTCCCCCATAGCCAGGAAGGTTTTTCGCAGGGTTTCAATGGTCAGTTCGTGTTTCCGGTTTCGAGTATCAATTTCCTTTTCATGTATTGTGGATTGATCTTCAAACTGAAAATCCTCGCCTGCACGTGAGACGCGTGGTAAGTGTGTCAACTTGGTAACCCCATCCACCAAATTCGCCACTACATCACCAAAATCCCGACGGATGTCATCCAGTGTTATTGGAGTGTCTTCAACGATATCATGGATTAATCCGGCTGAAATTACATCAGCGGGCAATCCCATTTCAATGAGAATGGCAGCAACAGCGAGGCAATGATTAAGATAAGGTTCACCTGAAACCCTCTTTTGATCTTTGTGGGCATTTTCTGCTGCTTTGTAGGCACGAAGAACTAGATCCCTGTCAAAATTGCTGAAATTATCAGGGAGAAGGTTGGACAGGTCTTTAAAATTTAATGGTGAAGCAGATTTCATAAATGCTCAAATTTTGAAAATCTCAGCTATAAGGTTAGGGCCACGGAACTTGAACCGGGTCAGTATAACCGTGTTTTTCAACCACATAGAGCAGTGCGGAGGATGGCGCACTGCAACCCAATTCATCTGAAAATGTGTAGCTTGGTGTGTCGGTTTGGACAACCTGCCAGATCAAAACGCCATTTTGACACAGGTTGGCTTCGATCATGTAACCACGATCATCATCTTGAGTCATCCAGACAGGTTCCCAAATTACCGCGACTTCACTGCCTGAACGCTTTGCATAAACACGTTGAACAGGTCCATATAGCGTGGATTTTGGAAGTATAACGGCTTTGACCCATACAGCAAATACATCTCCCTTAATGTCCAGGATTGAAGCAGCAACCCAGCATTGAAATTTTATTGAATCTGGTTGGACCCAGAGCCATGATCCAGAGGAATTTCTTCCCAAAATTTCAACTTTATCACCAGGGAATAAACCTGATGCAAAAAGGTAAACGGTGGCAGGACCATAACGGCAATTGGCTTGTTGCAAGACCGTCCCATCCGGAAAATCAAAAGTAGGAGTTGGTGTGATTGTTGGAGTGGATGTTATCGTGGGAGTAAATGTGATGGTAGATGTATTTGTTACTGTAGATGTGAGTGTTTGAGTTGAGGTTAAGGTGTGTGTGATCGTCTTGGTTGAGGTGCTTGTTGATGGATTCGTTGGAGTTGGCGATGGAGATGGTATGAACGAATTGCACGACTGGAGAAGCGATGCAATAACAACAATAATAAGCACCAATGGAATCCATCCGTTAAATTTCTTTGGAAATTTACTCCGTAAAAAAGTAAAGAAATAGAGTTTGTTCATTTGGGTTTCCATATTCAGGTCGTAATATAAACCACATACTGATTTTGGGCAATATCCAAGTAAAATTATTGTTCTTTCATGAAATTTATAATAGACCAATGAGTGATTATATAAAAATTTTCGGATAATTCCAAAATTCTCAATTTCCCAATTAATAGGAAAAGGAAATCAAGATCAATGTCTAATAATATAACCAGGATGTTGGATTCAAAAAAAATCTCATATCAAGTTTTCTCGTTACCAGAGGAAAAACTTGGGGCGCAAGAAACAGCAAAGCTATTGAATATAACGGCTGATATGGTTTATAAAACCATTGTTGCTGTCAGGCCAAAACCGGGAAAACCAATTTTGGCAATAATCCCTGGAAATCACCAATTGGATCTTAAAGCTCTGGCTCAATTATTAAAAGAAAAGAAAATTAGTTTACCCACAGAAAGAGAAGCAGAAAATCTGACCGGCTTGCAAGTTGGAGGTATATCTCCGTTAGCACTGATCAACAAAGGTTTTCAGATGATAATTGATTCACAGGCAGAAACAAGGACTATTATTCACATATCAGGTGGTCAACGAGGACTTAACATTCGGATGTCCCCTATTGACCTGGCAAAAATTACCCGGGCACAATTCGCTAAGATCAGTCGATCTACGGATCCTGATCAACAGATGTGATACATAATCTCTGGGATAAAATTCAAGGGTTTTTATGAATCGAATCTGCCAATTTGTGATCCGTTGACCCAAATTGAATAATTACCTGTAGGGAAACTGCCAAGTGGTATGTTGACATCAAAATCATGTAACATCTGTGCACAAATTTCGTCGGGATCAAAAATTGAATAAACTTCAATCTGGATGCGTTTCTCTTTATCGGGTGGGGAGACAATTATCCGAAGCTGGTGACAAGGGGTGGGTAGAGAGCCTTGCAGCGAGAGACTGATTTGAACAGGAAAACTTTCCATAATATTGATTTGTGATGAATCCAGAAATACATTTGAATGGGAAAGTATATTATCACCTGCTTGTTTTGAATAAGGATTAGCAATCTCTGTACCCAATTCTCTCATGTCATCACTCCCTCCTGAAAGTGCTGTCGAATCATAATTCGCTGTTGGTGTGTTTTCTGGAAATGGCTGAAGAATATGGGTTGGACTGCAGGAAACTAGAAGGAAAAAAAAGGTAAGGATAAAAAGTATTCGCATAGATATTTCTCCATATGTCATAGAATTATTGATTTAATGACGCAGGATTGGATATAAAAGTTGCATTAGACATACTTCCAACTTTCCTGCTCCCGATTAATAATTAATTACACCAATAGGTAACATGATGGATAATTTTAAATAGAAAGGAAATCTGAAAAAAAACTATTTATCCCTGTACCGTCCAGGTTCAAATAAATAAGGAGCTTCAATATAAATACCAGCTCCACTGACTGCTAATGTTCCATCCGTAAGTCGGATCTCGCCAGTTGCATAAATTTTTCTTCCTTCCCGTTCAGTGAATCGAGCTTCTATTTTTAACGGTTGTCCGAGAGGTAAGGGATGCTTGTAATTGAGCTCAAGATTGACAACTGCCACATTAAAACCAGAGCGCCAAATAGCAGCGCCCATGGCTTCGTCCATTATTGCTGCGGATGCACCTCCGTGGGCATAGCCTGGAGGTCCTTGTTGAGAGGCATCAAGTATAAAATCAGAATAAATAGTGTTTTTATCATCTGAATACCAATTTAATCCGATCCCATCAGGGTTGGATGAACCACAAACGTAACAAATACCATGATCTTCAATTTTTATCATGAAAAAAGACCTTATCAACCATGAAAGGACAATTAAATTTATCCATTGTATATGTCCTATGGAAGCAGTGAGTTTTTATCTGCTCTCATAAAGTGGTTCCGATAAGCGGTTGTTTCTGCGAGCATGCTTCTGACCTCAGCCCAGTACCTTGAGGCTTGCTTTGGGTCTTTCTGAGATTCACCTTGAGTGAGGGTGATCTCATTGCCAATTTCCTGGATGATGATAACCTCTCCTTGAAAGATCATCCAGCTTATAGCACTGCGGATGGTCCTTTCGCTTTGTGCTGTAGCTGCTGCTAGAGCTGAATAAGAAATTTTACCTTTTTGATGGTTGATAGTGAATTTGATCAATCCCAATAAATGCCTAATAAATACTTCCGGTGTTGAAGTGATGAATGATCCTCTTAGTAAGATAACTTGTTCAGGTTTTACGATATCTAAAGCCATCTCAAGATCTTTTGGAGAGGCAGGGGGGGTCCATATAGCAAAACTAGGAACGGATTCAAGTTCATTTCGATCTGCAAATCTTATTTCATTGTCTAATTTACTGAATTCTAGCTGAACTGATTTTTTTTCTTCACTTTCAATCCATATCAAAGTCCCTTCGGGTAAGCTTTTGATGAGTGAAAGTGAGTTTTCACTATCCCTCAAGTCCACTATCTCAATAGTTGATTTTTCTTCAAGAGCTTTTTCTTGTGGGGAGAGACGAAAATCGATGAACTCCAATTGAATCTGGCGGGAACCTTTCCAGTCACTGGCCCGGAGATTATAAGCAAGGTCGAACATGTCTTCTGGTAGTACGCCATCACCAGCATTCCACCATAATACAGATTGTTGCCTACCGTTTTTATCTTCAACCAGGAATTTTATATGATCCTTGTTGCGTCCAATTCTAGATGAATTTATGATCTTGAGATGGTTGGAAGCTAGAATCAATTTTGGGTTTCCAGAACCATATGGAGCAAGTTTCTCAAAGGTATCTGCCAGATCCAAATCAAGTTTTTCCAGGTTATAAATTCCGTCTAATTGAATTTTTTGCTCTAAATCCTTTTCAGGTAACATTCCTGCGACCGTTTTTGCTATTTCTCTATGAAATTCTGGAATCTTCTCAGATTCTATGGATAATCCAGCTGCCATGGGGTGACCTCCAAAACCCAGGAGGATATCCTTGTGGTTAGTGATAGCTGCAGTAATATTAACACCTTTTATTGAGCGTGCCGAACCGCGTGCTGGTTCATTGGGTGGGTTGGAGATCAAGATGACGGGTCGATTGTACCGTTCTACAAGACGACTGGCGGCAATACCAATGATCCCGGCTGGCCATGTCGGATGAGCCAGAACGATCAAGGCTTTTTGCAATATGGATGGATCTGATTTAATTTGGGTTTCGGCTGCTGAATAAACCTGGTTTGTAAGCAGCTGGCGTTGTGCATTCAACCCCTCCAAAATCGTGACGATTACCCTGGCACGGGAAGTATTGCTTGTTGTGAATAGTTCCACCGCAATATTTGCATCTGCAAGTCGTCCGAGAACATTTAAGCGGGGAGCAATGATAAAACCGATATGCTCCTCGGTCAGGTGATCCGGGATCAATTCGGCTGATTCCATTAAAACTTGCAAACCCAGGCGTTGAGTGTTTCGCAATGATTCCAAGCCGCGTTGGACGAGATACCTGGTATCGCCTTTCAACACAGCCAGGTCTGCCACCAACCCGAGCGCAGCCAGATCGAGATGCTTTTCTCCATTTTTTTCAAGGCCAAAACGGGCATATAACTCTTCCGCCAATTTATAAGCAACACCAGCTCCTGCGAGAGTTGCAAGTGGATGATCCGTATCGAGAAATTTGGGGTTTGCAATTGCATTGGCAAAGGGTAATTCCGGAGGTAAGTCATGATGATCTGTTATTAAAACATCCACCCCCTGAGATTTGGCATATTCAATAGCCTCATGCGCACTAATGCCTGTATCACAAGTCAGGATCAGTTTTGCACCGTTATTAATTACATCTTCAAGTTGTCGAATTCCTATACCATGACTTTCAGGACCACGGACCGGGATATGAAAAGTTACCCTGGCACCAAGGTCCTGTAATGTTGAAAAAAGAATGGTAGTTGATGTTTGTCCATCTACGTCGAAATCACCCCAGACACAGATCGGTTCTGATTTTCGGATGGCAGTTTCAACCCTGTCAGCTACATTTATCAACCCGGGCAATTCGGAGGTTTGTGACGGGTTGTAATAAGTAGGATCAAGAAAAGCGATGGCTTGCTGTTCGGTCTTCAACCCAAGACTTACTAACCTGTCCCTGACAATTGGGTCCAGATTAAAAAGGAGTGGGGATTCGATATGATTGGGTTTTGGTTCTATCCAGGTGGGCATTAATTTTCAATCGTGGTGATAAGACAGGTCGCAAAAGATTTTAAGCATTGGTTTAAATTTCGATTTCTTGAATTTGATCCAACGTTAGTTCAGACATCTCCGTTAGCGGTTCGGTTTCATCATCGTGGGCAGCCGAGGAAATACCTCGATCACAATAGGAACGATATGGGCAATAATTGCATTTTTTATTATCTGCAGTCATTGGAAATTCTTCCTGGGCATCAATTCTGGAGATCATTGCATCCAAATGCTGCCAATCGCGCAGGGATTGAGATGTGTCATAGGGAAACTGGATAGGTTGCATGGGGAAATTTGCCAGCCAATAAATCATCTCAACCTTTTCAGGGTTAATGGAAATATTATTTGTCAGAAAACTCCCAGCCTGGACCAGGAGAGACCTGTACACACGAGTCTGGTAGGTTTTCGCCAGCCATTCTTCACGAGGTCGTTTTTGATAGGTTTTCCAGTCAAAAATAAGAATTTTTTCTTGCCCAATTGCAAGTAGATCAAAGTTGGCAGTAAGTCGATGTTTTCCGATTTGCGCAGTCAGGTTTATTTCTGGATGAATCTCATACTCACTGAGGTGAAAATCGTAATTTAAATAATTCTCCCACCATTCGCTTAAGTTGGAACTATTAGCCAACCCGGTCAACTTATCGACTGGTAACCCCAATAAATGCTGCTGCACCAATCGATGGAAGGTTTGGCCTTCCATCTGCCGACGCTCATTTTCAAGTATTGGCTCACTCTCAACGGCTGGCCATGTCAGCTGCGCAATATAACGTAAATTAAAACGTCGTTCACAATCACTGTAATCCTGGAGTGATGATTGGCTAAAAATGAAGGGAACGGGAAGGTGAGATTTTCTGTCTTTATTAATTACCATATTTGCCAATTAATTCAGATTGAAACTGTATGGAGATTATCATATTCATATGAGTTAGGTGTTGGTTATTCTTTTGAAACCAACATGTTAGATGAAGGAGATCATTATTTTATTGTATTGGTAATCCCCTGAATAAATATGCTTTTCTGGGTTTTATTCAAATTTGCATTCCAATGAATGATCGTATATTGGAATGGGGGCATTTCACCTTCCTGGATTGCCTCGCTAATCTCGCCCAAGTCCTGTTGCTGATTGGTCCATTCTGAGAAATTCAATCTAGATCGCCCTACCATAACATCCCTATATATCATCCAGGATACTGGTGCAATATTACTGTACCACGGCCAGATGGTTTCATTGCTGTGGCAGTCAAAGCAGGCAATCTTAGCTAACTTGCGGGTGGCTGGACTGTCCCAAATAGGTTCAGAAACCACTGCAGGATTGTTGTGATTTCGTCCGTAGGGGATGAGTTGGATCAAGCCAAATATTATTACCAGTATTAGAATAGCAAAAATAACCTTCTTCATTAAGACCTCCTCTTTAATTCTACCTTTCAATTGTAACGGATAAGATAGTATCTTTACTATTGATCAAAAGCGATCACAAATAATTTGTCAGTTCTCTGGCTCTTCCCACCAACTTTGCAAATCTATGTAAGGTAAAGAAGGTTTGATATCCCCTCTTCGACCGGTATTAGAAGAAAGGATAAGATCATGTTTGGCTCGTGTGATTCCCACATAAAGTAACCTCAAACGTTCCCTGACGTAATCCAACCTTGATTTATCGGTAGCCCGTCCTTCTTCATACCATTCAAACTCTCCAGGTTTGGTAGCCAATTCCAATTGAGCTAATGCTTCAGCCTCAAGGTTTAAACCGGAACGGATGAACCATTTTTCAGATATGTACTTGTCGAATGGTTGTGCGGAAGGGAAATCGTAGCTATTAAGGGAGATCAAATATACCCGGTCCCATTCAAGACCTTTGGCTTTGTGCATTGTGGTTACCACTACCTTACCCTTGTGTGCTCCCGGGTCAAAGCCAGATTCTTCCATGCTGAAACCAAGGAAATGTCTCTCATTGCGGGCAATAACTCCGAGTTCTCCACTGAGTTCTGGCAGACGCCATTCAGAGTGGTCATCCGAAATTTGACCCAGCAAGATGGCAAGCTTATAAGCCAGGGCAAGATCCGAAAGATCTGTAAAAAGATCCTGGGCAAGCGTGAGTATCATCTGGTCGATCGGCAGTAAAGTTGTACCATGCCACCTGAGCACCAATCTGCGATAGGATTCGAGTTCTTCCAGCAGGAGAATTTGAGATTCTTCGGATATTTTCTGATAAATATCAGTTTCCGGTATGCCTGCCATCCAATCGTTATCCGGACGCGGAGACAGGAAGGACTCTACTTGAGCACATTTACGGAGCAAACCAGGGATGAGTTTATAGAATCCTTGATCATCCCCTTCCTCAGTTCGCCAGGCTCGACGCCAGACTTCATAACCACGCGCTAACTTTGCGGGTGATTGCGGATCCGCCAGATAGGCGACAATATTTCCAAGAGCTCCAGCTGTAGAGCGGGTGGAAGAAGTATTGTTTAGATACTCGATGAATTCAATTTTTCTCCTCTTCAGTTCATCAACAACTTCTGAACCGCGTGCATTGCGCGGGGTTAGGATTGCCACCGTTTTATCTTTGTTTTCTGGTAACCAGGTTTCGATCGAATCGATCACTACCTGTATTTCTTCCGCTGGGGAATATTTATCATTAAGGAAAGAGATCGCTTTTGGATTTTCAGGTGGATTGGGTTGAGGATCGCCAGGTGGTGCCGGTGTTATGTAGGGGGGGGCTGATAAGGCATCTCTAACTTCCGGGACAGGATGGTCATTCATTACCCAATCGACGAGGTGGTTTGCCAATGAAATTATGGATGGTTGTGATCTTCCTGACTCCGGTAAGCTTTGGTGAAAATCTGCTTCAGACGCAATAAATTCTCGCAAATACCTGGGATTGGCAGTAGTGAATGTCTCGAAGATTGCCTGGTTAGGGTCACCCACACGAACCCAATTCCCACCTTCGCCGGTTAGCAGACGCAATATTTCTTCTTGAAGTTGGCTGCTATCCTGGGCTTCATCTTCCAGAATTACAGGCCAGCGATATCGGAGTCGTTCAAGAAAATCAAGATCAATTTCCAACAGGTTCAAAGCCAAACGGATCAAATCATCAAAATCAACTGCACCTCGATAAGAAAGACCTCGCTGGTAATGGGAATATATTTCACAACCCATTTCTGCCAGGGGTAGGTCGGCAGGTTGCTTGTCCAACTCCCGTCGCAAGTCATCCGGATTGAGACGAAGATCTTTGGCTAACCGGATGAAGCTATATGCCATGTTATTAACCAGTTCTGGCAGGTGCTTGTTGCGAATCCATTCGATTTTTTTATCATCCATATCCGGGTTTAAAAATCCATCAAAAAAATCAGGATTGGATTTTAGCCAGGTTTGAGAGGCATCGTTTCGGATCAGATTGGCTTCGCGCTCATCGATTATCTGGAAGCGCTCCTCCAACCCGACCAGGCCAGGTTTTTCCCGTACTATATCATGAGCCAATCCGTGCAAAGTTCGCACGCGATAACCTATTTGAGGTAATAATCCTTGTTCAGCGATGAAACTACTCACCCTGCTTGAGAAATTTTCTACAGCAGAATTTACAAGTGTAACAATAAGAACTTCTTGTTCAGAGCCAAAATCCCCGCGGGCAATGATGTCTGCTGCCAGACGTGATAGGGTCCAGGTTTTTCCCGATCCCGGAACTGCTGAAATACCCATCTTCCCGGATCGAAAAGATAGAATTCTTTCTTGCGATGAGCGTGGATTAAAGGACATAGTATTTAAAAATTATTGGAGTGATAAATCCGGTTTCCCGATAATTGGGCTTTGTCGTAAACCGTGTTCCTGATAGCTGGTTGAGAGATATCCATGGTTATTTGAGCCAGTACAAGGTTGGTTGTGTCAGTCGGATATTTGGCAGTTATTGGAGTATTCTGATTATCTGCCAGCGCTAAATCGCTCATCATGTAAGGTATAGTCCTTCGTATATCCATGCCAATTTATACATGATTATGACTCCTTGTTCATTTTAATTAATATCAAGAGAAATTTACAAAGAAATCATATCTATGGAGTATCTCATTGTAAAAAATGGTCATCTTGTATTTTGCAGAACATGCTGAAAGGACTTTAATAAAATACCACGCTGTTCAAAACCACTTTCGTTGAAATTGCTGATACCTAGATACAAGCTGCTTTTACAGCGATGGAGCAGACCAGATACAAAACGGGCTATTGATTTTTGGTTGGCATGCACTTCGTCTGTATCCGTCCAAATGCTATGTCCTGAAGCAGAAGTACTGTCCCAGCTTCGGCTCAGTACATACGGATGAGTTAATGGTTGATTTAGTCGGTCAACCCATCCATTGGATCCCGGATCTAGCCAAAATTGAATATCGACTGGTTGATTCATCATCAGAAAAGTATGGGCGGGCGCGATCAGCACAGCATCCTTATGTTCAGGATTCCAGGCTTCCAAGTATTGAGCTGCCAATATACCATCATCCAAAAGCTGGATATAATCACGACCCAAATCAATGTTTGAACCAGGTTGGAATAAATAAGCCGGGTCCATTGCTATGCGGAATTTTCGTATTGATTCGATAAGGCTGGATGCCACCCGGGCAGCATCGAAATTATAATGAAATCCATAACCAGGTTGAGATAGGATTTCGCCAAATAATCGACGAATAAAATGGTCGAATGGTTGTGGATCATCCTGGCGATATGAATCCAGCCAATTCCTGATCTGTGCATACCGGTTGCCAAAAGTAAATGTTATACGTTCCTGAACGTCTGGTTTGATCAGATCGAATGACGATAAAACTAGATCCCTCTGATGGTAAACATTATTCGCGAGTAGTTGCGCGCGTACCAGGTCCATATCTTGTATGCAGAAAAGAAAAGTATATGCAATATCGAATATGGATGGGTGAATATTCCAGGTAGGATGGGCGAGGGCAGCCAGCGTCAATAATGCCTGGCTGGCGGGTTCGTCCCGAAGTGAACGCGATGGGCGATGGGACCGAGTAGGAATATTTAAAGCCTCAAGCCGGTTAACCAGGGAAAAGCGCAATGAATCGGATAAGAAAGGAGCCAAAATAACAATTTCTGAAGGTGGTACATTTTGATCATGTACCAGGTTATGTATCTCATTGGAAACCCAATCCAGCATTTGGGGGAAAAACCGGGTGGTAGTGGGAAATTTGACGGGAAGTTGAAAGGTCTCGTCTTTCAACGGCTTGATTTGATTGGGATGCATTTGAGGCTCGGAAAATACTTGGTCGAACTCTTGAACCAGGGTTTTGATCTGTGCGGACATTACATAAGATGATCCAAAGCATATTTCCTGTTCACACAATTGCCGTAGTCTCATGGCGGAATCAGGATCAGCACCCAAGAATTGCCTGTGACCTCCTCCATTATCGAGAATGATCAAATAGGAGGCGAGATCAGGCAGCCAGTCAAGAATGAGATCATGAGCCCGGGGAGTATCTTCCTCTGAATTGTCATAGATCAAGTGTTGATATGACTGGGATAAATAATTGCGGACGATCGGATTAGGCCAGAGCACATTCCAAAATATTTCCATCTGTAGCGAGTAATCCAGCAGATTGTTTTCCAGGCAATACTTGCGAAATCGAATGGCGCAATCTTGAACGTTATTAAAAACTCTGCGCTGAGTAGATTCTCCAGCCCAGGCGGAATCTAAGCGGAATCCAATTTCTGTATACGGAAAGCCAACAATGGCAGCTTTATTCAGGTTATCTAATATCTGGCTGTAGAGACGATTACGGTCTATCACTACCGATTCAAAATAACCTTCATCCAGAAGAGGTCGCACGAGTTGAGCCATATGATACTGTGCCGTTTCCAGTGTAAGAAATACGGGGGGGCGATCAAGATGGGCAAAACCTCCATTTTCAGAAGCAAGCGGCCAGAAAAGATCAACCATGCGACGCGCCAATCCTCCAACAGTTAACAAATTGACCTGACCACCGGCTGGCAATGTATTCTGTAGCAGGGAGTTCTGATATGGCGTGAAGAGTGTGCGTTGCGGGGTGAGGATCAGGATGGAATTTGCATGGATACCCCTCCCGATCAAATTTAACATCCTTTCAACCCCAGCAGTCGTCTTGCCTGATCCAGCCGGACCACATAAGAATATGCGTCCATTGAGTGGAGCATCACGTACGGCAATCTGTTGAGCGGAGAGAATAGCCATAACATTTAGAATAGCGGATGAGAGTAGGTTTGTCAATGATTTTTAATTATTTGTTCATATTTCATTTGACATTGCGATAACCTTGGACTATAATACTGTGCGCTTCTCACCCGGTATAAATAAATAGCTGGGTGGGTATATGAATCCCGGCTTCCCCGCACTTTGGCGAAGGAATTATATTTCCCGCAGAACGTGTGGCGAAGCGAAGACCAGGAGAAAAAAATGAAATATGCAATTATTGAGAGTGGCGGCAAGCAGTACAAAGCCGTCGAAGGAGAACGTGTCGATGTAGATCGTCTTGCGGTCGAACCTGATACGGAACTAAAAATGGAGCAGGTGCTCCTGTTAGTGGATGGGGATAACGTAATTGTAGGTACGCCAACAGTTAACGGGGTCAGTGTTCTCGCAAAAGTAGAACAACATGTTAAAGGACCAAAACTGATCGTTTTTAAGTATAGACCTAAAAAACGCATTCGGGTCAAGACTGGTCATCGTCAGACATATACCCGCCTATTTATAGAACAAGTTGGTGATACCAAATCTTTAATAGCTCCAGTGGATGAAAAGCCTGTTAAGGTTGAGAAGGCTGATAAAGTTGAGAAAAAAGTTTCTGCAAAGAAAACTGCCGTTGGAAAAACAGTAAAATCAGAAAAAGCTACTCCAGCTAAAAAAGCAGCAGCAGTTACTAAAACAGAGAAAAAACCGGTAGCGAAAAAAGTTACCCCAACAACAAAACCAGAGAAAAAACCGGTAGCGAAAAAAGTTACCCCTGCAACCAGAACAGAGAAAAAACCGGTAGCGAAAAAAGTTACCCCTGCAACCAGAACAGAGAAAAAACCGGTTGCCAAGAAAACTACCAAGACAGAGAAGAAATAATTTAGATAAGTGAGGTAATCAT
>CAYJKQ010000002.1:0-117065 GCA_964370815.1 uncultured Anaerolineaceae bacterium | reverse complement strand
GCCAAGAAAACTACCAAGACAGAGAAGAAATAATTTAGATAAGTGAGGTAATCATGGCACATAAAAAAGGTGGCGGTTCAGCCAAAAATGGTAGAGACAGCAATGCCCAACGTTTGGGCGTAAAAAAATATGCAGGTGAACATGTCCTTTCAGGGAATATTATTATTCGTCAGCGCGGAACACATATTAAGCCGGGTTTGAATGTCGGTCTTGGCAAAGATGATACCATTTTTGCAACCATGGAAGGTGTCGTTGTTTTTGACATTATTCACGGTCGAAAACGCGTCAATGTAATGCCGGTAGAAGCGAAATAGTAACGAAAGGATCTGATATTATGAAAGAAGGCATTCATCCAACTTATTATCCAGACGCCACAGTAACCTGTGCATGCGGGAACACTTGGTCAACTGGTTCAACAAAAAAAGAAATACGGATTGAAATCTGTTCTGAGTGTCACCCTTTTTTTAGTGGTGAACTTCAAAGGATCGTGGATATTGAAGGACAGGTGGATAGGTTTTATAAAAAATTACAGGCTCGCCAGGATTATGTCGAAGAGACAAAAACACGTAAAGAGTCGCGTATCTCACCCAAACGCCCTATATCCGAACTTGAAATTGGAAAGCGCGCCACAGAAGCTTTAGGCATGGCTGGAATTAGTATGGTTGGGCAATTCTTGGATAAATTGTCAGAAGGCGAAGATAAGGTTTTGGCAATTTCCGGATTTGGCCGCAAATCATTGATTGATCTAAAGAAGAAATTACGCAGCCTGGACTATGATGTCCCTGAACCGGAAGAGGCTTCCACGGATTAGGACTTGCCTAACAGATAATTTCAGGTAAACTTAACAGGCAGATGCATAATGCATCTGCCTGTTTCTATTTTTTCAGCGAGGATGATCATGAAACATACCAAGGGTTCTATTGAAGTAGTCACTGGTTCAATGTTCAGCGGTAAAACTGATGAATTGATAAGGCGCCTACGTCGAGCTATCATAGCGCGACAGAAGGTACAGGTTTTTAAACCCGCAATTGATAATCGTTATGCGATTGAAAAAGTAACATCGCATGCTGGTCCCGAGTATGATGCCACACCGATCCAATTCGCTAGGAACATCTTGGAAAATCTGGAACCCGATACTACGGTGGTGGGAATCGATGAAGCCCAATTCTTTGACGATGATATCTTAAAAGTAACAGGTGAACTCGCTGAACGCGGCATCCGGGTGATTATTGCCGGGTTGGATACGGATTTTCGCGGAGAACCTTTTGGATGTATGCCAGCATTGATGGCACAGGCAGAACGAGTTGATAAAGTTCGGGCGATATGTCTGGTTTGCGGTGAAGAAGCTTGCCGGACACAGCGCCTGGTAAATGGGCAACCAGCCAATATTAATGATCCAGTAGTGATTGTGGGAGCATCTGAGATGTACGAAGCCCGCTGCCGAAAACATCACATCCTACCCAGGTAAATGGAGAATTTTCCCCCAGCCCAGAATGAAGATTGAGTGGAGAAGTTGTGATGCAAAACTATCATGAATTCCTTGCCGAAATATTAATAGATGAAAAGACTTTGCAGAATCGAATTGCTGAACTGGCTGTAGAAATTAACCATGATTATGCTGGTCAAGATCTTGTCTTGCTTTGTATATTGCGAGGTGGCATGGTTTTCTTGGTAGACTTGATGAGGCAAATTGATGTACCTCATGAAATTGACATTATGGCAATTTCGTCTTATGGAACGGGAGTACGGGAATCGCATGGAAATGTACGTTTAACCCTTGATCTACAGATCGACATTCGAAACCGAAATGTTCTGTTGGTGGAAGATATCATTGATAGTGGCAATACTATTGCTTATGTGCTCGATTATTTAGCTACTCGATTTCCAAAATCACTGAAAGTCTGCTCATTGCTTGACAAACAAGAACGTCGTGCAGTGAATGTCCCAATCCATTACCGTGGATTTTCAATTCCGGATAAATTTGTGTTCGGGTATGGCTTGGATATTGATCAATACTATAGAAATTTGCCTTTTATAGGAGTTGTAGATCTGGAAAAGTATCAGTCACCTAAGGGGGATTAATGGGTGCTGAAAACCCTTCGAAAGTGGATCCGAATCCGTATACTGGGCGATGGGTTGCGGTTTTACGTGGCAAGATAGTCGCACAGGGTGGCACTCCTGGTCAGGCATTACGGGCTGCACAAAAATCAAGATATAAAGAAAAACCAGAGATACTTTTTATGAAAGGTTTGGGCGAATTGAATGTTTCACCTCTTTTCGACCTCATGCGGAGTATTTTGGTGAAAGAGGAAGGTGTATTCCTGGTTGGAGGTGCCGTAAGAGATGTTTTTCTCAACCATTCCAGCCATGATCTGGATTTTGCAGTAGAAAAGAACGCTATAAAATTAGCCCGAAGAGTTGCTGATAAGTTAAATGCTGATTTTTATCCGTTGGATACTGAGCGGGATACAGGGCGCGTTCTGGTTATTGGAGAGCATGGCACACGGCAGGTACTCGATTTCGCAGCGTTTCGTGGAGATGACTTGGAGGCAGATCTGGGAGCGCGTGATTTCAGTATAAATGCAATGGCGATTGATCCCAAAGATCTTAGTCTGCATGATCCTCTAGGAGGCTTGACTGATCTGCGCAACAAATGTTTACGAGCCTGCTCAACCTTAACTTTTAAAGAGGATCCCATAAGAATTTTCAGGGCAATAAGACTCGCGGTTGCACTGGAGTTTCAGATCCTGCCAGAGACAAGGAGGGCAATGAAAGATGCCGTGGGACTTTTGTCTGGAGTTTCACCGGAGCGGCAGCGGGATGAATTATTTCGGATACTGGAAGGTCCTAAACCAGCAATAGGCATTAGAGCTTTGAATTTGTTGGGAGCATTGAAACCAGTTTTACCTGAACTTGTGAACTTAAAGGGAGTTCAGCAGACTCCACCGCATGTGCACGATGTATGGTCACATACGCTTAGTGTTGTTTCTCATTTGGAGTCAATATTAGCCGCGTTAACACCGGAGTTCCATCCTGAAGCCGCCTCAGATTATTTCCATGGCACCCTGGTGTTAAAAATTGGACGTTATCGAAAACAAATATCCGACCATTTATCAAGCATGCTTAATACCAACCGCTCATGGCGCGAGATCTTGTTTTTTTCAGCACTTTATCATGATGTCGCCAAGCCGGATAAATCTGTAACTGGATCTGAAGGTCGCATCCGTTTCTGGGGACATGAAGAAGATGGCGCAGCGATCGCAAGCAAGCGAGCACACTACCTCGCACTTAGTAATGATGAGATCAACCGCATAAGTATCATCATCCAAAACCATATGCGTATTCATTTTCATACCCAACGTATGATTGATGAAAACAAAGCGCCATCCCGCCGTGCAATATTTCGCTTCTTTCGGGATACCGGTCATGCTGGTGTGGATATTTGCCTGCTGACATTGGCAGATTTATGGGCAACATATGATAATACCCTTCCCGAAGAAACTTGGGTAACCTGCCTGGAGGTAGTCAGAACATTCATGGAATCATGGTGGGAAAAAAAGACCGAACTCATCTCGCCTCCTCAACTTGTAAGTGGATTTGATATAATGAAAGCATTATCTCTCGGTCCGTGTCCGGAAGTGGGGCGTATTTTGGATGCGGTCAGGGAAGCCCAAGTGGTTAATGATGTAATTGATGTGGAAAGTGCATTAAATTTCACCGGTGAATATCATACCAAGCTGCATCAAGGAGAGTTAAAGGAATTTGTTATGTTGAAAAATACAAAGCTGGCTTTTTTCCAACGACCTGGGAATGGAACACCTCTAATCTTGCTGCATGGATTTCCTTTGGATCATACCATCTGGCAAACCATGCTTCCATTTATTAAAAAAGAAGCATGGTTGATAATGCCTGACTTGCGTGGTCATGGGCTGAGTTTGACAAATGATGAAGATTACTCAATGGAACAGATGGCAGATGATATCGCTGGTTTATTGGATTATTTAAGAATTAAAAAAGCCCTTATGATTGGGCACTCTTTAGGAGGGTATGTAACCCTGGCTTTTGCAAACAAGTATGAACAAAAAATATTGGGGCTTGGACTGATCGCAAGCAGGCTAAATTCGGATAATCCTGTGCAAAAAGGAGCCAGGAACAAAATGATTGCTGATATTCAAATGAAAGGTGTTGAATTTTTGGCTGAGGTTATGGCCTCGAAATTAGTGGTTGATCCGAATTTAGTAGCAGACCTGCGCAAGTTGATCCTAAAAATGGATCCTGCTGGGGTTATTGGTGCATTGAATGCAATGATAGGAAGAATTGACTCAACAAGCATGTTTGGAAAATTGAACATACCGATAAAGGTTGTTGCTGGATCTGAGGATGCTTTGATCCCAATAGAATCTTCCCGTTTGATGTCTGCCCTTAATCCGAATTGTACATATCTGGAGCTGGAAAAGGTGGGTCATATGCCCATGCTCGAATCGCCAATTAAGACAGCTGAAGCCATAAATCAGCTTATTGAAAAAGCATAGAATTTTCGGATTGAAAAAGGTTTAATGGATCACACGGCTTATAAGAGCTGCAATTGGGGAAATTGGTTCATAAAAACACCGACAGCCGTTTGTGTGAGAACAACCAGGTGTTGGTAGAACTGGGATATCTTCCTTGGAATATGTTTGAAGTGTAATCTGGCAGGCTGGGCATGCATCAGAATGACCCGAGATCCGGATAGCAGTTACTCGGGAATTATTACGGAAGCGTTTAAGAGATTCAGCTGTCTGTGAAGAAACTGCCAGATTGGATTTACAATTGGAACATTCAATAGCTGTATCAGGGGAAATAGCGTTGCATTTTTCACAAGTTAGCATTTATAACCTCCACGGTTACGTTGAACTTTGTGCATTTAGTGGAATAGTAACCGGATGAGTGATTTTACTTCATAAATCTTAAGCAGAAAAACAGCAGAGAATAATATTGTTATTGTGGGGCAGGTATAAATATTCCCGTTTCGTTTGTATGAACTCTACGAGTTAGAGTATTAAGGCGGGAAACCAACAAGCCACTTGAAACAGGTTTGATAAGAAGATCATCCGCACCCGCATCCAATGCACTGACAACAGTTCCAGGGTTATCCACTGCAGATAGAATCAAGATAGGAATTGAACTAAATTTACGAATAGCTGTACATACTTGCCAGCCATCCATTCCATTCATCAACAGGTCAAGAATGATCACATTGGGAGAACCATTGCGAACACTTTGAACACCGTCTTCTCCATTATTGCATGAAATTACATCGAACCCATGCGTCTTCAGTAACAGAGAAAGAAGGTCTGTCATATCAGGGTCATCATCAATAACCAATACTCTTGTCAATATCCATCTCTCCAGTTCGGTATTAGTATTATCCCTTATATCTAAAGCTAAATACTTTGCAGATAGTTTACAAATTATTTTCCCCAACTGGTATGCCATTAATTTTCAATGACTTTACAAAAGGCAATTCTAAAAATTTATTACCAAAAAGAAAATTAATGGTAAACTCCTCTCTTGGCACATAACAAATGAAAAATTTCTATTCAATAAAACTGGAAGAAAGTTTCTCCTTATCCGTAAACTATCATTCCATCAAGCATCTTAAATTTGAATAAAAAATGATTTACAAGGTCAATTGATTTTAGGTTTTTAAAGAACATGATGAGCGTTATCCGGGATGAACTGTGAAAATTCATACTTTGGAGTTTCTATCCTGAATCAGGGATAATCTGGAAATCTCAAAAAAAGTGAACTTTCATTTTTTCTTCTATTTATTATGAGCATTATTATCAGCGAATTATTGATTCGCTAAATCAATTTGGAGGTCAGAAGTGACAAAAAAATGGGTATATTTATTTGATGAGGTAGCCAAAGCTGAAGAAGATACTGGCGACTGGGAAGGTGTCAGGGCATTATTGGGGGGAAAAGGTAGTGGCCTGGGAGATATGACGAGGGCGGGAGTCCCAGTTCCACCAGGTTTTACTGTAACCACGCAAGCTTGTAATGCTTATTCATCCACAGGAAAATTTCCTGACGGAATGTGGGAACAAGAACTCGCAGCCTTGAAAGTTGTTGAGAAAAAGACAGGCAAGAAGTTTAATGATGTTGGCAACCCTTTATTAGTTTCCTGCCGTTCTGGAGCTAAATTTTCAATGCCAGGTATGATGGATACAGTACTTAATCTTGGTCTAACCGATCTAACCGCACAAGCCATGATCAAGCTGACAGATAACCCGCGCTTTGTATTTGATTCTTACCGACGCTTGGTGGAAATGTTTGGTTCAGTTGTGCTTGGGATTACCGATGAGGCTTTTGAGCAACCAATGGCTGAATATAAAACCAAAAAAGGATATAAAACAGATACTGAGATGGGATCCGATGATTGGAAATATCTGGTTGAAGTATTCAAGCAAGTAATTAAAAAAGAAAAAGGGTTTGAATTTCCGCAGGATCCGTATAAGCAACTCGAGTTGGCAACAGAAGCAGTTTTCAAATCTTGGAATGGCAAACGAGCCATAGATTATCGCCGGGCTACCAATATCCCGGATGATCTGGGAACAGCTGTAAACATTCAGACCATGGTATTTGGGAACACGGGAGATGACTCAGGTACTGGTGTCGCGTTCACCCGTGATCCTTCCACCGGTGAGAAGAAGATGATGGGAGATTACCTTTTAAACGCCCAGGGGGAGGATGTTGTTGCAGGAATCCGAAATGCTAATCCAATTGAGAAATTGCAAGGGACGATGCCGGAGGTATATGCTCAATTTATGGAGATCACTTCCAGGCTGGAGAAGCATTACAAAGAGATGCAGGATGTAGAATTTACAATTGAGCATGGTAAATTGTGGATGCTTCAAACCCGTAATGGCAAGCGTACCGCCAAATCAGCAGTAAAAATTGCAGCAGATATGGCGAATGAGGGGTTGATCTCCCGGGTTGAGGCTGTTCAGCGTGTTTCCACAGACCAGGTGGATGATCTTTTACACCCGCAATTTGATGAGAAAGCCAAAAAAGAATTTCCGTTATTCACAAAAGGCGTCAACGCATCTCCAGGGGCAGCTGTGGGGCAGATCTACTTTGATGCTGACACAACAGAAAAAATGGGAAAAGAAGCCAAGCAGGATGTCATCATGGTGCGTCCTTTCACAAAACCTGACGACGTGCATGGGATGCTGGCATCCCAGGGGATTTTAACCAGTGAAGGGGGAGCGACATCACACGCCGCAGTGGTTGCCAGGCAATTCGGTATTCCTTGTGTTGTTGGAGCTTCTGCGGTTAAGATCGATCTGGATAATCGTCAGATGGAAGTTGACGGTCAGGTTGTTAAGGAGGGTGAATGGATCTCTGTAGATGGAACTACGGGTCAGGTTTACCTGGGTCGTATCCCGACTGTTTCCCCTTCCCTTGATGAACAAACAGACCTTTTAACTATATTAACCTGGGCGGATGAGATCGCAGCCACGGATGGAATAAGAGAAGCACCGGCTGGTTGGCCTACCCGAGGCTTGCAGGTTTGGGCAAATGCAGATTATCCACAAGATGCCAGGCGGGCACGATCCTATGGAGCTAAAGGTATTGGTTTATGTCGAACCGAACATATGTTCTTTGAACAGGTACGTTTACCGATCGTACAGCGCATGATCCTGTCTGACACAAGCCAGGAACGTACCTCAGCACTTAACGAACTGTTGCCTTTCCAACGCAAGGATTTTGACGGTTTGTTTGAAGCTATGGATGGATACCCTGTTATCATCCGATTGATCGACCCGCCTTTGCATGAATTCATGCCAGATGAAGAGAAACTTCTGGAAGAAGTGATCACCATGCATGTCAAAGGAGAGACACAAGGGCTGGCTGAAAAAGAGAACCTGCTCGAATCGATTAAAGGGATGCACGAATCCAACCCAATGATGGGATTGCGCGGTGTTCGTTTGAGTATTGTCATGCCGGAAATTGTAGAGATGCAGGTGCGGGCGATATTTGAAGCTGCCGCAGACTGTACTTTGAGAAATATTGTGGTTAAACCAGAAGTAATGATTCCCCTGACAGGAACAGTAAAGGAGTTGGAATGGATCCAGCCTCGCTTGGAGCGAATTGCAAAGACTGTAATGGATGAAAAGAAAGTCCAATTTACTTATAAGTTTGGTACCATGATTGAAATACCACGCGCATGTGTGACCGCGGCTGAAATAGCTGTTCGTGCTGAATTCTTCTCTTTTGGTACAAATGATCTTACCCAGATGACCTTCGGCTATTCCCGGGATGATGCGGAGCGGAATTTCCTGGTGACGTATGTGGAACAGGGTATCCTGCCTGTAAACCCATTCCAAACGCTGGATCGAGAAGGAGTTGGTCAACTGATGAAATGGGCGATTGCCGAAGGACGGAAAACCCGTCCAGACCTCGAAGTGGGAATTTGTGGAGAACACGGTGGCGACCCTGATTCCATTGAATGGTGTCACATGATCGGGAATCATTATGTTTCATGTTCACCTTTCCGTGTTCCGATTGCCCGTCTGGCAGCTGCCCAGGTTGCCTTGAAATACAGCGGCAAGCAAGTCGTCGAAGACAAGTAAATTCGTTTCAATTATTGTATTTTGAGCGGTACAAAACCGTGATGGTGTACCGCTCAAATTTTTATTTGCTGCTTGAGGGTTGAGGCTAATTTGGAGGGTTGCGTCCCATTAAATCCAGCAGAAGGTCTGGGCGATCGGTTATGATCCCATCCACACCCATCCCCATCAGGCGGACCATTTCATCAGGATCATCGATCGTCCAAACATCCACGCGTAAATTTCTCTCATGGGCTGCCCGGACAAAGTGAGGGGTCATGATTGTGATCCCGCTGCTCTTTGTTGGAACTTGAAACACTTTGAAATTGGGGCTATACCAGTGACCGATAAAGGCAAAATTCATGAAAACAAAGTTCCGTGTTTCGGTTTCATCTCCTGAAGTTGTTACTTCTGGGCAGAGCTTTCGAAATGCAGTGATAGTCTCGTGGGAAAAAGAAGCAGCGACAACCTTATCCTGCATGTTATATTCCCTTATTAACTCACACAGAGAGGCATAAATTGGTGGATCAGATTGTTTCATATCGATATTAAAGCGCATATCCGGAAATGCGATGAATATCTCTTCGAGGGATACGTAAGTTATTCCCTGACCTCTAAAAGGGAAAGAAGGATCTTCTGTTGGAGACCAATTGTAAGCAGCATCCAGCGTTTGTAATTCTTTCATCGTCAGATCGACCACACGTCCAACTCCATTGCTCTTATTATCGACATTTTCATCATGACTGATTACCAGAACACCATCCCTGGTTTGGCGGATATCAGTTTCGATGACATCCACACCGATCTCAATGGCGTTTTGAAAAGCATAGAGAGTATTTCCAGGCCAGATCCCGTCTCCACCCTGATGGGCGATCACCAATGGAGTTGGGAGATTTACCAAATAGAAAGCTGAATTGCCAGCCGGTTTGGAAATTAGGGCTGTGATAATAAAAATCAGAAGTACAGAGGCTAGCAAATATAGGATTATTTTTCCGGATGGTTTTTTCATTGGATACGGTTTCCTTTGGCGAGGGAGAATGTTCGGATATTGTATTAATTTACGAAAGGTTTAAGAAAAGCTACAACATTATCACCGAGCTCATCGATTTTGTAGCCTCCTTCCAGGATAATTGTAGTTGGTAAAGATAGTTCCGCTATCATTTTCCCGAAAATGGAATAACCATCTCGGGTTATTGTAAAATCACCCAAAGGGTCACCAGCGCAGGTATCAAATCCGGCAGAAACAACCAGAAAATCTGGCGAGAAATTACTTACCAATTCAAGAGCCTGACCGAGAACCTGCCGATAGCGATCATCACCTGTCTGGTGGGGAAGCGGAAAATTCCGATGGAATCCTTCCCCTGCTCCAGCACCAATTTCATGCGCAAAGCCGCAATATAATGGATACTCCCAACTGGGATCAGCATGCAGGGAGATTGTCAGCACATCCGCCCGGTTATAAAAAATTGCCTGTGTTCCGTTCCCGGCATGATAGTCAATATCCAAAATTGCTACTTTACCGCGCTTTGATAACCACTGGGCAGAGATCGCTGCATTGTTCAGGTAGCAAAATCCACCGCACATCTCGGGTCCGGCATGGTGTCCGGGTGGGCGGCTGATTGCAAAGGATGAACCTGCGTTCAAGGAAACGGTTTGTGCTGCTGAAAGTGCACTGTGTGCTGAAGTTAATGCAGCAGAAAAAGTGTATGCATTGATTGGCACATTCATATCAGTCATGAAGAAACCATCCTGATCTGGAATCTCAACAGATCCAACCGTTTGTGGATCAAAACCCGGAGTGTATGGAATAAAAGCCATGCCTGCTTTAGTGGATAAGAAATTCCATTCATCGTAGGCATGCTTCAGATAATCCAGATAATGACTGGGATGGATCTCTAAAATGGTTTCTTCCCCAAAATCAACTGGAGAGTTGATCTCTGCCCAATCAACGGTTTTTAGTGACACCAGGATGGAATGAACCCGTTGTGGAATCTCAAAATATACATTATCGACATCCGGGGAAAAACTCGGATGTCCAAATGAATGTTCATTATGGGCATTGGAAAAATATATTTTCATCTCTAGCCTTTTTATGAAATCAGAAAAAAATTATAGAAGAAAATAATTCAGATTATATGGCATTAATGCATCCAATTTTTGTTTCCCTTAAAGATATTTGAAAACCTCTACTCAGAAAGTTATATATTATGTATAATATATATTAACATGATTGATGAAACCATTCTTGGATATGAACAGGTTCAACGAAAGCCATTGAAGGAGGAGATCTTCGAGATCCTTCATAAGCGCATAATTGCAGGGAAATATGTGCCGGGGGATTGGTTACGGCAGGAGGAAATATCTTCACAGTTGGGTGTCAGTCAGACCCCGGTTCGTGAAGCCCTGGACCTGCTGGTCTCGACCGGCCTGGCGCAACGGGTACCTTTTCGTGGTGTTCGTGTGATGCGATTATCTCAGAATGAAATAGCAGAATCGCATGGGATGCGTTTATTCCTGGAATGTTCTGCTGCAGCAAGCGCGGCAGACCGAATAACAGATGATGAGTTGCAAAGACTCACAATTATTATTGAGCAAACAAAGAATTTAGTGACTCTAAATGATA
The DNA here is from genome assembly GCA_964370815.1 of uncultured Anaerolineaceae bacterium. Taxonomy (GTDB): domain Bacteria; phylum Chloroflexota; class Anaerolineae; order Anaerolineales; family Villigracilaceae; genus UBA12087. The sequence goes on along the minus strand of CAYJKQ010000002.1, from coordinate 105,851 downwards.
TGTCGAAACTAAGACAATTAAACCATGAATTCCATCTGGGTATTGTCGAGGCGAGTGGAAATTCTTTATTGATCAAGTTGTATGGCATGGTGATCAATTCATTCCCCGATTGGATGTTGTATGAATATATGTTCCGCCATCCGGAATTATTGGAAGAAAGTTTGCTCAGGGAATACCAGGAGCACATGGCTATTGTGGATGCCCTGGCTGCGTATGATAAAGCCCGATCCGCCAAAGAAACACGAATTCACATACAGAATCTGGGAAATGAATTAGTGAATTATCTTGAAATCCCTGCTGAGTTATTAAAAGCCAAGGGAATTAAGATTTAAAGAAATAATTGCTGCTTCAGATTATTATTTGTACTCTTTAAAGGAGAATTATATGTCAGCAGAACTTTTTAAAAAAATGGCTCAAAGCATTATCGATGGAGATTCAGACGTTTCTGTGGAACTTGCCAATCAGGCTGTTGCCGGGAATATTGATCCGATCCAGGCTATCACGGATGGTTTTGTGGTAGGTGTCAACACGGTTGGTGAAGCTTTTGCGAATGGTGATGCTTTTCTGCCAGAATTGGTCATGGCTGGTGAAGCTATGAAAGCTGCTGTTACAGCTTTGGAACCAGAAATGAAAAAACGTGGTACCGAACGTAAGATGCTGGGAAAAATTGTTTTAGCAACTGTAGAAGGGGATATCCATGAGATCGGAAAATCTCTGGTGGGGACCATGCTGTCAGCCTCAGGATTCCAGGTCTATGATATGGGTGTCGATGTAGCCTCTACCAGGATTATCGAGAAAGTAAAAGAAGTTGATGCAGATATCGTTGCCATGAGTGCACTCCTGACGACAACCATGGTTAAGCAAAAGGAAGTTATCGATATGCTGGACAAAGAAGGTTTGCGTCGTAAAGTGAAGGTAATGGTTGGCGGAGCTCCGGTAACTCGAGATTGGGTTCAAAGAATAGAAGCGGATGGATACTCAGAAGATGCTATCGGGGCAGTAAATGTTGCCAAAAAAATGATGGGACTTTAACAATACTAGAGGTAATCTGTGTCCAAAAAAATTAAATCCATAACAAATCCCAAGCTCCACCTGGATGTCCTCACTCCAACTGAAGTAAACAAGATCCATGATGCAACCCTGAATATTCTTGAAAATGTAGGCGTCAGGTTTCCTTCAACCCGGGCTTTGGATATCTGGGACGCCAATGGTGCCACAGTTGACCGTGAGAGTATGATCGTGAAAGTAAAACCTCACTTGATTGAAGCTGCATTAAAAAAAGCACCTCCCAAATACAATTTATGCGCCCGTGACCCACTGCAGGACCTTCCACTGGACGGAAACCATGTCTTTGTTGGGACGGATGGTTGTGGCGTGGAGATAATAGATATTCATACGGGTCAGCGGCGTACATCTTGTTTGCAGGATGTAGGCGAGGTTGCCCGAGTTGCTGATGCTACCGAAGAAGTCGGATTCCATTGGGTATCATTATCAGCACAGGATAAACCGGTGGAAACTCGCGGCCTGCATGAAGTAAAGGCTATCTGGGAAAATTCCACCAAGCATTTACAAACTGAAAGTATCTACAACGAACGTGAAGCGCGCGTTGCCATCGAAATGGCAGCTTTGATAGCAGGTGGAAAGGATCAATTGCGTGAACGCCCGGTGCTTTCTTTGATGCAATGTTCAGCGCCGCCACTCGGACATGATGGTGGTAGCCTGGATGCTGCCCTTGTCGCAGCAGAGGCTGGAATCCCGACAGGTTTTATGACCATGTCAGCCGCGCTAACCACAGGACCCGCCACCATGGCAGGTGTGTTGGCGGTAGGCAATGCAGAGGTGATCGCAGCCACAGCCTTAATTCAATTGGCTTTCCCTGGCGCTCCTGTGTTTTACGCCGCCGCACAAACCGCGTCTGATTTGCGAAATGGTGCCTATACGGGAGGCGGACCAGAAGACTTTTTGTTTGGTGCAGCCACGAATGCGTTATCCGATTTCTATGATATCCCATTATCCATGGGGTCATTTGCCACCGGGGCGAAAGAATCTAACTGGCAGGCTGGAATTGAGAACAGTCTGTCAACTTTCATGGCGTGTGTATCCATGTCAGATATGCTGCTCGGGTTGGGTTTTTTGCATGGCAGCCGGATCTGGTCTTACTCACAGATGATGATGGATGCGGAGATCTTTTCAATCGTGCATAAAACCATGCAGGGAATTGTGGTTGACGATGAAACCCTGGCTCTGGATACGATCGCAGCAGTAGGTCCAGGTGGAAATTTTCTTTCACAAAAACATACCCTGAAACATATGCGGGATGTTTTCTTGCCGGAGTTTATGGATCGCAGACCCTATAATGTCTGGGAAGAGAAAAGAGATGACGCCCGGGATTGGGCACTTGCAAAAGCCCGAAATATCCTTGCTACCCACCAACCAGATCCTTTGGATGCAAGATTATCCAGGGAACTGGCAAATATGATCGCTGCAGAGGAAAAGTGAGACACATGCAACCCAAACTGGAACTTCTCTCCCAGGGTTTGATCGATAGGATCATCGATGAAGCCTTTCAACTGATGCTTAAACCTGGCATAAAAGTTCAATCGGTGGAAGCCCGGGCTCTGCTTGCTGAGGCTGGGGCGCAAGTGGATGCAAATAGTGACATTGTCAGGATTCCCGAAATGGTTGCCCGCAAAGCTCTGGAGACAACCCCTCATTCTTTCAGTCTTTATGATCGGAATGGAAATCCGACTGTATTCTTTGGTGGTGATGCCGTCCATTTTGATCCGGGTTCTTCCGGGGTTCACGTGCTTGATCCGGAGACATTGGAACACAAACCGGCTTTTGCAGTTGACCTGGCTAGGCTTGTTAAAGTAACAGAAATGCTGCCACAATATGATGCTCAATCCACAGCTGTGGTTTGTAATGAAATTCCTAAGGCGGTGGGTGATTTATACAGGTTGTACGTTGTGCTTTTATTTTCATCCAAACCTATCGTCACAGGATCATTTTCCATAAAAACCTTACAATCCATGATCGATATGCTGAAAATTTTTGCAGGCAGCAGCTCGGATTTGGCTGAAAAACCACAGGCAGTTTTTGATGTTTGCCCATCACCTCCTTTAATTTGGAGTGAATTTGGTTCTCAAAATTTGATCGAATTAGCACGGGCAGGTGTCCCTGCAGAATTGGTATCCATGCCACTTGCCGGCGCAACAGCTCCCGTTACGTTGCTCGGTTCAGTGACACAGCACGCTGCAGAATGCCTCAGCGGGATCACAATTCATCAGCTAGCCAAAGCAGGCGCACCAATTGTTTGGGGAGGCGCTCCGGCGATCTTTGATATGCGGAAGGGTACAATCCCAATGGGTGCTATTGAAACTGCCATGATCGATGTATCTTATGCTCAAGTGGGCAAATATCTTGGATTACCAACGCATACCTATCTTTGTGCCAGTGACAGCAAGATCGTCGATGCACAGGCAGGGATGGAAAGCGGAATAACAGCCATGATCGGGGCTTTGGCAGGCATCAACATGATTTCTGGTGCAGGTATGCTCGATTTCCTGGCATGCCAGAGTGCCGAAAAACTGGTGGTGGATGCTGAGGGGATTGCCATGGCTAAGCGAATGCTGACAGGGATGCAGGTTCTTACAAAGACGCTGGCGACAGAATTGTTTGAAGGGATTAATTTTAAAGGTGATTTTTTGAAACAAAAGATTACCCGCGAATTGTTCCCGAAAGAGCAATATCTACCTTCATCCGTCATCGACCGCGACTCGATAAGAGGTTGGCAAGCTGGTGGCTCCAAGGATACCTTTGCACGGGCAAAAGATCGGACCAAGCAGTTATTACAGGAATATCAGCAACCAGCCATGCCTGATGATCAGAAAAAAGAACTTCGATCAATGGTTGCAAAACTTGCTATGGATGCAGGTATGGACCAGCTTCCTGAAATTTAACCAAGGAAAACCAGCAAATAAAACATCTTTTGTTACTACTCAGACCCTAAAGGTTTACCTTGAAAAACAAATTGATTGACAGTATGAAGTTCAGGCTATGCGTTCTTATTCTTCTGCCAGAGAAACCCTTAGGGTCATGGCTTGAGCAGTCACCATCTTTTTGAGATTAATTTAGGTAATCCAAAAAAGATCACCTTATTTGGGTAGCTTAATTAGTTATGGAACAATTATGAAAATTCTTGAGCAATTATTCCGGGCACCATATGTCAATGCAGAGACGGGGTTCGATATATCTCCAATAGGGAAGAAAATTGCGTTTTCTTGGAATACTACTGGGTTATGGGAGATCTACGAGTTTTCCTTGGGTGGGACAGGTCAACCGAAATGTATTACAAGCGGACCTGGAGGTAAATTTTTTCCAAGTTATTCACCTGACAGTCATCATCTGGCCTTTGCCTTGGATAAAGATGGTAGCGAGAGCTATCATATCTATCTTATTGACACGATCCGCCAAACACAAAGGGACCTGACTCCTGCCATATCTTTTCCCCTTCACCCTCATTTTGACTGGTCACCTGATGGAAATAATATCGTTTACCTTTCTATTGAAAGGGATGGTTACGGAGTATATATTCTTTCAATTATTGAAAACTCAACCCGGAAGTTATGTTCTTTTAGCCAGCCCTTAAGAGATGTAAGCTGGTCACCTGATGGAAAATTTTTAGCGTTAGAGGAGGAAACGGCAGGTTCTGATTCTTCTATCATTTTTGTTTCTTTGGAAAGTGGAGAAATGAACAGCATAACCCTGGGCGGGAAGGTAATTAATGCAAAAAACCCCTCCTGGTCCCCTGATGGTTCAGAGTTGGCTTTCAGCTGTGATCTACAAGGGTTTTTTGATATCGGTATATATAATATTTTTTCCGGTCAAATCAATTGGCTGACAAATGGAAAAGCTGAAAAAATCCATCCAACCTGGTCTCCTGATGGAAAACGGATCGCTTATATCCATTCTGATGGGAGTATTGCAAGATTAAATCTTCTAACTCTTGGGGAAGAAACACCTGCAAGTTATTCAATGCATGCTGGTGTTTATTATTTACCTGAGTTTACCCCAGACGGTGATAATGTTGCTGTAACTTTTGAAAATCCTCGCCATCCACCTGACTTATGGCTTTTTTCTTTATTGGATGAAAAATTCACCCAGCTAACAAATTCAATGCCTGAGACATTGAAAGAGTTCAAATTCGTTATGCCTGAAGAGATCCACTATCCAGGGTTGGATGGAGTGGACGTTCCTGCTTTATTGTATCGTCCGCACAAGAACCTTAAAGACATTGAAAAGAATAGACCTGCGATCGTGAATATTCATGGTGGTCCGGATTGGTTATACCAGATGATCTGGAATCCGTTTATGTCATATTTGGCAAGTAAAGGTTGGACAGTTCTTGCACCTAATTATCGGGGGTCAACCGGTTACGGGCGGGATTGGAAGATCGCCAGTCGCTATAAGATGGGAAAAGTGGATACAGAAGATATCATAGCTGGTGCAGAATATCTGGTCCGCGAAAACTTTTCTCATCCTGCTAGAATAATTGCCACAGGTCGCAGTCATGGAGGTTACTTGACAATGATGTGCCTCACCAAACGCCCTGACTTATGGGCGGGCGGTTCGGCGGTGGTCCCTTTTCTAAATTTATTCAGCTCGCATGAGGAAGCAAGGCAGGATTTGAAACATTGGAATATCGAGAATTTTGGAGATCCGGTTGAAAATCATGATAGCTGGAAGGAAGGTTCACCTTTTTTCTTTTTGGAGAAGATTAAAGCTCCAGTTCAATTGATTGCCAGTGCAAATGATATACGTTGTCCAGCAAGTGACGCGATCACTGCACACAAAAGACTGAAAGAACTATCTGTTCAAACTGAATTGATCGTATTTCCCGATGAAGGACACGAGTTGATGAAAATTGAGAATATCGTTGAATCTTACAAAAGCCAGAAGAAATTCTTTAATCGGGTATTGAATGAATCATAAATGATATTTTGATCGGTATTGTTTGGAGGCAGGATGTTTTCACTGAATTTATTAGACAAAGATGAAATTGAAGCGATCCATCAGGCATCCATGAAGGTATTAAGCGAAGTGGGGATGGTATTGACCCACCCGCTGGCGCTTGAAATTCTTTTGGCGGCTGGAGCAAACTTGCAGGGAAATCGTGTGCTTTTCCCGTCAGATTTGGTGGAAGCATGCCTGGATAAATGTCCGGGAAAGGTTTCTGTCCATAGTCGGGGGGGGAATGTGAAGAACCTTGGTGATGGGAGTCTCAATTTTCATAACCTGGGTGGCGCACGTGATATTTTTGATTATGCAACAGGAAAGCACCGTTTTGCGGAATTACAGGATGTCCGGGATGCTACCCGCTTGTTGGATGCACTTCCAAACTGCAATACGATCACACCTTTCTTTACACCCCAGGATGTGCCTGGAGAGTTGATGTCACTGGCTATGTACCGGCATGCCATTCCAAATACAACCAAACCGTTGCAAGGGCCAGGGATTCAATTTGCACCTGAAGCCCGCTATGCAGTTAGAATGGCTGAAGTGCTGGGTGATCCAAAGAAGTTTTTGACATTAAGTGTCTCTCCGGTCAGCCCATTAACGATCCCGGATCATGAAGCGGAAGCGATCATGGAGATTGCCCGCCTTGGGATCGCTTTTGGTGCCTTGCCTTGCCCGACTATGGGGACAACTGCGCCATTTTCTATCTCAGGAGCGATCACCCAGCAAAATGCAGAAGTCCTTGCTGCCATAATATTGGTGCAATTGGTAAATCCCGGTTTGCCGGTGTTCTATTGTGGACGCCTTGCCATGATGGAGCCCCGCACAGGAATATCTGTTTGGGGAGGGCTGGAGTTGGGTTTGGCCTCAGCCGGTACAGTCCAGATTGGTCACCGTTACGGATTACCAGTTAATGTTTATGGTTTCTCCACAAATGCCCATACCCTCGATATCCAGAGTGGTTTTGAACGAGGATTAAATGCCATAATCCCAGCCTTGGCTGGTGCAGATGAACTCTCCGGTATTGGAGAGATGGAAGCGGGTGTTTCAGGATCTTTTGCACAAATGGTTATTGATAATGAATTTGCAGCCAATATTCAACGAGCGCGCAGGGGATTCAGCGCGAGTGAAGATGCCCTCGCTGTTGAAGTGATCGCTAAAGTAATGGATGGTTCTCATAATTTCCTGGGACAAAAACATACTTCCCGGTATTTAAAAGATGGAGAGATATTAATCACCAGGTTGGCAGAACGGGGTACATGGGAGAGCTGGGATGATGGAGGTCGGAAAGGCATGGCAGAATTTGCCCAGGCAGAAGCAGATAGAATATTAAAGGAACATCGGGTTCCCGACCTGGAATCTGCCCAGGAAAAAGAACTGGATAATATTATGGCAGCAGCCAAAAAAGAATTGGTGAAGGAATAATATTGGATGAATGAATTAAATACACTCGATAAAGCAAAAGCAATTCAAGAACAACTGATTTCCTGGCGACGCGATTTTCACATGCATCCTGAACTGGGATTTCAAGAAAATCGTACATCAGAAAAAGTGGCTGAAGTGTTGCATAATCTCGGACTGCAGGTTAGAACAGGTGTAGGGCGAACAGGAGTGGTAGCTGATATTGGAAGCGGCAGCCCGATGATTGCAATCCGGGCAGACATGGATGCCTTACCCTTGCAAGAGACGAATGACGTCAGTTATGCATCTCAAAATCCGGGCATTATGCATGCTTGTGGACATGATGCCCATACCGCCATGTTATTGGGGGTGGCAGAATTATTGGTGAAAGAGGATTTTTCAGGTTCTGTGCGCCTTTTGTTTCAACCATCAGAAGAAAGCGCTGACGAACAGGGTGTCAGTGGCGCACCACGTATGATCGAGGATGGTGCCATGGAAGGCGTGGATTTGGTTATAGCCTTACATGTAGGTCCAATGGTTCCGACTGGTCAAATCCAGGTCAATGTCGGTCCCATTTCCGGAGGGGTGGATTCCTGGTTTGGCAAGATCATAGGCAGAGGGGGGCATGGGGCTTCTCCGCATAAAACTGTCGACCCTTTCAATATCTGCAGTCATGTGATCATTGCTTTAAATGCAATTGTGTCCCGCAAGTTGAATCCATTCGCGCCAGCAGTAGTCAGTATTGGGTCTTTGCGTGGTGGGTATACTGAAAATGTGATCCCGGAACAAGTTGAGATCACCGGTACACTGCGTTACATGGATCATCAAGTACAAGTGTTATTGCATGAAGAGATCAAGCGATCCTTTGAACTAGCAAGAACCCTGGGAGGTGATTATGAGCTGAAGTTCGAGTTCGGGGATCCTCCTATGATCAATTCGCCCCGCGCAGTCGATTTGATCAAGTCAGCAGCTGCAGAATTGATCGGAGCTGAAAATATAATCCCCATGGATGATAGTCTTGGTGCTGAGGACTTCGGGCGATTCTCTTCTATGGTTCCAGGAGCAATGTTCACTCTTGGTACCCAAATCGCAGGAGATGAGCGTATTGGACATAACCCTCTTTTCGACATAAATGAAGATGCCTTACCGCTCGGGACCGCCATCCTTGTTGATACTGTTTTAAGGTATCTGGGTGAATAATAACGTGGATCGATCATCGACGATTCGACCAGCATTGACTGTTTTTACGGAAGAGCAAATTCAGCGTATTCATGCTTTATCATGGAAAATTCGGTCTTTCCTGATGATCAAAATGATCTTATCAAACATGAAGAAGGTTTTATTAGATCAACTAAATAACCTATATTATTGGAATCATTTCTTTAAAAATGTGTCATAATATGGAATATCCATATTTAATATTTGAGAGGAGGTATTAATAAGAAAAGTCTATTATGTCTGTTCTGTTTAGGTCCACAATAAAACCAAATAGGGAAAAGAGGAGAATGTAATGTTAATTAAAAATACAACTACCAAATTGTTGGGTTTGATCATCATTGCCAGTTTTGTCCTGACAGCCTGTGGTGGCGGGGGAGTCATTGCAACAGAAGGTCCGATCCCAAATCCAACAGAAGTGCCCGCAGGAGAAAAGATCATCACAATAGCATGGACTCAAGAACCAAACACACTGAACCGGTCCTATTCAAGTATGTGGTACATGTCTGTTTTGACAAATATCTATGGCTGTTGGCCCTGGAACTATGATATCAACAATGAACCATATCCGCATCTGCTCACTGCGATGCCGACTGTCTCAGAAGATGGGCTTGTTGTGACGATGAATCTCCGGAGTGATATCACCTGGTCGGATGGAACCCCGATCACTTCAGATGATTTCGTTTTTACTCATGAAATGATCAACAGCCCTGCCAATGCCGTTGATTCAGCATACCCTTATGATTCATTCACCATTTCTGCGCCAGATGCACAGACAGTGGTTATGACTTTTAGCGAGGTTTTTACTTCCTGGCAGTCATCTCTCTGGCAAGGTTCCCTTATGCCCAAACATATTCTACAGCCAGTTTTTGATGCAGAAGGAACCATCGATGCAGCTGAGTGGAATATGGCACCGACTGTAGGGTGTGGTCCATTCAATTTTTCAGCTTGGGAATCGGGAAGTTATTTGCGTTTTGATAAGAACCCGAATTATTGGGGACTAGTGCCTATACTGGATGCGATCGTCTTTCAATTTGTCCCTGATGATGCAGCACAAACAGCAGCCATATTGGCCGGGGATGTCGATGCTGGTTACTGGCCGCCATTTGAAGATATTCCAGCCTTTCAGGATGCAGGCATGAATATTGTAAAAGTCATGGCTGGATATAACGAGGGCTGGTTCTTTAATTTACGGGATATGGCTTCCCCGGGTATTAAGGACCTGGTGGTTCGCAAGGCTATTGCCATGGGGTTGAATCGAGAAACTAACACTGACTTGCGACTGGGACTGGTTAAGGTTAACAAAACTCTCTGGGATGATCTACCTGCTTATGTAGATCCATCCATTACTGCCTGGATTTATGACCCGGAAGCAGCAAAGGCACTTCTCGAAGAAAATGGCTATGTCGATTCCGATTCAGACGGTATTCGTGAAGACCTCAATGGAGATCCATTGACAATTACCTATGGAACCACGGATAAAACAGAACGTCAGAATTACCAGGCATTGGCTCAACAACAGATGCTGGCTATCGGAATTGACCTGCAGACATTCAGCTATGATGCTGATATTTTGTTTGCAGGTTATTCAGAAAATGGTCCTGCTGCTATCGGAGACCTGGACATAATGGAGTGGTCAGATGCACCGTACTTCCCTGACCCTGATACTTCCTACTGGTTGTGCAGTGATACCCCATCAGATGAGAATCCATACGGTTACAATTATTTTGTTTGCGATGAAACTTTGGATGCTCTCTTCCAGGAACAAATCGTAACTTCTGACCCGGCAGCCCGCGAACAGATATTCTGGAAGATTACTAAATATATGCACGATAATTTATATTATCTGGGAATCTGGGAAGACCCGGACCTCTGGATCTTTAACCCAAGGGTAGTGGGTTACAACATTTCAGGAGTGACTCCTTTCCATGATGTCGCCAATTGGGACTTAACTCAGTAAAAATGTTTTAGATTCGCAAAAATCCTGGCCGGGTATGGTGGTTTATTCCCGGCCAGGATAATTAAACCAGGAGTCCAGCGATGATCAGGTATATCATCAGGCGGTTATTACAATCTATTCCTTTGCTATTAATAATCAGCATTTTGATCTTTGTTCTTCTGCAAAGTAGTGGTGATCCGCTGGCTTCCATGGGGGGGAGACGCTTAACCCGTCCCGAAGACAGGGCTCGGCTTGCTCGCATCATGGGGTTGGATCAACCAATTTATAAGCAGTACATTTACTGGTTGGTAGGGAATGACTGGGTGCAGATTGATGTCGATAATAATGGTACTCTGGATACATATGGAACCAGAAAAGGTGTGCTCAGAGGTGATTTTGGATTTTCACTTCTATCACGTGGGAAATTGGCTCTGGACCTGATATTAGAAAGATTACCCAATACGATGGTGTTGATGATCCCCGCAGAAATTATTATTTTACTTTTTTCTTTGATAGTTGGCATCTATTCAGCCTTGCGCCAATATTCATTAACCGACCAGGTGATCACAACTGCTTCCTTCATTGGGTACTCCATGCCTATTTTCTTTGTTGCTTTAGCTTCGATGTACTTGTTCGCGGTTAATTTTAGAGAATGGGGTCTTCCTTATCTGCCTACTGTTGGTATGTTTGATCCCAAAGTAGGTAAGACCTTTAGCCAGGTAGCGATCCATATGGTTCTGCCAATATTCAGTATGTCGCTTGTCAGCATTTCAGGTTACAGCCGGTTCGTGCGTTCGCAGATGTTGGAAGTTATTAGTCAGGATTACATTCGCACTGCTTATGCAAAAGGACTTTCAGAAAGGATGGTTTTGATCGGGCATGCATTAAAAAATGCAGCCATACCCTTTGTTACCCTGGTTGGAATTGATATTCCATTCTTGTTGGGCGGGGCGGTAATTACCGAAACAATATTTGGTTGGCCTGGAATGGGAAGATTGTTTATCGATCATCTAACTCGATATGATACACCAGTTGTGATGGGGATACTGATGTTGATTTCTCTTGCTGTCGTTTTTTTTCAGTTATTAACGGATATTGTTTATGGCTGGCTTGACCCACGAATTCGGTATAACTAGGACAGGCAGGAGCTCATGGAAACCGATCTGAAGAAAACTGACATCCCTGCTATTACCGGTGTTGAAAAACCACCATTGTCATTAAGTCAACTTGTTTTCCTGCGTTTTAGACGGCATAAAATGGCTGTCGCTGGCATATTCATCCTGCTACTGATGATATTTTATTCAATTGGGGGTACTTTTTTTAAAACTGAGCCTTATTCGCTTGTAACAGATACATCCATTCGTCTGAATGCTCCATCAACAGAACATCCATTTGGAACCGATGCGGTTGGACGCGATATTCTGGCGCGCACAATTTATGGAGGACAGATCTCCCTTCTGATTGGGTTGGTTGCCATGACTCTTGAAGTGATTGTTGGTGTTTTAATTGGTGCGATAGCTGGGTATTATGGTGGGATTTTGGATAGTATCTTGATGAGATTTACAGAAGCAATGCTTAATATTCCGCAAATTCCATTGCTGCTTGTCCTGGGAAAATTGTTGTCAGACAAAATTGCCCCACTGACAATTTTTGGACGCCAGTTCAGTGGGAGTGTAGTTGTTATTATTGCTGTGATTGGATTAACCAGTTGGATGGGACTGGCGCGTATCGTCCGGGCGAACTTCCTGTCTTTACGGGAACAGGAATTTGTCACTGCAGCACGATGTACCGGGACAAAGAATTGGTCCATTATTTTTGAACACATATTACCGAATACTATGGCACCCATCATAGTTAGCGCAACTTTGGCTGTGGCTAACGCAATAATAAGTGAAGCATATGTGAGCTTCCTTGGAGTGGGGGTGATGCCTCCAACCGCCACTTGGGGAAACATGTTAAATGGTGCTTATACATATATCGAATCAGCACCCTGGTTATGGATATTTCCGGGTGGTTTTATTGTCTTGACAGTGCTTTCGATCAATTTCATCGGTGATGGCTTGCGTGATGCTCTCGACCCACGCGCCTTGACCCAATGATAAAAGGAGCGAAACGTGGAAGCATTGCTTAATGTTAAAGACTTGAAAGTTCAATTCCACACACTTGAAGGGATTGTTCAGGCGGTTAATGGTGTATCGTTCGTAGTTGAAAAAGGTAAAACACTGGGAATTGTTGGCGAGAGTGGCTGTGGGAAAAGCGTCACTGTTCTCTCTGTGATGCGTCTTATCCCTGAACCTCCCGGAAAAATCTCCAGCGGAGAAGTCTTGTTCGAAGAAAACGATCTTCTTAAGATGGATAAGCAAGCCATACAAGATATTCGCGGTCAAAAGATTGCCATGATCTTCCAGGATCCTATGACTTCACTCAATCCGGTTCTTACCATAGGAAAACAGATCAGCGAAGCGATCATTGTTCATCAGAACGTCGACAAAGACGAAGCATTTAAGCAAACTGTAAATTTGCTGGAACTTGTTGGTATTCCCCAGGCTGAAGCGAGGTATAACGATTATCCGCATCAATTCTCCGGGGGGATGCGTCAACGCGTCATGATCGCCATGGGGCTTTCATGCAATCCAAAATTGTTGATCGCCGATGAGCCGACCACTGCATTGGATGTAACCATCCAGGCTCAGATCGTAGAACTTACCAAGAATCTACAAAGTAAATTTGAAATGTCGGTGATCTGGATCACACATGACCTGGGTGTTGTGGCTGAAATTGCAGACAGGGTGATCGTTATGTATGCCGGTTATATTGTGGAGGAAGCCGATGTTTATAAGATATTTGAACATCCTGTCCATCCATATACACTTTCTTTGTTAAAATCATTGCCTCGTGTAGATAGTAGACGATATGAGCGCCTGGCAATTATCCCGGGATCCCCTCCCGACTGTATAAATATGCCAACAGGTTGCCCTTTTATGCCTCGTTGTGGGTATGCCATTGAAAGATGTGGAGTGGAAAACCCACAGCTCTTAAATGTCGAGGAAGATCATAAAGCAGCCTGTTGGGTAAAAGTAAAGAATGGGAGGGCTGATTATGACCGATAATCAAATCCTGGTTTCTGTTCGAGGCTTGAAAAAATACTTTCCCATTACCCGTGGCATTTTGATCCAGAGAGAAATAGGATCAGTTAAAGCAGTTGATGATGTCTCCTTTGACATTTATAAAGGCGAAACATTAGGATTGGTGGGTGAAAGCGGGTGCGGAAAAACTACCGCTGGGCGCACAATGCTTCAACTCTATCGTCCAACGGGTGGCGAGGTCTGGTTTGATGGAGTAGATCTAACCAGGATCAAAGGGCAGACCTTGCGCCAGATGCGTCAAAGGATTCAAATGATCTTTCAAGATCCGTATGCATCTTTAAACCCACGCTGGACGATTGCACGCATTGTTGGTGAATCTTTGCGAGTTCATAAGATTATTACCGGGAATTTAGCCCAGGATGAAAGGATTAAACAATTGCTTGAATTGGTTCAATTGAATCCTTCCCAATTAAACCGCTACCCGCATGAATTCTCCGGGGGGCAGCGCCAGAGAATTGGCGTTGCCCGGGCGCTTGCCTCCAACCCGGATTTTATTGTTTGTGATGAACCCATCTCTGCTTTGGATGTTTCCATTCAAGCGCAGGTGGTGAATTTGTTGGAAGACTTGCAGAGCCAATTCGGTCTAACCTACTTGTTCATAGCTCATGACTTGAGTATGGTCAGGCATATTTGTGATCGTGTGGCGGTAATGTATTTGGGGATAATTGTTGAGATCGGTCAACGGGATGAGTTGTATGATCATCCGCTGCATCCTTATACGAAAGCTTTATTGTCCGCCGTCCCCATTCCAGACCCACGTGTGACCAGGGCTAGGCATCGAATAATTCTTGAAGGTGACGTCCCCAGTCCTGCGAATCCACCTGAAGGTTGCCGTTTTCACCCACGCTGCCCGATCGCAGGAGAAGAGTGCAAAGTGATCATCCCTGAATGGCGGGAGGTTGCTTCTAATCATTGGGTGGCATGTCATAAAGTTTAAGTTGCTGAGATTTTACTTATTTTTATTTCTTCCCACAGGTTAATTGAACATCATCGATCTTAATGATGTAGTTATTTCCTAATTGCTTGAATTCTCATAATTTGTTCGATCGGAAATGTGTAGTTTTACTGGTTCTGTCGTTTATAAATTTCAACGATAGGTTAATAGGAACAAAGATAAAAAAACAATTTTGTTTTAGGAGATTCGCGGAATGCATACAATTTTGAAAAGCGCAACCAAAGAAGTAATGGTCGGTATTGATCGACCATTTGTGATCATTGGTGAAAAGATTAATCCAACTGGTCATAAAAAATTGGCAGCCGCTTTACAGGAAGGAAATTTTGAATATATTCGCTACCTGGTGGAACGGCAGATCGATTGGGGTGCGGATATATTGGATGTGAATGTTGGTGTACCCGGGTCGGATGAGGTCACAATCATGCCAAAAGTGGTGGAACTTGTGGCTGCCATATGTGATGTGCCTCTTTGCCTTGATTCAGGCAACCCGGACGTATTGGCTGCGGGTCTTGCAGTCGCACCTGGAAAACCGTTGGTTAACTCTGTTAGCGGTGAGGAAAAGCGTTTACAGAGCATCCTTCCGATAGTGAAAGATAGAGGCGCTGCTGTCATAGGTTTGACCATGGATGACAAGGGTATCCCTGCCACTGCTGAAGAACGTATTGCGTTGGCGGGAAGGATTCTTGAACGGGCTGCCAAATTAGGTATCCCACCTGAAGATGTGATCATAGATCCCCTGGTACTAACTGTGGGTTCAGATAGCAAGGCAGGCTATATTACGCTGCAGACGATTGAATTACTGAGACGCGAATTTGGGGTTAATGTAAATTTGGGAGCCAGCAATGTCTCCTTTGGATTGCCAGATCGTCTGACTCTAAATCAGGCATTCCTTTCCATGGCTATGCAGGCTGGAGCCACTTGCTCTATAACAGATGCCGTTAAGTTAGGTGCCACCATCAAAGCTACGGATCTACTGCTTTCCAGAGATGATAATTCTTTGCGTTATCTCAAATATTTCCGAGCTGCCGAAAAACTGCGCATCAAAGATTCCGAACAGGCACCTGCACCGAAACCGGCAGTATGAAAAATAGAGATTCCGAAAAAACGGAACTATCTCATGAAGTTATTCTGCAACCTATCGGAAGGCGTGTCACTATTCCCGATGGTTCAACTGTCCTGGATGCAGCCAGGTTAGCTGGCGTGGAATTGGTGACGATTTGCGGTGGTGAGGGTGTTTGTGGAACCTGTAAAATTCGATTGGTTGAAGGTCAACTATCTGAAGTAAATTCTAAGGAAGAATGCGAATTCTCAAGTGAAGAATTAAATGAAGGTTTCAGATTGGCTTGTCAGGCTGAAATTCTTGGCGATATACGTATAGAAATACCACCAGAATCATTTTCCACTCCCCAGCGTTTGCAGGTGGAAGGGCAGGAGATCCCCACAGAATTAGATCCGATAGTGACGGGTTTGGATGTGAAAACTCAACCTGCCAGTCTAAAGGATCTGCGCTCTGATCTGACCAGGTTGCGAAGCGCACTTGCAAAATCAAACCGGGCAGATTTTCAAATCAATATTAATGTGGTTGCAAATTTGCCAACTCTTTTGAGATCGGAGAATGGAGAGATACGTCTGGTTTTTCGAAAAAATGAGCTGGTCTCAATTCTGCCTTCAGGCAGTAAACTGGTGGGGTTGGCAGTCGATATTGGCACCACCAAACTAGCCGCCTATTTGGTCGATCTGGAAACTGGGGAAACGTTGGCAAAAGCTGGCGCCATGAATCCTCAGATCGCCTATGGGGAAGATGTCATCAGCCGCATCTCGTATGCGAATGACCACCTCGATGGAGCTAAAATCCTGCAATCACGTCTCGTGGAGACCCTTAATAAATTGCTTGAAAATTTAACCAAAGAAGTGAATATCGATCAGGCGCAGGTTGTTGAAGCTGTCATGGTGGGAAATACCGCCATGCATCATTTATTCTCAGGGCTGCCTGTCAAACAATTGGGAGAATCGCCTTATGTGGCAGCAGTTGGAGAATCTCTTTCATTTGTTGGTCGCGATATCGGTTTGGAATTGGCAACCGGGGCTAATGTCTACATGCCCCCCAATATCGCCGGGTATGTAGGCGCAGATCATGTTGCCATGTTGTTGGGGGCGGATTTGTTTCAGGTCAACCAGACGACTATTGCTCTGGATATAGGGACGAATACCGAGATAAGTCTATTTCATGCCGGAAAACATTACAGCTGTTCTTGTGCCTCTGGCCCCGCTTTTGAAGGAGCCCATATTCAGGCTGGGATGCGTGCTGCACAAGGCGCTATCGAAAGAGTGCAAATAGATGGGATGGAGATTAGAGTACAGACGATCGGTGATGAACCGGCTGTGGGCATTTGCGGATCCGGCATCCTGGACGTTATCGCTGAACTCAAAAAGAATAAACTTTTGGACAAAAAGGGGGTATTAAAAGGAGATCATCCCGCATTGCGGGAGAAAGAAAAAAACACGCATTTTGTGCTGGTTCCTGCTGAAAGAACAGGCACAGGGAAGGATGTGAGCATCAGTCGCCAGGATATTAATGAGATCCAACTTGCCAAAGCAGCTATTCGGGCTGGTGTGGAAGTTCTTCTGGCTGAAGCAGGGATCCATGATGAAGACATACAATCCTTTATCGTAGCTGGAGCGTTTGGAACATACCTGGATATTAGCAGCGCAATTCAAATAGGAATGTTTCCGGATATTCCCCGTCAGAGATTTAAGCAGATTGGAAATGCTGCTGGGGCAGGCGCGCGTAAATTACTTGTTTCGATGTATCAACGTCAGATGGCAGACACTCTCGCTGATAAGGTTAAGTATGTGGAATTAGCAACACACCCGGATTTCATGAAGATCTACGTTAAAGCTCTTGCATTTGCATGATAAGGCGTGGAAATTTTATTTGTTCAAATAACTATTGAAAATTTGCAGGGAAATAGGTTCTATATTCTTTAGGAGGTCTGATGTCAAACATATTTTTGGAACAATTAAATTCTGGAAAAATCCTGGTTTCGGATGGGGCTACTGGAACAAACTTACAAAAAGTAGGCTTGGCAGCCGGGGTATCACCAGAAGTGTGGGTCATGGAGCAGCCTCAGAAGATATTGGATCTTGAAAGTGCATTTGTACGGGCTGGTTCAGACATCATCCTGACGTGTACTTTTGGTGGCACACGCTTGCGGCTTAAAGGCGGAGCTTATGAAGACAAGGTGGCGGAGGTAAATCATAAAGCGGTTGATTTGGCTCGCCAGGCTGCTTCCGAACGATTGGGGGTAATGGTGGCTGGGTCTATCGGTCCAGTGGGTGGATTGCTCAAACCATATGGTCCATTAACGGTGGAAGAAGTAACTGCTGCCTATGCTGAGCAGGCTGTTGCGCTGATCGAAGCTGGTGTGGATTTATTGGTGATCGAGACCCAATTTTCGTTGGACGAAGCTTTGGTTGCATTTTCAGCAGCTCGTCAGGCAGGGGATTTACCAATAGTGGTCAGTTTCAGCTATGATCGTGGCTTGCGTACCATGATGGGAGTCAAGCCTTCCCAGGTGCTGAATACTTTCCTGCCGCTTGGAGTAAACGCCATAGGAGCCAATTGTGGCACCTCACTCGAAAACATGGAATTAATTGTCAGGGATTATGCAAAATTAGCTCCTGAAATGCCGATCTGGGCTAAACCTAATGCGGGTATGCCGGAATTGGATGAAACTGGAGAAACGATTTTCAAGATTACCCCGCAAGAAATGGGCGTTGCAACTCAACAAAATATTAATGCAGGTGCGAGAATTGTAGGCGGATGCTGCGGTAACACTCCTCATCATCTGGCTGAAATCGCCAGGATTGTAAAGCATTGATTCAGATTTCTATCAACAGAATAAATGGACTATGGCTGGTATCTAGGGTAACTGCATCAGTCCATTATCGAGATGGCAGGTTTCCTGCTGTTCATCACGGGAGCAGGCGGGTGATTGGTTTGACTCCTTTTGCGGTTTTCCATCCAGTGCCCAATTTGGCTTGACACCTGGTAGGTCTATATCTATTGACCGGTATTCCTGGTCGTGCCCTTATCTTTATTATTTTCCTGATCTAAGTCAAATCTACAGCTAATCCAACATCATTCTCACCACACACCATCCCTTGTTTGCGCGCCTGGATCTTTCAGATGCGTTTCCAAGTTAGTGTATGCCGAAGGAGGCTGCTCCGGTGTGGGTATTGAAGTTATGGACGGTTTGAGCCGAATAATTGTCTTGGATCAGTTCCTTCTTTGATTTAATAAATGATAAAAAATATCTAAAATATCATAATAAGTGATATACTCTGGTAATCACACGGGGGTTCCAAAAACCTATCGCTCACAAGCTGCTCACTACATTATTCGGTCTTTTTGATCATTTACTCTGGAGGTGAATATGAAAAAGGTATTGAAGTGGATTGGTATTGGTTTCGGAAGTTTGCTGGTAATGATCGTGATCATTTTTTCTGTTCTGGTTGTGAAAAGCAATGCCCTCATCAACAGATCATATGAGATCCTCCCTGAAAATGTACGCATCCCCATCGATGCAGAATCCTTAAGGCGTGGCGAACATTGGGTTAAGGCGGAGTGTATCGGCTGTCACGGTGATGACCTGTCAGGAGGCGTATTTCTTGAAGCCCCGTTCGCCGCGATCGATGCCAAGAACCTGACGCCCGGGAAAGGCGGAGCCGGCGCAGAATTCAGCGACCAGGATTGGGTGCGCGCCATCCGGCATGGAGTCAATCCGGAAGGGAAAAGTCTGATCGTTATGCCTGCCCAGAACACCTGGTACTACAGCGATGAAGACCTGGGCAATATCATTGCTTACCTGAAGACTATACCTCCCGTGGACAACGTGACGCGTGAACCCAGCCTCAATTTGCTTGGCAAAGCCATGCTTGCAGCAGGTGTTCTGGGAGATTCGATCGTCGTTGCGGATGTCATTTCCCATGATACCCGACCAAATAACCCACCTGTCGGGGTTACCAGTGAGTATGGGAATTATCTTGTCAATGTAAGCGGATGCAGGGAATGCCATGGCTCCAACCTGTCGGGTGGGAAGAGCGCTGATCCATCTTCCATGGCAGCCCCCAACCTGACCCCCGGGGGTGAGTTGATTGCCTGGCAAGCACCAGATTTTATCAAGGCACTGCGCACAGGCGCCACTCCCTTTGGTCACACACTCAACCCTAAAGAAATGCCCTGGGAGCATTTCAAATATTTCTCGGATGATGAACTGACCGCCATTTTTATGTATTTGCAATCCCAACCAAAACTGGAGACAACAATTCCATAAAACTGCAAAAGTATATATTATTCAGTGGTTGATCCCACCCATCCACATTTATTTCCATTTGGTGGGTTAGTTCCAATGGATACCTTGCTCTTTATCCCACCTGGGTTATTTTCTTGGGATGTATCCTCTAGCGCCAATAGCACCACCTGTTAAAGAGATTCTCGGACAGTTATTTGAAAATGATTTTCAAGATTTAAAAAAATCAGACTGTAATTCATGAAAGGATATGATCAAAACATGCCTGCATCCAATTCAAATCAATCCATCCTTGAAATGCGTATTGCCCTTACAACAAAGGAATATGATCGCTTGACAAATTTCTACTGTCAAGGTCTGGGAATTGAACCGGCTGAAAAATGGAACAATGGTCAAGGGCAGGGGCTTATCCTTAATATGGGGACTGCAACCCTGGAGATCGTCGACCAAGACCAGGCTTTCACCATTGACCAGATCGAAGCGGGAAAACAAGTTAGCGGTCAGATCAGGTTCGCCCTGCAAGTACCAGATCTAAAGGTGGCGATGGATCGCCTTCTGGCTAATGGCGCCAGATTGGTTCATCCACCAGTAAAAACCCCGTGGGGGGATTACAACGTCCGTCTTCAGGACCCGGATGGAATGCAGATCACCCTCTTTCAGAGTTCTGATCATAAGCTCAGTATCCAGCCTGTCAAAGATACCACCTCCAAACACGCAGAGCTCTGACCCCCGACCGGATTGTGTTTCTGAAGATTATTAAGGTCCCCAACACCAATAAATCATACAAAACCATGTAGTTGGAATTCATTTATCAGGAGAAGAAATTGTATATGCACTCATAAAATAACAGCCTGAAATATTATATGGTTCCAAATGATAGGTAGACATAGGCAGTGGAAGATTTTTGATGGTCCTATTTAGGAATTATTCTTAATTACCTCTTGATGTTGATAATTCGTTATTGGAATTAATATCCCACCAATTGTGGATATAATATTTAAATATATGGACTCAATCCCTTATGAAGCCAACCAGGCAATTTCCATAGCCGTAAAAGCCTTGCGGAGCGGTGATAAAAATAAAGCCAGATGGTATGCCAGGAAAGCAGCTACCCTTGCACCTGACCTGGAATATGCCTGGCTTGTATTGGCAGAGGTATCATCCCTGAATAGTCGTATTACATATCTGGAACGAGCCATTCTTATCAACCCAAGTCGGATGAGTTCCCATGAAGACCTGAGACTGACCCTCCAAAAAATGGATAACCAGGTTACACTGGATCCCACACCTTCTTCATCCCAAATAAAAATTTCTCCGCCAAAAAAAATAAAAGTAAGAAAAAAAAGCTCAGAACTTTTTCTTCTATTTTGTTGCTTATTAATCGGTTTTTTGATTTTTAGTTGGTTAGGTAATTCCAAGTCAGTATTGGCAGCCATTTTACCCGTCTCAAATACAAGCGTTTCAGAGGCTCCGGATACTTGGGGAGGGTCGAATATTCTAAAACCCACTCAGACTCCAACAGCGACCGCGACTCAAACGCCAATTCCAACCATGACTTCAACACCAATTCCTTCAGCCACCTCGTTGATGCCAACGCTGCAATTTTCAAATGCCAATCCTTTGACTGATATTCATCTCTCAGGGGATAAATATATTGTCCAGGCTGGCGACACATTATTATTAATTTCTCAAAAATTGGATGTCAAATTGGATGACCTGGCATCAGTTAATTCAATTAATTCTCAAGCGATCATTTACATTGGGCAAATCTTGGCTATCCCAAAACCGGGTTACATTCCGATTTCCACACCTGTTCCGGTGGATCCACCTACCCCTGAAAATAATAAATACATTCTTGTCGATATTTCAGAACAACATCTTTATGCTTATGAATCAGGTCTTTTGGTATACAGTTTTATAGCATCAACCGGGATGAATAATGCCACTCGAGTTGGAGTCTTCAGCGTTTTGGATAAAATTCCCAATGCCTATGGAGCAACCTGGAACATCTGGATGCCAAATTGGTTGGGTATTTATTGGGCGGGAAGTCTGGAAAATGGGATACATGCTCTTCCCATTCTCTCGAATGGGTTACGTTTATGGGAAGGTTACCTGGGAACCCCCATTTCATTTGGTTGTATCGTACTGGGGGTAAATGAGTCAACCTTGCTTTATGATTGGGTAACTGTCGGTACTCCAGTAGAAATCCAATGGTAAAGATTCCATTCTCCTGAAGAATAATTGTTGTGAATCTTATTCCCTGCCAATAATTACACTTCCCTGGGATACTGTCATAATGCTGAACAATCACCTTATGCCAATGCTAAAAGCGATTTTTTCTGTAATTGTCTGGGGCGCATCTTTTGTTGCTACAAAGATCGCATTACAAGAAGTTTCTCCAGTTACCGTAGTATGGTTGCGTTTTGCTATGGGCGTGTTGATTCTTGGTGGAATGGTCTGGGTTCGGAAACAATTGAAATTGCCCAAAAAGGAAGATTTGCTCTATTTTGGATTGCTTGGTTTCTTGGGTATTGCTTTTCACCAATGGTTACAATCCACAGGGTTGGTTACGGCTAGCCCGGTATCCACAAGTTGGATTGTTGCCAGCACTCCGATTTTTATGGCTTTGATAGGTTGGTTGATTCTAAAAGAGAAACTGACCTGGTTTCAGATCTTTGGGATAAGTTTATCCACATTTGGAGTGCTTTTAGTGATCACCGAAGGTGAATTTTCCGGCTTTTTCTCAGGTCAATTTTGCACCACTGGGGATTTCCTGATCCTTGTCAGTGCTCTGAATTGGGCAATTTTCTCAACTCTTTCCAGAAAAGGATTGCAGAAATACCCGGCTGCAAGCATGATGTTTTATGTTATGAGTTTTGGCTGGTTATTTTCTTCCATATTATTTATAAGTTCTGGTGATTCGTATCAAGTTCAATTAATAAGTTTAAATGGTTGGATTGCAGTTAGCTTTCTGGGAATATTCTGTTCGGGTATTGCATACATCTTTTGGTACGATGCTTTGCAAACTCTCCCGGTTGCCCAGACCGGGGCATTTCTTTATATCGAACCGGTGATCACTGTTATTGTTGCTGGGATCTTTTTAGGGGAGGCGATGGTACTGACGGGCTTAATCGGGGGAGTTATCATCCTGTCTGGCGTTTGGATGGTCAATCACAAAACTCCCTTATCGATTAAGTTACATAATAAATATTAGATTATTTTATTACTGCATCAGACATGCATTTGAGAATCTCTTTTTCTATAAAGGTAATAATTGGTTACGAGTAACCAATTTCAGGGGTTAAAAAAATGTGACTGGGTATGAAAGATCCACTACCACGTCCAATCTCGCAACCATCAGAATCTGTCAACACCGTTTCTGCTACGAGCAATCTGCTTGAATGGTGGATAACCCTGCCAAAAGCACGCATTTCACCTTGTGATATCGGTCGGATGAAGTAAATATTGAAGGAAACTGTTAGGACAAATACATCCATTATCAAAGAATTGGATGCAAAAAAAGCTGCATCATCCATGGCTTTGAAATAGACACTCCCGTGAACAGCATTTGCAGCATGATGGAATTCTGGCCGGATCGGAATGCAAATTTCTGCATATCCACGATCTACCAGGATTTTGGGAGTGAAATATCTGTTGATCGGAGCAAGAGAATACATACGTTCCAATTTACGGTAATGCTCCGGGTTCACAGCATCCACAATATTATTGGTATCGGAAACCACCAGACATTCTCCCGCAATATCTTGCGTCAACCAAAAAAAAGAATAAAGCTTGGTTAGTCACTTTTTAGTTTTAATACAGTATAGATGAAACATCATGAAAAGACAACTAGCCTATCTTCAGTACTTTGGCTCCATGGATGTTTCTGTTCTTTAGTTCTACTAAGGCTTTATTAGCCTCAGCTAAAGAAAATATCTGAACTTCAGGTTTTATGGAAGCCTTTGCAGCCAGTTCCAAAAACTGTATGATATCTGCTGGGGTGACATTGGCAACGCTCTTGATCTCCTTTTCCATCCACAAATGAATTGGATAATCAATTTTCATTAACCAATCCTTGTCAGTATCATCTTTGCGTATGGCGTTGATTACCAGGCGTCCACCTGGCTTTAAATTTTCCAATGCTTTAATGATTGGCTTCCAAACAGGGGTCGTATCAATTGTTGACTGGGTAAGATATGGAGGTTTATCATCAATATCCCCTGCCCATGAAGCACCGAGTTTTAAAGCAAATCTTTGTTCTTTAGGACTACGGGTGAATACGATAACTTTGGAATCCGGATAGATATCAGCAACTATTTTTAATATCAAATGACCAGATGCTCCAAACCCTATCAAGCCAAGGGTTTCGCCATTTTCAATTCCAGTCAACTTCAGAGATCGGTAACCGATGGCACCGGCACACATCAGAGGCGCTGCTTCAATATCGGAAATAAGATCAGGGATCGGGTAACAGAATGGGGTAGGAACCGCCATATATTCTGCATAACCTCCATGGGCATCTCTGCCAGTTGCTCGGAATTCGGAGCACAAGTTTTCGTTTCCCTTGAGGCAGAATTCACATTTTCCACAGGAGGAATAGATCCAGCCAACACCGACTCTATCTCCTATCTTTTTACCAGACACATGCTCACCAATTTCTACGATCCTGCCGATCACCTGGTGACCAGGGATTATAGGTAACCTGGGTGGAGGGGTTCGACCTTCAATTTCATCTAATTCCGTATGGCAAACACCACAGGCTGATACCTTGATTAAGACTTCACCCATCCCGATGGTGGGGTATGGAAGGTCGCTCAATTCAAGGGGAGCAGACATTTCGTTAAGCTTCATTAAATTCTTTAGTAGCATCACCTTCAATGTAAACCTCCTTAAACCTGCAACAAGAAAATATTGTAACAAGAATTCAGGATTTTGACTTATGAATTTGTGCGTTTAAGGAATTGATATGGAAAGTAAAATTTGGAAATAGTTACCTCAAAGATCTCCCCCATCTTAATAATCTATAGTGGATCTCAAAAATAATTGACCTGGAAAGTAATATTTACACCTCAATTGAGCAATTGGGATTTTCTTTATATCGCTAAAAGGTGAACAACGTTCCGCAGGTAATTAATTTTCAATTGTCTGCAGGAAAAAATTTGGAAATGATTTCTTGAAATCAACCACCCATTTCCACCGCCAGGACATCATAATATGTACCTGCTCCAAAGCCATCGAATAAGACATGGTCACCTGGTTTCAACAGGGGAAGCTGGCGTAAGAATGCGATCATGTTGGAAGCAGAACAAACATTGCCAAAATCGCTCAACAACCATGGCATGGAAAAATTAACACCGATCTTTTGAAGTTGTTTGTGTTTAAGGCTGTTGATTTTTAAATTTGCGTGATGAGCGATGGCTACTGTGATTGATTTGTCAGGAGTACCCAACTTATGCATCATAGTCTGATAAGTATTGTAGACATCTGAAACTACCTGAACGCCTGTGCGAACGAAAAGCTTGACCATACCCATCATTCCTGACATTGCGATCGGGCTGTTATCAACTGGTTCGTGCATTAACCCTGCCACACGCATGCCGTTGTTAATATCCTTGGAAATTTCAACCATCGATTTGCCAGGTTTCCTCTCTTTTGAATGAGGATAAAACATGCGCACAGCAAGCACACCATCTTCATCGTAAGCTTCATATTCTTTGCCAACCAGGAACTTTAAAGATTCCCCGGGAATTATTCCTATCACACCTGCGCCATTGGCAAACAACTGCAGCGCATTCCGGTCCTGTGTTTTACTGATAAATCGACTAAGTCCTTCGATGCCACCCACCAGGATCTTCTTTCCGAGCAGCTCATGAGCAATGTTGATTTGGCCAGGAGCAGCTAATCTTGGGTTCAAGCTTAAATTGAGTGCACCCATCGAACCATCACATGCTTTGTGGACGCTGACTTTTAATGCAGATTCAGGAATTCCAGCCTTCTTGCTTATCTGACAGACATAATCATCCGAAACAGGTCCGCTTATTCCAAGCAAAACACCTTCAATTTCTGATGGTTTCCAACCATTGCACTTTATAGCCTCACTTAAGATCCTGGATCCCACTTCGATTTCCAGTTTAAGGTGGTCAGTTTCATCCAGTAATGGGGTATGGTGCCGACTGACAAAACCTAAATCTGTCAGATTCATTTTTTCATCTTGCTGCATGGATTCGTCCAACCAGCCTTCGATTAAGTTGATTAAACCCTCGTTGTTGTAACTTTTCCCCCAAGTACCGTATACTCCTCCAATTCCCGATTTAGGATCAAATACATTTTCTAACCCCAGTGGAATACCACCCCCAACGTTGATTGTCTCTTGTTTTACATTGGATCGATCAAAGAAGGATGTCCCCAATTCCATCGGGTCTCTGGGATTATTATTGCTGTACATAATAAGCTACTCCTGATATTAAAGTGAGTGAATAAGTCAGATTTCTGTTCAGACTCATTTAACAATAACCCCTGTTAGTTTAAAAGTTGCCATTGTGATGACTTTCATAAATGAAAATGCAATTTTCTTTAAAATCGCAAAGGATGCTATTTACATTATCCCCTGGTCATTTGCAAAAAATCCAACTTGCACTTGATTAATATACATGCTATAATAATATCATTCCCTTGGTAATTTACAAAAACAAGACCTGTATATTTTCGATTTCTTTATCGACAGGTTGCAGATTAAATTGTGGAAAATTGCCCATTGACCTAATAAAAATTAATAACACAGTCCGAAAGTGGGGATGTTTTGTTGTTCTTAACCCATTTTAACCGATCATATCCTATTTGATTCCGCTGAGACAAAAAATGAACATTCTTGAACTTGAAAGTAAACCATTGGCATATTTGCGTCAAATCGCCAAGGATTTTAACATTGAAAATTACAACAGACTAAAGAAAGAAGCACTTATCTTAAAGATCCGCAAAGCAGATGCTGAACGGGAAGGACTCGAGATTCGAGGTGGAATCCTCGAGATCATGAACGAAGGTATTGGCTTTTTGCGATCCGAACGCTACCAAATTGGGGAAGGAGATGTTTATGTCTCTCAGGCTCAATTAAGAAGATATGAATTAAGGAACGGAGATCTGATCATTGGAAATGTTCGCCCTCCCCGTGAATCTGAACGGCATTATGGGTTGCTTAAGGTTGAAAGTGTAAATGGTTTGGATCCAGATGAAGCACGAAATCGTCCTGTTTTTGAATCCCTCACTCCAATATTTCCGGATGAACGTTTCAATCTTGAAACCAGGGGAGATATACTTTCCACACGGGTGATCAACCTAATTGTTCCGATCGGGCGGGGTCAACGAGGTTTGATTGTTTCCCCACCCAAAGCTGGCAAGACTACTATTCTTAAAGATATTGCCAACGCAATTTCCATACAATATCCAGATGTACATTTAATGGTTGCCCTGATAGGAGAACGCCCGGAAGAAGTAACGGATATGGATCGGTCAGTTGATGCTGAAG
Organism: uncultured Anaerolineaceae bacterium; assembly: GCA_964370815.1. Classification (GTDB taxonomy): domain Bacteria; phylum Chloroflexota; class Anaerolineae; order Anaerolineales; family Villigracilaceae; genus UBA12087. The sequence continues at coordinate 78,346 of CAYJKQ010000002.1, read as the reverse complement.
TGATCGCTTCAACCTTTGATGAACCTGTTACGGCTCATGTTCGGACAGCTGAAATTGCCCTGGACAGGGCTAAGAGATTGGTGGAAACTGGCAGGAACGTAGTCATTCTGATGGATTCGATCACTCGCCTGGCGCGTGCATACAACCTGGTCGTCAATCCATCCGGTCGAACCCTTTCTGGTGGTATGGATCCTTCAGCTTTATATCCTCCCAAGCGTTTCTTTGGTGCAGCCAGAAACATTGAAGGGGGGGGATCTCTCACAATAATAGCCACTTGCCTGGTTGATACTGGCTCACGTCTGGATGATGTTGTTTATGAGGAATTTAAAGGTACTGGAAACATGGAATTACATCTTTCCAGAAAATTGCAGGAACGCCGAATTTTTCCAGCTGTGGATATGGAACGTTCTTCAACCAGGCGCGAAGACTTGTTACTTGGACCAGACATTCTGCAACGCGTTTATCTTATGCGCCGTATGTATATCCAAATGGTTTCACCTCCGCCTCAAGGAGCTGGTATGGATGCAGCTGTGGCAACTGAAGCTTTGTTGCAACGTATCAGTAAAACCAAAGATAATCAAGAATTCCTGGAACGGTTAACAGAAGATCAATAGTTATGGAAAAGAACATAATAAAAACTCAATCATCCAAATTATTCAATATTATTAGTTGGATAATTACCGGGTTGGTTGTCATCTCCTTTATTAGCTTTGGATATATTAAATTTCAAACGCTACAATCTCCTGGAATTATATTTCAAACCACCTTGCTGCCAACCGCAGATGATAATGTTATAGTTGGCTTGCCTGAGATCCCAAACCCATCCGGAAAAGTTCAAGCTATCGTTCGACTTGTCTCTCTGAAGACAAACATCCCTGAGCGTCCGAGATATTATGAAATTGACCATGAAGTTGTCCGGGGAGATTCTGTCTTTGCCATTTCAGCAGAATATAATATCCAGCCAGAGACACTTTTATGGGCAAATTATGATGTGTTGGAAGATAGCCCGGATAGCCTTCGTTTAGGGATGATATTGAGGGTTCCACCCACAGATGGAGTATTTTATCAATGGCAAGAAGGAGATTCGCTCGATTCTATTGCCGCCAAATTTAAAGCTGAGAAAGAGGCTGTAATTAATTGGCCTGGAAATAATATAGATCTTGTTGACCCGGAACCAGAAGTAGGGACCTATGTGATGATCCCGGGTGGTTCTCGCGAATTTGTGCAATGGTTGATCCCAACAGTTGCCCGCGGAAGTTCCGGTACTACTTCGTTGAATGGTAGCGCTTGTGGTCCTGGTCCGGTGGGAAGTGGGAGTTTTGTATGGCCGGCTGATAATCACTTCCTTTCTGGAAATGATTTTTGGGGTGGTCATCTTGGGATCGATCTGGCAGCAGGGGAAGGGGCTCCTATCTATGCTGCAGATAGTGGTGTTGTAACCAGGGCAATGAGTGGCTATAACGGTGGATACGGAAATGTTATCATGATCGATCATGGAAACAGTTATTTTACCGTATATGCCCACTTAAGCCAGATCAATGTTTATCCATGTCAGGGAGTTTATGCAGGCAATATGATCGGATTGGCTGGAAATACGGGCAATTCATTCGGAGCCCACTTGCATTTCGAAGTTCGCCAGGGAGCTGGTTTTATCAGTCCCTGGTATGTTTTACCGTAATGGATAGAAAGATTAACTTAATATCACTACATGCCGCCCTGGGTAACCTGCCTATGGGCGGCATGCGTTATTTCCAGACTGTAGACTCAACCAATGATCGAGCTATGGCTTGGGCTGCAGAAGGTGCATCCGATATGAGCCTGGTGATCGCAGATGAACAATCCTCCGGGCGCGGAAGAAATGGGCATGTATGGTATTCTCCAGCTGGTGCATCCCTGTATTTTAGTCTGATATTGCACATGGATAAAGTGGAAACTCGATCTATAATTCTTTTTTCAGCCCTTGGGTCTCTGGCTGTAATCCAGGCAATCAATCAAATTGGTGGTCGTCTTGACCCTAAAATTAAATGGCCAAATGATATCTTGATAAATGATCAGAAGGTTTGTGGAATATTAACAGAAGCATCCTGGATTGGGGATCAGATTGAAAGTCTCGTGCTGGGGGTTGGTGTGAATATTTCAAAGGGATCTATTCCACCGGCAGAATTTCTAAACTTTCCAGCGACTTGTCTTGAAAATTTTTCAGATAACAAAATTGATAGAATTGATTTTCTATATAATATATTAAAAGCTATTGGAGATTGGCGAGAGTGTATTGATACAAGCTTGTTTATTGATGCCTGGCAGGAAAAGCTTGCTTTTCGCGGAGAAATGGTAAATATCTGGTCAGGAAATTCCCAACCCAGGGCTGGTGTGATCACTGGTCTCGATTCGGATGGAGCCTTGTGTTGGCAAGATTCGGATGGTCAAAAATTCATTTCACATTATGGAGAAGTACATTTGAAGCCAATTCGCCTGTGATATACTTTCCCAAATTTTCTTGCAGATACGAGGTATTGAATGTTGGATGATTTACGAGACCAGGATTCTTCCCAGTTTTTTCACGATGAAGAAGATATGGGTAGCAATAATGAATTTCCAGATTTGGGTCTCAAAACCAGGAATCATAGAATTGCGAATGGGAAATTCCTGGGGTTAAAACCACAACAACTATTTATTCTCCTCATATTGCTCTTATTGGTAGTTTGCTTGCTTGGGACGATGCTCCTCTTGGTAACTGGCAAGATGGTCCCATCAATTCTTTAGAAGCTTATTCATTCATTTCTGGTAGTGAAATTTGTTGATCCGGTTCCATACCGGTTTCATCCTCCCCAACCCTGACAGCACCAACCTTTTCTAATTCTGCGCTGGAAGTACGAGCCAGTGAAACTACTCGATCTCCTTCATTAACACCCATCATTTTCACACCACGCGTTGTTCTGCCAGCTAAACGCAGGTTCTTTACTTTCGCTCGAAGAACATGTCCATTGGCTGACATGATTGTTATGTCATCCGATGTTTGGACTACTCTGGCAGACGCGATAAGTCCAATTGCATCCAAAGATTTCTTGCTGGTCGTCGCAATACCTTTGGCTCCACGTCCTCTGGAAGGGTATTCGCTTAAGAGTGTGCGTTTTCCGAATCCTTTGGTTGTGATCACAAGCAGAGACCCTTCAGGTTCGACCACTTCCATGCTGGTGAGTTTATCCTGCGCACCCAGGCGAATACCTCTGACGCCTGCTCCTGTTCGACCCATTGCGCGTAGTTTCTCTTCACTAAAGCGGAGTGCCTGACCTTGCTCTGTGACAAAAATAAATTCGTCCTTACCAGTAGTAAGGCGAACCCAGCCCAATTCATCACCTTCAGCCAAATTTATAGAAATAATGCCGGAAGGACGGACGGATGAAAGTGCGGAGAGGGACATGCGTTTCGCTCGACCTTTGGACGTTGCCAGTGTAATGAATTTGCCTTCGTCAAACTTGGGAACCGCCACTGCAGCTGTAATAACTTCATTCGGATCGAGGGATAGGATGTTGACCAGCGGAATTCCTTTATTTGTTCGATCCGCATCTGGAATTTGATATACTTTTTCTGCGTAAACTTTTCCTCGATCGGAGAAAAATAACATTGTGTCCAAGGTGTGAGCCGGAATAAGGTTGATCACCTCATCTTCCTGTTTAGTAGAATGTCCGGTTACACCTTTGCCTCCCACGCCCTGTGATCGATAAGATGCAACTTGGACCCGCTTGATATAACCCCGGGCAGTCATGCTTACAAGAACTGCTTCATCCGCCACAAGATCTTCCTCGTTGAAATTTTCGCTGACCTCGATAGCCACCCGGGTGCGACGTTCATCTCCAAATTTCTCAGTGATCTCAACCATATCTTCCTGGATGATCGCAAGGATTTTTTTAGGATCAGAAAGGAGGTCGACAAAATAAGCAATTTGAGCTTGGATTTGCTTATATTCATCTTCAATTTTCTGGCGTTCCAATGCAGCCAATCTGCGTAACTGCATATCAAGAATGGCTTGTGCTTGGATTTCAGATAGATTGAAGCGGGTAATTAATCTTTCTTTTGCTATTTCGACATCGGGTGATTTGCGAATGGTATCAATAACATCATCCAGATTCGCAAGCGCGATCAATAAACCTTCCAATATATGCGCCCGATGGCGGGCTTTTTCAAGATCAAATTGAATACGCCGGGTAATTACCTCCTGGCGATGCTGAATAAAAATTAATAGTGATTTCTTTAAAGGTAAGGTGCGTGGTTCATTGTCCACCAACGCCAGCATACTGACACCGAAGGTAGACTGCAAAGCAGTGTATTTAAATAACCGGTTAAGTACTTTCTTGGGTTGGGCATTTTTCTTTAGCTCGATAACAATATTCATGCCCCTTCGATCAGATTCATCTCGTAAGTCTGAAATGGTGTCGATCTTGCCAGACCGAGCCAGGTCAGCAATGCGTTCAATTAAAGTTGTCTTATTTACTTGATAGGGAATTTCAGTAATTACAATTCGGAACCTTCCAGCCTTCATTTCTTCGATGTGTGCCACTCCACGCACGACAATTCGTCCCTTTCCGGTTCCATAAGCTTGCTCAATTCCCTCTCTCCCAACAATAATACCTCCAGTGGGGAAATCAGGACCTGTCACGAATTTCATCAGATCTTCTACCGGGATGTCATCAATATTGTCATAATTATCGATCATATAATTAATGGCTGCTGATAATTCCCTCAGGTTATGTGGAGGAATGTTGGTTGCCATGCCGACAGCAATACCACTTGAACCATTGAGTAGGAGGTTGGGAAGGCGTGAAGGAAGAACCTGGGGCTCTTGTAATGAACCATCAAAGTTATCGATGAAATTGACAGTGTTCTTATCAATGTCAGTCAGCATTTCTTCAGCCATTTTAGCAAGTCGCGCCTCGGTATAACGCATCGCAGCTGGAGAATCTCCATCTATTGAGCCAAAATTACCCTGTCCATCCACAAGCATGTAGCGCATGGAAAAATCCTGAGCCATGCGTGCCATTGATTCATATACAGCTGCATCTCCATGTGGGTGATATTTTCCCAAAACCTCCCCGACGATTCGGGCAGATTTTTTATACGCAGTGTTGGATCGCATACCCAATTCTTGCATTGCAAATAGGATACGTCGATGAACAGGTTTTAAGCCATCTCGGGCATCTGGTAACGCGCGGGCAACAATAACGCTCATGGCGTATTCGATATAGGCTGTGCGCATTTGTTCGTCAATATCAACCAATTGGACAGAACCAATGAATTCGCTTGCTGTGGATTGGGTGTTTTCGGATTCCATCTATAATTTCCTTTGGAAAATATCTTCTCAATAAATAGTGGAAAGAGGGGAAACGGAATCGAGTTTCTCCCGGTTTCTCACCAAAGAATACTTGTTGTTGAGGTTTTCTTTGAAGATTAAAAATCGTGGAGAATAATATCTTCAACCACGACATAACCTCGTAATTATACCCCAGGGTTGTATTTCATAACAAAAATGTCAATTTCTATTAAGCCTTGAAACAAAAATAATCAATGATTAAATGGCGGGAGAATCTGATAATATTAGATTATGTAGATCGCGAAATTTATTTTTTCTTAAGATCTGGCAACCCTCTCATCAAAAAAACCTGATTTAAAAACAGAAAAAAGTTCAATAATTAGAACTCTTTTCTATTTTTAATTATTGATTTTATCTGAGATAAAATTATCTATTTCCCCGACGATCTCGATTCGCTTTGAGTTGCCAAGTGGCAATTCCTTTTACCCGGTTGGTAAACGAGTTTCAAGGGTGCGGTTCAGAAGGTCTTCCTGGTCTTTATCCGAGTTTTTTGCTCGTTTTGTTTTCTGGGTTTTTTTGCTATCAGCCCGGTCCAACGCTTGCTGCCATGCGATCTCAAAAACTGTTCGCTCAGGTTCCGTTGCTTCAGCAGTTGCCACAGCATCATCTAAGACGTTTGTATTCTTTGGTTTTCTGGTTTGAGTTTTGCGCGGTTCTGGTTTCTGTTCTATGGGAGCTTCTTCAGGTTGAGGTTGAGTCGCCTTAATGCTCAGACGAATTTGTTTTTTTCGACGATTAACTTCCAGAACCTTCGCTTCGACCTCGTCGCCTTCATGAAGGATTTCGCTTGGGGATTTCACGAAACCATGAGTGAGCTCACTGACGTGAACAAGCCCTGGTCGCTCTGCCCCGATTTCAATAAATGCGCCATAAGATTCCAGGCGGGTAACTTTTCCTTTAACTACCATATCGTTTTTGATCTCTCGCCATTCGAGCCCCATCGGCTCGATCATGGTAAGTTCTATGCGATCATCTCTTACACGGCGGACCCATACTTCGACTTCTTGTCCGACTTGAAGGACATCATCAACACGGTTGACAGATTCTGACTTCAATTGAGATATGTGAATTACACCGGGAAGGTTCTGACCAATATCTAAAATAGCTCCTGCCAATGTAGTTTTGATCACCTTGCCCGATAATTTTGTTTTTGTTTGTATCGCGTTTTCAGACGCGTTAGTTGATATTGTGTCCATTACAGTTTCTCCAAGATCGAAAATTTGCCGAAATTGAATTATACTAGACTAAAAGGAATACGTCAAATCAATTACAGGGAGAATCCCGGTCATTCCTTGACCATAAACAGGTTCTAAGCTAAAATCGGACACTCTTGGGCTTATGTTTAAAAATTCAGAAACCATATGTTCGAAACATTAACCGGTAAACTTAATCAGGTTTTCATTCAATTACGACGAAGAGGAAAGCTTTCTCCTTCAGACGTTGATTCAGCCATGCGTGAAGTGCGCCTTGCATTGTTAGAAGCTGATGTTCATTATTCGGTTGTCAAAGATTTCGTTTCACGAGTGCGGGAACGCTCGATAGGGCAAGAAGTTTCAAAAGCTTTAAATCCAGGCCAACAGATCATTAAGATTGTCAATGAAGAATTGATCGCAACCCTTGGACAACCAGCAGGTTTAAATTTAAGTGGAGCGCGTCCACGCGTTATTCTTCTCGTTGGTTTACATGGTTCTGGTAAGACCACTGCAGCTGGAAAACTTGCCTACTTACTTCGTTCAAAAGGTGAGAGAATAATGCTCGTGGCAGGGGACCCTTACCGTCCTGCTGCTGTCCAACAACTACAAATATTAGGGAAAAGTTTGGATGTACCTGTAATTTCAGATTTAAACTTAAAACCACCTGACCTGGTCAGGAATGCTTATCAAAAAGCGCAAAATGGTGGTTTTAGTGTCATGATCATAGATACTGCAGGCCGTTCACAAATGGATAGCGCCTTGATGGACGAATTAAAGGCGATAATAAATAAAGTGTCTCCATCCGAGACATTGTTAGTTGTTGATGCCATGGTTGGACAGGAAGCGCTACACATCGCTGAAGGTTTCAGGGATACGATCTCACTTACCGGGCTAATTCTTACCAAGATGGATGGAGATGCGCGTGGTGGTGCAGCCATATCAATTCGCTCGGTGACTGGTGTTCCAATAAAATTCATTGGAACTGGGGAGAAATTAGATGCTTTGGAGGTGTATAATCCAGAACGATTAGCTTCCCGGATATTGGGAATGGGTGATATGCTTGGTTTGATCGAAAAAGCAGAATCAGTATTCGATAACGATACAACCCAGAACCAGGCAAAGAAGCTCTCCACTGGTGATTTCAGTTTTGAAGATCTGGCTGAAATGATGCATTCAGCCAAAAAATTGGGTCCAATGAGCCAGGTGATGGATATGCTCCCTGGAGGGCTTGGCCAGAGAGCTCACAATATCTCTCCGGATGATGTTGAGGATCAAATGAAAAGGACCGAAGCCATCATCAGCTCGATGACGGTTCAGGAACGTCGTCATCCGGATATTTTAAATGCAAATCGAAGAAGGCGGATCGCCCAAGGATCTGGTACCAATGTTCAGGAGATCAATCGATTGTTGAAACAATACCAGGAGATGAAGCGCCTTTTTAAAACCATTAAGAAAACTGGCGGACGTGGACTTTCACGTCTGTTTGGTTAGACAGTTTTCTGGAAAGAGGCACATCCTTCGTGCACCTCACCTTTCCAGGTGGACTGCAAAATTGAACCTTGTATCAACTCAACAATAACAACTTTACGTTTGTTGGGAAGGTGCCGCATATATTTGATTAAGGAGATAGATTTCGATGGTACGAATTCGTTTACGTCGTGTTGGTTTAAAAGGCCAACCAAGTTACCGCATTGTTGTAGCGGATAAAGAAAGTCCGCGCGATGGTCGTTTCCTGGAGATTATTGGTTTCTACAATCCACGCACACAACCCGCAACAGTTACTGTTAAGGAAGACAGGGTCTATGATTGGATGAGCAAGGGTGCTCAGCCAACCGAATCGGTTGCGCAGCTTTTCAAAACCAATGGTTTGCTTGATCGTTATACCCGGTTTAAAGCTGGAGAGAGCGTGGAAACCTTATTGGCTGAAGTTGAAACAAATAGCCAGAAGAATGTTGTTGATTCAAGAACAAACCGATAGTTGGTATATAAATGTTATGAAAGAATTAACAGAATATATCGCTAGATCATTGGTGGAACATACTGAAAAAGTCGAGGTTCATGAGCTCGCACGGGGTCGCCATATATCTCTTGAACTGAGTGTTGACAAAGAAGATATGGGTCGCATCATCGGAAAAGGTGGTCGTGTGGCAAATGCCATCCGAACTTTACTTAGAGTAGCCGCTGAACGTGATGGGCAACAAGTTACATTGGATGTAGTTGAACCATAAGCGTACAGTTCCCGGTATTAAAAACAGACCGGCAGGCTCGCCAGCAGAAGGCGAGCTTGCTTATCATGAAGCTGGTTTTGTTCGCCGCCCTCACGGAGTAAAGGGTGAGTTATTGGTGGAGGTCGATAGCAACTACAAGGCAGCGATTTCTCCTGGTTCAGTGATTTATTTGGGTGAAAATCACTTTCCGATGAACCTGTTTTCATGCCGTCCTCATAATCAGGGGTTATTAATTCAACTTGATGAGATTATTAATCCCGAACAAGCTGGACAATACCGGTTGCAGCCCATATTTGTTTCATCTTCGGTAACACGTAAAGAATTACAGTCAGGTGATTATTATAGTGATGAAATCATTGGATTAAGTGTTCGTGATGATTTGGATCATGATCTGGGGAAAGTGACCGAGATTATTGAAACCGGGGCAAATGATGTCTATGTGGTATCAAAACCAGGCGGAAGAGATGTATTGCTTCCTGCGATCCCAGACGTTATTCGGAAAATCGATATTGAAAAGGGTGAACTTACCGTTCATATTTTACCTGGGTTGATGGACATATAGCTAAAATTCAAGCATTTCTAAAAATTCGGTTTAATTAAAGGCAATTATTCTTTGAAATATTCCGTTAACATCACTGCAATCACACACAATAACGGGTAATTTTAATAAAAAGAATTACTTGCGAGAATTAAAGAATATATTCAGGGATGAACGAAAAACATTATTGGCTGGGATTTAATCTTGTCAAAGGAATTGGTGCTGTACGCCTGCGTGCTTTAAAAGATCACTTTGGCGATCTGGCAGAGGCTTGGAATGCAACTTCTCACCAATTACGTGAAACTGGGTTAAGTGCCAGGATCGTTGAAAACATTATAAATATTCGAACAAGTGTAAACCTTGAGGATTATTACAAGAATATCCAATCCAAGGGTATAAGTGTTGTTATTAGCGATGAGGATAATTATCCAAATCGCTTGAAGGAAATAGACCAGCCGCCTCCTGTCCTTTATTTACGTGGTGAGATTATTGAAGATGATTTCTGGGCAGTGGCGATAGTAGGGACTAGGAGAGTCACACCTTATGGGCGTCAGGTGGCTGACGAGTTGGCAACTTACCTGGCTCAAAATGGTATCACAGTTATTAGTGGATTGGCACGTGGTGTGGATGCTATTGCCCATCAAGCCACCATTCGGTCAGGAGGTCGTTCGCTTGCAGTTATGGGAAGTGGGGTTGATCGAATTTACCCACCGGAGCATAGAAACCTTGCAGATCAGATAATTAATCAAGGTGCTATACTTAGCGATTATGCTCCAGGTACACCACCAGATAGTTCAAATTTTCCACCACGCAATCGAATAATTTCAGGTTTATCCATGGCGGTAGTCGTTGTCGAAGCTGCTGAAACGAGTGGAGCATTAATAACCTCAAGTTTTGCTGCTGATCAAGGTCGGGATGTATTTGCAGTTCCAGGGAATATTTTCGCCCCACAGAGCAAGGGTACAAATCGATTGATCCAACAAGGTGCTCATCCTCTTTTGTCTGGGCGGGACTTGTTGGATAATCTCAATCTATCGCGAGCAAATGAGCAACGTATCATACGCCATGTGATTCCAACAAACACAATCGAAGCAAACGTTTTGAATACCCTTGGAAGAGATCCTAAACATGTGGATGAAATTCGCTCGCAAACAGGATTGCCAATTGAGAGCGTTTCTGCTGCATTGGTAATGATGGAATTGAAAGGTATGGTACAACAGGTGGGTGGAATGAATTATATTGCTGTAAGTGAAGAACAATCTGATTACTTGGTGGATAAAAAATGAACCATTTATATGCTGTAATAATGGCTGGTGGTAGTGGAACAAGGCTTTGGCCGGTCTCTCGCCAAAACTATCCGAAACATACCTTGCCATTACTTGGAGAGCTATCTCTGTTTCAGACAACTGTCGAACGGTTACAGGGTTTATTTCAAATCGATAGAATTCTGGTAGTAACCACTCAGGCGCAGTATGCTAAGTTAAAAGGTCAGGTTCCTGAAATTCCCCAGGAGAATTTCCTTCTGGAACCTGAACCCAAAGGCACCGCTTCGGTTGTAGGTCTGGCTGCAGCAGTGATCAATTCTCGTGATCCTGAAGCGATCATGGCGGTATTACCTTCAGATCACCATATTTCAAATACCGACCTTTTTCACCATATCATTAGAATTGCGATGGATGTAGCCGATAGGGGATACCTGGTTACCCTTGGGATAACCCCAACTTTTCCAGCAACTGGATACGGGTACATTCAACGGGGAGAACCTATCCAGGAAGAGTTCCCTTACCCGGTTTATCAAGTGTCTAAATTCAAAGAAAAACCAGGAGAAATACAAGCCCGGGAAATGGTGGCAAACAAAGACCATTCATGGAATTCCGGGATCTTTGCTTGGCGCACAGACAGGATATTGGATGAATTTGCACAACAGATGCCGTATTTATGTAATAAATTAGACGAGATCAAGGGTTTCTGGGGAAGTCCGAACCAGGATCTGCTATTGAAAAATATCTGGAAAGATCTGTCAGTGGAAACGATCGATTACGGGATCATGGAAAATGCCACAAAAGTCGCTGTCTTGCCTGCTTCTGGTTTGATGTGGAATGATGTTGGTAGTTGGGATTCGCTGTTTGATGTGTTACTGCCGGATGAAAACGGAAATATTGTGTTCAGTGGCGATCATATGGGTATTGATACACACTCAAGCCTGGTCTACGGAAATCATGACGGTAAATTGGTAGTTACAATCGGCGTAGATGATCTGATAATTGTGGATGCAGGGGATGTTTTATTAGTTTGCAAGAAAGACCACGCTCAGAAAGTTCGACAGGCAGTTAAGAATCTGGAAAACTCAGAGCGGGAAAGCTATCTTTAGGAGGAATTTTTTGGAAGCCTACTGTATGAAATGTAAGACAAAACGAGAAATTCAAGATCCCCAGGCAGGGTTTAACAGAGCAACAGCCCCAATCACTCGGGGAACTTGTGGAATATGTGGTACTACCCTTTATCGGATTGGAAAAACTCCTGCTCACGAAGGGTTAACTGCTCCTGAAAAGGAAGACAAAAGAAGTGGCAAATTAGTGATTGTAGAATCACCAGCCAAAGCTAGAACTGTAGAAAGATTTTTGGGAAAAGGATATACAGTCCGGGCGTCAGTTGGGCATGTGCGGGATTTGTTGCGTTCCCAGCTCTCAGTGGATGTAGAAAATGATTTTACACCTAAATACCGGGTGCCAAATGAAAAGAAATCTGTTGTCAAAGAGCTGAAGATATTGGTTAAAGGTGCTGCAGAAATTTTTCTTGCCACAGACCCGGACCGGGAAGGTGAAGCCATAGCCTGGCACTTGGCACAGGCTGTCGGTATCGAAGAAAAAAATTCCAGTCGTGTTGTTTTTCATGAAATTACTAAAAGTGCGATTGAAGAAGCTTTTTCTCACCCGCGTGGTCTAAATATGGATCTGGTTAATGCACAACAAGCCCGCCGGGTATTGGATAGATTGGTCGGTTATAGTATTAGCCCAATTTTATGGGAAAAAGTTAGAAGCAGACTTTCTGCAGGTCGTGTGCAATCGGTCGCTCTGAGGTTGATTGTTGAAAGAGAGAACGAAATTAATGCTTTTAATCCAGTGGAATACTGGAGCATTCGAGCAGAATTCCGTTCTCGGGGTGAAAAGAATAAGAAGGCGAATTTTATTGCCAAATTAATTCGTATAGATAGCGAAGAGGCAAATCTCGCAAACCAGGAGTTTGTCCAAACTCTTTTGATCGACATGGAAAAAGCTGATTATGTCGTCAGTAAGATTAAGCGCAGCGAGAGAAGGAGAAAACCTTCAGCCCCATTTATTACAAGTTCATTACAGCAGGAAGCGTCACGAAGGCTCGGATTCACTGCAAAACGTACAATGGCTGTGGCACAGTCCCTTTATGAAGGAGTTGATGTGGGTGATGGTGGACAAACTGGATTGATCACTTACATGCGTACCGACTCCATAAATATTGCGGACTTGGCACGGAAGGAAGCCATGCAATTTATTGCTGACAAATTTGGTAGAGACTATCTTCCCGAAACTCCACAAGAATATAAGACACGCGCAGTTGGTGCACAGGAAGCTCATGAGGCGATCAGACCGACTTCTGTTTTGCGTGAACCCGGAAAAATTAAAGCATTTCTTGAACCAGCACAATTCAAACTTTACCAATTGATATGGCAGAGATTTATCGCATCTCAGATGGAATCTGCAATTTATGATACTTTGTCTGTTGATGTTACAGGAAATGGTTCTGAGCACGAATATACATTGCGTTCTGTCGGGTCCACAATAAAATTTCCCGGATTTCTTGTTGTTTACGAGGATGCCAAGGATGAAGATTCCAAGAATTCATCAGATGAAGAGAATATTAAGATACCAGCCTCAATTGCAGAAGGACAAGAACAGGACCTGATACGGTTAATTCCGGAACAGCATTTTACTCAACCACCCCCACGATATAGTGAAGCCAGCCTGGTTCAGGCTCTGGAAGAGAATGGAATTGGAAGACCTTCCACGTATGCTCCCATCCTGTCAACCATCCAAAACCGGGGATATGTTTTCAGACAGGACAAGAAGCTTTTCCCTACCGAGACGGGAATGTTGGTTAATGATCTCCTCGTCAAGTATTTTCCGGTAATTGTCGATGTGGGTTTCACAGCTCATATGGAAAGTGACCTGGATAATGTAGCTGCAGGACAGCAAGATTGGGTGGACGTGATAAGAACATTCTACGACCCATTTTCGATTGCAGTTCAACATGCACAGTCCGAGATGCCTGTCACAAAATCCGAACCCGAATCTATAGGGAGACTTTGCCCGGATTGTGGGAAAGACCTCGTTATTCGCTTTGGAAGGTATGGCAAATTTATTAGTTGTAGTGGTTTTCCGGATTGCAGGTTTACTGAACCCTTGCTGGAGAAGATTGGTGTTTTGTGCCCTAAGGACAATGGTGACATTGTAGAACGTAAAACTCGAAAAGGAAGAGTTTTTTTCGGGTGTGCAAATTATCCGAACTGCGACTTTACTTCCTGGCAGCGACCTCTTACATTTCCTTGTCCTAATTGTAAAGGGATGTTGATAATAACCAACAAAAGAGAAGCAAAATGTTTGGATTGTAAAGAATCATTCTTGCTGGAAAAAATACTTAAAGAAGAAAATTAACTCTATTGCATTGATTGTCTTTTCCTGATAGTATTTGTATAATAAGTTATGGCTCTAGGGTTTACAAAAGGAGAATTAAAATGAATTCATTACTGGCATATCTCAAAAAACCGCTGATTTTGGTTATATCGGCGGGAGTTTTCGGTTTTGGATTGGGTCTAGTTTGGGGATGGGGAATCCAACCAGTGCAATGGAAGGATGCACCACCTTCTCTTTTGCACCCTGTTTATCAGGAAGATATCTTGCGCATGACGATCGATTCCTATGGCGTAAATGGAGATCAGGTTTTGGCTGTAAAACGCTGGGAATCTTTAGGTGAGTATGCAAATAGCAGTCTTGAAAACATTCAGCTAAATCCCGGAAAACAGGATACAGCTCTTATCACCCAATTCACAAATCTGGTTGTAACAGGTGAACAGGTTGGTACACCTATCCCTGATCCTGAAGTATCATCAGGAGGACGGGTTTTAGCTTTCATACGAATTGCTTTAATTATTTTAGCGTTATTGGCAATTGCGATCGTAATTTATGCGGTCATCAAATACCTGAAACCCAATATACGCTTTGGGAAAGGCAATCCTTCCCAAGAAACAGGGGATGATTCTCGCCAGGTTGAACTGACAGATTATTCTGCTCTGGGAGAGCAATCACCTATCGCTCAATTTGTAACTACGTATGTTAGCGGTGATGATCTGTTTGATGATTCGTTTAGCATAGATTCAGCTTCTGGAGAATTCCTGGGAGAGTGTGGAGTCGGAATTTCTGAAACGATTGGAGTTGGCGATCCTAAAAAAGTAAGCGCTTTTGAAGTTTGGATGTTTGATAAGAATGATATTCAAACGGTAACAAAGGTCCTGATGAGTGAGCATGCCTTTAATGACCCATCCACGTTCCAACGCTTACAAGCGAAGGGTGAACCGATCATGGTAGAACGTGGTCAAAAAGTTGCTTTAGAAACAGCCACTCTTCAAATGATTGCAACCGTTTCCGAAATAGAATATGGACAGGGAGCGCTTCCACAAGGGAGTTTTTTCAACCGGGTAACTTTGGAGTTAGCCATTTGGCAAAAGACAGCTCCAACAGGTTGATATTTAGGGAACAAATTCCTTTTGTAAGAATTGGTTGCTAATCAAGCCCTATTCTCATAGTGATAAATACAGACCATCAATAAAAATTTTTTTGGTGGTCTGTATTATTTAAGGTGATACGAGTATTTGAATAGAGTAAACAGTTTCCAGTTATTCGATCTTGAGTATTTTAAAAAGGATCATTCCTCCAGGAGTATCGACTTCAACGGCATCGCCAATTCGGTGATCCATAAGTGCCCTGCCAATAGGCGATAGATGTGAAATTTTGCCCTTTTGCGGATCAGCTTCCGAAGCACCCACCAGATGATACACCTCGGGGGGGTCATCATTTTCTTGGATCGTAACCAAAGCCCCCATGGATACTTTGTCTCGATTGATTACATTCTCTTTAATAATTATTGCGTTCCGTAAGATATATTCCACCTCTTGAATCCGGCCTTCAAGAAATCCTTGATCTTCTTTGGCTTTCTTGTAATCAGCGTTTTCAGATAGATCACCCATCTGTATGGCATCGCGTAATCTGACAGCCAAGGCAATACGTTCAATATTAATTAACCTCACTAATTCTTCTCGTAGAACTTTTTCGCCTTCTGCTGTCAGGTAAACTGCATCACCCATAAAAAAACCACCTTTCATTTCCTATTTTCTGTGAAAGAGTTTAATCCAGTAACGAACAGATGTCAATCAAAGGATTATTTAAGACCTGTTATGCTATAATTTAAAACTTGATTTCAAGAGGAATACTTATGAGTCTGGATATCCACTCTGCCACAGTAACTGCCAGCATCATCTCCATTATTAGTGCGGTATTCTGTTTTTGGTTGGGTATGCGGGCTATCCAGAATTCCAGGAAGATCGCTTTTTATCGTATCAGACATGAACGTGAAGTAGGTGGATGGCGCAATATTAGCCTAGCAATATTCCTTGGATTATGCTCCTTGGTTTTTAAGTTTTTTGCTGAGCCAATAATATATTCTGTTTATGAACCAACACTCAAACCGAGTCAATCACCGACGATTACATTAACACCGACCATTACTTTAACTCCTACCATAACCCTGACACCAACAATCACACTTACCCCTGCATTATCGTACACACCTACATCAACGCCTACTCCTTTTATACCACCGTCGGTCCTCGCAAAATTCGAGAGTATCGTGACACCGAATCCTGATGCAATCTTCAGTCCATTGTTGTTTTCTAATCTGACATTAAATGGTCAAGCTGTAAATCCGAAAACACTTTTTTTAAATCCTGTTGGTCATGTATTCGCTGTTTTTTCTTATAATAATATGATACCAGCATCTCAATGGACTGCCTTATGGTTTCATCAGGGTGAATTGGTATACTTTGAAACCAAACCGTGGGATGGTGTTGAAGGAGGTTGGGGGTATACAGATTGGGATCCTGACCCAGGTGAATGGAGATCTGGAGAATATCAGATTCAAATCTTTGTTGGCGAAGTATTTAAAGTGGATGGAAGATTTGTTGTTGATGGAGACCCTGTCACTTCGGTATCCACAGCTGAGCTAGCTCACACACCAACCAATTCTCCTCAACCATCCGCAACAAGAACTCCTTAGTTTTGTAATTAATTTCATGGAGGTAATTTGAATAAAAGATCATTTCAAGATTATTATCCAGATAATTTGGCACATTGTTTCGGATGCGGGAGACTCAATAATGTTGGGCATCAAATTAAGAGCTATTGGGATGGAGAAGAATCTATTTGCTTATTCAAGCCAGAACCTTTCCATATATCGATCCCTGGTTATGTCTATGGTGGTTTGATAGCGTCGCTGATCGATTGTCATGGAACGGGTACTGCCGCGGCTGCAGGTTATCGTGCAGAAGGACGCCCAATGGATTCCTTGCCTCCTCTGAGATATCTTACAGCTTCCTTGCATGTTGACTACTTGAAACCAACACCCTTAAAAGAGATTTTGGAGCTTAGAGGAATTATTAAAGAGATTAAGGGTAGAAAAGTCATTGTGGAGATAAATGTATCCGTAAACGGATTAATCACTGCACGGGGACAAGTAGTAGCATTGCAAGTGCCCGAACACTTAATATCTGATTTGATTGATAGTTAAGCCTTATCGAGGAAGAGTACAGCCGATACGGGCGGCAAGTTGTGCATTATTCAATAGGAGATCAATATTTGTTTTCAAAGTAGCACCTTGTGTTAATTCAGTTAAGCGTTTAAGCAGAAAAGGAGTTAAAGCCTGTCCATATGTTTTATTTGCTTGTGCTTCTTTATAGGCTTGCTCAATAGCAGACTTGATATCACGCGATAACAACGCAGACCCAGCAGGCGGGGGGAGGGTAACCAGTACTGCACTATTAAAACCTAGCTGCCAATGTGTAAACGCAAATTGAACGACTTCCTCAGGTGAATTTAGACGGGTACTGACCGGGAGTCCACTATCACATGAATAAAAGGCAGGAAATTCATCCGTTTGATAACCAATGACTGGTACTCCTTTAGTCTCGAGAACTTCAAGGGTTGCAGGAAGGTCCAGGATTGCCTTTGCTCCAGCACAAACCACGATCACAGGAGTTTGAGATAGGGCTGTTAAATCGGTTGAAATATCAAAATTAGAATTCGGGTGAACTCCTCCTATCCCACCTGTTGCGAAAACCTTGATTCCAGCAAGATTGGCCACAAAGAGAGTACCTGCCACTGTTGTGCCTCCAGACTCTTTCTTGACAACAGCGGTTGCAAAATCGCGATGGCTGATTTTTCGAACATTCTTTTCTT
This sequence comes from uncultured Anaerolineaceae bacterium, assembly GCA_964370815.1. Taxonomy (GTDB): domain Bacteria; phylum Chloroflexota; class Anaerolineae; order Anaerolineales; family Villigracilaceae; genus UBA12087. Next base: position 60,479 of record CAYJKQ010000002.1, on the reverse strand, counting down.
TTACAAGTTTTTCAATTTGGTTTCTGGTTAAACCGATATGGATGGTGCCGGCAAGAATGGCAATGGTGGCAGGACATGCACCTTCAGCTCGAATTACAGCTTCCATGTTGAGTGCTAATTCCAAATTCATTGGATATGGCAGGCCATGTGTGATAACAGTTGACTCAAGCGCCACCAGGGGTATGCCAGATTGAATGGCTTGCTGAACCTCACTGGAATAAACAAAATTAGGGGAAGGATTAGTCATGATAAATATTATAACTTCCGAAAAGTATAAATAGAAACGAGTTATACTTTCTAGTAATGAGGTTTCTCATCAAGAAAAACAGAGAATTGGATGTCATAAATTGAACAATAAATTGCGTGTAGATTTTCATTGTCATACAAATTATTCAAGAGATTCCTTGACCAGACCAGAAATCCTGGTGAAAATGTGTCTCCGAAAAGGTCTTGATCGTGTAGTTGTGACCGATCATAATACAATTGCAGGAGCACTTGAAGCCCATTACCTTGACCCATTACATATAATTGTTGGTGAAGAGATTATGACTTCATGTGGAGAATTGTTGGCAGCGTATGTCCAGGAAAGAGTCCCGGCTGGAATTCCTCCACTTGAGACCATACAAATATTACGTGACCAGGGAGCTTTTATCAGCATCTCCCACCCATTTGATAAAATGCGAAAAGGAAGCTGGAGAATGGAGGATATTTTGCCAATTCTCCCATACGTTGATGCCATTGAAGGGTTTAATGCCAGAATAATGGTGCAAGATGCGAACAAGCAGGCATTATCATTCGCAAAAGAACATGATCTGGCAATAACCGCAGGATCGGATGCTCATACTGCTTTTGAACTGGGGATGGCATCGCTTTGGTTGGATCCTTTTGAAAATGTGGATGAGTTAAAATTTAATATCAGGCATGGCATCCTTGATTCTAAACAATCCCCCTGGTGGGTGCATATACTTTCTACATACGCCAAATATCACAATAATCTTAAAAGGGGTTGACGTATGCACAGGATTGGGTAGAATTATATCCATGGGGCGGTGGCGGAATAGGCAGACGCAGTGGACTTAAAATCCACCGGTGGTGACACTGTGAGGGTTCGACCCCCTCTCGCCCCACTAAATATGGAATTTTATGGGAAATTCCAGCTAAAATACCCAGATATGGGGCACTCGGCACACACAAAAGGAGTGTGCCGAATGCTTTTAACAACTGATAGTAAGAGGATTCTTCAGTAAACCGGATGCTACCCCAATTCAGGTGAAAAAAGCTCGGAATGACCTTTAAATACTATTTTTGGGGCGGTGAGATTAAGAAGATGAAGGGAACTTAAAATTCTATTCCCAAAGCTGACCTAATAATAACTTCGTCCTCTCCAGTACGATTGCCTCGCAGTCGACACTAAGCCTGCCTGGGTATCGGTAAGCAAGCGGTGCTGTATCCACTTCATACCCTCCTTCTGCGTGAGATTCGGCTGTATGAAGATAACTGATGCACCCATCCGTTATGCTGGTGAACAGGGTGTGCTTGGCAGGGGAGACCTTCTTAACTGCTAGACCGATTTCAGTGAATGTTTCAGCAGCAAAACTGATAAGGGCAAGTTCACCGATCCGGATTACATTCATACGCATCGGAACGGACCAATACCCATCAAGCGCTTCAATGCGTGGCTTCCATGGGTAACGCTGGTTCAGGAGCGGGTCAGCCAGGAAAGCCATCCATCCAGGCAGTTTTGCCATCGCCAGTAAGGACTTTGCATAATTCTTCGGTGGCTTGGGACTGGTAACCTGTGATTCGGTGGGTAGCCAGATCTCCTCCCGCTTGATGAGTAGCGGCATGTCTTCAAATGATCCAGACCCGCTGCGTGCGGCTTGTACCACTGCCCCACCCACACTCCTGCCTTGTTCTGCAACCATCTCGAAAGCGTGCTCATCCTCCCAGTACATGTCCGGGTTGAGATTGGCAGTTGCTCCCTGCAGGAACAGCACAAAACCGCCCAGTTCAGCTTCCGCCGTGTTGCGCATGGCACCGATCCAGTCCGCCGAGACAAGCAGGTTATCTGGACCGAGCACTGTTCCGTGGCAGGCAAAATTGACCAGGGTTGCCAGCAGTTTTCCGGACCCATTCAGGACCTTCACCACCTGCAACGAGCGGTCTACAATACCCTCCGGATTCCGCCCGATCTCCATATGCCCATCAGGCATCTTTTCCCGGCGGTTAATGGCGATGCCGGCTGTCGCGCTCCCGTATTCCAACCGCACCGGGGTCAACCTGGAATCAGCCTCCAGAACGGCAGCAGTTATGTTCTCAACCAGACTGTTGATATACAACCGGTTCTTGCCAAAGGAACCTTCACCGGCATAGGCGATTGGACCGGAGTGGGTGTGTGAGCAGCACAGCAGCACTTCTAATGGAGCCAGGCGGGTTCGCACCCGATCCACCACAAATTCATTGATGGTCAGAATGTCCAATGCGACGATGGAGATCCGTGTTGTTCCAGACTCAATGACCAGGGCAGTGGCGGTCAGGTCGTCATGAACACCGCTATTCCCTTTTGTGCGGTCACCATAACCGATCAGGAAAATATCCTTTGGAGGGGTGATGATTCGCCGGGCAACACCTGCACGCAATACGGGTTTATCAGACATGCCAACCTCTTTTTTACTCCAGGTTCAGGTTTCTGCGGGTCTCTTCGATAGTATCGCCGATGCGATATTTCTGGAAGATGAAGTAACCCACAAATATAAAGACTGCCATGACCGGGAAAGCCAGCCGGACACCGAGTGGATTGGCTTGTGTATAGCCAAAATTCTCCAGGAGCAGTGGAAGGATTAGGGTTCCAACCGCTGTTCCCAGGCCAATGGAGAAGGAAAAAGTCCCATAGTAGATCGCTTCGCGCCGGCGTTTCGTCAACAATTCGTCATAATCCACAACATTACCCATCATGGCATAGATCAGGATCAGGTAACCACCCAGAGCTGCCCCGACCAAAGCCACAAAGATATAGGCCTGGAAGGAAACGGGAATACCTGGCACTGTGCTGACTAGGAATCCAAACAGGAAGATGATTCCCAGCAGAAGCATGCTGACATTAAGTAATTTCCGCTGGCTGACCTTGCGGTTGAACCAGGTCCAGATGGGTCCTGTCAGGGCGATGAAGATGATCAGGACGCCCTGGTAGATCCCCACGTCTCCTTCAGTTTGACGGAGGACAAGGGTTACGAAATAGGGGAAATTTGCAAGGACCATCTGGTAGGCTATGTGGATGGAAAGTGTGGAAAAGAACAAAATTAAGAATTGCTTATTCTGGAGTGTGGCTTTGATACCCTGCATTGCGCTCATCGGTTCGCCAATGGGGCGATCGGTCTCGCGCAATCCGAGCAAGGTGATGTAGATGGTGACGACGCCTACTCCACCGACCACTGCGCCCATGGCGACCGGTCCGATCGTACCAAACAGCGGGGCTGCCACCAGCGAACCGATCAGCACACCGACAATTCCGAAGAAACCCTTCCAATAGCTCAAACCGAGTCGGGCATGTGTCTCGGGAGCCATTTCAGGAAGGCTGGCGTCGTAAGGGATTCCCACTAGGCTGTAGCTTGTATGATAAACGAGGATTACGACCATGAAGTAGATGCCATTCAGGGTGTAGTTGGTTGAGCTGGGAGGTGTCCAAAGCAGAATAGCTCCCAGCAGGATGAACGGTGCGGCAAAGATCAGGAAGGGTCTGCGCCGTCCCCATCGGGAGCGCAGCGTGTCGGAATAATGACCGATGAACGGATCAATGGCAGCATCCCAAAAAGTGGCGACCAGCAGCAGGATACCCATTGTCACCGCAGGTAGGTAGCTGGTGCGTCCGGAATCAGGCGGTGGTGCATAGAAATACAGCAACCAGGTGCTGATGGTAATTCCAAGGATGTTCAATCCTGCAGATGCACTGGAATATAGTGCCACGCGCCAGAAGGGGATTTTAGCGGGGGAGGCAGTTAACATGTTTTCTCCTTTTACTTTAGATATCCAAGTTGAATGATCTTGGTAGGCGTGATTGGAGTTCTTGATCCAAATAATTTTCGAAAATGGTTGGTCTAACCGGTGATGAGATTGCGGCGCTCCTGCATCTGGTCATGCAACTTGGCAGCGTCCTTCGGGTATACCAGGTAATACAATGGAGTGACAAGGAATGCGATTGCCCAAAAACCACAGGTCAGGACAAACAGGGTACGGGATAGGCCAACCTGGTCGGCGTATTTCCCAAACAAAATGATTACCACTGAGGCAAAAGCCCCGTTAACGAATTCCGTCAGTGCCATGGCGGTACTGCGCAATTCGGGACGTACCGCGCTCTGCACCATCGGTTGCATGGCACCCCGCCGGGTCCAGTCGAGGAAGAAGCCAGCGATGACTGAACAGATCACGATGGCTGGAGCGGTGGTCGCCCGGGTAAAAAGGAACCACATGGCTGGCAAGGCAATGGCTATGGAAACTTGGGATACAGCAGCCCGGCCATACTTTGGCCAGCGATTGTAAGCCCAATCACCTACGATTCCGCCAGCCAGGTTGCCAAGAGCAAGGGAGATCACCACACCACCGAAGAACAACGGGGCATCCCCTTCTGAAAAACCGCGGTCATCCACCAACCAGGTGACATAAAAAGTTGCCAGGGCATTGATGGTGGTCAGCATGAAGATTCCCTGTAGGAAGTTAACCAAAACAGTCTTGACCTTGAGAATCTCCTTGACATCCTTCAACTGAAAACGGAAGCGTGCAGCAGAATCTTCGGTGATGATTGATTCCAATTCAGGCTCGGAGGCACCTCGAACGGGTTCCTTCACCAATACCGCGATTACCAGTCCGCTCAATGCACTGGTTAATCCCAAACCAATAAAACCGATCCTCCAACCATCCTCTGAAATACCGATGATTTCCCCGAAGGCGAGGGCACCTGCCACGATACCAAACATACCGATAGCGCTGATAGTGCCCATGGCGCGACCGCGCTGTTTGGGTCCAAAGGAATCAGCCAGCATGCTGAATGCAGCAGGGTATAGACAGCCTAACCCGATGCAGGCGATCACTCGCACGATAAGCAACTGCCAGTAGTCCGTGGCAAAACCACAAACTGAAGTCCATAGACCCCACATACCCGTCCCAATCACAAGGATCCACTTGCGGTTGTAGCGGTCTGCCAGCATACCCCAGAAAGGACCACTAAAGGTTTGGAAGATGACCCGGATGCTGTCGATATAACTCAATTGGGAATACGACAAACCCAATGCGGTGCGCACTGCCGGCCAGAGCATGGGCAAAGCCACATCTTCGGCTGAGTCGATGAAGAAACCAAAACCAAGTGCTACTAATACTCGAGCCCGCCAGCTGCGGGATGACCTTTCCTTGACATTCACATTTTCAACCATTGAGACCTCCTTGTTGTAACTTCTCAAAAAAGTGGGGTGTAGGTGTTTGAAAGCGAGCATCGCTCGCTTTCATATCCTTACTTTCCCCCGTATAATTGAGATGATACTCCTTGTTGATAGTAATCAGGAAGAATGCTATTTGGATGGTATTCCATACTTTTCCCGTAGGGCAGCATAAGAATTCTGGCAGACACCCTGGGCATAAAACTCACATTTCCATTGACCTGGACCGCAGAAAAATTCCAGTTGTTTGTAAGGCACCTTCTCAGCCAGCCTACGCTGCAAGTCTTCCAGGCTGTTCACATCCCCGGGTTTGAGTCCCAGAAGTTTTAGAACGGCAGCATCCTTGCTGATCTTGTTCTTCCAGCCGGTCGAACAACGACCTTCCTCCTCTGACCAGTAACCACACTGGTAGCAGAAAACGTCATAACCGTAAATGCTCTCCACCTTCAGGTTTTCATCCGGTTTGAGCTTATCTACCAGATTGGCATATCCCAGGCGGAAGGTGGGTTGATCAATGAGGGCATCGAACGCTCCAGCGCACAGGTGATGGTGACCCATCAGGCGGATATGGGTTTGGAAATCAGAAGGTATGATCTGCTCAAGTTGTTCAGCATCCCAGGGAGAGGTATGTTCCTGATCAAATTCCTTGCGTTCTGGGGAGGTCTGTTCTACACCAGGCAGGGGTTCAGCCATCATTTGGAAGAGTGGCTCCATATCTCCGAAACGCACCATACGGAAGGACTCGCCCAGGCAGGTCTCACTGTCCCACCCAGCTTCGATCGCCACAGCTTTAGCCTGTTCCTGCATGAACATTCCCAGTAGTGGACGCAGGTCGCCCTCAATGGATTTATCCAGCCAGGGTACCTGTTTCCCCCAGGTGGCAAGTTGCAAGCGGGATTGGTTGATGGTATTGCGCATCATCTCCCGGTGGGCGCAGACAGCCAGGATCTTGCGCTCGATTGTGTTTGAAATTTCTTCCACGTGGGTCACGTTTGGTAGCTGACGGGCAAAATACCAACGTTCGCATACCGAAAATGGTTTTAATCCTTCCTTGAAATGTTCAGGGTAGTGCTTGTCAAAGCAGGATACCCACAAGGCTTCGTCCACCGCCTGTGCCACTCGCACATGGTCCTGATTGTTCTCGTACAACCCGTCCGGATCAAAGCTGAAGACGGCATAAGGTTGGTACTTGCGGAACAGATAAACGATCCGCTCACGCAGGCTTCCAAGCGGGATGTCCGCCAGCATATCTGTTTCGAAGCCCAACTCAACGATCTCCTTTATCCCAAGAATGCGGGCGGATTCATGAAGTTCGTCGGTGTTCTTTCGGATGGTTTCTTCGATGGTTAAACCAATCGAATCTTTACTGTCATTGGTGACTCGCACCAGGATGACTTTCCATCCCTGGTCAGTGAAATTTGCGATGGTACCTCCGCAAAAAGCCGCCGCATCATCGGCGTGTGGACTGATAATCAAAGCAGATTGCATGAACACCTCATTTGTTGCTGATATAGGTCACTTGAATTGATCACGGAAAATTCCGGTGGAAATCAATATCCTTTTAATCTCTTATTACATATTCTGGCGGAAAGCTTCAGCCAACTCAGTAGCATTTTTCTGGATCTTCTTGAGGGCGGAGATGACATCGTCAACACCTTCCGGACCTGCTCGAAAAGTGGATTCGTCCAATGTTACAGCTTCATGCTCACAGGCTCGTTCAGCCTCCGGGAAGCTCATTTCCTTAAAATTAAAACACTCTGGAAAGGCACTTGGTACAGCAAGTTTTGAATTGTCAGGCTGGAAGAGGTCATAATGATGCATGGCTTGGTATCCAACCTCTGCCATCACCCCTTCTGCTTCCAGAGCAGCACACAGAACATCGTGCTCCACCCCAAAGATGGCTGGATCAATTGAAAAGGTATATTGGTAAAAGGAACGGGTGGTGTGACGCGGGTCGCGTCGCAGAACTCGTACACCAGGCACCTCGGACAGGGCTTCATCCATGTATGCTGCCATTTGCTCGCGCTCTTTTGCCTGGGCTGGGAAACGTTCAATTCCCACCAGCGCCAGTGCGGCTTGCAGTTCACTTAATCGGAAGTTACCACCCATAACGGGGGAAAGTCCCGCCTCAGTACCGCCCTCTCCTTCGTGACCGCGTCCGCAATCAATGATCGCCATCGCCCTGCGAGCCATGTTTTCACTTCGGCACAGCAGGATGCCGCCTTCTCCAGTTGTGAGTGTTTTGGAAGATTGCAAGGAGAAGGAACCAAAGTCACCGATCGTTCCAGCACCGCGCCCGTTCCATTTTGCGCCATGGGCGTGGGCGCAATCCTCGATCACCACCAGATCGTGTCTTTCAGCCAATTTCATAATGGCATCCATGTCGGTCATATTCGAGGCCAGGTGGACCGGGATAATGGCTCGGGTCCTGGGAGTTATGGCTCTGGCAACTGCTTTCGGATCCATACAATAATTATTCGGGTCAATATCCACGATGACCGGGATGGCACCTGCATTCATGGGTGCAGCCGCGGTTGCCTGGAATGTGCAGGCTGGAACGATGACCTCATCTCCCCAACCGATTCCAGCTGCGCGCAGGGCTACCTCCATGGTGACCGTACCATTTGCCATTACTACAGCGTGTCCGCCACCCTGTAGTTCTGCGAATTTCCTGGCCAATTCAGTTGTTTTTGGACCGGGGTAGGGATACCCACCCCAGCGACCGGACCTGACTACTTCGGTCACAGCTTCGATATCACGCTGGTCCCAAACTGGCCACGCGGGGTAGGGTTCGATGCGGGTCTTAGGGCCGCCTAGGATCGCAAGTTCAGACATTAGCACCTCCAATATAATGTAGTTCTTAAACTTATCCTAATAATTTCAACCCGATACCAGTTCCTTTGCTCCCTGGATGAGCTCTCTACGGATTGGGCTTCCATCCAATCCTGCCATTTTCATTCCCAGCAAAACTGAGCCGACCACTGGTGGTCCGTCCAGGCGGGAGATACGGGCTTTGGGAATATGACGGAGGATGATCTGGCACATGGGTTCGCTGATCAATACACCTCCTTCGAAGATGCCACCCGATTGGACGATCTCGACCTCCTCCTTCTCCATTCCGATCTGTCGTGCGACTGCCACGGATAGCCAGCCTAATTCCTCACCTGCCCAGTGAATAACTTCACCCGCGGCAGTATCTCCTGCCAGTGCGGCTTCAAAGATCTGGATGGCGATAGTTGGGAATAGATGGTATTGCTGGTTGGAGAGACCCTCCATCAGATCAAGTTCATCTTTTGCATCTGTCGCTTCGAGATAGATGGCGGTCAGGGCAGTGGGTGGAATGCGCTTGATCCAGGCATAGTTGACCATATGCAGACCTTTCCAGATGATCTCATAGCCACCACCGAATTCTCCAAATGATGTCCCATTGCCCACGATGCGTCCCTGTTCGCCGTTCGGACCAAGTCCACAGCAGTTGACACCCGATCCAGCAGTGATGTTGACGCCGATACCATGCGTTGTACCTGCCAGCAGTCCGTTTACCCCATCGTTTACCACTTCAAGCGGGCAAGTTAATCCAAGGTTGGAAATAGTATATAGGTGTGCTGCCCGGTCGCTTGGGAAGTCATATCCGGCTATACCGAAACCGGCTCCAGCGATCTGATCTGGGGTGATATCCGCCAATGAGCAGGCTTGCTCAAAGGACTGCTTCAACACCTCCGTCAGGCCATCATAACCGGCAGTCTGGTGGTTGCCTCCCCTGCTTCTTCCAAATCCTACGCACTTGCCTCTTTCATCAGCGATCAGGGCTTGGGTTTTGGATGAACCGACATCTATTCCGAGAAAGAATTGTCTTGCCATCGTTACCTTTCGGGAAGGATTTCTATACGGTTTTACCTTCTCTTTTTTTCTCCAAGGCATCATGGATATCCACCAACCGCTTCCCATGTAAGGGGTACAACCAGAGCAGGTAGATCGCCAGCAGGAACCCGATGGTCGTGGGAACGGTCAGGAAAATGCGAAAACCCAGGTCGACCGTGGCAGGCTGAACTTCAAGCACGGTATCATAACCGAATGCTGGCATGATCAATCCAAAAGCGCTCGAGACCAACAACCCGCTCAGGGTGATGAGAAAACCGCTCATCCCAAAATACATCCCCGCCCGTTGATGACCAGTTTTGATCTCATCTTCATCTACCACTTCGGTCATGATGACATCCCCGATCAGCACCAATCCGCCCAGGCCTATTCCAAGCACAATGGCAGCAGCATAGGTGAAGGTGATGTTGGGCGAAAAACCCATCGGGACGATGCCAAGGATCATGACCGCGTTGGCAAGCATCAGGGTTCGACGGCTGTCGAGTTTGTTGGCGACCCAGTTACGCCAGGGGTACAGGGTCAGCATGGCTACCAGAAAGGCGATACCGAGAATGGCGGTTGCCAGGCCTTCGTCAACTTTCAGACTGTATTTCAGGTAGAAGAGGATGCCTACCTGGAGAGTACCGGTGGCGAAGAAGCGCATGGATTGAGCCCCTGCCGCGGTGAGATAACTGCGGTTGAGAAACGTAGCTTTCAGAGCTAGCTTGAAGGGAAAACTGGTATCGGTTTTTAAGTTCTTTTGTTCGAACAGGAAAGGGGAGCCAATATATATGGCAATGACTGAGACTACCGAAAGAATGATTGCCATACCAGACCAGCCGAGCATGCTTGAGAGCAGTGGTGGCAAAGCTGCCCCCAGCACAAGAGCGATGGTCTGGAAGATGTTCATCTTGGCTGCCACATCCGTTCGTTCACGGTAATTTCCGAACATTTCGGGCAGTAGACCATAATATCCTGTAGCAATCGCTGTATACAGTCCTTCCCAAATGATGATCATTGTACCGAAGTAAACCAGCAGGGCGACCGGGTTGTCTTTGCCATCGAATGGGGCGGTAAAGATGAGAGCAAATGCGACTGCATATGGCAAACCGCCAAACAGCACATAAGGAATTCGCCGTCCCCAGCGGGAACGGGTACGATCGGAGAGATACCCCAATGCCGGGTTGTTGAGGGCGTTGTAGATCGTGTAAAAGAACCAGAAAGTGGAATACCAGGTCACGGGAAGGTTTTTAATATCCACGATGTAAAAGGCGACCACACCTGCTATCGCTTCAGCCAGCGTTGCAACTCCCAGGCTGACGAGGGAGTACATCATACGGGTCTTGGTACTGGTCACAAACTCGGATTTCTCAGCAGTCATCTTTTCTCCTTTGGCTAAGGCATGCAGGGTGAGTGATTACGATTTATCGCTTTGCATCAGGTCCTGGATCGGCTTGTACCCGATCACCTGGAAACCTGCATTTTTGATGTAATTTTTGATTTCCTGGCTCATGAAAGCGTTATAATTCGCCACCCGGCATTCCCAGTCGGGTGTGATAGCGCGCAGTTCGCCTGTGTCAACCGCCGGATGCATCAGGAAGTGTGTGATTCCAACAGGGAGTGCACCTAGTTTTTGTTTGGCGATCTCGATCTGGTTGGTCGGATCTTCCAGCGAGAGATAGTCGATCCCATCGATCATAGGGAAACCCTGTTCTTCCAGTTGCCCGATCATTCCAGCGAACATCCCGGCATCTTCTTGGTTGAAACCCAGCGCTATGAATCCCTGCGCATCCAGACGTGGCATCATGCCGGGCGTTTTGAAGCGGTTCAGTGTTTGCAGGTAACCGGCGATGAATTTGGGATTGGTGATTGTACCCATGTGTGTATCGATATGGGTGATATTGATCCCGGCTTCCAGAGCACGTTCTGCCTGGGTATCGACTTCGATGCGAACTGCCTCGGGATCGGCGTTTTCCCAGGCGGCTGGTTCCCTCTGGTGAAAATAACCATCCTTATCCATCAAGCCTGATATTTGATCCCGTGTCGAGACAGGACCCCAACGGTAGCCATCCCACTCCGAATTGACTGTCCCATGCACACCCAGATCGACGTTTGGATTGTGACGTGCCCAATCCGCTACCGCCGGGAACCACGGGCAGGGCACCATCACTGCCCCGGATGAGATCGTGCCGAATTCCCACAGGTCCTTGAAACCCTGCAGGGAAGCATGGCACATACCCACGTCATCGACATGGATGATAACAAGTCTGTCAGTGTTTGAATAACCAAGTTTCTTGAGAAGAGGGTTGGGATTCATGTTTTGTCCTTTATCTTGAGATTCAAGTTTATTTGAAAAATCGCGGTAGCCATTGATGGTTAGTTTCCAGCATATCCTCCAATACATTCTGTATCTTGTCTGCACTCGGTCCAAGTGGATGAACCAGCAATGCCTGGGTAGCAGCCTTCCTATCCCTGTATACTGCTGCCTGGACAGTGAGAAGCTCGTACATTTTAACCGCGGCGATCAATCCAAAACAAGCGTCTGGTAAGGCGGTCGCTTCGAGCGGGTGGATACCAGTTTGATCTACTCTGGCAGGTATTTCCAGTACCCAGTCTTCAGTCCAATCTTTGACGGCACCATTGTTTCGCACATTGACGGTGTGGATTTGTCCGAGGTTGTTATGGTGGGAATCGATCAACTGGGTAGCCAATGTCGAATAGTAGGCACCGCCTCTCTTCATCAAGCCATCGGGAGGGACACTCCTGGCGGGATCGGCGTATTCACGCAACAGGTCGCTCTCGATTTCCATTACTTCTTCCGCTCGCGAGGGTGGCCAGTTTTCCTGCTTTTTGAGGTTTTTTTCGGTATAGTAATAATACTTCAGGTACGGGTTGGGGATCATTCCGAGTGATTCGAGTGTATGAATGTCCCATTCGGGGTCTGTTTCCTGTCTTATCCTCTCAATAAAAGCTGGGAAGATCTGCGACCAGATATCTTCATTGTCCACAGTAAAACCGTAATGCCAGGTAAGGTGGTTAAGCCCGAGTGTTTTCAGAACAACGCGCTCAGATGCGATCTTTTGACCGGTGATTTTCTCCAGCCTTTCCAGTATTTCCATCTTGGTGGTGATGCCCACGTTGCAGACTCCCACTGCTGGCACATCCGGGGCATAACGGGTAAGCGCTTCAGTTATCAAGCCTGCCGGGTTGGTGAAGTTCAAAAGCAACGCGTCTGGTGCTACTTCAAGCATATCATTTGCGATCTTCAGGATCACGGGGATGGTACGCAGCGCTTTCGCCATTCCTCCCACACCTGTCGTTTCCTGCCCGATCAAGCCATGCCGCTTACCCAGGTACTCGTCCCCACGCCGGGCAGGCATCTTCCCGACCCGCAACTGGGTGATGACATAAGAAGCCCCGCAAAGAGCCTCACGTTGATCGTTGGAAAGGACCACCTTGAAAGGTTGGTCTTTGGTCATCACCATTCGTTGAGCGAACCTGCCGACGATATCCAGCCTTGCCTGATCAATATCCATCAACCAGAGTTCCGTAAGTGGCAAACGGTCAACTCTGGATAGGAAACCATTCACCAGTTCAGGCGTATAAGTCGAACCACCCCCGATGACTGTGATCTTCATTTCCATCACTCCATCAATTTCAGAACCCGCAATGCAATGCCATCGGATGTAATATCTTGAGCGGTTCACCAAGCTCGAATCCGCTTTCCATGGCTACCTGCCGGGATTTCATTTCCAGCGCCATGACCAGCTCTTCCATACCGTCAGGTTCGAACTGGGCTTGGTAGCTGCGGACAGCTGAGATTTTGTCATCCCAGCTTTGGGTAATGTCTGCGATGGTATTTGGTTCACGGGTGTAGTAGAAAACAACTCCCTGGATGGAATGTCCCTGATATGCCGCATCAACTTCGGGATCGGAAGAGGCGATCTTCGTCATCCCGGAAAACATGACCGCTTCCGTCGTTGCCAAACCGGTCTGAATGTGATCATGATGTCCCTCATAGGTCAGCCAGGGGTCAGGCGTGAAAACGAGATCAGGTTGAATGAGGCGCATGTACTTGAGCAGATCGCGGCGAAGGTCAAAAAAATCATATTTCCCGGCATCCGGGTATCCCAGCCAGTAATGCTCTTTTACGCCGATGATCTTTCCGGCTGCGAACTGATCGCGTCTCAGGGCTTGCTTGGCAGCTTCTGTCGAAAGAGTGCTATCCACGACACCCATCAGATCGTCGGTCACAGTGATGTAGTACAGTTTGGCACCTTTTTGATTAAGCAACTTTAGGATGCCACCGGCCGCGATGTCATTGTCATCATAATGGGGTTGGATGCATAGTATCCGCCTGGCTGAGTATATATCGGGGATGGGGATAAGGGATTCTATTGTCATTGCACCTCCACTACCTTTCCGGTTTTAGCGCTTTCATAGGCAGAATCCACAACCTTCATGTTTACCAACCCTTCCGCTCCTCCAGGAACGGGTGTTTTACCTTCCTTAATACAGTTTATAAAGTAAGCCATTTGGGAATCATACATGGATTGCGGGCAATGCTCAGCGCGCGGGAAGGGAAAACCAGCAGAGATGACCTCCACATTGTTTTTCTTACCATCTGGCAGTTCAAGCTGGGTCGGAAAGAGTTGACCGAATCCCTGTGTTCCATAGAGCTGGGTGGCAGCTTCGGGACCATCCATGTGCGGCTGCCACCAACCTGATTCTATATAGGATACCGTCCCGTTATCCCAGTTGACAATGACGATGCCTGTATCGTCCACATCGTTGTCTGTGTAGTAGGTCCCCATCCTGGCGTACACCGAAATAGGGTGTGGGTCGCCCAACAGAAAGCGGGTTGTATCCAGTGCATGAATGCCCATGTCTGCCATCGCTCCGCCGCCTGCAAATTCCTTTTGTGTGAACCATCCGGTTGGTCCCCAGTGAGTGTGCACTCCGTAGGCTTTGGTGCGGATGATCTTACCCAACTTTTCAGTCTGCGCTTTTAACCACAACACGTCCGGGTCAAACCGCCAGCAGTGTGCCACCATTAATACAGTCCGGCTTGTCTGGCTGGCAGACAGCATCTGTTCTGCTTCGATGGCATTCAAGGACATTGGCTTTTCCACCAGCACTGGGATCCCAGACTGGAGGGCTGCCAGGCTCTGCGGGGCATGCAGGAAGTTGGGTGTACAGATCACCAGCGCATCAATGCCACCATCCTCAAGCAATTCATCCATTGTTGTAGTTTGCCTTTTGATCCCGAACTGACTGGCGAAGGCAGTGGATTTATCGGAATATTTCTCTACCACCGCAACAACCTGTGCACCGCAGTTTGTCACTGCTCGTGCATGGATGGCAGCGATATACCCGGCTCCTGCAATAGCGAATTTCATTATTCCTCCTCGGGAATATGCGCGATCCCGAAGGGGAGGGAATGTTCCCTGCAATAATCCGGGAGGTGTGCAAGTGTCTGGGAAACCATTTCAGTTGGGATCCGGTCCAGAGGGATGGCGCAGTCTTTGAGGGCGGCTTTCAATGGGCGCAGATCCTGCCCCTGGCGTTCTGCCATTAGGAGAATACCGGGACCCACCAGGTCACCATGCGGCCAACCCGAACCGGTCAACTGTTCCGCACAATAGGCAAAATAATGCTCGGAGCCTTCCTCGGGCCGGGCGTGACCGATCTGGTTGCATAGTTGGACTTCCATGGCCAGGCAGTCATACAGACTTTTCAAACCCTGCTGGTCGCCACGACCGGCAGCCTCGGCACAATCCATCACACCTCTTAAGATGGTTTGAGCATTTTCATAAACCCATGGCATGAACTCCATCCCCGCTGGATTTTTCCCTCTTTCATGTGCGAATTTCCAATCCCAGCATCCGGTCGCGATCGAAAGAACGTCCGTGATACCTGCAGCCCGGATCCAGGTTGGAGCGCGGGCAATGACATCCAGATCCAGTATGAGTTGTTCGGGAACTTTGGTCGGGATATAGTGAACACATCCATCGTGGCGGATACCGGAGGCTGCGGTAAGAAATGCATCCACGGATAATGCAGTGGGTAGCACCACAAGGGGAAGGTTCAGTTTGGCTGAAAAATATTTGGCGGCATCGGCTGTCAAGCCTCCCCCAACAGAATAGACCACTTCTGCAGGACAATCTACTAAGGAAGCAAGCAGATTGTCCCATGCAGCCAGTGTTGCCTCAAATGGTTCAAGCCGGTCTGTAATATGCAATCCTGTCAGACTATTCTGAACTGCGGTCCAGGCTGGAGTTGAAGTGACCAGCAACACAGGTCGTTTTTCGTCGATTTCAGAGAAAGGGATCAGACTGGTACTAGGTAGGTTGGCTAGTATTTGGTTCATCCCTTGCCTCTATTGTATTCAGTGGTGTGTGAGCTACGATAGATCTGGTTCACTAGGTTTAGTTTACAATCATAAAAAAAACTTGTCAACAGGGATTTAATTTCCTTAGAGCATATGAATATTTGTTAAATACTTAATAAAGAAATCCTCCGAGTGTTTCATGTAAATCGACACTTGGAGGACTCTTGCAAAAACCATTTTTTTCTCTCCCATAGTGCCCAATATGTGGGCACATCCGCTTGTTGATGACCTTATAAATTCTGGTCATCACTCCTTAAGTGGGGGAAGAGAAGGATATCCCGGATATTGTGTTTATCCGTCATCAGCATGACAAGTCGGTCTACTCCCATGCCAAATCCACCATTGGGAGGCATTCCGTAACGCATAGCCCGCAGGTAATCCTCATCCATCGGGTGTTTCTCTTCATCATCCTGTGAATAATCCCTACCCATTTCCAGGAAACGTGATTCCTGGTCAAGCGGGTCGTTCAGTTCTGTAAAGGCGTTGCACAGTTCGAAGCCGGCTGCATAGACTTCAAAACGTTCTACCGTCATTGGGTCGTTTGCTTTGGATTTTGCGAGAGGTGATATGTCACGCGGATAGTCATATAGAAAAGTAGGCTGGATAAGGGTGGGTTCAAGGAATTCGCTTATCATGAAATCAATCAGTTTGCCACGAGTTGAATTTGGGTTGGGAGTTTTATCCAAATTCTTCAATGCTTCCAACAAACTCGCGGCTGTTGGATGAGCGGCAATGTCGATACCGGTTACATCCAATAATCCCTGGCGCATTTCCAGCCTTCTCCAGGGAGGAGTAAAATCAAGTTCTTTGCCCTGGTAGGTGATTTTTGTTTTTCCCAATACTTGGGTGGCAGTATATGCGATCATTTGCTCCGTTAGATCCATAACCTGTAAATAATCCGCATACGCCCAGTAGAATTCCAGTTGGGTAAATTCAGGGTTATGTTTAAATGATATGCCTTCGTTGCGAAAGTCCCGCCCGATCTCATACACTCGTTCCAGGTTTCCTACCAATAATCGTTTGAGGTAAAGTTCGAAGGAAATTCTCAGGAACAGATTCTGTTTGAGTTGATTATGGTAAGTGATAAATGGTTTGGCTGCTGCACCACCATAGATAGGTTGCAAGATCGGAGTCTCAACTTCTAAAAAGTCGTGATCATTCAAAAAATCTCGCAGACTTCGAATGATGGCTGAGCGGGTGCGGAATACTTTTCGGGCATCCGGGTTGACTGCCAGGTCAGCATAACGTTGGCGGGCACGCAGCTCCGAGTCTTCCAGTGCTGCATGACGGATGACTGTCCCGTCTTCCAGGGTTTCATCTTTGTCAGCCGGCAACGGAGAAACTGCCTTTGCTAGTATACTAAAATCTTCTACCAGCAGCGTAGGTTCACCGGATCGTGTACGCATCATCTTGCCACTGGCTTGAACAAAGTCGCCTAAGTCAAGTTTGTCATTAAAAAAATCGATCCTTTCCTGTCCCAGTTCATTGATCCGTAAAAAGATTTGAATACGGCCAAATCCATCTTCAATATGGGCGAAGGTTAGCTTCCCCATTGGGCGTGTTGCACGGATGCGCCCCACAAGGGTGACGCATACTTCATCCACCGGTACTTCCGGATCGGTTACTTTTTCTGAAATCTCCAGGGTTGTGATGGCTTGCTGGCTGGTATGCGTACGCTGGCTGCGATGTGGAAATGGATCTATGCCTTCAGCTTTGAGCTGACCGATTTTTTCAAGGCGGATTTTTTCAAGAGAAGTATATTCTGTCATGATACCTCGTAAGAAACAAAACCCGCGCCTCCCATAATGGGTAGCGCGGGGTAAATTAATTTATGCCCCGCATCACTCAACCTTGATTATCACTACCTTGAAAGATCCACCTGGAGCTTCCACAGTAACTTTATCTCCGCAACCGTGATTTAAAAGTGCTTTACCGATGGGGGATTCGTTTGAGATCAGACCTTCGCGAGGATTGGCTTCTGCTGCACCTACGATAGTGTAGGATTCGAGCTCTCCTCCATCCTCTTGAATGGTGACTTTGGATCCCACTTGGACAGAATCCCCGTTCCCTCCATTACTGATCTCGCGGGCAGTCGCAAGAATGAGATCCAACTCCTGGATGCGCCCTTCAACAAAAGACTGCTCATTCTTGGCAGCTTCATATTCTGCGTTTTCGATCAGTTCACCACCATCCATGGCTTCATGCAAACGTTCAGCAACTTCGTTACGTTTGGTCGTACGGAGATATTCCAATTCATCCTGAAGCTTCTTGAAGCCTTCAGGGGTTAAGAAAGTGATTGGCATTGTTTGTATCCAGTCTAAAAAAAATTGATGCATCCCGATTAAGAGATGCGTCTGTTGTAGGTTCTATTCCTACCCGGAGAATAATATATCATGTTTTATAACCAAAAGCAAGACGACTATTGGAAGTTTTTTCCATTAATATAGAAAATTAATTACACAAACTTGTTTGGTTTACAACGAAATTATTGTCAGGCTTGGAAAATGGATGATCCTTATCCTGACTCCATAGACGAAGTCCTTTTTCTTTTTGGTAATACTGGTCTATGGTCGCATACATATTCTCCACACCTTTGAATAATACATCAAGCTGTGATCGATATGCTTGGATGGATTCCTGCCAGGAAGTCAGAGCTGGTAGCGAAAAATTGTACAATTGCGATTTAAAATTCTGTGTTACTTCCAAAACTTTTTCTGGGTGTTCGATCACATAAGGTACATCTGCAAAATAGAGCAAGGGACGTCCTCCCAGTCCTTCTGCGGCAATTCGAACCAGTTGATGGTCGACATGGTTGCCAATCGTTAACGGGATCACAAGAACATCGTCAGGTTTAAGAATGGTTGCCAGGAAAGTTTGCAGAGTGAATACCGTTCCCGCATCTTCCACAGAGAGTATTCCGAAAATGGATTCTTCACTGGGGTACAACCAATGACCATCTTTGGATTGACGGTAGATACAATCCAAAATAGGCAGATGCCTGTGCCTTGCACCAATAATTTGGCAAGCAGCAACATCCTCAGCACGACGTAGACTGGACGTATCAATTTCTGTACCCCATCTTGTGTGCAGTAATTTTGCAAAAGGGGATAGCTCTCCAGGGGGAGGATCCCCACTACAAATAGTCCAGATCTCGACTTGTATTTTAGACAATGTCTGTTCACGGATCAAACCACCACATGACAGGACAGCATCATCAAGATGAGGAGAGAGATAGATCCATCGCATGATAATTACTCTGAATTGGTCTCCGTATTATTGGTCAGGATCTCCATTGCCAGTTTGTTGAGAGCCTCCTGCTCTTTTTCGTCGATATGACCGGCTTTCCAGTAGATGTCCAATAGTTCAAGCGGAGAAAGGCTGCTGACGGCTTGATCTTCAGGCAGGCGTATACGGGTTTCAATTTGAGGGCGCCGGATGATGTGGAATTCGAATGCATCAGCAGCATACGCACGCAGGGTTTGATCGTCGATCAGGCTTTCCCATTCCCGTGGATAAATTATTGTCAAACGCACATAGGCATCCTTGATCTTTTCCTTACCGGGGAGAGCATTCTCTAAAATGGAGGTGACATTTTCCTGGGATAGCAGTTCAACAGAACGATCGATAAAAGATCGGATCTGGTCCAGCTTTCGCCATTCGACCACTGTTTTTCCTCGTTCAATCTCAGCGATCACAAAGAACTTGTCATCTTGGGCTTCCCCAAAATCCACTCGTTCGATGGAGCCTGGATAAATAACTGGGGGATGGTATCCTTCATTAAGATCCTGTGCCTTATGGATGTGACCAAGGGCAACATAATCCAGTCTTGGGTCTTTAACCAGGGAACCGGATAATACCAGATCTGTGCCAAGCATCACAGTGCGTTCTGCTCCATATTTTGCCCCTTGCACGGAAGCATGCGCGGTCAGGATGATGGGTAGATCTGGGTCAGCCTCGGAAAGCCATTCTTTCACACGCTCGGTAAGGCGCTCTTCCATGTTTGCGTAGGCATTAATGGCAGCCTCACCACTCAGATCCCAGGTAGCCAGGAATTCTGAGCGGGATACCCATGGCAGGGCGATCACCTGTAAAGGTAGTTCAAGTTGATCTGATGTGAGGAAACAAGGTTTGGCAAGTACGCGGATGTAGGGTACTTCCAGGGTGTCAAATTCCTGGACGGCATGCGCGCGTCCCAGGGCAGGTGAGATATCATGATTCCCGATCAGCAGCAGGGTGGGTATGCATGCTCTGGAAAGCCTCATGATACGTTTACCCCACTCACGCTGAAAAGTAGGTGAGGGTGTCCGGTCCTTATAGGCATCCCCGGCGAAGATCACCATATCAACTTTTTCGGAAATTGCGGTTTCAATGATGATATCCAGGGATTTTAAGAAATCCAAAATACGTACCGGCAATCCGGTTTCCGGGTCGTGGCGGCCATGATTTGCCATGTCGATATGAGCGTCGGCGAAGTGTAGGATGCGCATAGACATAATAGATTAAGGTTGGATCCCCCATTCTTTCAGTTTTTGAAGACCGGCTGTGAACCCCGGATTCAAACGAACAGATTCGTGCATATCATCAATAGCACTGCTGGTTTCCCCGAGAGCATATTCAGCCAGCCCTCGCCAGTAAAAACTCTCTTCCAGGGTGGGTGGAGAAACGGTCTCCAGGGTGACATTGGCCAGCTTGATGACATCACCAAATCGTCCGGAATAATAATAGGCCATATAAGGACCGGTCTGGTACCACATCATACGGTAAGGACGTTGTTGGTTATCAGTACCCAGGTTGGCATACAAATTGAATGCCTGGTCATAAGCTTGGGCAGCCAGGCTGTATTGACCTAATTTCACCAGGCTGGTACCTTTATTGAACCAGGAGAAATAAAGATCAATGCCTGTCAGATTTCCAATGTCTCCCTCAGCTAGGTCGAGTGCATGTTGGTAGCTCCAATTCGGATCAGCCCACGCACCCAACAATTGAAAGACTTCGCTTTCTCGGTCAGTTGGGTATACGATAAAGAAAATAAAATTAAAAGATCTCCAGCCATTTGTAAATTCATCATATAGAAAACGGAAATCAGGTCCATCGTTCCATGTATCCTGCACAATAACTGCCTGGATCCCGTCCTCGTAGCCGGTTACGAATTGATAGTGTCCCAACCAGCCCACTTTTCCAGTGTAATCAGCTTCATAATAGCCTTTTTCAGCAACAACAGGAAATCCTGCTGCTATTAATCGCTTCAGAAGGTCCACATCCCCACCATGTCGCAAGACTACATTGTATTCCGTATAATCCTGCACATAATCGGTCAATTCATAGGGCATGACATTCTTGTCAGATTTGCCTTGCTGGATGAAATCCAGACTCATATCCTGGATGCCTGGTTTTACTACTTCAGCAACATTATCACGTGTACCTTTCCACCCCCAATAATTAAGTGCCATGGTCAGATTGGCAGGACCACAATAATTCCAACGGTCCCTTTGATCAACATAGATCACATTAGGTAATTTGACTGAAGGTGGCAGAGGAGAAAAGGTCTTGGTTGGCGTCAAGCTTGGACCTTGAATTGTTGGTGTCGCTTCCAATGGAGCATCTGTGACGATTGCTGTCAGCGTTTCTGCGACTGTTGTACCGAGTTGTACATTGGGGCTTGGTAAAAATATTGTGTCTTCAGGTGGATTGATCCAGAATTTTATCCCTGTGACTAGATCTTCGATCCTCCAGGAGAGACGTGAGTGAACAGGAGGCAGCCAATAGATACCAAAAGCAAGGATCAAAATGGCAACTACTCCTATAACGATCTTTATTTTTTTATTCATTCTTTGCATGATTGTTCTTAATATGTAGATGAAAGGCAGGGATTGAAAGTGAACTAACTTTCCGTCGTTCCAAATCACCAGAAGTGGTGTCAATAGGACTGGAAGGATTATACCGCCTTGAGGTCTGCCTGTAAAACAAAGCAAGGGCACAAAATTTTGTGCCCTTGCTCATTTTTATTTTTTTGAATATCAGGCGTCGCGGACTTCACCATCGATCACATCGCCATCAGGATCCTCATCCGCACCTGTACCCGGATCAGCGCTCTGTTGTTCGGCTCCCGGTTGTGCTTGGTCCTGAGAATATAGCTGCTGACTGAGTGCGTGGAAAGCGTTCTGAAGATCATCGTTGAGCTTCTTGATTTTTTCCACATCATCGGACTGCATGACTTGTTTGAGATCATTGATCTTGGCTTCAATGTTACTTCGCTCAGATTCAGGTACTTTTTCGCCCAACTCGCGTAGTGCTTTTTCAGTTTGATAGACCAGGTTATCTGCAGTGTTGCGAGCGTCTATGGCTTCACGACGTTTCTTATCATCTGCTTCGTGTTGTTTTGATTCCTGGACCATTTTTTCAATATCCTGTTTGTTCAGGTTGGTGGAGGCAGTCACCGTGATCTTCTGTTCTTTACCGCTGGCTTTGTCTTTGGCGGTCACGTTCAGGATGCCGTTGGCATCAATGTCAAAAGTTACTTCGACCTGTGGAATTCCTCGTGGAGCTGGTGGAATTCCATCCAAACGGAACCGTCCTAGTGACATATTGTCAGAAGCCATCGGTCGTTCACCCTGCAGGATGTGAATATCCACTGCAGTTTGATTGTCGGCAGCCGTTGAGTATGTTTCCGTTTTTCTCACGGGGATGGTGGTATTGCGTTCGATCATGGTAGTCATAACACTTCCCAGTGTTTCAACACCCAGTGATAGAGGGGTAACATCCAGAAGCAGGATATCTTTCACCTCACCGCCTAAAACTCCAGCCTGGATAGCAGCACCAATAGCCACAACTTCGTCCGGATTCACACCCTTGTTTGGTTCTTTTCCGGTTAGGGATTGAACCAGGTTTTGCACCATGGGCATGCGGGAGGAACCTCCCACAAGCACGACTTCGCTTAATTCAGTGGCTTTCATACCGGCATCTTTCAGTGCAGCCTCAAATGGCTTTCGGCAGCGGTTAAGAAGATCTTCGGTCATTTGCTCAAATTTGGCTCGGGATAATTTTAACTGCAGGTGCTTGGGTCCATTGGCATCGGCAGTAATATACGGTAGGTTGATCTCGGTTTCCAACACGCTGGAAAGTTCGATCTTGGCTTTTTCTGCAGTTTCGCGCAGGCGTTGCAGTGCCTGGCGGTCCTGGCGCAGGTCAATGCCCTGTTCTTTCTTGAATTCATCTGCTGCCCAGTTGACAATTTTTTGATCCCAGTCGTCTCCACCCAGATGGGTATCTCCGTTGGTGGATCTTACTTCAATAACACCTTCACCAACATCCAGGATGGATACATCAAAGGTACCTCCACCCAGGTCAAAGACCAGGATGGTTTCATTTTTTTTCTTGTCCAGGCCGTATGCTAAAGCAGAAGCAGTCGGCTCGTTGATAATACGCATCACTTCCAACCCGGCGATTCGTCCAGCATCCTTAGTCGCCTGGCGCTGGCTGTCGTTAAAATAAGCCGGCACGGTGATAACTGCCTGGGTGACGCTTTGACCCAGGTAAGATTCAGCGTCAGCTTTTAATTTTGCCAGGATCATGGCAGAAATTTCCTGTGGGCTGTATTCACGATTATTGGCAGGAATTTTCACCCGGGCTTCTTCAGAAGGACCGGCAATGACTTCATATGGGACCATCTTGCGTTCATTTTCCACTTCATCGAAACGTCGTCCCATGAATCGTTTGATTGAATAGACAGTATTTTCCGAGTTGATCACACCCTGGCGTTTGGCGGTTTGCCCTACCATTCGCTCGCCACTCTTGTTAAAGGCAACCACGGATGGGCAAAGTCGCCCACCTTCAGCAGTCGTGATGACAGTGGGTTGACCGCCTTCCATGACCGCTACAACACTGTTGGTTGTTCCTAGATCGATTCCAATGATTTTTCCCATTTTAATAGCTCCTCAGCTTTGATTTTCTTTCCGCGCCTGGTGGCACGAATATTGACATATCGTAAAGGATAACCTCCACTTGCAAGAATCACGTTAACAAAACATAGGTTTTTTGTAGGACGCTGTCAAAAAAGTGCTATTTTTATAAATCTCTGGCTAAGAAATCTTGGCATGAACCTTGGATCTGGGCAGGAGCCCTGAATTGATCTGCTGGCTCGTACTGTGATATTCCTCCAGTGATATCCTCATTTTTCTCATGAAATTTGTCTGAAGGGCAGAAAAACATTCCTCCCAGATAACAAATCCGTAAAGTGAAGTACCTCGTGAAAAGTGTATAATGGGATTATGAGAGATTTTAGTTTCGAACGAGGTTTCAGGCTATGAAACTGAAAGGATTTAAGGAACATTCCCGCGCTCAAACTATGGTGGAATTTGCCCTGGTCTTGCCGATTTTGCTTATGCTTATTTTTGGTCTGCTTGAAGTGGGTCGCTTGATCTTCGTCTACAGCACGATCGTATCCGCCAGCCGGGAGGGAGCGCGTTATGGCACAGCTTCCGGTTTGAATGGAGGCGTGCCTCGCTACCAGGACTGCGCAGGCATTCGGGCAGCAGCCCAGAAGGTGGATTTCTTGAATTCCTTTACCGATGCGGATATCACCATCACCTATGATAAAGGGGGTGGAATTACCAATACCTGCCCAGGTGTTCCATCACCGGAACAGGTTGACACACCCCCCCTAAGTCGCATCCGAGTCCAGGTATCCGCTCTTTACACACCCCTGGCGGGTATCGTTCCCATCAATTCCTTCACGATCACCTCTTCGAATGCTCGCACGATCATTGGGAAGGTTAAAATAGAACCTTGAGTTGAAAATGGATGCAATAATAAAAGTGGAGAGCAAGAAGGTCAAACAAGCCCAAAAAGGGCAGAGTCTGGTGGAGATGGCACTTTCTATGGTGATCATCCTGACCCTTCTGGCTGGGGCGGTCGATTTTGGTATGGCATTTTTTTCTTATAGTTCTTTAATGGATGCTGCCCAGGAAGGTGCGCTTAATGGCTCTCTTGACCCCTCGAACTGGGGTAATGTTGAAAACCGGGTCAGGGGATCCTCAAACATTCCGGTTGATCTATCAGATGTCAGCACGGTCACAGTCAGCCCGGGCGCTGGCAACGGCAACTGTCGTGGCGGGTTATTCACCGTTGAAGTCAGTTACGATTATCCGCTCTCCATGCCATTTATCCCTGCCATCCTTGGTAGTTCAACCATCACGTTGACAGCCCGTGCCACCGATACGATTATCAACGATACCGATCCCAATTGCCCATGATGCTGCAGCCGATCAAACTCTGTTGCTTAAATGAGTTATGAGGTTAATTCTGATACATCCCTTATTTTCAACTAATGCAACCATGTACTGAAAATTAGGAAAATCGGAAAGGATGGTAAATGAACACCAGGCATCAACCCCAAAAAGGACAGGCTGTGGTTTTCATCGCCCTGGCCATCGTTGGGTTGGTGGCGATCACCGCCCTGGCAATTGATGCTGGGAATACCTTCCTGGATCGCCGCAAGGCGCAGAACGCCGCGGATTCAGCCGCAACTGCAGCTGCCTTGGGGAAGATACAGGGTCAGGATTTATTTTCCCTGGCTCGTAACAGCGCTGCATTAAATGGATATTCAACAGGTTCTGGAGGAAACACGGTCATTGTCAACAATCCTCCCGCAGCCAGTTGCGACGGTAGCAATAGCTCCTATGTTGGGGATTCAGAATACATCCAGATCATCATCCACTCGGTGGTCAAAACTTATTTCGCCCCCATCATCGGCATCAACCAGACTGGTAACTGTGTTGAGGCGATTTCTCGTGCGACACCATCGGATTTAATTTCGCTTTGTGATCAGAATCTGATCTGCGCATTATCCAGTCACGATTCCGATGCTATTAGAATAGATGGAAATTCCAGAGTGGTTCTATCAGGTGGAGGTGTGTTTTCCAACTCGGATGCCTCAGTGGCTATTATTGTCAAGTCTGGGACAGACTTACAAATATCTTCAGGGTTTGGGTTGACCGCTGTGGGAGGAATATCCGTTCCATCAGGTTACATTTCGCCATTAATAACCGGAGCACAGCAACTACCCCACCCTCTCCCCAGTAATATGATCCCTACTTATACTTGTGATTACAATGTTGTTGACCTTCCTCAGAATGGCAAGACGAACCTTGCGCCGGGAGTATATTGTGTTTCTGGAAATATGAAGAAAGCAGATTATATTGGGAACGAGGTTACAATCGTGATGCTCAATAATGGGCTCGACTGGTCTGGCAATTTAAATGTTTATCTGAGTGCGCCAAATAGCGGATCAACTTCAGGGTTGCTGTTCTTTTTCCCATATGGAAATAATCAAAGGGTTAAATTCAGGGGGAGCGGAACTTTGGATATGGTAGGGACATTTTTTGCACCTGGCGTAGTAGTGGAAATATCAGGAGATTTTAAAGTAAGTTCAATTAGAACTCAGTTCATCGTCAATAAAATGTCAGTTGATGGTGCATCAGCACTGACTATTGGGTTTCCCAGTTATTATTACAAGTATCCGAGTGATTTAGAAATAGAACTGACGAAATAACCTCTTGCCACATACTGTCGTATTGGTCGTGTTAGGAAATTAATCAAGAAGCTTTAAGAAAAAACATATATAAGATTAAAGAGCCACTTTTGATATATGAGGCATAGTTGGGTTGAGGGATCTTTTAACCGGAAAAGTCATCAATTCACACAATTCAATTGGGTGGAGCAATCCCTTCTCCAATAATTCAACCAAATAACACAGCGGTATCCAACAATAAAGCTATATTATGGAGTGGGAAATATTGCCTGTCTGGGTGGATTTCCATAACGGTCCCAGAATAAATTAAGAGCAGGTCCCGGGTCGGTGTTGGTATTGATGCGATAATGCCCCATCACCATATCCAGCGGGATATCCCAGCGTCTG
The DNA here is from genome assembly GCA_964370815.1 of uncultured Anaerolineaceae bacterium. GTDB lineage: Bacteria > Chloroflexota > Anaerolineae > Anaerolineales > Villigracilaceae > UBA12087. The sequence goes on along the minus strand of CAYJKQ010000002.1, from coordinate 33,889 downwards.
CGGATGTCATTCACCAGGATCACGAGCGATCTGATCTGTGCTTCGGTGTAATCCTCCCAATAACGGTAACCAAACGACATTTCAAAATCTTCATAAACCGGTCCATCAAATGTACTCGGGTCATTCACCGTACCCCCGTTGACCAGTTCGATCCCGATCGATTGCGTGGCTGGTTCCACGAATTTTCCCTGGCTGTCTTCACAGATCGGGCAGGAAGCTATGCAGATCGAGCGTGCACCATAACAACTGACATGGTAGGCACCCAAACTTTCAGGGACAACTTGGATAACTGTACCATCCCGATCGATAAGGTAATGCGCACTGGTGTTGTTCAATTTTTGAAAGGTGGTTATTGCACCTGTCAGTGGGCCGCGTGTCCCGTGTAACACGATCGCAACTGGCTGGTTGTTGGGTCGAATATTGCACGAGGGAACCAGCTTAATGGGGGCTGGTAGAGCAGCCTGAGCCTCCGGGCTGAGATCCACCTGAAAAACGAGCTGGTTCAATTGGTAAATGCGTGAGATCGGGTCTGAGGCATTGTCGATCAGGTCACACATGGAAAAATATTCTGCCGCTGAGGAGATTCCTGTCGTGTTGGATGTCGGTGTGGCAGCAATTGGTGTTCTTGTTGCTTGCTGGGTGCTTGCCCCAGTTGGCAAACCGATCAAACGGGTTTGATCCTCGATCATTTGTTCAAAGGTCATGCCTTTTGCAGTACTCAATAGCGGGTAAACATCCGGGTTTGAATACGGATACACGCGCGGTAAAGAATAGGGCTCACTATCTCCCCGCAAAACACTGCGGTCACTGCGGGAATAACCTGCCACGGCGAATTCGTACCCCAGTGATTTGAGTACCTCAAAGGATTGAGGGCTGTATGCATCAAAAGGAAATGCAAAACCAGATACATGCTTGCCGATATTTTCTTCTATCAAGCGTTTTGATAAACCGGCATCCTGTTCTTGTTCGGCTTTATCCAGTGTTGTGTAGTCTTCATGCCATATGCCATGTGATTCAACTGAGATAAGTCCTTCATCCGACCAGGTGCGCAATTCCGACCAACAAAAGGTTTCTCCTTCAAGGTTGCATTCATCTCCGATCAAATTGGTGTTGGCAACCAGGAATACAATGGCATGTAATCCATATTTTCTCAATGTTGGGATAATTATTTCAGCATATTCGCTATGACGATTTACTCCGATATCAAATGATAATACAACTGATTTTTGTGGATAAGCCCCGCCATTCAAAAAATCAACCAGCTGGTCAGTATTCAGAGTGGTGTACCCACTATCGGACAACCAGTTCAATTGGTTTTCAAACCACTCAGGTTTCATCATGACTTCAGCGCTGAGAACGAAGGTCGGATTGTGGTATTCGATGATGGGAATACGGTCTGCCAGGACTATTTGGGTGGGAGAAGCTGATGGTGATTGAGTTGCACTTGGACTTGCCTGGGCAGTTCGTGCTGGCATTGTACTGGTCGGGATCCAATCTGTAGGAATCTCTTTCGATGCGGTTGCCACTGGTTCAGAAATAGTACCAGTTGGTGCGCATGCGCTTTGCAGAAGTAAGATTATTAGCAGGGGAAATAAGAAAGAGGTTATTTTAGGTAGCATGGGTCAGTTCCAATATGGATTTTCAAAATTGTACCTTATAACGCTCGGGAATCCGAAAGCAAATCTGCCGAAAAATCTTTAATGACTTTTCGGCAGATTTCTCAATAATTCGGGGGAAAGTGGGGGTTTTAAAACGAGCAAAACGCGCGTTAAAAAACCCACTCTCCACTTTTTTGAAATGTTACTTTTCCGGAACAAATGGAAATGATGGTGGAGATGGCGGGAATCGAACCCGCGTCCGAAAGACTCGACCCTCGGAAATCTACGAGCGTAGCTGGATGATTTGTGTCATTGAAGGTATTCCATTCAGCAAAAATTGCCCTCAACCAGCCGCTCGGACCCGAAAGTCCTCTTTCGCACCTTTAGCGACATCCAGCGCGGCACTCCACCTTTGTTTCGCCCGATCCGCTCACCCGGTGGAGTACGGGAGCGGTGGACGCGGCCTCTATTGAGACCGGCTGTTACACCTTCGCTTAAGCAGCGAGGGGCATAGCAGCGTAGGAAGTGCGATTGGCACTTAAGTTTTTGTGCTGGTTTAACGAGATCGGCACCTCTCGGCTCGCATTCCGGGACCAGCCTCCTCCGTCGAAGCCTGGCATCCCCAATACATTAATTATACTGCGTTTTTACCAATTCTCCCATCGAAGCTTTTTATCGTGAAACGGATATTGGGTTCTGGAAAAAGAATTAACTGCTCAGCCATGCTGACTTTCTTTGAGACAATTGGAACGCTTGTGTCATCCTGAACGCAATTTTCATCCTGAACGAAGTGACACTTGCACCTGCATGCACACCTGCCCTGGCGGGCGGTGCCAGGGAGTGCAGGTGAGGATCTCCTAGCTATGTAGGAGACCCTTACTTACACTGCCCGGGGAAAGTGTCGGTCTCCAAATTCACTCCCTCACACCGTCGCGGCGTCCTTCGGCAGTTCGCTCCGCATGCATTTAGCGGGGGAAGGTGGCATAACTGAGCAGTTACATTCATTGTTTTTTTTTAAACGATAATTCCAACCATGTTATACTCCGTAATAGAGAACTCAAAAAAAGGAAGTTTGTTCTCCCCCTGGTCGAGGAGAAGTAAAATTAATTGAAACGAATAAAAATTGACGGGGTTACTACTTATGAGCCCTGCTGGTAAGGTGAAGTAATGTCAGATTTGGATGATTCTGAGATTTTAGCAAAGGCTTCGCAGGGTGATCGGGACGCCTTCGGGTTGCTCTATGAACGCTATGTCGAACGGATCTTCAACTATGTCTATTACCGGACAGGGAATGTTCATGACGCAGAGGACATTACGGCTCGAGTTTTTTACCGGGCTCTCCACCATATCCATAATTACCATGATCGTGGTGTTCCTTTTTCAGCCTGGTTATATAGGATTGCTCATAATCTGGTAGCTAATTGGCATCGTGATCGCAGTCGCAAGCAGGAAATTCCATTGACCGAGGTGCCCACCATCAAGTACAAGGGTGATGCTCCCGAGCAATCTATGGTTTATACAGAAGAACGTGAAAATTTATTGCACTTGATCCGTAAATTAACACCGGATCGCCAAAATTTACTGATCCTTAAATTTATTGAGCATTTATCCAATGCTGAGATCGGTCAGATCATGGGTCGCAGTGAAGGTGCTGTTAAAAGCCTGTATCATCGTACCTTGCTTTCTTTACGGGATGAGCTCGGTGATGAAATGGCTGAAGAATGAGTAACACCTCACTTTATTGAGATGACACAAGAATTATGATCTGGATGAATTGAGGTTCTTATTTTAGAGAAGATTGGTGGATAACATCGCAGGAGAAGTAGGAGATGAGTTTAAAAGAGCAGCTCGTCAGCACACCAGAAGATCATCTGGGTTCAGTGGAAAATAAATTGAATGGTTTGTTGAAACCGGTCATGCCAAGTCCGGAATTTGTTAATACCTTGCGCCAGCGTATTCAAATAACTAGACAACCTGCTTGGGTGAGCAGGTTTAATAACATACAATTCATCCTTATCCTGGTGATGGGTGTCTTATCAGGAGTTATTTTCGTGACGATGTTTGCGCGTTGGTTGGTGAATATCCTGGTTTCCGGAAAGAAGTCAGCGGGGATTTCGTAAGAGTCACCATTCTTAGTTGGGAAAGAACAGGTTCTTAATTTTTAAATGTCGTATATCAGGCATCCTGTGTAATACAACATTCATTTTCTATTCATAAGAGCATGGTTACTGCTCGACTCTTTTATAACCCCAGTTTATCTCTCAATTGTTTTATTGAAGGCTCAACCAAAAATGACCCATCAGGCCAACTGATGGTGGGTACGCTTTGGTTTCCATTATTAACCTTTTCCACGATCGCGCACGCACTTGGATCCTTTTTAATATTGATCCATACGTAAGCAATATTATTTGCATCCATGAATTTACGCACCCGCGTACAATCCGGACACCAATTGGTTCCATAGATCAGGATGGGGGTTTCTTCCTTTGACATCAAAAGTCCTCTAAGCTGAGATTAAGACCCGCAATTTTCTTCCTTTAAATTTGCGTAAAACCAATATTTACTTCATTCTTGGAGAGATAAAATTCTTTTTAGTAAGAACCTTTCGTCTTCTCTATTCTAATGGATAATGAGCAATTGAATAATTGCCAATATTCACAATTCTAAATGAAGCTATTTATCTTCACGATCTGGAAAAAACCTGAACCTTTGATCTCTAACGATAATTTAGTTTAAAAATAATCAGGATTTTCCTTCTGAGACGGTCATTAATCGGGAGTAAGTTATTTAGATAATTTGTTATCTTAATGCTCATCTACCTAAGTTCACATGTTAAAGGATTTTTGGTAGGTTGGGTTGAAGGGCGGTAATGAGTTACCTGGGAGGGGATCCATTGCCCAGAAACCCAACAAAAATTTTCATTTTTGGATTTCGCTCTGTCGAATGTTGATTTTGACAACCTTGGATACACTTTTCCGATCCTTGTTCAATTATTTAGGAAGAGAACCACTTAATTTCCGCTTGGATATTATTGCCTAAGATTTAGGTATATTTATTATTCACTTTCACTCCTATTTAATTCTTGAACAGCATGTCTAGGTCTGGTTATTCTTCCCTTTTGCAAAAGTACCTTTTAAGGGAATGCTGCAATTTACAACTCGTTCACATGCATAAGTTATATCCTCCAATTCCTCGCATATTAAATTGAATTAGAGGGGGGGATTACAATTTGGCAAGCTCCCTGCATAACGAACGTGCCTCTTCAACCAGGTCAATATTGACTGGTAGCACATAAGATTCTGATACGCGCATGGTCAGATTGATCGCATTCTGTCTGGCTGTCGAAGGTATGTCAGGCTGGTTGATTAAGGTTAGTAAAAGTTCGTACCCGCTCTTGTGAAGTATTGGAAAATTTTTTTGTTCAAAGAACATTCGTACTGCAACGCCTGCAGCCCGACGGGCACACACACGTGCCTGGCCTTCATTACCCTTAATCCTGGCTAGTAAGGCGTTTTGTATTTCAGATTCAACCTGTGGGTCAAACTCCAGCTCGTTCATTCTGTCACCTTATTTCAATAACCACTTTGATTAGACTGATATTCTAAGTTTTCTGATATTTTCCGAAAGTTTGATGGATTAAATTAGATATTGCCTGTTAGAAGCAAAGCCAACTACTGGAAACCTTGGTTCATCTGTCTTATCCTCATGATAACATGCAGGAGTATAATAATTCAATGTTATTGGCAATTATGCGAAGAGAAAGATAAGTATTGATATAAAGAAGAATTCTCATCCATCCACTTTTCTTCAATCATCTTAGTGAGAAAAAAAATTAATTCGAGGAGTCTCAATGAAAAAATATTTCTATTTTTTAATTTTGTTATTGATTATGGGTTCAAGCTTGGCAGCCTGTGGTCCAAAATCAACGGTAGTTCAACCACCTCGCGCGACAACTTCGACCGAGACCCTTCAAGCAATCGTGAATGTTGAAGAACCTTATAATTTGAAAGGAACCTTCACCGTAACCAATGGTTTCGTTTTCGAAGCTTATTTTATCGAAAACGCGGTTGCCCTGGTGGATATGCATGGATTTGTGGAAAGGGATAATTATTGGGAATTGCCTGTTGAATCTCAGGTATTGGGTTTTCTTAATATGGATATTCCAACCTTGACTGGTACCTGGAATATATCTCTTCCGGTGAAACCTCGCGGTGTTCTTAACGATGTCGACAATAATGGTGAGGAAAACACCGGGGTTCAGATTTTTGCAGCCTCATACTTTCCGAATTTCTCAGGAGGTCCTTATTCGGATGGTGATGACCGTTCATTTGGATGGCCTAACTACCTGGCATCGGTTCAGACAGATGGCACCAGGGATTACGAAGTTACTGGTGGAAAATTGGTAGTTTGGGCGCCGGATTCACAGCAATCCTTCCCCTCGGGTTTCGGAAAAGATGGATTATTGTTCACCGGAGATGATCCGGTTGCATCGATCCCGGCTGGTTACAGTATTGTCGATCTAGATAAGTCTCCTTTTCTTTTTTCGAAAGAGTCCGAACCTGATCTTATGTTGTACGAACCAGCTGATTTTGCTGTTAAAGATTTCTCAAGCTTATCCTACACCGCTGCTTTCGATACGATGTTCAATTTTGTCAGCAAGCATTATGCATTTAATGGTTATGTGGATATTGAACCCGACTGGCAAAAAATGTATGCTGAACTCATACCACGTATAGAGAAAGCTGAAGCTGATAAGGATGAGGATGCCTTTTGGCTGGCATTGCGAGATTTCACCTGGGCTTTCAAAGATGGACATGTTGGCTTGAGTTCTACAGATTATTACACTGAGCTGTTTACCCAGGAAACTGCGGGAGGTTTTGGCTTTGCCCTGCGTGAAATGGATGATGGCAATGTGGTTGCTGTTTACATTTTGGAAGGTGGTCCAGCTAACTTGGCTGGAATGCAGGTTGGGGCGGTTGTCGAAGAGTTCAATGGAACCCCTATCAATGATGCCATACAAGCTGTGATTCCGTGGACTTTACCCATGTCTTCTGCCTGGGATTTGCGTTATCAGCAATTGCGTTATTTGTTGCGTGCTCCCTTGGGGACGGATGCCTCGGTTACTTTCACCAATCCAGGTGGTCAAGTGCAAACCGTTAGTCTCACAACTGTGGCAGAACGTGAGTCCTTTTCACGCACCTCACGCTATTATGGTGTCGAGACAAATCCACTTCTTCCTGTCGAGTTTAAGATCCTGGAATCTGGGGTAGGTTATGTAAAGATAAATTCTTATTATGATGACTTAAACCTGCTCAACCGTCTCTTCAAGCGTTCTTTGGATGCTTTTACATCAAATGAAGTGCCTGGCATCATCATCGATTTGCGCGATAATGGCGGGGGAAACCCGATTGGTCTGGCAGCTTACCTGACAGATCAGGAAATTCCAATGCCTCAGGGTTACTCGTACAGCGAGAGCACCATGCAGTTTGAGAAGAAGGGCGTCCCTGGGAGGATATTGCCAAATATAGAGCAGTATCGCTTTGATAAAATGGTATTGCTGGTTGGACCAAATTGTGCCAGCGCATGTGAAGACGAGGCTTACAGCTTCAGCCAGGTTCCAGACATGCATGTGGTTGGAATGTATCCTACCAGTGGCACAATGGCAGATGTGGGGGATGGACAGATCGATTTACCGGCAGGCATCTCAATGCAGATCCCCACCGAACGGATGATTTTGGAAGATGGCAGCCTGTTCCTGCAAGGACAGGGTGTCCAACCTGACTTGCGCGTCCCAGTCACTCTTGAAACTGCTATTTCCACTGAGGATGAGATCTTGAAGTACGCAGAGAATGTTGTTTTACTGCCTTTAGGTGCAGGGATTAAACCTTCATCCAATCCCAAATTCGAAACGGACAATACCAAAGCCGAAGCTGACCTTCTGGGTGGTAGAGTGAGTTTCCTGGAAGATAAAGCGCGCCAGACTTATGAGGCGGCTGATTTTCTATTACCTGGAACCTTTCCTTATACGATCAGCCTGTCAAAATCTGAAGACCTGATTTGGGCATATGGCTGGTGTGCTTCCCCCGAAAAATTTGAACAAAACTGGGAACACATTTCGTTTGAATTCTTCATGGGAGATCAGGAGGTAGCAGCAGACCAGTTGTTCAAATATGAATTTGATCCGGACACCACCCTAAAGTGTCGATACTTCTATAATATTCTGTCAGATTGGCAGGGAGGAGAGCATCATTTAATCATCAGATCTGTTTTCAACCAGGCTATCAACGATGGCTCCGATGATTTTCCAGCTGGCGAATGGATTTATGATTATACGGTTTTTGTAAAACCGTAAATTAAGATTACCTTGCGAGAACATCCTGATCTTTTGATCACGATGTTCTCGTTTTCATGCCTCAAAAAAGTTATTACTCTGCATTTCACGCGAAACCTTGAATACGAATTTATCCGTATATTTTTAATACAAAAAACTTAAGTTATTCAGTATCATTAGGTTTCGTAATTTTAATGACTCAGTTATTCCCTTGAACCTCAGTCGATATTTGTTTTTGTGTGATATGTTTCATTATTAGATTTCTGGTTCAAGAAACTCTTGATTTACATAAACCTTTTATTCATCTGAGCATTTCCCGAATCTGGTGAAATATGCTAATATTAATTGCTCGCGCAATGAAAGAATTCATTAATTTTATTGGGAGGGATCCATGAAAATTGCAGTTATTGGGAGCGGGGGAGTTGGCGCATATTATGGTGCTTTGTTAGCCCGTGCTGGTCACAATCTGACTTTTTTTGCACGAGGAGAGCATTTGACTTCTATTCGTAATAATGGATTGCACGTCAAGAGCAAGCTTGGTGATTTCAGCATCTTCCCCGTCATGGCTACCGACAACGTTTCGGAAATTGAACCGGTTGATCTAATTCTATTTTGTGTAAAGACGCCCTCGACTGACCAAATTGCGCATACGATTCAGCCTATTATTGGAGCAAAAACGGTTGTGATGAGTCTTCAAAATGGTATTGACTCCGCTGAGAGAATAGGGGCAGTTGTTGGGATGCAGCATATGGTTGGTGCAGCAACATGGATTTCAGCAGCAATTGAATCGCCAGGTGTTGTATCCCATTATTCTCAATTCGCCCGAATTGTCTTTGGCGAATTGGATGGTAATATCACCCCGCGAGTTGAAGCAATCTATGCAGCCTTAAATAACACTGGAGCAACAATAGAACTTACGGGAAAAATTCTTAAGGTTATTTGGACAAAATTTTTATTCGTTTCTCCTGTCAGCAGTGTTGGTTCGCTCACCCGGCTGGAGATAGGGGATTATCGCTCAATTCCTGAGACTCGCAGCTTGTTGACCATACTCATGAGAGAGATAGAAGCACTTGCAGGTGCAATCCAAATATCCCTGGAAGGAGATGTAGTTGAAAAATCATTGGCTTTCATTGATTCAGCTTCGCCATCAATTAAATCTTCCATGCAAAGGGATATTGAAACTGGGCGCCCATCAGAACTTGAAGCGATCATCGGGGTGATTAGTCATAAAGGAAAAGAATTCAGCGTTCCAACGCCGATCACAGATATGGTCTATGCCACCCTGTTACCATTGGATATAAAAGCACAGATATAGATCCCCGGCAACGGTTGACGTTTTTATGAGTTAATGATGAGTGGAACCCGCTTACATTCAGCGCTCCTATTTTTTATGGATCCTAATATGGATAGATCAAATAAGAGATAGACCCAGCCATAAAAGATGTAAAAACTGGGAGAAAAATTTTAAGGAACGATTTTCAAAGAATTGTGCTATAGTAATAAGAAAACATTCTCATACATCTGTAAATAATGTTGCCTGAAGAATTCTTTACACGCATAGCACAAGTTTTTCACTCTCAGCACTGGTTTTCAAGCCACCTGACCGAGTAGCTATATAAAAACACCATTAAGCATTTATTGCTAGATGGTGTTTTTTTTATAAAAGGAAAATTAGGTTATATATCTGAATTTTTAGGGTTGGAGGTGCTTTTTCGTTGATGTCGCTCAAGGGCTGCCGAAGCTTTCCGTGCAAACTCCGAAGCTGGCCAGGTATCCAGGACCGCATTGAATTCTCGCACAGCTTGCGCTTGTTTGTCTTGGCGCATATATGCTACAGCCAGATTGTAATGTGCTGCAGACTCGTATTTAACTCCCAGAAAACCACTATTGGATTTTTCAATAACACTATTAAGCATGCTAATGGCTTCGTCAAGTCTTCTTGCTTGTGAGAGCATTGTGCCATAGTTTACCTGGATAACAAAGGTGCAAGTTTGATCTGGCCAAACATGCATTGCAAATTGATAAATTCGCTCAGCTTGTTTGAATTGTCCTTTCTTGGCGAAGAGCGTACCAATTTCTACTAGAAGACGCACTCGCATTGTGATCAGGTAGATGAAAAAAAGGAATAAAACCGGTTGTACATTAACATCCATTAATGCGATCATCCCGCTTGCAAGACCAGTGAAGATTAATGACTCAATTGCAAATCTTGTAGACAGTCCCTCTCGTCTTAATAGGCTCAATCCACCGAAAAGGACGACGTATGCAAACCCGATCAAAAGAATCGTGAAATGTAATTCCATCGAAACCTCCAATGATTAAGACCGATGTCTTAGTATACGGAGGTTGGGTGGTTTGTCAATATACTAGTGATGAATATATAGGAGGTGATGCTTATAAACGATGGTTAAAGTTTAGTTTTATCTATTCGAGTGTTTATCCAATTATATTTTAGTTCAACACTGGAGGAGGATTACTCATGAATGCAGTATATACACTGATCATCGGTTTTGCTGCGATATACTTTGGCTATAATTTCTATGCCAAATCTATCCATAAAAATGTCATAAAACCCGATGATAAAAAGGCAACCCCGGCCAAGATGTATATGGATGGTGTGGACTTCAGTCCTGCCAACCGAAACGTCTTATTTGGGTACCAGTTCAAATCAATTGCTGCCTTGGGACCCATCACAGGCCCGATCGTTGCTGTGCAATGGGGATGGTTGCCAGCTCTGATATGGATCATTGTCGGCACCTTCTTTATCGGCTGGGTGCAGGATTATACGAGTATCATGCTGGGTGTGCGTGAAGAAGGTCAATCCTTTGGGGCACTATCCTACCGATTTATCTCACCACGCTCACGCAACATCCTTTTGACATTTATCTACTTTTACTTGCTGCTCATCATGGCTGCTTTCGGAAAGATCGTCGGGTATGATCTGATGACCAACCCCGCCGTTCCATTGGGCGTTCTTCTTGTCATTGGTATTGGTCTCCTGGCTGGTCAGATGACTTACAAATGGAAGATGGATATCATCGTAACTAGCCTGGTTACCGTTGTGCTTGCATTTGTTGGTATCTGGTTGGGAACATTACCTGCGGTTCAGAGTCTGTTTACTTCAATCAATGGTGCAATAGTCACTACCGCAGCCGATGGCACCAAGACTACGACTTATGCTCTTGTCTTTGGGAGTGTGACACGCCCGCAATTCATCTGGAGCTTGGTTACCTTGGTCATCTGCTATTTTGGTGCTGTATTACCCATTTGGCGTTGGGCTCAACCCATCAACTATGTTGCCTTCTGGATTGTCTTCCTGGGCATTTTGGCTGGTACCATTGGTCTGTTGATCTGGCATCCGGCATTCCCTGCTGATTTCCCGGCTTTCACCAACTGGAGTGGAAACCTGTGTGCGGCTGCAGATTGCACTGGGATCGAAACCATACCTCCTGCCTTGGGATACTTATGGCCGATCCTTTTTGTGACCATTGCCTGTGGCGCAGTCTCAGGCTGGCACAGCTTGGTTTCCTCTTCTGGAACAGCCCGTCAATTGGAAAAAGAATCTGATGGTCTGTATGTCGGTGGCGGCGCAATGTTCTTGGAAATGTTCCTGGCCATACTGTCTCTTTTGACCGCAGTTGTCGGTGTTGGGGTGACCAAAGGATTTGCTGGTTATGTCGGTATGATCGCGGCAGGCAAAAACGCAGGTGTGTTCGCAGTTGGCTTGAGTGAAATGATGGCCAGGATAGGCGTTCCAACTTCATTTGGTTTACCCTACGGCTCAGTTTTCCTGACCCTGATGGGTTTGACCATCATGTACCTGGTTGTACGATTCATGCGGGTTGCCTCAGCAGAATTCATGGGCGAAAAAGTGCCATTGTTCAAGAATACAACTTTCGGTACGATTGTCGCCTTGCTGATCTCAGCCTTACTGATCTATACAGGTTTCTGGGCACGCATCTGGGTCCTTTTCGGAGGTGCAAATCAATTGATGGCTTCGTTGGCATTGTTGCTGGCAACCTTGTGGCTGATGACCAATGGTAAGAAATATATGTGGACATTCATTCCGTTCATCTTCATGTTCGTGACCACAGTTGCTGCTCTGTTGTTGACTGCCTTCAACTTATTAAAACAGGTTTTGACAACACCTGGGCTACCGATCGATAAAGTAATTGGCAACTGGTTGGCAGGATTTATCGCCATTTACTTGGTGATCGCAGCGATACTCCTGGCGTGGGATGCCATGAAGGCGCTTGGGCGCTTGCGCAAGCAAGTACCTGTTAAAGCTGATTAAATCTTAATTTTGGTTCTGTGCGGCGCACTGACAATAGTGCGCCGCACTTCCTGCTGGGAAAAAAACAATGCAGCCTATTCTAGTTGACGCGGTATTACCATTACCAGAAGGATGGGGAGTCTGCCTTACTTGTGAGTCCATGATCGCTCAAGCAGATATGGATTGTGGTCCTTATCAACGAGGGTTGGATGAATACCCACCAGATTGGCAGGCTGAATTCGAATGTTTCTCGGATGCGATCATTGACCTGTCCCTCCGCTATGCTGATTCGATTTTTATTCGTATCTGGGACCCACGCTCATTGCAGGGATTGTTTAAAGCAATACGCTACGGAATACACCGCTATCCGAGTTTCATAATTAATGGAAAGAAGAAAATAGTCGGGTTAAAAATCCCTCAAATTGAAGAAGCTTTATTGGATGCTGGCGCTTACCTCAAATAAATACAGGTTATCAATGCTGAAATGATTATAAAACAAACCATTAGTAATGCTTTACGAGCTTTTGCAGATATGCTTTATGGAGCATCGGTTTATGAGATGGTGCGCGATCTGCATAAGGAACGCTCGCATCTTGAACATTTATTTATCCTGATCGTTTTTGGTGATTTTTTAGGTATTCCTGTATTACCACCATATTACACGATGCGCCTGTTACCCTTCATAGTTCCCAATCTCACGGGTTGGAAACGTAGCATGTTACGTGAACGTGATTTAACGGATTTATGCGATCAGGAGATCACATAAGTTTCATTTTTTATGAAAAATTTATATTCAGACAAGGAGTAACGATAATGCCAGAAGAAAAAGAGAAGAAACCTGGAAGGTTTGATGGTTTGAAAAGTATATTGTATGGAATGGCTGGCCATGACATGGCTCGATATGCATTAAAAACACGCGGTAGTATGGAACACTTGTTCATTTTGATCACAATGGGAGATCTGTTGGGTATTCCCATTCTGCCACCGTATTACAGCTTACGCCTGCTTCCCTATGTTGTACCACAAGTTAGCACTTGGAAACGCCGTATGCTGCGCGAAAAAGACCTGACTGATGCACTCGCATAGGAGTTAATTATGTCAATGCGTGAAGTATTTGCAAAAGATCCAGACAGACGCTATATCATGTTTGGCGGGAAGGGAGGTCTGGGAAAGACCACTTTTAGTGCCGCCACAGCATACTGGCTTGCAAAGCAGGGTCATAAAGTGCTGGTTTTTTCAGTAGATCCGCAGGCTAGCTTGTCAGATATTTTTAAGCGCGATATTTTTGGCAAAGGGCCGGTAGAGATCATGCCCAACCTGTATGCTCAGGAAATTGATGCAGACCAGCGCATTCGGGAATACCAGGAAGAGATCCGACAGAAAATTCGCGATATGTATGGGATGGATGAGATCCCTGAAGAGATTGAGAATTACATCCAGGCTGCAGCGGCTGAACCGGCCATGGAAGAGAGTGCAATTTTTGATGAAGTAGTGGATATTGTTGTCAGTGGTGAATATGACTATTATATTTACGACCTTGTACCACTTGGTCATGCGCTTTACTACCTGAGTATGGCATCCGTCTATGACCAGTGGATTGACAAGATCACAGGTCTGAGGGAGGAAATGGCTGAATATGACCAGGTGGCAAAAGTCATGAAACGTGACCAGGAAAGCGAAGAGGATAAAATTCTTGAGGAATTACAATATATCAAACATCGCATCAATGCTTCATCCAGCATCCTTACGGATAAGAAAAAGACTGCATTCTACTTTGTGTTGACTCCGGAAGAAATGATAATCCTGGATACAAAAAAAGCAGCTGGTTTATTCTCCAAGTTTGATGTTCCACTTTGTGGCTACATTGTTAATCGAGTCATTCCAGCGGAACTCTCCAGTCAGAACATACCTTCTTACCTGCGCAACCGTATGGAAATGCAAACTACCTACCTTGAAAAAATAAACCAGATCTTTTCTGGTGAAGTCCTGGCACATGTTCCAGAATTCGAACGTGATATCACTGGCCTGCCGATGATCGAAGAAGTAGCCAAAGCTTTATTTGGAGGTATGTGATGATCGATACATCCATGTACCAATACATGACACAAAAACCCAAGCTGAAGTATCTGTTCTTCGGTGGCAAGGGTGGAGTTGGTAAGACTGTTATGGCTGGAACAGCAGCATTATGGGAGGCCCAATCAGGCAAAAAGACGCTGTTGGCGTCTACAAACCCCGTCCATTCACTCTCAAGTATGCTGGGTCAGGATGTCTTTGGCAAGCCGACTGTGGTAACAGGTTTTCCCAACCTGACAGCTTATGAGATCGACACCAAAGACACGATCGAAAAATCGAAGAACGAAATACGTGAAAAGATATCCTGGTTCCTGAAATTTGCTGATATTAAAACCAAAGCAGATGAATTTGTTGAATCTGCAACGATGAACCCTGCCTTTGAAGAATCAGCCATGTTTGAGAACATGATCGATTTGATGTTCGATAATGAGTACGATGCATATGTTTTTGATACAGCTCCGACAGCCAACGCCCGTCGGTTGCTGGGAATGTCAAGCGTATATGAGATGTGGGTCAATAAAATGGTGCAAAGCCGTGAAGAGGCTGCTACCTTAAAAGATTTACTCTCCTACAGTAAGAAGAAGAAGGAAAAAGACCCATTGATGGATTACCTGCTTAACTTGCGTGAACGCATGGGTAAGGCTAAGGAACTATTGACTGACGAAAGCCTGACTTCCTTTTTCTTTGTGACCTTGCCGGAAGCGTTACCGATTGCGGTGATCACACGTTTTATTGGTTGGTTTAAGGAATTTAATATTCCTGTTGGTGGGGTGATCGTTAATATGCTGATCGATAAAGAAAGCGTAAAGCATGACACACCTGATTTCGTCAAGAACCGCGTTGCCATGCAGGAAGAGCACATGCAGACAATCTGGAAAGAATTTGACGGTCAGGTACGATCCGTCCTGCCACTTTTTGAAACTGAGGTTTGCGACACAGCTATGCTCAAACGAATGGCAGATCTGCTGTTTGCTGAAAATTAGGAGTAAACTCCCGGATTTTAATTTGGTGGAGATTTCGAAACCTTCTAATTAATGATCCCGGCACAACTTGTGATCGGGATCATTAATTGGGAATTGGCGTTTTGATGGATCACTCTACCCAGGAACGCAGAGCGCTATAAAACGTGCCAGCATCACCTGAGCGCAAAATATCAAGATTAAGTCGGAGAAGAAGGTGTGGTTTCATTGGTTTTAGTGAAACTTTTACAATTGCAGTTGGATAATTTCTCAGAAAACCATCCAAACGTCCCAGAATTTCTTCATTTTTCTTACCCGAACTAGAAATATCAAATCGTTCATCCGAATTCTTCCGTTTACTCTCTCGCACTACTTCTATCTCCATTTTAGGAACAGAGCGTAATTCAGCGCGGATGTACAATTCATCCCGCCGTCCCATAAGATGGCGGAAAGCCCATACCGGGAGGTTTTCTCGAGATTCTAAGGCAAATAATAATTCCACTAACTTAAATGGAGGTTTCGCTTCTCGGATTGCGAGCCTTCCAGCGGTATGAAGCGCAGTTAACCAGCCTTTCCCACTCAACTCACCTAATTCATCAAGTCCATCTTGCAACCATTTAGAAATGATATCAGCGCGTTTATAGTTGATGATCGCTCCAATGACATACCATAATGCCAGGATAATGCAGATACCTATAATTACCCATTGTCCAAGGTCCATTTTATACTCCATAGATGGTTTTCGTTAAGTTTAGCTGAGATACAATTTTATGTCCAAGGAACGATTTCTCATCCAAGGAACACATTAATTTTGAAAGATCCCGATTTTGTTTTAGTTTCTAAATTATATCAATATGCTATAATTTTCTCAATAAAAAAGTGATCCACATACTGATTTGAATTGCATATCCTTATTCCCAAAGCGATAAGAAATATAAATGATACATCAAAACTCAAGTAAGGAAAAATTTAAGGCCCCAATAATGAAAGTCAGCGTTGTTGGTTTAGGGGCTATGGGTACGCCCATAGCCAGGAATCTTATTAACGATGGTTTTTCATTAACTGTTTTTAATCGATCCCTTATTAAGTGTGATCCTTTCATCGGGTTGGCAAAAATCGCTGGATCTGCTCAGGAAGCTATCAGCGCAAATGAGGTCACCTTGCTTATAGTTTCAAACGAAAAAGAGATTAATGAAGTTCTGCTTGTGGTCGAAGGACGAATTCAAGCGCAAATCAATAACAAGATCATAGTTAACATTGCTACTGTTGCCCCTGAATTTTCCGAGAGGATTTCTACCGCAATTTCCACAGCTGGTGGATTTTATATTGAAGCTCCGGTATCTGGTTCGCGTAAACCAGCAGAGGAAGGTAGCTTGGTCATCCTTGCAGCTGGGGATGACACCCTTATTGATCGCCTTCAACCAATCTTCTCGGCAATAGGTAAATCAACATTAAGGTGTGGTAATCCACCTAATGCTATGCGGATGAAACTTGCGAATAATTTACTTCTCTTTGCTATGTTGGAGGCATTTACCGAAGCCTACCATTTTGCTCATCATCTCGGTCTGAATGTGGATATGTTTATGGAACTGATTTTATCCGGACAAATGGCCAACGATTTTTTCCGATCAAAAGCTCCGAAATTATTATCCGGTGATTTTTCACAGCATGCAGCCCTTAGAAATGCAGCTAAAGATACACATCTTGTTTGCCAGGAAGCGAAAAGAAAAGGGATCTATATTCCAGTTGGCTTTATAGACGAAAATCTATTTAATCAAGCATTGGATGAAGGCTTGGGTGAGGATGATGTTATCGCAGTATTGAAAATTCTCGAAAAATCAACTTCATCTGTAAATTTGATTGTACCCTAGAGAGAATTTTTCTAATCTAGGTAATTCGGATGGACTTTTAACCGCTGTACCTCGCTTTATTCTTGGTAATCAATCACCTCTCCAGTTTTCTCCTATGAGATCAATTTTGATTAGACTAAATCAGAGACAGGATAAGCATGTTATCGAAAAGACCTTCAAAATTCTGGATTGAATATTGGCAGGAAGATTACTCAATAAATATTTCGAATGATCAGCATATCCACAACAAGACAGGCGAAATGTTGTTGGTCTAATTATCGAGTTTGTGGATTAGATTATGAAACAAGATCAATTTAAAACCTGATGATCCAATATATAAAACAAAAACATCCTGATATTTCGATCAGGATGTTTTTGTAATTCTTTGCCTCAGGCCGATCTATAAGCCGCATTCTGTCCGGGGTGGAATGAATCCACCCTTGGGCGATCATCTATCTGGACGACACGTTACCATGCCGTTCTGGCAGCCTACCCGGGATTATGAGGAGACGGGCAGCCTCCTGCCGTCCGAAGACGGGCTTATCCCTGCTTGGCCTTGCTCCCGATGGGGGTTACCTGGCCATCCATATTACTATGCATGCCGGTGGTCTCTTACACCACCTTTTCACCATCACCTGCCTCCAAAGGAGACAGGCTGTTTGTTTCTGTGGCCCTGGTCCGGCAGGTTGACTCCTTGCGAAGTGACCCCGCCCCGGTAATTAGCCGACATCGTGCCCTGTGGAGTGCGGACTTTCCTCGACCTGTGTGACCAGGCCGCGACCGTCCAACCAGCCTGAGGCAGTTTCATCATACCTGTTCTTAATACAGCCGTCAACAATGTTTGCGAATATATTTCTCTTCAAATAATGAGATATGTCACCTAGTGAAAGTTACCAAATAGACAGGATTTGAGTGGTCACTTGTGATATATATTATGAAAGATAATTCGTTATAAGAATTTAAGGAGATTGAAATGTCTAAAACCATTGAAGATCTAAAAGCTGCTTTTGCCGGAGAATCACAAGCCAACCGCAAATATCTTGCATTTGCCGCAAAAGCTGAACAGGATGGATACCCACAAGTGGCAAAACTCTTCCGCGCAGTCGCGGCTGCTGAAACCATCCATGCGCACACGCATCTGCGCGCCCTGGGTGAGATCAAATCCACCAGCGAGAATCTACAGACAGCCATAGCTGGGGAGAATTACGAAGTGACCACCATGTATCCCGAATTTATCGTAGATGCCCAAAAGGAAGAAATGAAGCGCGCTTTGACCAGCTTCACCTGGGCTTGGGAAGTGGAAAAATTGCACGAGAAGCTTTATCGCAAAGCTCTCGAGAACCTCGACAAATCAACAGGTGATGTGGATTATTATGTCTGCCCGATCTGTGGGCTGACACATGAAGGACCTTTTGAAGGTAAATGCCCGATTTGCAACACTCCCGGGGATCGTTTCCAGCGTATCGATTGATTTTTTCTGGACCCGTCTTCAAGAAAAAAATGTGATTTCTAAAAAATTGCTACTAGGCATGTCTGGACAGATTCGCCAGTTTCATGTAAACTTAGATTTCGTGAATATGGTAATCATTTTTTGGAGGAAGTAGATTTGGCAAACATTAAGTCTCAGATCAAGCGCAATAAACAGAATGAAAAACGGCGTCTGCGTAACCGTTATGTACGCGGCATGACCCGTTCGGTGGTAAAAAATGCACGCAGTGTTATTGATTCTGGTGAAGTGGAGAATTCCCAACCCGCAGTCATTGCTGCACTAAGTGCTTTGGATAAGGCTGCTCAGAAAGGCATTCTTCATAAGAACAATGCCGCTCGACGTAAATCACGTTTGATGAAACACCTGGCTGCATTAACCTCCAAATAACTTATCTTTTTCTATTGTAATCTCTATGGCGGGGATCCCCGATATTGTGGTCGGATCCCCGTTTTCGCGCGTTGTAAATAAATGGTTTATTCATTGGGGAATGGGATCTTTCTCATAAGGTCAAGAAAAAAGATTGATCTTCTTTTATAGTTAAGACCTGCAGAAATGATATAATCATTACGCTTGGTGTAATTGCATAATAAAATGACCATTGGGATATGAAAGCAGGTTCATCTTGCTTCCATATCCCAATGTTTCCCTGGATAAATTTAGTAGTTAACTTAATTCTCAATAGCAGGAAAAAAGTATGTTTCAAATAATACAAGCAGAAATCGAAAAACGCATACAAGCTTTTTGTGCAAAAATTGGTCTTCCTTTGGCTGAATTGAAATGGACCTATCTCCCTTTCAGTGGAGAATGGGGTACATCTACCTCATTCTTTCAAATGGCTGCAAATGAAGCTCGCGCCGGAATTAGGAGCGGATTACCCGTGCCTCAGCGTGCCCAGCAAATTGCTGAACAGGTTAGTAAAGCATTGGGACAATTGGATGGGATCAGTCATATTGAAGCTGTTAAAGGTTATTTGAACTTATATTTTTCTACACCGGAATTCACCCGCTGTGTTGTGGATAACGTCCTTGAGCAGGGTCGCGATTTTGGGCGCGGTGCGTCCAAGGGTGAGCGTGTCATGGTTGAATATGCCCAACCCAACACGCACCATTCCTTTCATATTGGTCATTACCGCAACACAATTTTAGGTGAGGTCCTGTCCCGCCTGGTAGAATTTGCCGGTTTTGAAACCATTCGGGCTTCCTATCCTGGGGATATCGGTTTAAGCGTCATAACTGTTATCTGGGCTTACAAGCGCTTCTATTTCGGACAGGAGCCTGAAGGAGTGCATGCTCGCGGTCAGTGGTTGGGTAAAATCTATACTGAGGCTGTCGCTTTGTTCGAGAAAAAGGACAATGAAAGCGAGGCAGAAACACAACTGCGTGAAGCTTACGAAGCTGAGCGACGCGAAATCTACCATCTTTGGGATACAGGTGATCCGGAAATTCGCCAACTCTGGTTGAAGACCCGCGAGTGGAGCCTGGAGGAATTGCGGGATATCCTGAAAATGCTGGATATCCACATGGATGTCTGGTTCTTCGAGAGTGAAGTGGAGGAGTCTTCCAAACTTATCGTTGATGAACTGCTCCAGAAGGGAATAGCGGATGATGAACGCCCTGCAGGTGGAGCGGTCATCGTCAAGATCGACGAAAAATTAGGGCTCACAAAAGAGAAATATCGTACCAACGTGCTCTTGCGTTCGGATGGAACCACGCTGTACCTGACCAAAGATCTGGCGCTGGCGAAAGTGAAATTTGAAAAATACCAGGTGGATCGTTCCATCTATGTTGTGGATGTTCGCCAGTCTTTGCACCTCCAGCAGACTTTTGCCATTCTAAAACTTTGGGGTTTTCCGCAGGCTGAAAAATGCTATCACCTCGGTTACGGTTTTGTCAGTCTTCCTGAAGGTGCCATGTCAGCCCGCAAGGGAAGGGTGGTCCTGTTCAAGGATGTGTATGATGAGGCTGAAAAACGTGCCTTGGCTGCAATGGGGGAGCGTACCCCCGATATGCCGGAGCAGCAACGTAAACAGATCGCCTCCCAGATCGGATTGGGCGCACTGGCTTATGCCATGCTTTCTGTGGACAATAATAAAGACATCGTCTTCGATATCAATGAGGCTCTGAGCTTTGACGGACGTACCGGTCCTTATATTCAGAATGCCTATGTGCGTGCCAATAGTATCCTCAAAAAAGCCGGCAGTATACCGGTTTCTGCCAGTTTTGATTATGATCTCAGCAACCATGAAGTACAATTGATAGATATGATTTCCCGCTTTCCGGCGATTGTCCAACAATCCGCTGAAGAATATCGACCATTGGTTATGGCAACATACGCCTATGAGTTGGCCAATACTTTTCATAGTTTTTATCATGCTGTTCAGGTTTTACAGACTGATAATGAAGAGATCAAGGCTGCCCGCCTGCGTCTTGTCGCGGCAGCCCGGCAGACCATCTCCAATGCGTTGTTGTTATTGGGCATCACAGCCCCAGAAGCGATGTGACGTAGCAAAAGCTGCGACCCTCAACTCTTAAGGAGAATTTTTAATGTCCCCAAAACGTACCATCATTATGGGCGCCGCTGGGCGCGATTTCCACAACTTTAATACCTATTTCCGTGGCAACAAGGATTATGAAGTTGTGGCGTTCACTGCTACACAGATCCCTGATATCGAAGGTCGAACCTACCCCGCACAATTGGCTGGTGACCTTTACCCCAAAGGTATTCCGATCCATGCTGAAGAGGAACTCCCTCAACTCATCAAGGATTTGAAGGTGGATGAGGTTGTCTTTGCCTATTCAGATGTGCCTCATCAAGTGGTCATGCACAAAGCTTCCCTGGTGCTTGCCCTCGGTCCGGATTTTCGCCTGCTGGGTGAAAAATCCACCCAGATCAAATCCACCAAGCCGGTCGTCTCGATCTGTGCCGTACGCACCGGTTCGGGTAAGAGTCAGACCACCCGCCGGGTATCCCTGCTGCTGCGTTCCATGGGCTATAAAGTGGCTGCCATCCGTCACCCCATGCCGTATGGTGACCTGGTTAAACAAAATGTCCAGCGTTACGCTGATTACAGTGACCTGGTCAAGCATGACTGCACCATCGAAGAGCGTGAAGAATATGAACCGCATCTCGATAACGGCGTGCTGGTCTTTGCCGGTGTGGATTACGAAGCCATTCTGCACCAGGCTGAAAAAGAAGTCGATATCATCCTGTGGGATGGTGGCAACAACGATTTCTCGTTCTATGTCTCAGACCTGAAGATCGTGGTGGCAGACCCGCATCGCCCCGGTCATGAATCCAGCTATTACCCGGGTGAGACCAACTCGATCGATGCAGATGTGTTTGTCATCAACAAGGTCGATACTGCCGATCCGGAGGACGTCATCGCTGTGCGCAACAACCTGCGCGGGTTGAACCCTGATGCAGTCGTCATTGAAGCCGCCTCGCCATTGTTCGTGGATGACCCGGCTGCCATTAAGGGCAAGCGCGTGCTTGTCATTGAAGATGGTCCTACCCTGACGCACGGAGAGATGGCTTATGGGGCTGGTTATGTCGCTGCCCGCCGATTCGGTGCTGCAGAGATCGTTGACCCGCGCCCCTTTGCTGTCGGGTCCATCGCCGCGACTTACCTCAAGTACCCCAAGACCGGACCTATCCTGCCAGCCATGGGATATGGAGAAGCCCAGACCCGTGATCTGGAAGCCACCATTGCCAAATCGGATGTGGATATGGTCATCATAGGAACACCCATCGATCTGACCCGCGTGCTCAAGTTCAATAAACCTTTCCAGCGGGTTCGCTACGAATTACAAGAGATAGGTCAGCCGACCCTTGAAGACATTTTGAAAGAGAAATTCGGTTCCAAAAAATAGATGCTATTGAGAGGTCGGGAACAGCACAACCGTTCCCGACCTCTTTCTGGAAGTGTGTATGTTCATAGATAAAGCAGAAATTTATGTTTGTTCGGGCAACGGAGGCAATGGCGCAGTCCATTTTCGCCGTGAGAAATATGTGCCGCGCGGCGGTCCTGATGGCGGAGATGGCGGCAGGGGCGGGGATGTCATCCTGGAAGTCAGGTCGACCCTCAACACCTTGTATAGTTTTCGGCATACCGCCCGTTATGTAGCCAATGATGGCAAAGCCGGTGCCAAACAGAAAATGTACGGGCGGGGTGCGGATGATCTGATCATCCATGTGCCGCCGGGTACGGTTGTCATTGATAAGGACACTGGCGAGATCCTCGGTGACCTCAAGGAACCCGGCCAGCAGCTGACCGTCTGCAAAGGCGGGCGCGGCGGACGCGGTAATGTTCATTTTAAGAGCTCCACCAACCAGGCGCCGCGCGCTGCCGAGAAAGGGGAGCCGGGTCAGGAGAGACGGTTGACACTGGAACTCAAGTTGATCGCGGATATCGGTATTGTCGGAGTACCGAACGCCGGAAAATCCACTTTGCTGACAGCCCTGACCAACGCCACCCCCAAGATCGCTTCCTATCCTTTCACCACTCTGGAACCCAACCTGGGTGTGGCAGCGGTGGATCAGGATACCAATGTCGTCCTGGCAGATATCCCCGGATTGATCGAGGGCGCTTCGCAGGGTATCGGTCTCGGGCATGAATTTCTGCGGCACGTTCAGCGCACACGCGTACTGATTCATCTGCTGGACGGGCTGGCTGAAGATCCTGTCGCGGATTACAACCAGATCAATGCCGAGCTGTCCATTTTTGACCCGCAACTGGGGAGTAAACTCCAGGTTGTGGCGATCAACAAATTGGACCAAACCGAAGTGCAGGAACGCCTGCCCGGTCTCAAGAAGCAATTTAAGAAACTGGGTGTAAATATCTTTGCGATCTCAGCCCTGGCGCGCACGGATGTGCATAAACTGCTCCTGGCTGCTGTTCAAGAACTGAACGAAGCGCCCCCCCCGGAAGAGATCGCCCCGCTGCGCGTCTACCGGCAGGCGGATGACCCGCGCGATTTCAAGGTTCTGCGCGAAATGGACGGCAGCTGGCGGGTGGTGGGAACGGGCATCGAACGTGCTTCTGCCATGACCTACTGGGAACATGATGGCGCTGTCCGCCGCTTTCAGAGGATCATGGAATCCCTGGGGGTCGATGAAGCCCTGCTCAAAGCCGGTGCCCAGGAAGGGGATACCGTCCACATCGGCGATTTCGAACTGGAATACCTGGAATAGGGAAGGTTAACTTTAAGGGTGCATTCCGCGTGCAGTTGGTGGGATGCATCCCGCGCGCTGTTGGCGGGATTTGCCTTTTCTAATGATCCCTCCCATTTTCAACGAATGGATAAACACAAAGGGAATTTATGACTGAACAGAATTTAATGACGGAAACAAGTCTGGTAAAGGATGATTTCCAGGCGGAGCAGGTCATCACGATCTCGAGTGGGCACTTCATTCACGATGTCTATTCTGCCTTTCTGGCACCTTTGCTGCCACTGATCATTGAAAAATTGTCGCTAACTCTTACAGCGGCTGGCTCACTGAGTGCTTACATGCAGCTTCCAGCCATCCTGACACCTTTTATCGGTCACCTGTCGGATAAATATAACCTGCGCTATCTGGTCATCTTTGCCCCGGGTCTGGCAGCAACTGCCATGAGCGCTATCGGGTTGGCACCCAATTATGGCATCCTGGCTTTGCTTCTGCTCCTGGCGGGCTTTGCTTCGGCTTTCTTTCACGCACCTGCCCCAGCCATGGTCGCCCAGATCTCCGGCAAGCGCATGGGCAAGGGCTTGAGCTGGTACATGGGCGGCGGTGAACTGGCACGCATGCTCGGTCCGATCGTGGCGGTTTGGGTCGTCTCCACCTGGACCTTGGAAGGCATGTTCCGCGTGGTTGTGATCGGTTGGGCATCTTCTGCCATCCTGTTCTGGCGTCTGCGCTCCATCCCCATCAGCCGGCGTACGAATGGCAGCATGCAGAGTATTCTTCCAAAATTACGGACGTTGTTCCTGCCGTTACTCATCATCACTTTTTTCCAGATGTTCATGATGGTCTGTATGACCATTTATTTGCCTACCTATATGACCCTCAATGGAGCTACCTTGCTGATGGCAGGGGGCTCGCTCGCGATCCTGGAGTTGGCAGGATTTGCCGGGGCGCTTTCAGGCGGCACGCTCAGTGACAGGTTGGGACGCAAACCGCTCTTGTTGGGCATTACCATCCTGTCGCCGCTCTTGATGATCGCTTTCCTGAATGTCTCAGGCTGGCTGCTGGTGCCGGTGCTGTTGTCTTTCGGGTTTGTCAGCATCTCGGCAGGTCCTGTTTTTCTGGCTCTCATCCAGGATAATTTTCCGGAGAACCGCGCCGTCAGCAACGGGCTCTACATTTCGATGAGCTTTCTGCTGCGCTCCCTGGTGCTGGTCCTGGTGGGCATGGCGGGTGATGCCGTTGGCTTGCAGACCGCTTTCTGGTGGAGCGCATTTCTCTCGCTGTTCGGGTTGGTTGGAATTTTGATGCTGCCTGCTGATAATGCATGAGGGTCTATTCGAAATAAAATGCACCACCATCCGGATTGCAGAATGTAGAGGCGCACACTTACCCCCGGCACCTGTTGGTTTTCAGGTGGGAAGGGGGGTGATATTTCCCATGTGCTGTTGAATGGATGCACTTTTTTTTACCCTACCCAATTCTCCATCAAATTTATTTGTTTTAGATCCTCAAAAGTTGTATACTGATTCTACTAAGCATATATCATTTTATTTTGGTTATTAATTTTTATTTCATCAAGGAAAAATATTTATTGTTTTTCCAATTGGATTTTAGCTAGACTTCGTAAAGTTATGATAATAACGCTTTCGAAAAGCTTATGATGTGAATTTGTATAATTAATCGAATTGACACGTTATATAGCTTTTTTGCAGTATATCCACTAGTTAGGCGCGCTCCGAGTTAGTGCCCAGATACGAGGGAATACGCATAGATGCTTCCGATTGATGAATGATGCACAAGGCGAAGGGACTGGAATCGGAAGGTAATGGATAGTAATCAGCGAAGGATATTATGAAGAAAATGATTGAAAAAATTTTCACACAAAAAGTAAATCAGAAAAGCGAAAATCCTGAAATTTCAATACCAGAACAAACAGGAGACACAGATGAGATCTATTCAGCTGATGCACCAATTGTCAATCCCGATTTAGATGAATTTAATCGCAGAGAATTCTCAAAGCGTATTGCGCAAACAATTTCTTCGAGGAAAGAAACCAAAAGCCTAGTGGTTGGAATCTATGGAAAATGGGGAGAAGGAAAAACAACTGTACTGAACTTTATTGACAGTGAATTAAGGTTACATAATAACATCGTAACTATTTTTTTTAATCCTTGGATGTTCCCATCTGAGACCGAGTTGTTTACAGCTTTCTATACTGAACTTGCTAAGGGGTTAGAGAAGTCATTACCTACTGCGAGGGAAAACATAGGCAAGGCAATAACAGAGTATATTGCGCCTTTTGTGGGATTGTTAGAAAAAGCTGACTCCGCAGAGAAAATCGGTAAACTTTTATCGAATGTTCGTCTAGAAGAATTACGAGACAGAATCGGCACGTTCTTAGTTCAACAGAAGAAATTGGTTGTCGTTTTCATGGATGATATAGACAGATTAGATAAAAATGAAATCCATGCAATTTTTCGTTTGATTAAACTTTCTGCTAATTTTGAAAACATTGTTTATGTCTTGGCTTTTGACCCGGAAATAGTTGAAGATGCCCTTAGTGAAAGATATTTTACCAAGAAGGAAGTTGCTGGACAAAATTTTCTTGAGAAAGTTGTACAAGTTCCAATTAATCTTCCGAAGATTTTAACGACTGATTTGCGTAGGTTTTGTTATAAACAGATTGATAAAGCTTTGAAATTAAGTGGAATTAAAATATCTGAAAGTGAGGTACAAGAGTTCACTCGAGGGTTTATTACAGGAGTTGAAATAAGGCTTGAAACTCCGAGAATGGCATTGCGTTATGCAAACATGCTTAACTTTTCATTGCCTTTGGTGAAAGGTGAAGTTCATGTTGCTGAATTTCTTTTGATTGAAGCAATCAGAGCGTTTTATCCCGATGCATATGAAATAATAAAGGATAATCGAGATGCTTTCACGGCGGTGAGATTGGGTGGATTAGGCGTCCATCCATCTGAAAAAGAAGAGATCAAGAAAATAGTCGAAAAAGCTATTGGCGGTATAACAGCGGATGAAGCTAATAATCTTAAACGTCTCATAACTATTTTGTTTCCAAGACAAAATAACATGATCTATGGGTCGGAATGGGATAAAACGTGGGCGGAACAAAACAGAATTGCCTCCGACAAATACTTTGATAGATACTTCACTTATTCTATACCTATTGGTGATGTGTCTGATGTACGAATAGAGAATTTCATAAATGTACTGAATCATATTGAGTCTGAAGAATTGATGAAGACCCTTGATGCTGAGTTGACAGCAGAAAATGCTGAGATGTTTATTTCTAAGCTTCATCAAAAAATTGAGAAGATTCCGACTGTTGGACAAGGAAAATTAGCGATTTCCATTTCACTCCTTGGCAGTAGACTTCCGAATCCAAAAGATTTATTTAATTTTCATTCACCTTTCTCGCGTGGTGCTTTGCTCGTCACATACTTAGTGGAAACACAGGTTAATGAGGAAGATAGGCGTGCCTTGGCAATCGAAATGGTGAACGTGGCAAAGCCAATAACATTTGCAATGGAAGTTGTTCGTTGGCTCAGGAGAAAAGAATCTGAGGGTAGCGCTATTTCACCTGGCAGTTTACAGGTTGTCACAAACACATTGGCGAATCGAATAGAAACATTAGCATCACAAGGTTTAGACTTTTTTGATGAATACGCAGATCAAGCTCTTCATTTGCTATGGTTCTGGGGTAAGTTCGGTTCAAAAGAAAATGCAGACAAGTACATAAGCGCTTATCTGACTGCCAACATACGAAATGTTCATATGTTGCTTGAGTCGGTCGTTCCAATTGCCTATCCATTGGATGGAAGCCTACCTCATAAGAGTGAGTTTGAACGTCATCAATATGATTATCTCCAATCCTTTGTTGACCTTGATTTAGTATATGAGCTATTGAAAACGGAATTTGGGGATAAACTGGAGAGTGAACAGTATCCTAATGATTTTGGTGATGCTTCGGAACTCCGATACGCTAAGCAATTTACATGGATACACAGGTTTGTTCTAAATGAGAGAAAAAGTACAGAAAATAATGGGCAAAATGAAGAGAAGTCAGAAAAAGGCTCGGACGAGCAAGGGATGGTAGAATGATGGTGCTGGAACCTTACCATGATTCTGGATAAAATCTTTTCAGGATGAGTTTTGTGCTAGTTATCAATCCAGAAGGTTAGCATTCAATGAGTGCACCTACCGATAAACGCAACATCTATAAATGCAGTCACGCATGCAAGCATCAAGTTCGAGTTTAAAACCGGCTTTCAAAACCCACCTAGACAGCATGAAGCGGACGTTTTGCTGTGCTCCCGTTAAAGCCGATTCACTCACCCGAAGTCCACGTTCCGTTTCAGCGCCCGGTTCCTGGCGAAATGCCGCTAATGCAAACCGTTAGTCAATTACCAATAAAACATTAAACATATGTCTGCAGGACTTAAACCCTTTACCGCTAGGTTAACGGTTCAAGCCCTCGGCGAGGAGTTGAAATGCTGAAATGCACCTATCTGGTATGCTTTCAATAATTAGAAAAGATAGAAGGAATAAAACAATTAACCACTTGTTATTTCAAAGATAATCTATTAATGATTTTATGATTTTGCATATAAGAATGCTATAATATTGTTGAATCATTAATCTGAATCAAAATAGTTTTCGTTTAATAATTAGGTGGAGAAATGACTCGTACATCTTCCGATGAATTGACAAATATATTAATTGAACTATTCAGAGATTCTCAAATTATTGACCAAGAAAGAGATTGGATTTTTCTAAATAGGTTATGGTACTCACCAGAAATCCGAAATATATTTTTCCCATATTTTGAGAGATTCCTTGATGAAAATTTCATTAACTTTCAAGATGCATATTTATTGGCTCCAGAAGGTATTAGTTCTTCATTTGGGATAATTCCCTTCATTAGTATGTATGCCATGTTGAAAAACAAATATTTATTTTTGTGGAAAGAAGTTGGTGATATCTTAACAGTTGAACCATTCATTTTTCCTAATCCTAGGAAATTAGATATTCAACAAGAAATCACTTTTTTGATAATCCAAGATGTTGTTGGAAATGGTTCTTTAATTTATAAAGTTGCAAATAATTTTAAACATCAACAAAAAAAATGGAAGATTGGATCATATTTAGCAATAGTTCAACTCGATAATCAGAAAGATAAATTAGAAAATAATTTAGCCGAAATATCTCATGACCAAGGATTAGATATTGTATTTAATAGATTACTCACAAAATCACAAATTATAGGTATATCATGAGAGCTAATATCGAAAATGGGGATAGAAATAATAGTTTAATAATATCTGAGTGGGTTACTTCAGTCTATAGCATTTTTTGGTCAGTTTGGTGGGGATTCTTCATGGAAAAAGTGTTTAATGCTCCTTCCGAATCTCTATATATTAATGTTACTGGTGGACCTCCTATTATATTATCCAAATGGATTTATTTATTGATTAACGTCTTTCTGATCATCTCCTTTACATATTGTTATGTTCAATGGCTTTGGCAATCTCATCTTTCTACCATAAGTCTTACATTCCTTCGTGATTTTATTAATAGTTTTTTGCCACTTTTCATTATTTCATCTGCGATATTCGTCAGTATATACCTTGTATTTATTTCAGGTTTCATCCCTTTTAATACCTTACTATATGGAGTACTGATTACTTTTGCCTGGTTTATCACAGTCATTCTTTCTCTTTGGAGGGCAATCTAATGAATATCCCTTGGTTTGGATCTCCCCCATACGATAGTAAATATTATAAATATGCTATATATTTAATTTTATCAACATTAATTATTATCTCAATTCTTAATATTATCTGGGTCTTTTCAAATAGACCAAAATTATTATATTTTAGCCTTATATATATATATCCAATTATTCTATTATCATTAATTTCTTATCGTTTCTTGAGATCACAGAATGAAAAAAGACGAGCTAAGCAATATAGTGAAATAATTAATAGGTCATCATATTATCTCAATTTAATAGAACCTGATATCGATGAATTTGACAAAATATTATCAACAGAAATTCAAACAATCAAAAAAGGACCTGTTTCACTTTTCCTATATACACTAATTATTTTCCTTGATTTTTGTAGAACAATAATAATTGTTGAACATGACATATATCAACGACACAATAACAATGGAAATCTTTCTGGTTTATCGAAAGAATTCCCTTACAAGAAATTGTTCATTATCTTTAAAAAGATGCAATATAAAATCAAGAATATTGACGAAGTTGGAACATTTGATTTAATCGGTAATTTACTTGCTACAATTATTCAAGTAAGACAAATAGATCAAGAAGATCATCTTGTACCAATAGATTCAAATAACTTAATTGAGAAATGTGAATCGATATCTGATTTAATTAAAATCAGACTATTTAACGAAATTGATGACGAAACAATTAATTTAATTTCTTTAATTAGGCTTCAAAAGATAATTTCAGAAGAAGACATATCTAGTATAGGATGGCAAGCCTTGATAGGTTTTTGGATACAGTTAAGAATTGGACTTATAAAGAAAGAATTACCGAAAGAATTAAGCAAAGTTTGGGTAGGGCCTTGTCAACTACTAGCAAACCAAATTGATGGAGCAATGTTTTATTATAAGAAGAAGTATTATCGAAACATGGTTAAATTAATAATTTCAAGTTTTGATTGGCGATTGAAAATTCCAGGCTTTCTTTACAACCCTGAAAGTATATCTAGAACCTAATTAGAATAATTCTATTGATTTTACAACTTAATCATCTGCGATACATAATATAAACAAAATATCCAATGTCTCAATTGTAAGTGATATTTTCTACAGATTGACTTGAGTTATTGCCCACTATTGCACTTGTAATGCACTACTATTGGGATGACAACCTGAAAATTGATTAAAAAATTTGTATTAGCGTCCCACTCAAGAGTAAACGTTGCCTTATTACTGAAGGCTCCCATTTCATTGTGTATAATTCTATCTGTATAATCCAGATCATCAACCCAATCATCTACAATCATTTTGCTGTCGAAAAAAATCCCCCAATGAAGGAAATTTGAACTTTCATTTCAGCCTTGTTTCCTTTGGGACATGTCGGAAAGCCATGTTTTAGGCTCATAGCCCCTTGCGTTAACAACGCTCCTCTTCAAATCTTGTTCTTGGTTTTTTGTCAAAGGTCCAGCGGACTTTTAATGGAATTTAGCTCTTAATACTACTGTTAGAATAATGTTCCGACCTATCTTACCGGTCCATCCGGAGGGGGGCAAATTCCATCCAACAATAGGTCTCCCTCTCATTAATTGATTCCCAAAATATAAGAATTGGGCCTTGCAATATTAGAAATAATGTTCTATAATACATTTGGCAAGAGTCGTAAGGTGAGGGAGCTATCTCCAGTGACCACACTTGTCCCAGAAGCGTAGCGGATGGGATCACCTATCCCAGTATATGAATGCTGGGAAACAAAAGCGACCCTTGCCGATTGCTTTAATGGGGTGGCTAAACCATGGAATTCTATACCACTGATCACTGAAAACTGATAACTGCCATGCGACTCTCACACAATTCATCCCACTCCCTCAACCTCTTTCTGTCCGGAATGCCCGCCTTCATCCGGCATACCTCCAGCATCCAACTCCGCCCCTATCAGGTTGAACCCATTGCCCGCCTGCGGGAGTCCATCATTAATAACTATGGCGATACCATCATCATAGTCTTTCCCCGCCAGTCCGGTAAGGATGAATTCATCATCCAGCTCATGGCTTACCTGCTTTACACCTATTCCGAATTTCCTCTCAGCATGGTCGCCGTCAATCCCACCTACAAACCTCAGACCGTCAATGCCATCATCCGCTTCGATCAAGTCCTCTCTCGCAACCCCCTCACATCCGATCTCTGGCACAAGAACGGTCAATTCATGCGCCTCGTCGATCAAGCCCGTATTTCCTTCCTCTCCGGTGACTCCAAATCCAACGTCGTCGGAGCCACCGCATCCTTGTTGCTCATCGTCAACGAAGCCCAGGATATCAATGCCTCTTTTTACCAGCGCAATTTCCATCCAATGGTCGCTTCCACCCACGCCACCCGTCTGCTGGCGGGCACCCTCTGGACCAGTACCACCTTTCTTTCACAGGAGATTCGGCATGCCCAATATTCCGAAAAACTCGATGATCGCCAGCGCCTCTTCATGGTCGATGCCGACCACGTTCGCCAGGTTCTCCCCGCCTATGGTGCTCATGTCGATGCTGTTGTATCTCGCTGGGGTCGTCAGCACCCCCTCGTTAAAACCCAATACTTCAACGAAGAGATCGACGCCACCACTGGCATGTTCAACGCCGCCCGCATGGCTCTAATCTTTAGGCGAGGGAGCGACATGCGACCATCGCCTATCCCGATGCATGGGCATCGGGATGAAATGCCTAACACTCCCCATTCTGTCGCCTTCCTCCTCGACCTCGCCGGGCAGGACGAAGCCGTCATGTCCGACCCCGCCGCCAAACTCGCCAACCCCTCGCGCGATTCCGCCGCCCTCTCCATCGCTGAAGTCGACACCTCCACCGTCGCAACCCTCAATTATCCCTCCTACCGCATCATCCACAGGGTCGAATGGACCGGGCAAAACCACCTCACCATTTTTGGTCAGCTCAAATCCCTCGCCGAAAGCTGGCTCCCTCGTTACTTCGTTGTTGACGCCACCGGCGTCGGTGAAGGTCTCTGGGCACTGCTCGACAAAGCCTTCCCGGGCAAGGTCATCCCCGTCAAATTCACATCCACCGTCAAAAGCGACATTGGATATCGTTTCCTCGCCATGATCAATACAGGCAGATTTAAGGTGAGCGAGCAGTCCCGTCAGGTCCCGCGTGAAGTTGGCGGGAATGCGACCATCACCTACCCCAGTGCAATGTCCCCGACCACTGATGCTTTTCAGGGGGGAAGGGGATGGGCATCAGGGTTAAGCGTGAGGGAGCAATCCTTAGGCGAGCGAGCATCCAGCGAGCATCGCCAATATTCGCTCCATGAGGAGCGAATACATACCCCACAGGTCGAAGCCCAATACAGAGCCTGTCAGTCCGAAGTCCTGCCAGGTCCCAACAAAACCTTGCGTTGGGGTGTCCCGGAAGGCACCCGCAACTCCGAAGGTGCCCTCATCCACGACGACTTCGTCCTCGCCGACGCCCTCGTCACCCAACTTGACGACCTCGATTGGAGCATCTCGTCTCCCACCCTCATTATCGACCGTGACCCCTTCGACCCCCGCTTGGATAACACCGACCTCCTCAACTTCATCGACCACAATTATTAGACGAGCGAGCATCATGCGAGCATCGTCTATCCCAGGATATGAATCCTGGGATAACACTAAACTTTCTAACGCAAAGGAGAACCCATGATCACCCCAATTGAATACCCACCCCGCCATCCAGAAAAGAAACCCTACGACCCTAAGACGAGCGAGCATCCCCAAGGTCCCGCGTCAGTAGGCGGGAATGCGAGCATCGTCTATCCCGATGCAAGGGCATCGGGACAAAGGATAATCTAATGACTACACCTATAGTTTACCCACCCCGCCATCCAGAAAAGAAATCCTACGACCCCACCACCAGCACCTATTGGCCCTACTACACCGAAGAAGAACGCCAGATGCTCCTCAACCACCCTCGCCAAGAAGTCGCCCTCGAAATTCACCTCATGCGTTCCGAGATCGCCCAGGTCCTCAAAACCCAGCAAATAGACCCCTGCAAAACTCCGCAGGAGTCCCTCGCAGTCCTTTACACAATTGCTGTTGC
The DNA here is from genome assembly GCA_964370815.1 of uncultured Anaerolineaceae bacterium. GTDB lineage: Bacteria > Chloroflexota > Anaerolineae > Anaerolineales > Villigracilaceae > UBA12087. Next base: position 326 of record CAYJKQ010000002.1, on the reverse strand, counting down.
TGCTCGCACAATCGGCACATTGGTCAAGCTTCAATCGGACTATAAACAAACCCATCACAAATGGGATGTCATCCTTGCCGAGGCCAAGCATATCTCCCTTATCCGAACAGGTGTCTACCGCCAGGTTGCCGCACTGGGTTTTTCTGTTCCCGCTGGTGTCCTCGAGATAGAACCCGACCTAATGCCCAAACCCATCTCGTACAGCGAGTCATTACTCGTCAAAGCCAGGGAAAAAGCTGCCTTGGAATCCGATTCAAAACGGATCTCTGGTAACTGATAACTGGCAACTGATAACTGGCAACTGATAACTGGCAACTGATAACTGG
>CAYJKQ010000001.1:582030-652496 GCA_964370815.1 uncultured Anaerolineaceae bacterium | reverse complement strand
TTACTGATATGTTGAACCATAAATACCGGGTGGCACATGCCACCTTGCAGCTTGAGTGTGAGGACTGCAATCCTCCTGATCTTTATTGCGAACTAACCGGGTGATATGGACCTGTTGCTGACTGCGTTTTTCCTTCATTACAGATTACATATCTCATATCAACAAAATAACAAGTATTTTATAAACAACTTTAAGGCGTCTGTGAAGCCAGACCACCAGGAAAACCACTGGAATATGACGCTTTGCTTTCTTCATCGATATAGTGAGATAATAACGGAAATAATTTGATTTGTAATAAAAATAACCTGTTTCTAGGACTTGTTTGGAGATTACTGATTGAGAATTCTTACCGTACTAACATATTATCGGCCTCATACCTCTGGTCTGACGATATACGCTGAGCGATTGGCGCGCGCATTTGCCCGGCGAGGTCACCAGGTCACGGTTCTAACCACGCAATATGATCAAACTCTGCCCCGCCAGGAGATGCTGGACGGGATAAAAGTGATCCGCCTGCCAGTGATAGCGCGCGTCAGCAAAGGCGTTCTGGCACCCACCTTTGGGCTGGTGACCACCAAGCTAGCTTGGGAAAACGATGTGGTGCACTTGCATTTACCCCAATTTGATGCCCCAGGAGTCGCTCTCAGGGCTCGTATGTTTGGTAAACCGGCTGTATTGACGTACCATTGCGATTTGCTGCTGCCTAAGGGATTCTTCAATCGCTTGGTGAACCTGGTGGTTCAGTTCCAGAATAATATGGCTGGCATTTTGGCGTCTCACATTGTAACTTACACCCGGGATTATGCAGATCATTCCACCTATCTATCCCGTTATAATCAAAAATTGACACCCATCCTGCCTCCTGTTGAGCTGCCATCCGCACCGCAAGGGGCAGTGGTGGCATTCGCAGCACATCACCAGCTATCCACCCGAAAACCGGTTATTGGCATGGCAGCCCGCTTTGCTGCCGAAAAAGGAGTGGAGGTCTTGCTGGATGCCATGCCGAAGATATTGGAGAAATTTCCGAATGCCCAGGTTCTGTTTGCCGGGCAGTACCAGGATGTAATGGGGGAACAGGTGTATGCAGATCGCCTGATGCCGCGTATTCGGGAATATCAGGATGAAGGTCATTGGAAATTTTTAGGCATATTAAATCCCGAACAGATGGCTGCTTTTTATCCCAACCTGGATGCACTTGTAATTCCATCACTCAACTCCACCGAGGCTTTTGGGTTGGTACAAATTGAGGCGATGCTGAGTAACGTGCCTTGTGTTGCCTCGGCGTTACCGGGTGTGCGCCAACCCGTCAGGATGCACTCGATGGGGGAGGTGGTTGAAATTGGCAGCTCAGATGACCTGGCAAATGGCTTGCTCAAGGTGCTTACGGAACCCGGGAATTACAGATGTGATATCAAGAATTTAGCTGGAATATACGATCCAGATGCTGTGGCAGTCGAATACGAAAAATTATTTGATAAATTAAAATAAAACCTGTCGTCGATCAAGCAAATCTTGGGTTGGTTCGTTTCCAGGGATCATTTGTCGTAATTGGAAAACATTAGCTGTGTCAACTATTGAAAAGGACTTCCTCTTTCTCCATTTGCGTGACCTGCCATACTTCCGTGCACTTGTCAGGGCTGTGGAGGCTTCATACTATCAGGACCTGGATCTTCCTTCTCCGATCCTGGATGTCGGCTGCGGTGATGGGCACTTTGCCAGCCTGGTTTTTGAGCAGGTTATTGATGTTGGCTTGGATCCCTGGCACAAACCCATTCATGAGGCGGGGAGGCGAGAGTGTTACCACCTGCTGGTTGAGGCGGATGCTGGTGATAGCCCTTTCCCGGATAATGTATTTGGCAGTGCTTTCAGCAACTCTGTTCTCGAGCATATTATCCATGTTGAGAAGGTTATAATGGAAACCGCTCGTATCCTAAAACCGGGGGCTTTGTTTGCATTTTGTGTTCCAAATCCACGCTATTTCAGCGCTCTGGCATTAACCCATCTATTTGGCTCGAGATATATAGCCTGGTTTCGGAAGATTTCCCGCGTCGAGCATGCAGATGATCCGGACGTATGGAAGGGTCGCCTGGAAGCTGCAGGATTTGAACTGGAGCGTTATTGGCATTATTTTCCACCGGCAGCCATGCGCGTGTTAGAATGGGGTCATTATTTCGGTCTGCCTTCATTGGTAATCCATTTCTTAACCGGCAAGTGGATATTGCTTCCAAACCGGCTGAACTTATTCCTGACCGAAAGATTTGTTCGCCGCTACGCTTCAGCAGAAGCTGTTGAGGATGGAACTTTTACTTTCTACCTGGCTCGCAAACCCATAACGATCCAGGAACACTCCGTTGGTTGATCATGCCTTTTGATGATAAATATTTCTCAACCCATACTTATGCAGGGATCTCCTTTGGCAAATACAGCCAATATTGGTGGTCAAATCGTTTTTACGCTCGGTTGGCTCGCCGTTATGGGAAAAAAGAGACTCGGCTTCTCGAGATTGGCAGTGGTCTGGGGCACCTGGTTGGTCAGCTCAGTGATCATTTTAAGTCATTCGGATTGGATGTAAATCTTTGGGCACTTCAGCAATCACAAGCTGTTGCTAAATCAACTTTCTTACAGGTGGGTAGTGCAATTGATCTCCCGTATGCAGATGGATGTTTTGGTTTGGTGGTAATTAAACATGTGGTTGAGCATTTGGAAAATCCCGAGAAATGTATCAAAGAGTTGGGTCGCATCCTGGCTCCGGGTGGTGTTTTGATCCTTGCCACCCCCAACCTGGATTCCCTTTTGAAACCTCTGAAAGGGGATGCATGGATCGGCTACCAGGATCCCACCCATATTGCCCTGAAAGCACCGAAAGAATGGCTCGGTTTAATAAAAGCAGCCAACTTGTCCATTGAGCGTGTCTTTGCAGATGGATTCTGGGACGTCCCTTACATACGCTGGATACCGAATTCTATTCAGAAATTATTTTTCGGTTCTCTGGGAGGTTTTCAGGCTATCAGTGCTTTGGTCTTCTTGCCCTCCCGTTGGGGAGAGAGTATCATTGTCATTGCCCGACGAATATAGTTTCTTTTGAGAGTATCAGGACAACTCATATAATAATCAAGTGGTCAAGGATATTGAGCAAAATAGACATGGAAGAGCCAAGCGTTCTGGATTTCGTAAAATCAAAGCTCAGATTTTGGGGGACTGATAAAGTGGAATTGCCACCTTCTGATGAATTTTTGACAGAACGCGAACCTGCCAGTGTGCCTGCACGGGGAAGCATCCCCTGGCGGTCATTGCTGGCTGTTTTTCTGGCGCTGGCAGGGCAGAGAACTTTCGAACCTCCCAACCAGAACTGGATGGTGGGGATTGGTTTTTACCTGATAAGCGCTGCGTTTCTGATCTGGGCATCCTTGCGCTCGGAATGGAAGCTCACTCCGATCATGGCTGCTGAAGATCGCATAGACCCCCTCAGTGTACGCCTGACAGCATTGCTCCCGGCTGGTATTTTTTCTCTGGCAGCCTTTGCAATGTTTGGTGGGAACTTATTCAACGCTTTGAATTTGACATTATGGATCCTTGCAATCGTTTTCTTGTTATTGGCATTCTGGCTGCGGGTAGATAATGGTGAACAGATCTGGACTCGCTTGAAGAATTCTTTTATGCATGAGCCATGGCAAATTAGAATCTCGCGCTGGAATGTGCTGGTATTGCTGGCAATAATACTGGTCGTTTTCTTCCGACTCTACCATATCAATGGGGTTCCTGCAGAACCTTTTAGTGACCATGCCGAGAAAATTTTAGATGTGGTTGATGTAAGTATGGGACAATCTCATATTTTCTTCCCACGTAACACGGGCCGTGAAGGCTTTCAGATGTACCTGACAGCCGCTGTGGCAGCATTATTTGGCACGGGTTTTTCTTTTTTAAGCCTGAAAATTGGCACAGTCTTGTGCGGTCTTGCCACACTGCCTTATATGTATCTATTAGGAAAAGAAATAGGAAACCGTAAGGTGGGATTGATCGCCCTGGTGATCACGGGTATAGCATACTGGCCGAATGTCATCAGCCGTGTCGGTTTGCGCTTCCCGTTATACCCGCTTTTTGTGGCACCGGTTTTATACTATCTGATAAGAGGCTTGCGGCGTTCCTGGCGCAACGATTTTATCCTGGCAGGTTTTTTTCTCGGCTTGGGGTTGCACGGATACAGCTCTTTTCGGATCATGCCGATCCTGGTTATTTTTGCCATCCTTTTATATCTATTGCATCTACAATCCTTGGGAAATCGGAAACAGATAGGGGGCTGGCTGGGACTTCTGGTGATCACCTCTCTGTTTGTTTTTCTACCCCTTTTAAGATACTGGATGCAAAACCCAGCTACATTCGCATATCGGGCTTTCTCAAGGCTGGGTAGCTTGGAGCAGGTTATTCCTGGTGTATGGTGGCAGATCCTCTTAAGCAATACCTGGAATGCATTAAAGATGCTTAATTGGTCAAATGGAGAGATCTGGGTGCATTCAATACCCTTCCGCCCTGCGTTGGACCTGGTTTCTGCTGGATTTTTTATCCTGGGATTAATTTTGTTGTTCATACGTTATTTGCGGGAACGAAATTGGTTGGATCTATTCCTGATCTTATCCATCCCATTTTTAATGCTGCCCTCGATATTATCTCTAGCCTTCCCGGCAGAAAACCCGGCTTTGAATCGAGCTGCAGGCGCTTTCATACCAGTGTTCCTGATCACTGCTTTAGCCGTGGAAGGTTTGCTGAAGGGAATACAGTCATCAATGGCTCGAAACGGAGGAAAATTCCTGGCTTGGAGCTTGGCTGGGATCCTTTTGGTGATATCCGCTTCACAGAATTATGCCCTTGTATTCGATCAATATGACCAGCAATTTCGCATGAATTCGTGGAATTCGTCTGAGATGGGTCAGGTCATCAAACAATTCGGGCAGACGTATGGATCCACGGATAACACCTGGATCATCCCCTACCCGTACTGGGTGGATACGCGCCTGCCGGGAGTATGGGCTGGGATACCGGATCGGGATTTTGCTGTTTGGCCTGAACACCTGCAGGAAACGTTATCTATTCCTGGTGTAAAGCTCTTCATTTACAATGTCGAAGACACACAAGATGCAGACATACTGCAAAGCTACTATCCACAAGGCACTATCAGTCGGTTTGCATCCAAAACACCCAACCATGATTTTATGATCTTCTTTGTCCCAGACCAACAACCTTAGGTTGGGTCCCTTAATATGCAGAATAGAGAAGAGAGCAATCGTAGGATGATGATCATTTAATGAATGTTGATTTGAGTGAATCCAAACGCAAGCATAAATGGTACTGGGTTTACGACCTGCTGTTCCTGTTGGTTTTATCGGGGGCAGCATTCTTGCGTTTGCAAGGCAGCGATTGGGGTGAACTTCAGCATCAGCACCCGGATGAGGGTTTTCTGACATCTGTAACCTATGATATCGGGTTGATCGGTGAAAAAACGGATACCTTTCCCCTGCCTAACACGCTGACAGCTCCCTGGCGGGTAAATTATACAAGTGATTTCCCCGATTGTACAAAATGGAGTGGTTATTTTGATACTTCCTGTTCTCCATTGAACCCCCACAATCGTGGGCACGCTTTCTTTGCTTATGGAACCCTGCCTGTATTCATGACACGCTACCTGGCAGTCTGGACCGACCAGATGGGGAATTTAAAACTTTTCGGAAGGCAGCTATCCGCCCTGATGGATCTGATGACCATTGCTTTGTTGTATCTAATCGCATCACGTCTATATGGCAAGCGGGTAGCACTTCTGGCGGCAGTATTTTCCTCCCTGGCAGTCATGCAGATCCAACAGTCCCATTTTTATACTAGCGATCTTTTCGCCAATTTCTTTATTTACTTGGCGATCTATTTTGTTATCGAAATTGTGACCGGACCACGGATTAAATATTCAACTAATTATATAGACACACTACAACCACGAAGTGCCAGTAATTTGGTAATGATCAAGAATTTGTTGAAGGAGCGTGATTTTTTCTTGAGCGCTCTGTTTGGACTGGCATTTGGGATGGCTGTGGCATCAAAATTGAACGCGGCTCCCCTGGCTTTGATCCTTCCGCTGGCATTTTTTGTCAAGTATTTCAGACGCGATAGCGAATCTTCCCACCCGGATATCTTCAGCCTGGTGCTTTTATTTCTGGTTGTGGGCGGTTTGATGGCTGTCATTTCATTCAGGATATTTCAGCCCTACGCATTTGATGGTTTCGGTTTCAATCCTCAATGGCTGGCAAATATCAGCGAGCAACGTGCCCAGGCTAATGCAAATGCTGACCTGCCCTGGAATTTGCAATGGGCACGCCGCTCTAACTTGTATTCCTTTGAAAACCTGACCGTGTGGGGATTGGGTTTACCCCTGGGAATATTAGCATGGGCAGGTTTTCTGTGGATGGGTTGGCGAAGTTTGCGGGGTGAATGGCGCAAACATATCCTGCTTTGGTCCTGGACAGCAGGTTACTTTTTCTGGCAATCCCTTCAATACAACCCGACCATGCGTTACGAACTTCCGATCTATCCGGTGCTGGCATTGATGGCAGCTTGGCTGCTGGTCTGGTTGTGGGATCGGGGCATGGCAAAAGAACCAGTCATGAAGAAGAATTTGAACCTGCGATTGGCAAGCATCACCAGCCTGGTCATAGGACTGGGTGTGGTGGCTGCTACAGCAGTTTGGGCTGTCAGCTTTTCAGGCATTTATCTTCGCGATGAAACCCGGATTGCAGCCTCAAAATGGATCTATCAGAATATTCCTGGTCCGATCACCTTAAATATTCAATTGAACAGTAATGAAACGGTTCAACAACTCTTACCTTTCCAGCAGGGAAATGCCATTCAACCCGGTGTACCTTATGATACATTTTTTGTTGCCCAGGCAGAAGGTATAGTAAATGATATCTTTCTGCCCCATGTCATGGATACCGCCGTCAGTGGATTGCAAATATTGCGTCTGACATTCTCATCGACACCTCAGCCGGTTTCTACGGAGCAGGTCATCGCAACCGCGACTTTATCAGCAGATTTTGGGTCCGGTGACCCATCCCAGGGTGAATCTTACTTGTTGAATTTGGATAGACCGGTTCAATTGACCAAAGGCGATACTTATTATCTGCGCCTCGAGACAACGGGTGGCATACTGCTCCTAGGAGGCTCAGCTGTTGTTAATGAGACTGATTATGATTACGGTCTGCCATTTCGAATTGGTGGTTATGATGGTTTTAGTGGTCTTTATCGTGGAGATTTGAACCTGCAAGTTTATTGGGAGGACAATCCAGATAAATTAACCCGTTTCATCACCACCCTGAATGCTGCAGATTATATTTTCATCCCAACCAACCACCAATATGGACAGATCACACGATTACCTGAGAGGTATCCACTCACGACTGCCTATTATCGGGCATTGTTGGGTTGCCCGGAAGGAAAGGAAATTATCTGGTGCTATCGTACAGCCGAGCCGGGGACCTTTGAAGGAAAACTAGGTTTCGACTTGGTGGCAGTATTTACTTCTTATCCCTCGATTGGCAACTTGGTGATCAACGATCAATCAGCTGAAGAAGCCTTTACTTTCTATGATCACCCTAAAGTAATGATCTTCAAAAAGAACGCCAAATTCGACTCAACCCATATGGAAGCTCTTCTGACTTCAGTTGATATCAGTAATGTCATCCACCTCACTCCTGGGCAGGCGGATAATTATAAGAATTTGATGCTGCCTTCGGAAAAACTGGCATCCCAACAGGCAGGTGGTACCTGGTCCGGGTTGTTTGACACACAGATATTCTACAATCGCTATCCTTTCATTGGATTGATTCTATGGTATTTAACCATCTTTATCCTGGGATGGCTGGCTTACCCGATCGTGCGTGCGGCTTTGCCAGGATTGAGTGACAGAGGATATCCATTGGCGCGTACAGTTGGATTATTATTATGGGCTTGGTTGTCCTGGATAGCCGGCTCGCTGGGTTTATCTTACAGCCGTTCCATGATCGCTCTGATGCTGCTCTTGTTGGTTGTAATGGGTGGCGGTCTGGCTTTTCACCAGCGCAAGGAGCTGAAAGAAGAGGTTCGTATCAAATGGAAATACTTCCTGATGGTGGAAGGGATTTTCCTTTTGTTCTTCTTGTTGGATCTGGCTATCAGGTTAGGCAACCCTGATCTCTGGCATCCCTACAAGGGCGGGGAACGCCCAATGGATTTCTCATATCTAAATGCAGTCATTAAAAGCACCAGCTTTCCACCTTATGATCCCTGGTTTGCAGGTGGGTATATCAACTATTACTATTTTGGATACGTCTTGGTGGGAACTCCGGTCAAGCTGCTGGGAATCTTGCCAACCATTGCATACAATTTCATCCTGCCAACCTTGTTTGCCATGCTGGCTGTCAATGCATTTTCAGTCGGGTGGAATATCATGGAGGCCGGGATCAAATTCGACAATGATAAATGGAAAAACATCTTAACCAGGTTGTCTTTTATTGCTGGTATTTCATCAGCTGGAGCCATGCTCCTACTCGGCAACCTGGGTATTATCCGGATGCTCTATCAGGGATTTCAAAGGATGGTCGCACCCGGTGGAGTCATTGATTCCAAAAACATCTTCCTGCACTGGTGGTGGGCGATACAGGGCTTCGGCAAAGCGCTTTCCGGTACTCCATTACCGTTTATTACCGGGGATTGGTACTGGCTTCCCAGCAGAGTCATTCCTGCTCCAGGTGACGTAGAGCCAATCACTGAGTTTCCATTATTTACATTCTTATATAGTGACCTGCATGCCCATATGATCGTATTGCCTTTGACCATCCTTGTGATTGCCTGGGCGTTGTCTGTGCTGGTTTCCCGTGCCAGGTGGAAGGGAAAATTGGAGGCGGTGATTGGGATAGGATTGGGTGCTCTCGTGATTGGTTCGCTTAAACCCACCAATACCTGGGACTATTATACTTACCTGGTTTTAGGAGTGGTGGTGATCGGTTTCAGTGCCTGGAGATCGCCATATGTCCAAAACCGTTTCCCCGGGCATCCACAAACGTTTTGGCGTGCAGTTCTCACGGTTTCAGCGATGCTTTCCATCGTTTTCTTATCCATTGTGCTGTTTCAACCGTTTACAAAATGGTATTCTCAAGCATACGGCAGCGTGGAGTATTGGAAATATGGTCATACTTCCATCTGGTCTTACCTGACCCAATGGGGAGTTTTCCTGTTTTTCATTGTTTCATGGATGACCTGGGAAACCCGCCAATGGATGGCTGAAACACCTCTTTCAGCACTGAACAAGTTGCGGCGTTACCACACTCATATCGAAATATTGGGTGTCCTGCTGGTTGTTGTCATATTCTTATTACTGGTCACAAAAGTTGCCATTGCCTGGCTGGTATTGCCATTGGGAGTTTGGGCTACGGTTTTGATCCTGAAGAAGGATATGCCGGATGTGAAGCGCGCAATACTTTTCCTGATGGGAACTGGTCTGGTACTGACTCTTGCAGTCGAGATCATCGTACTGCGTGGTGATGTTGGCCGGATGAACACGGTTTTCAAATTCTACCTGCAAGCCTGGGTTCTTTTTGGGTTGAGTGCTGGAGCAGCATTTGGCTGGCTGTTGACCGAGATCCCAAAATGGCGTTTGAATTGGCAATCTACCTGGTATTTCACTTCTACGGGATTGGTTATCTGTGCAGGTTTATTCCTGATATTAGGAGGAATGGATAAAATTAAGGATCGCTGGGTACCCGACGCACCGCACAGTTTGGATAGTATGACATTTATGAAATATGCCACTTATCCGGATTTTGGTGTGGAAATGGACCTCAGCCAGGATTATCGCGCCATTCAATGGATGCAGGAAAATGTTCTTGGCTCGCCGGTGATCGTCGAAGCAAATGTACCTGAATACCGCTGGGGAACCCGTTTTACAATTTATACGGGATTGCCGGGTGTGGTCGGTTGGAACTGGCACCAGCGCCAACAGAGAGTTTTAGCTTCGAACACCGTTTTCCAACGGGTGGATGAGATCACTGCTTTTTATAAAACCGTGGACCCGCTTGAGGCGATGAATTTCTTAAATAAATATCATGTCCGCTACATTATAGTGGGGCAATTGGAATGGGCAGAGTATCGGGATGTGGAAACCAGCGATGCCGGTCTTTTGAAATTTGAAAAGTACAATGGAACGCTTTGGAACGAAGTTTACCGGGAAGGAAAAACGGTCATCTATTCAGTCATAGGTGGCTGAAAGGATCAACAGATAGATCTTATGGTTCGCATCTACCATATCTGTACACAGAAAGCCTGGGATGAGGCTTGTAAGAATGGCAGCTATAAAGCTGATTCTCTTGCGAAAGAGGGCTTTATTCATTGTTCCATGTTGGATCAAATCTTGCGCGTAGCTAACTCTTTCTATAGTGGTCAGAAAGACTTGGTACTCCTGGTTATTGATCCAGCCAATCTTCTCCCTCAAGTGCGCTGGGATCCAGGCAGCGATAAACCGGATGAATTGTTCCCGCATATCTATGGACCGATAAATCTTGATGCTGTCAGCAAGGTTCTGGATCTCAAGGAAGATCCGCTCAGGCAATTTTACCTGCCAAAGGCGTAAAATAGGCATGATAGATTTTCTGACCTGGTATTTATCCATAAGCATTCTAAGTTGGTTGACCTTTCCCCTGGTGTTTGCCTTGCTTCCTGCGTTGGCGGACCGCGGCTACACCCTGGCTCGTGCCGTTGGGTTGCTCCTGTGGGGGTACATCTTCTGGTTGCTGACATCTCTGGGAATAGCCCAAAATGACCTGGGTGGTCTGGTGCTGGCAGGCATGCTTCTGACAGGTTTGAGTGTTTGGGTTATCAAGAACCGGTTGGGGGAAATGAAAAGCTGGATTAATCAAAATATATCCATATTGATAGCAGTTGAGTTATTATTTTTTCTGGCTTTTGCAACCCTGGCGATTATTCGAGCTGCCAACCCTGAGATAACTGGCACTGAAAAGCCGATGGAATTGGCATTTATTAATTCAATTTTGCGCTCACCGACCTTTCCACCGCGTGACCCCTGGTTGTCCGGATATGGAATATCGTACTATTACTTCGGTTATGTGATGACAGCCATGTTGGCCAAACTGACCGGGGTGGCAGGCAGCGTTGCTTTCAACTTGATGTTGGCTCTGGTATTTGCATTGAGTGCAACGGGATCTTTTGGGATCCTATATAACCTGTTGGCAGCTTTGAGAATAAAACAACCAGCACTACCTGGGAAAGCTGTAATGGTCTTACCTGTACTTGGTCCACTTTTTTTATTGATAACCAGCAATCTGGAAGGCTTTTTGGAAGTATTACACCGTAAAGGTCTTTTCTGGACATTTGCTGAAGATGGAACTGCAAATTCGTCTTTTTGGAAGTGGCTGGATATTAAAGATCTGAGCCAGGCACCACTGCAACCTTTTGCTTGGCTGCCCGATCGTTACCTGTGGTGGTGGCGGGCTTCACGTGTGGTCAGTGATACCACTCTCCTAAATATCTCGCAGGAATTGATCAATGAATTTCCGGTCTTTTCTTTCATATTAGGCGACCTGCACCCGCATGTCCTGGCGCTGCCTTTCGGTTTGCTGGCGATTGGGGTGGCATTAAATTTATATCTGGGTGGTTGGCGCGGGCAGACCAGGATTGCTGGTTTATCTTTTCCCATCCAATGGCAGGGTTTGCTGGTGCCCATGCTGGTGTTGGGTGGGCTGGCGTTCCTAAATACCTGGGACATCCTGATAGCAGCTGCATTGGTGTGCAGCGCCTTCATATTGCATCGCATTTTAGAGACTGGTTGGGGTTGGCGACGAATTGAAGAAACATTGTGGTATGCCCTGATCGTCGGGATTGGCAGCCTGCTGTTGTTTGTGCCGTTTTACATTGGTTTCTCATCCCAAGCAGGTGGAGTTCTTCCCAACCTGGTTAATCCAACGCGCGGCGCCCACCTCTGGATAATGTTTGGTGGCTTGTTATTGCCGATCTTTTCTTACCTGGCTTACCTCGTTTTCAGCCAGAAAATAAAAGCCAATTGGAGAATGGCAATTCTTGCAGTTCTTGGTCTAGTCCTCTCTCTCTGGAGTCTGACCTGGTTGGGAAGCTGGCTGGTATATATACGTAGGCCTGATGTTGCAGATGCTTTTTTCCAATCACAGGGAGTTTCCGACCTGGTGACCTTGTTCCAACTTGCAAGTCAACGCAGATTGCTTTACATTGGCGGCTTGCTTACGATGGTGGCGTCGCTTGTGGGAGGGTTGGCACTGTTGTTTGGATCCCTTAGCACTTTAAAATACAATTCCGTTCTTAAAGGGGAGGATGACCTGTCAGTTATTTTTGAAATACGAAAAAATATTGACCCGATCCCGTTCGTTCTGATGCTTGTTCTGTTCGGCGGACTACTGGTATTGGTTCCGGATTTTGTTTTCCTGCGCGATCAATTTGGCTGGCGGATTAATACAATTTTTAAATTCTATTACCAGGTTTGGATGCTGTGGAGCCTGGTAGCAGCTTTTGGAACAGCCGTGCTGATGATAAAATTACCCAGAGTTTGGGATTGGGTGTTTCGCCTGGTTTTTTTCTTTACTTTGCTGATGTCATTGACCTATACTGTTTTGGGGGTGATGACAAAGACGAATGGTTTTAAACCTGAATTTGGTTGGAACCTGGATGGAGCTGCATATTTACAACGCAACAATCCGGATGAAGCATTGGCTATTGAATGGCTTATGCAGGTACAAGACGGGGTTGTCGTGGAAGCAGTGGGTGGCAGTTACAGTTCTTATGCCCGCATCTCGACATTAACCGGGTTACCCACCGTGCTGGGCTGGCCAGGGCATGAAGGACAATGGCGCGGCAGCTCAACCCCTCAGGGAGATCGGCTTGAAGATGTAAAGCTATTATATGAAACCTCAAGTTGGAGCGAGGCAGAAGCGATCCTGGAGAAGTATGACATTCGTTACATCTATATTGGCAGCCTTGAGCGTAGTACGTACAAAGTGAATGAAACAAAATTCATACTAAATTTGCAACCCATATACTTGCAAGGCAATGTGGTAATTTATCCTGCCCCATGAGTACGGATATGAATTATCTTCACGCATTAAATTTGAACCCGATTACAATCCTTTCACAGTAAAATTATGAGAATGATGACATCTCCACGACGGATCACGAGTGAACAAGCCCTTTTTTCGCTGGCATTCCTGTTGGCGATGGTTCTGCGCTTTATGAATCTTGGTGCGCATCCATTGACAGATCTGGAAGCGAAATGGGCTCTCCAGGCATCAGAGATAGCTCGTGGCAGCAAACCCTTGTTGGGTGAACACCCGGCTTATCTACTGTTGACAGCGGTAAACTTCTTCATATTTGGAACCAGCAATTTCATGGCTCGTTTCTGGCCAGCATTAGCTGGGGTTGGTTTGGTGCTGGTACCAGTTGCATTTCGTAAGCAGCTGGGTCGCAAAGCAGCCATTCTACTGGCTTTTGCACTGGCGCTGGATCCTGGGATGCTGGCAGTTTCCCGCACTGTTGGAAGCCAGATGATGGCTGTTGGTTTTATGGGTTTATGCCTGGCTGCCTGGCAGTATAGAAGTTATAAATTGGCTGGTGGATTGGGTGGCTTGGTGCTGTTGTGTGGTCCTTCTGCCTGGTTTGGAACCTTCGGTCTTGGATTGAGCTGTTTCATCATCAATTATCTTAACAGAAGAAAAAAGGTGGAATCCATCAGCGAAAGTGAAGACGTTATCGATGATCATGATCCGGATTCTAGCCTTTCAGAAAATAATATAAAAACAACGCTGACTTGGGGGGCAGGGACCTTGCTTCTGGTTGGGACAATGCTATTCCTGGTTCCCAATGGATTAAGTGCCTGGGCAGCATCAATTGCAGGTTTCATAACTGGCTGGTGGTCACCTGGCAGATTGCCGTTGTGGATGTTCCCGACCACCTTGTTGGTATATGGTCCATTGGCATTGACATTGGGTGGGATCGGTTTGGTGCGAGGGATACTTAACCAGGAAACAATTACAATTAAGCTCAGCATAATGGCAGGTGTTTTCTTCCTGCTTGTGCTTGCTTACCCGGTACATCAAACAACTGATCTGGTTTGGGTGCTGGTGCCTGTCTGGAGCCTGGCAGCGATCGAACTTAGCCGTCATTTGGAATTTGATCCGGTAATAAAATGGGAAATTGTGTTAACCAGTGTTATTATGGTTGCTTTCATGGTGTATGTTTGGCTGGATCTTATCAGTATTTCATCTGGTTTTAATGATCCAACCATTTTTAGATCACGTATACTGCTGATCCTGGGAGCGCTGCTTATACTAATATTAAGCATGTTCCTGGTGGCTGCGATCTGGGATGGAAAAATTGTTAGGTTTGGTCTTATTTGGGGAGGAACCATTGTTTTGCTGTTGTTCACAGTTGGTGCCGGATTAAATGCAGGTGGTTTAAGACATCCTTATTCAGCTGAACTCTGGCAACCTGCGCCGCAATTTGTTCAGGCAGATCTGCTGGTAAAAACGGTCAAAGAACTTTCCGTTTGGCGGCGAGGGCAAACTAAAAGTGTGGAGATTAAAACAATAACCGATTTGAACTCTCCGTCTCTATTATGGTTATTGCGGGATTGGCATTTGGAAGTGGTGGAGGCATTACCCCTGGGTGCCTCCCCTGAGATGGTAATCCTTCCAAAAGGGGTTGAGATGAAGATCTCATCTGCATACCGGGGTCAGGATTTCTTAATTAGGAAGACACCTATTTGGGAAAGTTTACCCCTGGATGGCTGGTTAAGTTGGATCGCCTACCGGAAAATACCGGAACTATCTGATTTTATTGTTCTCTGGACCAGGGCAGATGTATTTCAGGATGCCGGGGCAGGGTTGGATGGATCCACTCCGTAACATCACCGGGCTATTATCATTTGTTTTATCAAAGATCATTTGGCAAATAGAATTCCTTTCCTACATTATCCTTATCAAACATGATTTTAAGAAATTTTGGTATAACTAAAAAAATTCATAGGCAGAAAGTATGACGAAACCGAAAATAATTGCGATCGATGGTCCGGCAGCCTCGGGAAAATCCACGTTGGGGAAAAACCTGGCAAAATCATTGGGTTATCTGTTTTTTGACACTGGTGTCATGTACCGCGCTGTTGCCTGGATGGTTTTACAACGGAACCTGGATGTAAAAGATGAAGTGGCTGTAACCGAAATGTGCCTTGATATCCATATCGATGTGCTCCCGCCCTCCAGACCCGATGGACGTGCTTGTGATGTTAAGGTGGATGGGCAGGATGTCAGCTGGGAAATCCGTCGTCCGGAAGTCGAAGCGATCGTTTCTCCCGTTTCGACTTATGCAGGTGTGCGCCATGAATTGGCAGCCCAGCAGAGGCGCATTGGATTACGCGGCCGGGTGGTCATGGTGGGGCGCGATATTGGGACAGTAGTGTTACCGGAAGCTGACCTCAAGATTTATTTGGATGCTTCGGCTGAGGTGCGTGCCCGCAGACGCTATGATGAATTGGTGGCACGCGGAGACTCCGTGGTCTACGCGGATATTCTGGCGGGAGTGCTCGGGCGGGATGAGATCGATTCATCCCGGGCGGTAGCACCTCTCGTAGCAGCCAAAGATGCCATCTTACTGGATTCAGACAAGATGAATATTGATGAAGTATTCAAATTTGTGGAGGCTTTATGCAAATGAAACCGTATCATGTCGCAGTTTGGAGACTTTGGCTGGCACGCCCATTTGTGCGTGGAGTTCTGAAAACCTTATTCTTAATCCTGTCTCCGATCAAGATCAGTGGTAAAGAAAATATTCCGCTGGGAAAACCATATGTGCTGGCGATGAATCATGTATCTTTATATGATCCACCCTTTATCATCTCCTGTTGGCCGGAGATGGTTGAATCGCTTGGTGCCGCAGAAATTTGGCACAAACCCGGGCAGGGCATCCTGGCCTGGTTGTATGGTGGCATCCCTGTTCATCGCGGTGAAGCAGACAGAAAAGCATTGGAAACAGTCACGAACGCACTAAAATCAGGCCGACCAGTGCTGATCGCACCAGAGGGTGGACGTTCCCATGACACCAATATGTGCGCAGCAAAATCAGGTATAGCCTTCATCGTTGAAGAAACAGGAGTTCCAGTCTTGCCGGTTGGGATCGTAGGCACAACGGATGATTTCTGGCATAAGGCTATTCGCGGTCAGCGTCCGGTTCTTGAGTTGCGTATAGGTAAGCCAATTCATTTGCCTGCTGTCGAAGGAAAAGGCAATCAGAGAAAGGAATCCCGCCAGCGCAACGCTGACCTGGTCATGTCTTACATCGCAGGATTGTTACCCGAAGATTACCGAGGCATCTATGCCGACAGAGCAATCAGTCCCACCCAAACCGGTCAGTGAGGTCTGGCGACCTGAATTGACGCGCCTGCCCGATCTAAGTGCAAGCCAGCGTTTTTACAGATGGTGGATGCGTGGCTTCGTGCGCCTGGTGGTGTTCTCCTTTACCAGGGCGAAAGTTAAGGGATTGGAAAATTTTCCCCGCAAAGGGCCAGCCCTGGTAGTCATCAATCACCTGGGAGATGCCGATGGTGTGCTTGGAATTGCCTTCTGGCCAGTATTTACAGATCCGTTTGCAAAGATTGAGTTGATCGAACTGCCTATCCTGGGTAAGATGATCGAAATGTATGGTGTCATATGGGTTCATCGCGGCCTTCCAGATAGACGAGCGCTCAGTTCCGCCCTGGAAGGATTGCGTAAAGGACGTATCATTTCCATAGCTCCAGAAGGACGGGAAAGTCCTATCGGAGCATTGGAAGGAGGTACAGAAGGTGCAGCTTTTCTAGCCTGGAAGTCGAATGTACCGATCGTTCCAGTCGCCATCACTGGTACTGAGAATTGGCGTATTTATGGAAACATGAAGCGTTTCCGACGTACAGATGTCACCCTGTCGGTCGGTGAACCGTTCTATTTACCCGTTGAGTTGGATAGGAAAAAGGCACTTGAGGATGGAACATGCAGGATCATGGAAGCACTGGCGCGCATGCTCCCGGCTGAGTATAGGGGGATATACGCTTATGTTGAAGATTTAGCGGATAAATAAGTATTCTAATATAACTCTAATATCAAAAATCCTTGACATGCTCAATCGCTAAAGCTATAGTTAACCTATCTTAACTAATAAGAATGGTTAACTATGTCGCCTTCTGAAGAATTTTCCAACGTATTCCGGGATTGGGCGAAAGTTTTCATGCATCGCTCAATGCGTGATTTTAAACGATTCATGGAAGACACAGGCTTATCTTTTTCACATATAAATATCCTGATGCGCCTGTTCCATGGTGGGAAATGTGGTGTGTCTGAGATTGGCGGGCAATTGGGTATCACAAACGCAGCCGCCAGCCAGACAGTTGATCGCCTGGTACAAATGGGGATGATCCGCCGAACGGAAGATCCACAGGACCGTCGGGCGAAATTATTGGAACTGACTGTGGAGGGGCGAATACTGATTGAAAAAGGCGTGGATTTGCGCAGCAAGTGGATCGAGACACTTACAGATGATCTTAATGCTGAGGAACAGGAATTGATCACCACTGCACTGATCTTGCTTACAAAAGCTGCCGGAAAAACCATGGATAAATTGAGTTATAGATAATTTGAGGATGTCCAGCTGGAATTGGGAAAAACCACAGGGGGCTGATTGGATCCAACCGGTTATTCCCTTTTCCTCTTTTCTGGAATAATTGGGATATAACTTTTTTATCAAACAATTTTGAGGAGCACCAGCAAAAATGGTACGTTTAGCCAAATATTTAAAACCCTATACCCTTATGATCCTGATCACAATTGCCTTGTTATTCATCCAGGCAAATGCAGATCTGGCATTACCGGATTACATGTCTAAGATTGTGAATAATGGAATCCAACAAGGCGGAGTTGAAAATGCTGTTCCGATTGCGATCCGTAAAAGTGAGATGGACCGCCTGGTGATCTTCTTAAATGCTGAAGAAAAAAACATGGTTCTGGGCAATTACCTCCTGGTGGATATAAATTCTCCTGATTATGAAAAATACCTGGCTGAATATCCAACCATTGCAGATCAGCCAATCTATGTACGCAATGAAATTGACAAAAACACGATTGCGCAATTAAACCTGGTCATGGGAAAAACAGAATTGGTGGTATCCAGTCTTGAAAAGATGGTGGCAGATCCCACATTGGCAGCCGGTATGGGTCAGAGTCTTGGTTTTGATGTGACAAAAATACCCCCCGGCATGGATGTGTTCAGTATGCTGCAAATGTTGCCAGCTGCACAATTAGAGAAAATCACTTCAGGAATTGACGAGAAATTCTCTTCATTGGGTGATAGTATGATCAACCAGATGGCTGTTGGATTTGTAAAGACAGAGTATGGCGAATTGGGTATGGATACCAGCCAGATCCAAACCATTTACATTCTTACTACCGGTGCATGGATGCTCTTACTATCCCTGCTCTCAGTTACCTGTACGATCATCGTTGGATTCTTGTCAGCCAAGGTAGCTGCAGGTGGATCACGCACCCTGCGTCGGGATGTATTCACTAAAGTTGAAAGTTTCTCAAATACTGAATTTGATAAATTTTCAACTGCCTCGCTGATCACACGTACAACCAATGATATTACCCAGATCCAGATGGTGGTTGTAATGATCATGCGCATGGTTTTTTACGCTCCGATCATCGGTGTAGGGGGCATTATCCGCGCAATTGGCAAAAGTGCCAACATGTGGTGGATAATCGCTGTGGCTGTTGTTACCTTGCTTGGTTTGATCGTTGTTGTTTTCTCTATAGCCTTGCCAAAATTTAAGATCATACAAAAACTTATTGACAGGCTCAACCTGGTTACGCGTGAGCACTTGTCAGGCATGATGGTGATCCGAGCCTTTAATATGCAGATTTTTGAAGAAGATCGCTTTGACAAGGCGAATAAGGATCTGACCAGCAACACCTTGTTCATTGCCAGGGTAATGGTTGTGCTGATGCCATTAATGATGATGATCATGAATGGATTATCCCTGGCGATCATTTGGGTTGGGGCACACCAGGTGGCTAACAATGCCATGCAAGTGGGTGATATGATGGCTTTCATGCAATACGCCATGCAGATTGTTATGGCATTCCTGATGTTGTCGATGATGTTCATCATCCTGCCCCGGGCATCTGTCTCAGCCGGACGGGTTGCTGATGTCCTTGAAACTGGATTGGCTATCAATGACCCTGTGAATCCTAAAATATTTGCAGAACCATTTCATGGCAAGGTTGAGTTCCGAAATGTGAGTTTCCGTTATCCGGATGCACAGGATGATGTTCTGCATAACATCAGTTTTATTGCACAACCCGGACAAACAACTGCATTCATTGGGTCGACAGGCTCAGGTAAAAGTACGGTGGTCAACCTGTTACCACGCTTTTATGAGGTGTCAGATGGAGCTATCTATGTGGATGATATTGATATCCGTGAAGTAAGCCAGGCAGACCTGAGGGATAAGATAGGTTATATTCCTCAAAAAGGCATGCTTTTCTCTGGTAGCGTTGAAAGCAACCTGCGCTATGCAGATGAGGATGCCAGTGAAGATTCCCTCAAGGAGGCTACAGATATCGCACAAGCCAGTGAATTTATCTTTGAAAAACCTGAAGGACTGGAAACCGAGATTTCCCAGGGTGGTTCAAATGTGTCCGGCGGACAGAAACAACGTCTTTCGATCGCTCGTGCACTGGTCAAGAAACCACCGATCTATATATTTGACGATAGCTTCTCAGCTTTGGATTTCAAGACGGAATCAGCATTACGAAAATCTTTAAAGAAGAACACAGGTGATAGTAATGTGCTTATCGTAACTCAACGGGTTTCCACAATTAAGAATGTTGAACAAATAATCGTGCTCGAAGAAGGTCGTATCGTAGGAAAAGGCTGCCATGAAGAATTAATGGAAACCTGTGAACCGTATCAAGAAATCGCTTTATCGCAACTGAGCAAGGAGGAGTTGTCATGAGCATGCATGGCGGAGGATTGTCCGGGGAAAGCAAAAGTGCGCCAGCAGCTCGCGGTCCAATGGGTCGAGGTGGTCCAATGGGAATGATGGGTGCCAAGGCAGAAAAACCACGTGATTTTAAAGGCACAATGCTTAAATTGATCAAATATTTAAGCAATTACAAGGCGATGATCATCATTGTATTTGTTTTTGCGATTGCATCAACGGTGGCGTCAATTGTCGGTCCCAAGATCCTGGGTAAAGCTACAACCAGGCTGTTTGAAGGTGTGCTTGGGCAGATCGCTGGAACAGGTACCGGAATTGATTTTCCTTATATAGAAAATATTATCATCCTGACTTTACTTCTTTATTCAGCCTCCACCCTGTTTAGTTACATCCAGGGCTGGATCATGTCGGGCGTCTCAATGGATATCACCTATCGGTTGCGAAAAGACATAGCTGCCAAGATCAACCGCATGCCGCTTAGATACTTTGATCGAACAAGTCAGGGAGAAGTTTTATCCCGAATAACAAATGATGTAGATACACTCAGCCAGACCTTGAATCAGAGCATGACCCAGATCATTACTTCGATCATTACTGTTTTCGGTGTTCTGGCAATGATGTTCTCGATCAGTTGGGTGATGACCCTGGTATCCCTTTTGATAATTCCGCTATCTATGATGATCGTCATGCTGATTATCAAGCAGTCCCAAAAGTATTTTAAACAGCAACAAGATTACCTGGGACATTTAAATGGGCATGTGGAAGAAATGTTTGGTGGCCATGTGGTTATGAAAGCCTTTAATGGCGAAACGCGCAGTGTAGAGAAGTTTGACACCTTCAATAACACTTTATATAGTTCTGCTTGGAAATCTCAATTTCTATCCGGCTTGATGATGCCTATCATGATGTTTATTGGCAACCTGGGTTATGTTGCTGTAAGCATTATGGGTGGTTACCTGGCGATCAAGAATGCCATCACAATAGGTGATATCCAGGCATTCATCCAGTATGTCCGTTCATTTACCCAACCGATCGCACAATTGGCGAATATCTCCAATGTTCTTCAGCAAACAGCTGCTGCTGCAGAACGTGTCTTTGAGTTCATGGCTGAAGAAGAAGAATCTCCCGAATCGGAAAAGCCTCTGGACATGGATTCTTTGAGTGGTAAGGTGGAATTTAAAAATGTGCGCTTTGGATACGATCCTGAAAAAGTTATCATCAAAGATTTCTCGGCATCCATCAAACCCGGACAGAAAATTGCCATTGTTGGTCCCACAGGAGCAGGCAAAACCACAATTGTCAAATTGCTGATGCGATTTTATGATATTGATAGAGGAGCCATCCTGGTGGATGATCATAATATCAATGAATTCAAACGTGGTGATTTGCGATGTATGTTCGGCATGGTGCTGCAGGATGCCTGGTTGTACAATGACACGATCATGGAAAACATCCGCTATGGGCGCACAGGAGCCAGCGATGAGGAAGTATACGCTGCAGCAAAAGCCGCCAGGGTTGATCATTTTGTCAGGACCTTATCAGATGGTTACAATCTTGTTTTGAATGAGGAAACCACCAATATATCCCAGGGACAGCAGCAGCTTATGACCATTGCCCGTGTCATCCTGGCAGATCCGTCCATCCTGATCCTGGATGAAGCCACCAGTTCGGTGGATACCCGTACAGAAGTGCTGATCCAGGAAGCAATGGATAATGTCATGGCAGGTAGAACGAGTTTTATTATTGCCCACCGTCTGAGCACTATTCGAAATGCCGATCTAATTCTAGTTATGAATGAAGGCGATATCATTGAGCAGGGAACTCACGAGGATCTCTTGGCTCGCAGCGGATTCTATGCTGACCTCTACAATAGCCAGTTTGAACGTGCCGTGGAGGATTAAGATTGAATAGTCCGGGGTTTTCAGAAAATCTGAAAACCCCGGATCGTTTTGCTGGGAATCAAGGTCTGAATCTTGTTTCCAGTTAGTTAAAATATTAAATGGTTTGACCAATTTAAGACGTTACGGTATAATAATTTGTCTGTCTGGAAAACCCTGGCAAACTGGATGCTGATGGGTGCTGAAATCTGAAATTATAGAGGAAGTTTACATGTCAACAAAACGTACTTATCAACCAAAGATCCGACGCCGTATGCGGGTACACGGATTCCGAAAACGAATGTCCACAGCTGATGGTCGTAATGTGCTGAAACGAAGACGATTGAAAGGTCGCATTAAGCTTTCTGTTCGAATGAATGAACATGTCAAGCGGATCAAGTGGTAGAAACTCTATTGTCAATTCATAGGTTGAATTGTTCGAGATTTCTCTGTTGATTTCCAATTCTGGGATTATTTGAAGCACAGGTGAAAAAGAAATTTCGCCTGACCCGGTCAACCGATTTCAAGCGGGTGCGGCGTTTCGGTAAGTCTTATGCTCATCCGCTTGTTGTCTTATATACAACGGCTTCCGGGGAACCACATTCAAGAGTAGGTGTTTCTACCGGTCGCTGGGTAGGTGGGGCAGTTGATCGCAATCGGGCTAAAAGATTGCTCAGAGAAGCTGTTCGCCTCTTATATTCTCAGATTTTACCTGGAAATGACCTTTTATTGATCGCTCGGGCACCCTTACCTGGAGTTAATTTATCAGACACGCAGGCTGCTTTGCTGGCAGTTTTGCAGCGTGCTAAGCTGACCATCAATTTATGACGACTTTTAGTTACCTGCCTGATGAATATCCCAACGAACCCAGATTGCGGGATCTCTCCCGGACAATTTGGAATCTACCGCGCTTGATCATCCTGGGGCTCGTTCGCTTATATCAAATGACCCTTTCACGCGTCATACCGGCCAACACCTGCCGTTTTTATCCATCTTGTTCCCATTATGGCTATCAGTCAATTTATAAATATGGAGTGATCAAGGGTGGTTGGCTGGCAGCCTGGCGTGTTTTGCGCTGTAACCCTTTCAATCCCGGGGGAGTTGACCCCGTTAATTAGGAGAAATAAAGGTTCAATGAAATCAAAAATTCAATATTTCACGTTAGGTTTACTACTTCTGGTTTTCCTTCTGAGTGGTTGCAGCGGAGGAATGACCCCCTCATCATGGGCAGGCGTCACAACAGATGGAGAAAATGCTTATATCGCGATGTCTACCCATATTTATGCGGTGCAAGTCTCCAATGGTGTCGAAAGTTGGCGTTTCCCAGAAAAACCGGACGCCAAGAAAACATTTTTTGCCGCCCCTGCTCTCACCGAAGATGGTCAATTGATCGTTGGCGGTTATGACCATATTCTTTACAGTCTTTCCCCTTCCAACGGTTCCATCAATTGGACATTTGAAGAATCCAAAGACCATTGGATTGGAAGCGCTGTAACCGGAAATGACATGATCTTTGCTCCGTCGGCAGATTACAATCTTTATGCCTTGAATATGAAAGGTGAACTGGTTTGGAAGTTTACAGCAGGGCAGGCTTTATGGGGTCAACCGGTGGTTGATGGAACCAATGTCTATTTTGGATCCATGGACCATAATGTGTACGCCTTGAATATGAAAACCGGGAAAATGATTTGGTCAAGCGAATTGGATGGCTCCATCCTTGGTGCGATCACCCTGGGACCAGATGGTGTGCTCTATGCTGGTACTTTGGGTGATAGTGTGTTTGCACTGGAGACTACAACTGGAAAGACCAAATGGCAGCATTCAGTTTCGAGCCGGATCTGGTCTGCCCCGATAGTAGGTGATGGAAACTTGTATGTTGGTGATCAGGCAGGTAAGATTTTCTCGCTTGCAATTGATTCTAGTAAAGAAAACTGGAGTATCCAACCGGATGGGCCAGTTCTGGGATCACCCCTTGTACTAACAGACCTGGTGATAATTGGAACGGAATCAGGCTCATTGGTAGCCGTGGATGCGAATGGAAAAACTGTCTGGTCAAAAACTATAACTGGAAAATTGTATAGCACACCGGTTATAGCTGGTGATGTGATTCTGGTCGCTCCAGTGGAAGGGGATTTTACATTGATCGCCTTTGATCAGAACGGTACTCAACAGTGGGTTTACACCCCCGCCAAGTAGTAAAGGAACAGGATATCAGCCATGTGGGAAACATTTATCATAACCCCGCTTACAAACATTTTACTTTGGATCTACCAGGCAGTTGGTGGTAATTTTGGCCTGGCGATCGTTATTTTTACCATCCTGATCCGGTTGGTAACGCATCCTCTAATGGCAAAGCAGATCAAGAGCAGCCAGGGAATGCAGGAAATGCAAAAGTCTAAAAAATGGCAGGACATTCAGAAGAAACACAAGGGCGATAAAGAAAAATTAGCTCAGGAACAGATGGCGCTTTATAAAGAGCTGGGAATAAGTCCCTTTGGTGCCTGCCTGCCGACTTTGATTCAATTACCGATCATCTTTGGGTTATATCAAAGTATCATGGTATCTCTGGCAGCTTCACCAATGCAATTGCTCAACCTCACCAGGAGCTTGTATTCAATTTTCAATATCTCAGATCTCATCCCGTTGAATAGCCATTTTTTATGGATGAATCTGGGTCAACCGGAAAAACTATTTCTGCCTTTTCTGCCGGGGGTTGGTATTCCGTTTCTAGCCATCATTGTTGCAGTCACATCCTATTTCCAGCAAAAATTGATAACACCTCCTTCGGCAAATCCTGGCGATCAATCTGCAGCCATGTCTAAAATGATGGCGATTTATATGCCGCTATTAATGGGGTATTTTGCAATGACTTTTGCTTCCGGACTGGCTATTTATTTCATAGCTGGTAACCTGGTAGGTATCGCCCAATACGCCATGCTTGGAAAATTGGATTGGAAGAACCTGATACCCGGTGGAAAGAAGGGAGAGATCATAAAAAAATGAGTGAAGAAAACACCAATCTTGAAATAATTGCACCAACAGTTGAAGAAGCGCTTGAACGCGGTCTGGCAGAACTGGGTTTGACAGAAGATGCAGTGCATGTAGAAGTTCTGGATACAGGCAGCAAGGGTTTGTTTGGTTTGGGAGGACGGCAGGTACGCGTTCGAATAACTGTCAAGGATTTGAGCTCCCTTCAACCGGAAACTTCAACCCTTTCAACTTCATCAAATCTCCGCCAGATTGAAAACCGATTACCAAATGATGAGCAGGATAAGGTACTTGATTTAACCGAACGGGTGGTTTCTGAGCTGTTGCATAAGATGAAAGTTACCGCCCAAGTTTCCGCCCATCAAGGTGAGATGGACGAAGATGGACGACAGCCGATAAACGTGGATATCCGCGGAAATGACCTGGGAATTCTAATCGGGCGTAAAGCGGAAATATTGAATGCCTTGCAATACATTGTCAACCTTATTGTGAGCAAACAAATGGAACGTTGGGTACAAATCATAGTGGATGTGGAAGGTTATCGCATCCGCCGGGAAAGCCAGATCAGGCAGATGGCCAGCCGCATGGCAGAACAGGCTTTACTATCCGGCAAACGCCAAATTCTGGAACCAATGAATGCCGCTGAACGCCGCCTGGTTCACTTGGAATTACGGAACTATCCAGACGTTGTTACCCAGAGTATAGGTGAAGATCCATCACGCAAAGTCACCATCTCACCAAAGTAAGAATCCTTTTGGTCAAATAACTCCTGGCACCCGAAACTTTTACTTCGGGTGCATTTTTTTATAAAGGATTATACGGGAAACAGGATTGTAATCGCACGTTTTCTTGTGCCCTCTAGTATAATTTGGATATGGGAAATAAAACCCCCCCACTTGAACAACCACTGGATTATCTTGTTATTGGTCACCTTACCTGCGATATGACACCAGGTGGAAACCGGTTGGGTGGTACAGCAGCATATTCGGCATTAACAGCAAAAGCGCTTGGTATGCGGACCGGAATCGTAACAGCCTGGGCAGGCGAGCTCTCACTTGACCCGTTGAAAGATATCCAGATCCATTCAATTCCTACCAAAAAAAGTACAACTTTTGAAAATTTGGTAACTCCTGATGGACGGGTTCAAATTCTACATGAGCAGGCTCCACAAATTGGTCCTGATAACGTACCGGAATTATGGCGACGAAGTTCCATCATTCATATCGGACCAGTCGCTCGGGAGGTTGCTGCACCTCCTTGGGATGGTTTTTCTCCAAACTTACTGGCACTGACTCCTCAGGGCTGGCTGCGTAATTGGAATGAGCATGGTCGAATTTCAGCCTGCCCTTGGAAGGACTCCTCTCAAGCAATGGGAGTGGCTGGCGCCGTTGTCATCAGTATTGAAGACGTTGATAGTGATGAGGACGAGATCGAAAGAATGTCCCTGGCTTGCCGGGTTCTTGCCGTTACAGAAGGACCAGCAGGGGCGCGTTTGTACTGGCATAATGATCTTCGCAAATTTCATACTCCCCCCAAAAAAGAATTGGACGCAACGGGCGCCGGAGATATATTTGCAAGCGCTTTTTTTATAAGGCTGATTGCGACGCGTGATCCGTGGGAAGCAGCACGTTTTGCCACCCAATTGGCTGCCTTCTCGGTTACACGTATTGGGTTGGATGGAGTACCAACCCACCAAGAAGTTCAAAACTGCCTGATGGAGGTTATTTAGTGGGACGGATCTACACACTCGTGAATCAAAAAGGCGGAGTGGGTAAAACAACCACTGCGATTAATCTTGGTGCATACCTGGCTCGCTTCGGGCAAAGCGTGCTGATCGTTGATGTTGATCCGCAGGCAAATGCAACATCCTCTCTGGGTGTGGATAAACATACTGTCAAGGGGGGTGTTTATGAAACCATGTTGAACAAAGTCACAGCCGCTCCTTTCATTCTGCTTAATCCCCGTTTGAAACTTTCACTTCTGCCCTCTTCTCCATCATTGGCTGGTGCAGAAATTGAACTGGTAAATGAGCTTGGTCGGGAAACCAAACTAAAGAAATCACTAAGTCCGGTAATTGACAATTACGATTACATCTTGGTAGATTGCCCTCCATCACTTGGATTGCTGGCTATAAATGGTATCATGGCAGCCAAAGATGGTATTATCATACCAGTTCAGTGTGAATACTTGGCTTTGGAAGGGATCAGTGAGTTAATGAGGACCATCCAGCGGGTGAAAGCAGCTTTATTCCCTGAATTAAAAATACGTGGAGTGGTTATGACCATGTTTGATAGCCGAACGCACCTGTCTGCAGATGTTGTTGCTGAAGTCCAAAAATATTTTTCAGCCCAGGTGCTTAATGCCATCATTCCCCGCAGTATCCGCCTGGCTGAAGCACCTTCTTATGGATTGCCCATTTCAGTTTATGCACCCGGCACAAATGGAGCCCTGGCTTATGAGGCACTGGCGCGCGAGGTATTGGTGGGTGACGGTATCAGAAATCCAAGAATGCAGGAGTGAAAGATGGCGAGAAAAGGTGGACTTGGTAAAGGTTTGGAAGCCCTTATTCCGGGTAGCAATGTTGATCCCCATTTAGGAAATCTAACCTTTATCAGTGTTGATAAGATCATAACCAACCCTCGGCAACCTCGCAGGAATTTTGATCCGGATGAATTAAGTGAATTAACTGCATCCGTGCTTGAGCATGGAGTGTTACAGCCATTGATCATATCACCCGGAAAAATTGATGGGGAATATATCCTGGTCGCGGGAGAAAGGAGATTACAAGCATCCCGGTTGGCTGGGTTGGCTAGAGTTCCGGTGGTGATCCGTGAGACCTCCGATATGGAAAAGTTGGAGCTGGCACTTATCGAAAATCTTCAACGGGCAGATTTAAATGCGCTCGAACAAGCCGAAGCCTACCGTCAATTGGCGGATGAATTTAACCTCTCTCACGAAGAGATTGCACGCAAAGTAGGTAAAAGCCGTGTAGCAGTCAGTAATATCTTAAGGCTATTAAAACTACCAGATGTCGTCAAGAATGCACTGATCGAAAGGCGCATCTCTGAGGGACATGCCCGTGCGCTCCTGGCATTGACAACGGCTGAATCTCAAACCGCTGTAATGAAAACAATTCTTGTCCAGGAGCTGAGTGTTCGCCAGGCGGAAGACTTGGTTCGAAAATTTGGGGGAGAACAGCGGGTCAATAAACTCAAAACAATTGTTTCACCTGAAGTAGCTGATCTGGAAGAAAGACTGCGAGCCAGCTTGGGTACCAAGGTATCCTTGCGGGTTGGAAAGCATGGTGGTTCATTAACGATCTATTATTATTCCGCTGAAGAATTGGATCTCCTTATGGAACGATTGATTGATGAAAAGAATTCTATTTAATACGAGTATATATACACAGGATAAGACCATCCCAGTTGCCTCTGCAATTGCAATTGATGATGGAAAGATTGCAGCCATCGGTGAAACCGATACTATCCTGGCAGAATTTGAAGGTTATCTAAAACAGGATTTGGGAGGAAAGTTTATTTTACCGGGTTTGATTGATGCTCACATTCACCTTCAACATTATGGTACGGGCTTGCAGAAGGTGGATTGTGAAACCCAATCACTTTCCGAGTGTATCCAAAGAGTTGCAAAAAGAGTTCAAGGAACCAAACCCGGGGAGTGGGTGCTGGGGCATGGATGGAACCAGAATAATTGGGTGGAGGGATTTGGGTCTTTGATATTGTTGGATAAAATTTCACCTGAAAACCCTGTTTATCTAACAGGAAAATCATTGCACGTTGCCTGGGTTAATAGCACTGCGCTCAAACGTTCGGGAATCACAGCATCCACACCTGATCCCGTAAATGGCAGGATCCTGCATGACGAAGAAGGGAATCCAAACGGTATCCTTCTGGAGGATGCGATGAAATTGGTATCGTGCATAATTCCTGAACCAGATACTGAAACTTTAGCGAATATACTAAAACAAGCTCAATCAGAATTATGGAAATTGGGCTTGACGGGGGTTCATGATTTTGACCGGCGCAGTTGTTTCTCGGCTCTCCAGCTAATCCATACGCGTGGGGAGCTGGGTATGCGTGTTTTGAAGAGCATCCCAATGGAGGACCTTGACCATGCCATTGGAATGGGTTTACGCAGTGGATTTGGCGATGATTTTCTGCGAATAGGCTCACTTAAACTGTTCGCAGATGGAGCACTTGGCTCTCACACTGCAGCAATGTTGGAACCTTATGTAGATGATGCTGATAATCTCGGCATTCTAAATTTGGACAACGAGCAAATTTATGAAATTGGTTGTCAGGCAGTTGATAATGGGATCAGCCTGGCAGTCCATGCCATTGGCGACCGCGCAAATCATGAAATTCTGGATGGTTTTGAACAATTACGCAAATATGAAAAAATGAAAGAATATCCTCCTTTACGTCATCGTATCGAACATGTGCAACTGCTGCACCCATCGGATATGGGGAGATTGGTAGACCTGGATTTGATCGCTTCCATGCAGCCTATCCATGCTCCTTCTGATCTGTTGATGGCTGACAGATCCTGGGGAAAGCGATCAGAATTTGCCTATGCCTTGCGATCCCAGCTTGAGAATGGTACGAAACTGGCTTTCGGGTCTGATGCGCCTGTAGAATCACCCAATCCATTTTGGGGATTGCATGCTGCAGTCACACGTCAGAGAAAGGATGGTTCTCCAGGAGAATTTGGTTGGTACCCGGAACAACGTCTGACCTTGGAAGAAGCATTACTAGGTTTTACTAAGGGACCCGCCTACACAGCCGGTTTTGAGAGAAAATTAGGGAAACTCAGCAAAGGATTCATGGCTGATTTGATTGTCCTTGATAAAAACCCCTTTGAGTGTCATCCTTCGGAATTGTTTCAAATCAAACCCTCAGCTACTATGGTGGCAGGGGAATGGGTTTGGGAAAAGTAAGGTAAAAGGATGTCTAAAAATGCGCTGACACCTGAAATGCTTGTACCCCGTTTGGGTGAATACCTTATTCAGCAAGGGCGTATAAGCAAGGATGAGTTAAGACGTGCGCTGGCGTATCAAAAAGAAAAATCTAATGAAGGTCAAAACTTTCTGTTTGGAGAGGCTTTGACAGAATTAGGTCTATTAAGAAAAGCAGATCTCGATCAGGCGATCACAGAACAGATCATTCAATTCCGAACTGCCCTTGAAAATGCAAACCGTTATCTGGAACAGCGTGTTGAGGAGCGCACAGCAGAATTGCAGAAAGCTTTAAGAAAGCTGGCTGAACTCAACCATTTAAAGTCCAATTTTGTCGCCAATGTATCCCACGAACTAAGAACCCCTCTCACTCATATCAAAGGTTATCTGGAGTTGCTGTCAGTTGAAGCATTGGGTACTCTTACCGAAGATCAGAAAAATGCCCTCCAGGTTTGCCAAAAGGCATCAGGCAAGCTGGAAAACTTGATCGATGATCTGATACTTTTCTCACAAAATGCGCAAGGAGATCTGACTTTAAAAATTTACCCGCTGGATATTGGGAAATTAGCAATGGATATTGTTGATCTCACGAGACCGAAAGCTTTAGCCAAAGAAATAAACATAGTAACCCACTTCCAGCCCAACTTACCGATGATCCAAGCTGATAAGGAAAAGATTTCCTGGGTGTTACTTCAATTATTGGATAATGCCATCAAATTTTCAAAGCCAGGCGGTAAAATCACCCTTTCAATTGATTTTGAATCAAGTTCTCTTATCAATGTATCTGTCACCGATAATGGCATTGGCATACCTGATGACCGGTTTGAGGAAATCTTTGAGGCGTTTCACCAGTTGGATGGATCCTCAACGCGTGTTCAAGGTGGGACAGGCCTGGGATTGGCTCTGGTTCGAACAATATTGGAAGCCCACGGTTCTTTGATTGAAGTAAAATCAGAATTAGGAAAAGGTTCAACCTTTATTTTTACTTTGTTGGTAACACAAGCGAGTGGTGAAAACAAATAATATGGAAAATAACTTTCTCGAAGTGATCAGTAACATGACCAGTTCCATCGCACAGGAGGATTGGAAGACTACGATTGATGATCTCGTCCAATCCCTTAGGAAGATCTTCGTGTTCGATAATTTGGTCATCTTTATTTCAGAAAAGGCAGAAAATCCTCCTGAAGTAGTTTACGCAAGGTCATTGGGTCGCGGCAGGAAGGCAGAAGCAGATGCTGCCTGGGGGGAAACCGTTACCAACCAGGTTCTGGCAACAGGAAAGATTGTGCAATCCAATCCGCAGCCGGCAGTTGAAGATGATCGCGTTTTATCTCCTTATGTATTGGGATTACCACTAAATATGTTGAAAGCAAGGGGTGCATTAATTCTGATCCGATTTGGGGGACCTGATTTTACACCCGAGCAATTGAATCTCGCAAAATTATTTGCAGCCAACCTGACCTATGTTTTTGAAAGGAGATTCTTTCGTGAAAGTCTGGTCCAGTTTGAAAGTGTTAAACTCCTCACCCAACTCCAGGATGATTTTATCGCGACAATCTCCCATGATTTTAATACACCTTTGGGATTCATTAAAGGATATACTACCTCCCTTCTTAGAACTGACATTTCCTGGGACTCAGAGACTACCTTCGAATTCTTAACGATCATAGATGAAGAAACTGATCAATTGATCAATTTGATCAGACAATTGCTTGATTCTGCCCTTTTGAAGAATGGAAAGCAGCCAATGGATTTTCAGCCTGTTCGTTTGGATTCCTTGATCCGAGACCTTATCACACGGTTGACCTCACGCAAGAAAGAAGTAATAATCCAATTGGTTTCTGATAAAATTCCACCTATCCAGGCAGACTCTAATCGGTTGGTGCAAGTATTTGAAAACTTGATCGATAATGCCAGTAAATATGCTCCTGGTTCAATTATCGCCATTACGATTTACAATCGAATTGACCATTTGGTCGTGGATGTTATGGATCATGGCCCGGGTATTCCTGAAGAACATCACCCCTTCTTATTTGAGCGGTTTTACAGGGTACCCGGACAGAATGAAAAACGTGGAACGGGTTTAGGTCTATTTATATGTAAAGAAATAGTGAATGCCCATTGTGGAAGTATATTTGTCGAATCTTCGTATGGGCAAGGTACAATATTTCATATTGAATTACCTGTTCTTCAACCCGGCAATTATCCGCAGGTTAGCAAAGATAAGGAGGTTGGAAATGGCGATTAGTATACTCATTGTCGATGATGAACCGCGTTACCTGCGCCTTTTGGAAGCGAATTTGCGAACGGAAGGGTTTGAGGTAGTTTCTGCTCACGATGGTGAGGAAGCCATCAAGAAATTTACTTCCAATCCAACAAATCTGATCATGCTGGATATTATGATGCCAAAGCTGGATGGTTTTTCAACCTGCCAACGGATTCGGCAATTTTCAACAGTACCCATCATTATGCTGACAGCCAAGGGGGAAGAGCAGGACCGTGTAAAAGGACTGGATTTTGGAGCGGATGATTATCTGGTGAAACCATTTTCCATAGATGAATTATTGGCACGAGTCAGGGCAGTGTTACGACGGGTTCAACCGTTGGAAAATAACCCTACAAGTGTTATAACACATGGTAATCTGCGAATTGACCAGGCACGCGCTGAAGTTTGGCGGGGTGACCAGCAGATATTTCTCTCGGCAACCGAGTACCGGTTGTTACTTCAGTTTTCGCACAATCTTGGTATCGTAGTGTCAGCTGAGGATTTATTAACCAGTGTCTGGGGAACTGAATATGTAACCGATAAAGAGATCTTGTGGGTTACCATTGCGCGCCTTCGCCAAAAGATCGAAGAGGATCCTCATGATCCCGAACATATTGTAACCCGCTCTGGTTTGGGCTATATCATGCCAACAGAAGATCCAAAAGATTAGAAAAAACGGATTTAAATGGATATAAAAAAGATCCTTATAATTGACGGGGATGAAGCCAGCCGTAACTTTATTCGTTTGAAGTTACGGGAATACACCATTTCTCTTGAAACGGCAGCCTCAGGACAGGAAGGGTTGGACAAAGCCTGGAAAGAACAACCGGATTTAATAGTTGTCGATCCATTATTGCCTGATATTTCAGGCATGGATTTGATACAGCGTTTGCGTCAGGATAGTCGAACCAGTTTCATAAAGATTATCGCATTGGGGAAGGAAAATGAACAAAATTTCATAGATGAACTCCTCCTGCGTGGGTTTAATGAGTATCTGGTTAAATCCCCCCAGGGCATCGAGCAATTAATTGCCATTATATCTGGGATAAAGCAAGAAATAATTGAAGAAGAAAAGGGGAAATTGATTATTTTTCTCAGCGCAAAGGGTGGCACAGGGACTTCTTCGCTTTGCGCCAATATTGCCATGAGAGTTGGCCAAAAAGAAAAAGATCACCAGGTGGCGTTGGTTGATCTCGTCTTGCCAGTTGGTTCCATAGCAAATATCGTGGGTATTACAAATAGAACGAATTTGATTGACTTGGTCGATAAAATCAAAGACGAAACCGCTCCAGAAACCATTAGGGGTTTATTACCTAAATTAACTAATTGGAATTTTTCTCTCCTTTCAGGATCTCCAGACCCTGAAAGCGCAAACCAATTGGATGTAACCAGGATACCTGTGCTTATTTCAGCATTACAAGATTCCTTTGATTATATATTTGTTGATCTGGGCACATCTTTATCCCGCATCAGTTTGCCGATCATTTTACAAGCGAATTTATTGGTATTGATCATGGCTAGTGATGTAAATACCATCCTGTTGACGAGTACAGTCTGGAAATATATTCAAGATAAAGGTGTAGACCCCGCACATGTTTATCCACTCTTAAACCGTGCTGTAGGCTTACAAGGTTTGACCAAAGCAGAAGTGGAAAACATGCTTGATTTCCAGGTTCGGATGACCATACCATATATGGGTGATAATTTTACGAATGCAAATAATCGTCACGAGCCTGTACTTATTAGATTTCCAACAGACTCATCAGCTCTCGTTTTGGAAGATATATCCCGGCAGATAATTGAATTGTGTAAAGCGGTTCACGAATTGGATACTTGAGAAGGTAGGTATTAATGGCAATAGAATTTGATGAAAAAGGGAAGTTTTATACGGATATGGTAAAGAAGGAATCTGTCCCAGTAACGATCATGACGGTCAACCATAAAATAATTGGGAAGATCCATATTCGTCCAGACCAGCGTATTAAGGATGAGCTCGACAATGATGAAAAATTCCTGGCAATAACTGACGCCACAGTAATTTCGATGCAAGGGGATGTGATAGTTCAAACCGGATTTTTAGCTATTCAGCGAAACCAGATCGTCTGGGTTATTCCGGACTCGAAAATTAAGGATTAACAATGGCTATTCCAGGAAGTTCATCTTCAAGAATTACAGCGACAGATATAAGCAACCTTAAAAAGAAGCTCATTTCTGAGGTCAGTCGGGAAATGGAGTCTGAGAATCCTCCGGAAGATCAAAGAAAAAGAATTGTTGCTACCCATCTTTCCAATATATATTCAAATTTAATGATCCAGTTGGAGGCTTCAACTCGCGACCAACTTTTGCACGAGATCATGGATGAGATAATGGGATTTGGACCAATTCAACCATTATTGGAAGACCCAGATGTGGACGAGATTATGGTGAATGGTCCAGATAATGTCTATATAGAAAAGTTTGGACAATTGACCAGGACGCCCATAAAATTTGATGATAATGATCATGTTTTACGCATCATTGATCGCATTATCCTCCCGTTGGGTCGCCGGGTGGATGCAGATAACCCTACCGTGGACGCCAGACTTCCCGATGGTTCACGCGTCAATGCTGTAATCCTACCGGTTTCGATCGATGGTCCTTCCATCACAGTGCGCAAGTTTAGAAAAGAAAAACTGACAGTGGACCAATTAATTAAATTTGGATCCTTAACTGTGATTATGGCTGAATTTTTAGAGGCTTGCGTGAAAAGTCGATTGAATATTCTAATATCTGGAGGAACAGGTTCAGGTAAAACCACCCTCCTGAATGTCCTCTCATTGAATATTCCTCAAAGTGAACGAATTATCACCATTGAAGATGCCGCAGAACTTCAGCTTCAACAGGAACATGTTGTCCGCTTGGAGACCAAAACCCCCAATCTAGACGGCCGAGGCTCTGTATCCATTCGAGATCTGGTTCGAAATTCGTTGCGAATGCGCCCGGATCGTATTGTGGTTGGAGAAGTGCGTGGAGGTGAAGCGTTGGACATGCTTCAGGCGATGAACACCGGGCATGATGGATCACTCACTACAATCCACGCAAATACACCCCGTGATGCTTTGTCTCGTTTGGAAACCCTGATCATGATGGCTGGAATGGATTTACCCCTTAAGATAGTCAGACAACAAATATCATCCGCAGTGGATCTGATCGTTCAACAATCACGCTTGCGGGATGGTACCCGTCTTGTTACTGCCATCACTGAAGTTGCTGGTATGGAAAGTGATACAATCGTTTTATCAGACATCTTCCGTTATGAACAAAAAGGTATTGAAAGCAACGGAAAGGTGATCGGTGAGATAAAACCTACCGGAATTCGTCCCATGTTTTATCCTCGTCTAGAAGCAGCAGGGTTAAAACTTGGATCGGAAGTATTTGGTGCCACTATGGCAGATCTATTAATTTCCAATCGAAATCGTCGCTGAAAATTGGGTGAAAAAGTTGCGAGGTTAAATATATGAGCATGGATGTTAAAGTGAACTTGCGTACCAAAAAGTTGGGAATTCTCATTAAAGATGCGCGTTTGTCAAAAAATAAAACAATGAAAGAATGTGCTCAAGCGATGGACATTACTACCGGCGTATTTAAAGCTTATGAAGAAGGCCGTAAGTCCCCTTCTTTACCAGATTTGGAGATTCTTGCGTTATATTTGAATCTACCAATGGAGCATTTTTGGCGTACGGATGTTGTTTCAGATAATGCCTCCCCTCTGGGTTCCATTAATATTCATGCTCTGGTTGGTATTCGCCAGCGTATGATTGGAGCCTTGCTTCGTAAACAAAGAATAGATTCGGGCACTTCGATAAAAGCTCTTTCCAAACAATCCGGGATCTCAACATCCAGACTAAGCGCGTATGAATTGGGCGATTCTCCCATACCTGTACCTATATTGGAAGAGTTGATGTCGATTCTGGATGGCAGAATCGAGAGTATGTATGATCAATCCGGTCCTGTTGGGAAATGGTTGGAGGAAAAAAAAGTTATTCAGGAATTCCTGCAATTACCTCCAGAATTGCAATCATTTGTCTGTAATCCTGTCAACCAGCCTTATCTTGAATTGGCATTATCTTTGAGTGGTCTCTCTCCAGATAAATTACGCTCAGTGGCTGAGAGTCTTTTGGATATTACGCTTTAAGAAACGATGAATGCTTTGCAATTGAATCAACTTGTTGAAGAGGCAAAACAAGCCTACAGTAAAAAAAAATATCAGGTCGCAGCAACCCTATTTAACCAGGCAGCTGATGATTATGAATCATTAAATGATCTGCTGATGGCAGCGGAGATGAAAAACAATCTGTCAGTTGCCCATCTTCAAGATGGCAATCCCCAGGCTTCTTACGAAGCAGTGCTCGGAACTGAGGATGTTTTTGCTTCTGCCGGGGAAAAGAAGCACCAGGGCATGGCAGTGGCAAATAAAGCTGCTGCTTTGGGAGATTTGAATAGAAAAGAAGAGGCTATCGCCTTTTATGAAGAGTCAGCAGATATTTTTAAAAAAGCCGGGGAGCATGATTTGCGGGCGAATGTGATGCGCGCAATTGCGACCCTACGCATAGGCCAGGGGAAATTCACGGATGCTATCATGTCCATGCAGGAGGGTTTGATAGAAGTTGAAAAACCCAACTTTTGGCAGCGTATCCTAAAAAAACTATTCTTTTTACGCTTATGGCGGTAAAGATTGATTACCAGGTAAGACCAGCCACGCCCGGGGACCATGATCAGATTTCACAATTGATCTCGAATTCGTATATTGTTCACCGCCATCTTGATTGGCGAACGCCTTTGGATTGGATCGGTTTTCCACCTTATCTCGTCATTGAACAGGATGGACAGATACAATCAGTTCTAGCCTGTCCTCCGGACCCGCCGTTAATTGGCTGGGTGCGGGTTTTTGCAACCAATGCAGCATTTTCAGCAGACTCTGCCTGGAATATTTTATGGGCTCACGTTCTTCGATCAGTGGAAGGTAGGGTTGGATATCAAGTAGCAGCGATCGTATTTAATGGATGGCTTCAAGAGATCCTTTCAGGAAGTGGTTTCACTAATCATCAGGATATTGTCATGCTTACCTGGATGGGAAACAATATTACAGAAGCAAAACTCCCTACCAGATTCAATATGCGAAATATGGTGGAAACAGATATCCCGCAGGTAACACAAGTCGATGCAATTGCTTTCGATCCCCTTTGGCAGAATTCAGCTACTGCGCTACATAAAGCTTTCAAGCAAGCAGCTCTGGCTACGATCGTAGAAGATGAAGGTGTTATTGTTGGCTACCAGATAAGTACAAAAAACCTTCTGGGAGGTCACCTGGCTCGTCTGGCAGTCCATCCAGCTCTGCAAGGTAAAAGGATTGGTTTTTCACTGGTTACAGATTTGATCCAAAAACTGAACCACATTGGTGTAACTAACATCTCTGTGAATACACAAAGTGATAACTCTATCTCACTGTCCCTTTATAAAAGTATTGGTTTTAAGGAAACTGGAGATAGATATCCGGTATTTGTGTATGATGTGAAATGAGAATTCTTAATGGGATAATGGAATGGATTGCTCACTGTTTCCACTCACTCACATTACAGGATGCTGTAAACAAGCGGTTCATCAGTATCATCCCTCCTGATGAACTTGATTTTTTAGAATTGGATGAAAAGATTCTTATCTGGTTCTAATAATATATGCTGGACAAATCTTTCAGGATATGGCAAAATCCTTGCACATGAATTAGTTTTTCGCAGAATAGTGTGTGTTACGGTGTGAAAGCAAGTTTTTCTTGCTTTCACACCGTAATTTTCACCACAAAAATTTTTTTAAATAAGTAAACAACAAGGAGAACGAATGAGTAAACGGCAGGATATTCGCGAGAAACATCGCAAGCAACAAAAACAACAACGCTTCATTATCATTGTTATGGTGATCGTGGGTGCAATACTTCTTGCGACAGCACTGATCTACCCCACTCTGAAACCAGTGGGACCTGTAACGGAAATAACACCTTATAAATTCAATTCACAAGTCAATGCGAACACAATTGGAAACCCGGAAGCACCCGTAAAGGTGGATGTTTGGGAAGATTTCCAATGTCCAGCATGCAAAAGCTACTCTGAATCAGTTGAAATTCAAATCATAAAAGATTATGTGGATACTGGAAAAATATTCTATACTTTCCACCACTATCCCTTTATAGACAGCCAGGTAACCACCAAGGAATCCCACCAGGCAGCCAACGCCAGCATGTGTGCAGGTGCACAGAATCTATTCTGGGATTATAAAACCATCTTGTACGCTAATTGGAATGGTGAAAACCAGGGATCTTTTAGTGACAAACGACTGGTTGCTTTTGCTGAAAGCTTGGGTTTGGATATGAATGAATTCAATACCTGCTTCAATAAAAATCAATTTAGATCTGAAATTGAAAAGGACTTTAATGATGGTGTTGAAAAAGGTGTAACAGGCACTCCCAGCGTGTTTGTGAATGGAATTCAAATTACACCGGGATTTATTCCAAGTTATACCGAGCTTTCCTCTGCCATTGAGCAAGCCCTGGCTGGACAATAGAATTATTTGCAGGAAAAAAATACTAGATTTTTGAAATAGATTATTATTAAAACTCCTTCAGCTTTATCCTCATTGAAGTATTTGGAAATTGAGCTGAAGGAGTATTTTTTATTTAATTAAGGCTAAAATGACTAAAGTTAAAGGAGCGATGATCAAGGCGGGGATAAAATTCCCCATGCGCATGGGTTTGATCTCCAATAAACTGGATAAGGCGATGCCAACCAGAATAATACCGCCTGCAGCATTCATTTCAGTCATCATGGATGTGGTGAATACCTGGCTAAGTTGAGCAGCCAATAAACTTAAACCTCCCTGGTATACAAGAATGACCACAATAGAGAACATCACCCCCACTCCGAGAGTGGATGTGAAAGCCAGGGCAGCAAATCCGTCCAGGATAGCCTTGGTTGCCAGAATACTATAATCACCAGTCAAACCATCCTGAATGGATCCAAGTATGGACATTGGTCCGACACAGAACAGTATGGATGCAATTAAGAAGCCACGCACAAATTTGTTGGAACCTTCATGTTTTCCAGTAAATCGTGTTTCAAGGAATACTGCCAGCTTATGTAACCCGTCTTCGATTCTCCACCATTCTCCCAGGAGAGCACCAATTAATAGACTACCCAACACCAGTAAAGGGTTTTCAGTCTGGAAGAAATTTAATAAACCGTAACCCATTGTAAAAAGTCCCAGCCCTGCTACCACGGATTGGCGAACCCGTTCTGGCAGGCGGGAGCCAAAGAGAAGACCTAAAATACCACCAATAAAAACGGTGGCAATATTGATCAAGGTGCCAATCACTTTTGTGTTTTTCCTTTGGCGAATGTTGACGGAATTCCAGCAGATTGGTTTTCGAATAATTCCAAAATAAAGCAAAGGGAGGATAGGCGGTTGAGATATTGAAGCAAGACGGGGTTTTTTAAATCTTCTTTTTCTTGTAATTCAGCCAATCGTCGTTCGGATCGCCGTATGATCGTGCGTGCCAGGGAAAATGCCGCGCTGGAAGGAGTGTTTCCCGGTAGGACAAACTCTTTGGGCACCTCGGTGATGGACGTAAAAATCTCTACTTGTTCTTCCAGCCAGGTAATTCTGGTTGTGTCCAGAGAACGGAAATGCTCCTTGTTTTCGGGAGCGGCAGCAACTTCAGCCATCATCTTGTATAGATCCCGTTGGATCGTCTGAATTAAATCTTGAATACGGTGATCAAGGCAATAGGCATGGGCCAGGCCGAGAGCTGCGCTGGCTTCATCCAGGCACCCTAAAGTCTCAATAAGAAGGTGGGATTTTGAGATACGACCTTCTCCCAACCAACCGGTTGTACCATCATCACCTTTGCGTGTATAAAATGTGGGCATTCAGAGATTATACCCATAATAAGAATAAATTGGTTGCTTTTTTCAATTAGCATGGCGTATAATCCGATAACTTGGGATCCTAATAATGAATTTTTTTAAATGAATTATTTGTGGATTACCTGCTTCATATACTATGATCCACACCTTTAAATGTGAAGCAGAAAGAAGAAATTAAAAAAATTCCTATTCCGGTAGAATTCTCTCCTGACCTCGTATTTGATAAATAGGACTTTTCTATATAGCCTTGAAAACTGAAAGGTTATAGTTAGCCAATGGTTGGAAAAGAATTAAAGGGTAGATATATACCATGCTGATCCCTGTCCACGCAGATATAACCCGTCATGCCCTTGAAAAAACCCTCACCCCGAAAGTTTTGGAAACTGTGATTCAAGCCAACAAGAAACAGGATGCGATCATTAGGCAGGTAGGACATTCTGAATACCATTTTGATAATAATCAAATAGCTGGGAGCCAGGGGTACATCCAAAAACAGCGTGATGATGTAATTTTTTCGGTCAATCGTATGGATTTGGATTCTGCCTGGAAGGCATTCGGGAGACTTTTACACACCACCCAGGATTTTTATGCCCACACCAATTATGTGACATTGTGGCTGGATCAATTTGATCAAAAAGAATTGCCACCAGTGGGAGAAATTGACCCTTTGGATGAGTTGATCCTGTCAAACTCGCTGCTCAGATCTGGAAAATTATATTATCCGCTTGAAATCTTAAGCTTTATCCCCTTTATAAAAAGAATTGTTATTCCTCTTCTGCCGCGCGATTCGCACGCCTGGATGAATCTGGATAGTCCAGCAAGCGGAAAGAAATTTGCATATGCTTTTTCTGCTGCAGTAAAGCGAACGGTCACTGAATTCGAGATCATTAAAGAAATTCTACCGGTAGAGGTTTTTACGAGGTTTATAAACGGTTAGAAAGGTACTTTTATGCCAGAGTCGTTCAAAACACATCTCATGCGTTTTTTCTTTCATATTCACCCTGCATATCATGGAACAGGTGGTCGGGTGACATACATCTCTGCAGATTGGAGCGAATTGAGACTTGAAATTCCTCACAATTGGCGGACGCTCAATTACGTCGGGACAATTTTTGGCGGAAGCTTGTATGGTGCAGTCGACCCCATGTTCATGATCATGCTTATGAAGCGTTTGGGTCCGGACTTTATTGTTTGGGATAAAGCCGCAACTATCCATTTTAAAAAACCCGGAAATTGCAAATTGTTCGCTTGTTTTGAAATTAACGATGACGAAGTGAAATTCATCCAGGAAGAATTGAAAAGCACATTATCGATGGAGCGAGTTTACCAGCTTGACATTACGGATCGGGAAGGAAATATTTTTGCCAAGGTGGAGAAAACGATCTATATCCGAAAGAAAAACAAAAATTCTGGTAAATTGATGGAGATTGTCACAAGGTGAATTCCATTCATAAAAATATATTTTCCACGAGGTATAATAAACTATAATAATGTGTAGAATATTGTCAGATCTTCGCTAAAATTCTGGGCATGTGAGAAATACAAAGTGAGAGAAAAGATATGGACATAAAAACCAAACTTGAAAATTCGGTCAAAGATGCCATGCGGGCAGGAGATGATGTGACTAGGCGCACGGTACGCATGGTTTTAGCAGCGATCAAACAAATTGAGATCGATCAACGGGTTTCTTTGGATGAAACAGCAATATTCGCCATCATCCAAAAGGAGATTAAGACACGCCGCGAGGCATTGGATGAAGCTGGACGTGCCAAACGTGCAGACCTGATTGCTGAGAGTGAGGCAGAGATAAAGGTGCTTAAACAATTCTTGCCTGAGGAGCTCAGTGAAGACGATTTAATGGTTTTAGTTAAAGAAGCAGTTGTTGAAGTTGGAGCAACATCCCCCGCAGATATGGGCAAGGTTATGAAAACCTTGCTGCCCCGAATTCAGGGACGAGCACCAGGTGACCGCATTAGTAATGCAGTCCGTTTGCTCCTGCATCAATAGAAGATTATGATGGAAATTCAAAAAAAGAAGAAAGGCAAGATTTCTAAACACTCCATATTCTCTGGCGTCATCCTTGTTAGTGTTACTATTCTGTCTTATGCAATTTTAATTCAACCCTGGTCTTTAAGTTCCGACAACTTATCCTTGGAAGTGGGGGATGTAGCCCAGCAAGATCTGCGCGCACCTAAAAAAATTGAGTATACCAGTGAAGTACGAACCAAAGAAGCACAGGATATAGCTGAAAGGGCGATCGCGCCTGTTTATGCTGCATCTGATTCATCCGTTGCCAGGCTTCAGCTTGAAAAAATGAGGACATCTTTGGCTGCCATCGGCTCTATTCGGGAAAATACATTTTATTTACAGGAGAAGAAGCTGATTGATTTGCTGGCAATAGAGAATTTGGAATTAAACGAGGATACAGGGATTGCCCTGCTTGCTCTTTCCGATGAGAGATGGGATCTTGTCAGGAGGGAATCTTCAAATGTGCTTGAATTAGTCATGCGAAATCAGATTCGCAGTGAAGGATTGGATGCCCTCAGGTTGGGATTGCCATCCCGGGTCAGTTTATCGCTTAACGAATCGGAAGTGAATTTGGTCGTGAGGCTAGTTTCTCCTCTTGTGGCTGTTAATAGTTTCTACAGTCCGGAGTTGACAGAAGCTGCACGTCTTTTGGCGCGAAACTCGGTTGAACCGGTTATAGTTTCCTTCCGCCAAGGGGAGATGATTGTCTCAAGCGGTCAGGTGATAACACCTGCAATATATGAGACACTCATCTCTCAGGACCTGATCGAACCTGTTGTAAATAAATTCGAATATATTGGAGGCGGAGCAATAGTTATCCTGGGCATGGTTCTCGTATTGCTATTTCTAACCCGGGTTCGTCCTGAATATACTCGAGATATGCGCAGCTTGATCACGATCGCTATCCTATTTCTTGTCTTTTTCGCGGCAGCCCGTCTCAGCATACCGAATCGCACCATAGTTCCATATCTCTTCCCCATACCTGCCTTTGGATTATTGATCTCAGCATTATTTGGAATGCAGAGTGGCATCGTTTTTTCTTTAATACTGGCTATGTTTACAGCTTATGGTTTGCCAAATGCGCTGGATCTTTTCCCATATTATTTTTTGTGCAGTATGAGTGCTATTTTGGCACTTGGTTCAGCACGAAAAGTAGGTCATTTCTTGTGGGCTTCTATCATAATTGCCGGATTTGGTTTTTCTGTGGTGATTGCATTCCGGTTTCCTTTTATTGATACTGATTTCG
Organism: uncultured Anaerolineaceae bacterium; assembly: GCA_964370815.1. GTDB lineage: Bacteria > Chloroflexota > Anaerolineae > Anaerolineales > Villigracilaceae > UBA12087. Next base: position 609,096 of record CAYJKQ010000001.1, on the reverse strand, counting down.
TCGGGATGGCAACACTGGCAGGAGCGGCACTATTCAATGGCATAGCTTCAAGCAGTCTGGCTCTTCTAATGCAATTTCTTCTTGCTCAATTTCTCGGATCAACAACCGCTTTGCAATTATTAGAGATCTCCCGGCCGGATTTTCCTTTGCTCAAGTATTTTCTTCTCAAAGCGCCAGGTACATACCAGCACAGCCTGCAGGTTGTCAATTTGGCTGAACAGGCAGCTGAGAAAATTGGTGCCGATGCATTATTGACCCGGGTGGGAGCTTTGTATCATGACATCGGTAAAGCAGAGAATGCCTCCTTTTTTATTGAAAACCAGGTGCCTGGTTATATCGATTCACATGATGACTTGGACCCAGCGATTAGTTCTGCCACGATCATTGCCCACGTCACAGACGGTTTAGACTTGGCACGAAAATATAAATTACCCCGTCGGCTTCATGATTTTATTGCTGAACATCATGGCACGCTGATAACGGGCTACCAGTACAATAGTGCATTGGAACTTGCTGGTGGCGATATTTCCGCTGTCGATAAGGAAGATTTCCGCTATCCTGGTCCTTCACCCCGCTCACGGGAAACAGCTTTGCTGATGTTTGCTGATGGTGTTGAGGCGATCGTCAGGGCAAAAAAACCCAATACTGAAGAAGAATTAAGAGATATCGTCCGAAAAGTTGTTGAAAAAGCCCAGAACGAAGGGCAGTTGAACAATGCACCTCTTACACAAAGGGATTTGAGTTTGGTGGTTGAATCTTTTACTACAACAATGCAGGGAGTATATCATCCACGCTTGGAGTATCCGAAAGATGGATCGCGCAAAGTTTTCGGAACTCCTTAATTTTGGATAGAATTGATCGAACCCACAGTCAGAACTCTCGCCGGTAGGATGGTCTAATGATCAATGTAATTTTCAATCCAAATTTGAATGTGACTCCGGAAACTGAATTAATTATGAATGCATGTCAGACCACCATTCAAGAAGTTGATCCGGACAGGGAAACCGATGTAACCCTGGTGATAACAGATGATTCCCAGATAAGAGATCTGAACAGGCAATTTAGAGAGATAGATTCTGTTACCGATGTGCTCTCCTTTCCATCGCATGAGATCGACCTTGATACTGGCAGACCATACCTTGGAGATATTATCATTTCATATCCACAAGCTTGCCTCCAGGCAAGTCAGGTCGGGCATCCTGTAGAAACGGAACTTCAATTACTGACGATACACGGTATGCTTCATTTGCTGGGATTTGATCATGCAAACGAAGAAGAAAAAACCGAAATGTGGGCAATTCAAGCAAAAACCTTGGAAAAGTTGGGATTGTCTGGAGTAAAAATCCTGGAAAATTAGGATTAAGGAAACCTGATGGTTAATTTTTTACGTTCACGCACCCTTTCTTTCAGGCATGCATTTCGAGGTTGGTGGTATGTCATTCGATCGCAGAAGAATGCCTGGATACATACGGTTGTAACCTTTTTGGTCATCCTTTTGGCGTTCCTTCTAAAATTACCAACCCGCGATTGGGCTGTTCTATTGGTGACCATCAGCACGGTATGGACGGCTGAATTTTTAAATAGTGCTCTGGAAGCTGTCGTGGATCTTGCCAGCCCTGACCAACATCCCCTTGCAAAAGTTGGCAAGGATGTAGGGGCTGCTGCTGTTTTGATAGCGGCATCTGCTTCGGTGGTAGTGGGGTTGTTGATACTGGGACCACCTCTCTGGTCTTACATGAAGAATTGGTGATCTGTTGACTAATATTATTCATTGAAAATCCGTATTGTCCTCATTGCTTACGGAAAAGCGAACATTTTAATTTGGACAAAGAAAGGAAGATAATTATGTTGTCATTTAGATTTGGTACCGTAGGCTCTCCCTCTGCAACCCCCAAAAAACCAGGCGGATCTGTTGGGGGCATTCAGTACACTAGGGAAATTGGTCTGGATGCATTGGAACTTGCCTGGGTTCAGGGAGTTAGGGTTTCAGAAACCACTTGCCAGGCGATCCGGGATACGGCTGAAGAAAACGATGTTGCTCTATCCGTTCATGCTCCTTATTATATAAATCTGAACTGTGATGAAGAAAAATGGCTCCGTTTGCGTAAATATTTGATTGACGCAGCCTATTTTGGTAACCTTGCCGGGGCAACAGATATCGTGTTTCATCCCGGAACCTATTTTGGACGCTCGGTTGAAGAAGTCCTTGAAGTGGTTATACCAAGATTGCAAGGCTGCCAGGACGAAGTGCGGGCATCTGGAAATCCGGTTATTTTGCGACCAGAAACGATGGGGAAATCCGCAGTGATCGGTTCCCTGGAAGATTCCCTGGCGCTGGCGCGTGCGGTACCGGGAGTGATCCCCTGTATTGATTTTGCACATTTGCATGCCCGCCCGGGTGATGGCAGTATGAATACCTATCAGGAGTGGATGCTGGTTTTAGACTCGTATCGCCAGGCACTGGGTGAAAAGAGCATGGAGAATCTGCACATTCATCTTTCGGGAATTAACTATGGGTTAAAAGGCGAGAAGAACCACCTGATCCTGGAAGAAGCGGATTTTGATTTTAAAGCGCTGATGCAGGCTTTGGCAGATTCGGGTGCAAAGGGACGTATCATGTGCGAAAGCCCGGTTATGGAAGTGGATGCGCTCAAGTTCAGGGAATTATGGATGGAAGTAAGCGGAGAAAAACTGGTTTAAGTTGGAGAAAGGTTTTTAATATCAGATAAAATATAAATTCACGGGTACCTATACGTTTGATTTGTCCGATAATAATTGCGCATAGGTGATCAGCTGGATGGAATGATCCCGAATGCATGTTTTTAGATCAGGGTCTTTCAAGGATACCAATTCAAACTCACGTTGAATGTTGTAACTGGATCCTTCCATAAGTTCTGGGTCTGAAAGACCGGGGTGGCACATAATTTCGGATGTTCCAGCGGGGAGATTGGCAAGCAAATTTAATAAATATTTACTGGTTGCATTTTGGTTGTAAAAGTTGGGAAAAAAGTGATGCGGTCGGCGGGGGTTATATCGTTTAAGTAGAGGAGAGATAAAGTCCTTGGATTGATCCCCAATCTCTGCCGGAAGATCAAGGGGTAGATCGCCGACTCCTTCCGTCAACGGTGGGCGGATCCCACATTCTTGGTTCCTGGCAAGTTCAAGCATAATCTCGAATAGAGGTTCTGAAAAATACGAAGTGTGGTGATGAGAATCCAGGTGATCCGGTTTTTTGCCGGTTAACCGGATGAACTTCTCAATTTGAGCATTCCACTCCGAACACACCTGGTTTGGATCTATTTCAGGCACAAGTCTAATAAACTCTGGGGGTGATGGAAAATGATCTTTCCCTCCTGTAAGGGATGGAATCTGGTTTGCAGGTAGGAGAGGTTTTCCGGAGGTCAGCACCAGGTGAACTCCCAGTCCCAGCTGGGGACACTCCTTTAGTGCCTCTTCAAGGCACTTATCTATCCCGGGCATATTCATCATGCTGGTAGTCGAAGTTATAATGCCGTTGATATGAGCCGAACGAATTCCGGAGGAGACTCCCCGAGTCCTCCCATAGTCATCTGCATTAACGATAAGTTGTTTGGTCATTATGGTTCAAACCTCAATCCCATTATCCTTGAACCATGCGATGGCATCCTCAACTGTCTTTTCAAAAGCTCGCGGGGAAATTCCCAGCTCCAGTTCAGCTTTTTGAGTGTTGTAACCTTGCCAGAGTGGGATGGCGCGCATATGATTCCCGGTTGATAAGCATGGGAAAAGATCAACGATTTTCACGATTAGAGTAATGAATCTGATGGATATGCCAAAGCGAGGACCTGGCACTTTGAAAATTGAAGCAACGAGTTCTATGATTTTTTTAACACTGGTATTGAACCCGCCCAGGATATAACGTTCTCCAATACGACCTTTTCGGGCTGCAGCCAGGTGACCAATGGCAACATCACGCACATCAACAACATTCGTTGTGGCTGGAACCCATACGATTGCATAACCACGCTTGATGGCAATCAGGATCTTTCCCAGGGTAAGATGGACATCACCGGGACCAAACACTGCGGTTGGATTGACCACAAGGGCAGGAAATCCATCTCTGGCTGCTTCCAGGACGCAAGCCTCCATTGCGATTTTTGATTCATAATATGCACTTTTAGCCAGAGTCCCCGGGATGTAAAAATCTGATTCATCTGCCAGTCGTTCCTCATCTCTGGGAGCATACCCTATGGTTGTCAATGATGAAGTATAAACAAAGCGTCTTACCTTTGCCAGCCTGACTGCTTGGATTACTTTTTCTATCTCACCAACGCTGTAAGCCACCTGTTCTGCAACTTCTCCAGGTTTACTGCGGCAGGGGTAAAAGGCGGCTGCATGAAATACCACATCAACACCTCGCATGGCTTTAATGAGAGCCTCAAGATCTGAAAGGTCTCCGTTAAACCATTCGATGGGAGCGTTTCCGAGATGTCCTGTGGATTCGGGATTGCGGCGATAACCTCGGACGTGATACCCTTCTGCAAGTGCACGTTGGGCGATATGCCCCCCTATGAAACCAGTTGCTCCCAGGACAAGACAGACAGGTTGTGGTTCAGCCATTTTTATCTTTTCTCCCGATCAAGCCAAAGCTCATGGTATTTTCGATTCCAATCCACCAGGAATCTATAAGCGATTACGAATCCGGTCACGAATGCGATATAAAAAACCAACCCGCGAAGACCCACCAGCCACATAAAAGGTGCAATTAATAGACCTGTCAAAACAGCAGCTCGAGCGCTATGATGAATGATAAGCGTGAGACTGATTAGCACACCCAGGGCGACGATAAATCCAAGCGGTTCAATTGCCAGAAGAGCACCACCTGTGGTTGCCAGACCCATGCCTCCACGAAATCCGGAAAAAATTGACCAACAGTGACCGGCTACTGCCATGCCGGCAGTGAGGGGGATGATCCAGGTTGCAGGTGCGAAGTGCAATGCCAGCCAGGTCGGCAGAAAACCTTTGGCAGTATCGAAAATAAAAACGATCAAACCAGGTCCAAACCCGGCTTGACGGATGGTATTCGTGGTCGTGGCATGTCCGGAGCCTGCCAATCGTACATCCACACCCTTGAAAATTCTTGTAACCCAAATGGCAAAAGGCAAAGACCCACTCAAATAACCGATGCAACCAAAGGCGACTGCATAAACAAGTATGTTGGGAAATGGCATGAATGGAAACCTCCGTAGTCATCAATGTAATTAAAAGCTGATCAATAAAATTGTGAAAAAAATATTTTTGGTTACTGCTTAATTGTTCTCTCGCTGAATAATTGAACAAGGTTGGTTAGAGTGTAACCAATGATGCAATTTCAACAAACAACAGAGCTAAATCCAACAGTTGGGCATTATGTTTGGTTTCACAGGTGTGGATCCCCGCCCAGGTAACGCTTGGAGTCAATCAACTCAAAAGTCATAAGACTTGGCGAGAGAACCATATAGATACTAAAGGATTTCCCGGAAAAAATGAGTTGGAGAAAGTATGAATATTTGGTAACTTACAGACAGAATTTCCTTCTCCCGAAGGACATCCAGCACCAACGGGTTAGCAACCCTGATAATTGTCATCTTACTCCGCTAAGAGCAGGCCGAGCGAACTGCCGAAGGACACCGGCGAAGTCTCCGTCCCGCAGGGGAAAGGGAGGACGGTGTGAACCCGGCTACACTTGCACCTGTTCTGCCTTCTAGCGTAAATGTCGGTTGCAAAATTTGCTCACTCAAGGTGGCAGACCTGAGAGGTAACGATAGTTGATGGATTCTTCATTCTCTTGCCGGAGAACCTTTTTGGGTCTTGACAGCAGTTATTTTTTTTCAATTATACGAATTGGGGAAAAAGAATTTCCGTTGTTGCCATTCTTTGGTTACCTTCTGTTAATCTCTATGCGAAGAACTTAGTCCACTGTCAAGGTCTTGCTTAGATTGCGCGGGAAATCCGGGTCGAAGCCACGTAAAATGCATATGTGATAGGAAAGCAATTGCAGGGGGATGACCGAAAGCAAGGGGGCGATATGCGGGTTGGATTTTGGTATGAGGATCAGGTCGTTGGCATTGGTACGTAATCGCGAGTCTTCTTCTCCAATTGCTATGGTGTGCGCTCCTCGGCAGGTTACTTCATTTATACCGCTCACAATTATTGGAACATCCTGTGGCCCGCTTATAAAAATTATTGGATACCCTTCGCTGACAGCAGAAAGGGGTCCATGTTTAAATTCGGTGGAAAGCATGCCTTCGCAATGTGCGTAGGTGATCTCTTTGAGTTTTAATGCACCTTCCAGCGCGATCGGGTAAGTGATTCCATAGCCAAGTGTATACATGTCATTCCAGGTGTTGATGGAAGCCGCTAATTTTTCGATCTGTGGGTCAACCAATTGAATGGTTTGTTCCACCAAATCCGGGATCACATCCAAATCGCGCGTACTTCCTCCACCCAACCGCGTAGCCAGGAATAAGAAGGTCAGCACCTGGTTGGTGAAAGTCTTGGTAGCCGGCACACTGATCTCGTATCCACAGCACAATGGCAGACAATAAGAGGTCATCTTGGTCAAGGTGGACCCGATCACGTTTGCCAATCCCAGGCTGGGCATTCCGCTTTTCTCTGCCGCCTGCAGAGCATTGAGCACATCTTTGGTTTCTCCACTCTGGCTGACAAATAAACCTACATCACGGTGATCTACAGCCGGTGCATATTGAGGAATGAATTGAGGTGCCAGGACAGGGATGGAAGCTTTGCCTGCCAGTTGGGAGAAGAAGACCGATCCTGCCAGGCAGGCATGGTAACTTGTGCCGCAGCCAACCAGAAATATTTGACGGGCGTTATCCAGTTGCTGTAGGACACTATCCACATCTGATGACCCTTCCAGCATATGCAGCAATTCACGTGCCACTTGGGGCTGTTCATGGATCTCTTTAAGCATGAAGTGAGGATAGCCGCCTTTTTGAACAGCATCCATACTCTCTGTTACCAATTCAGGCTCACGTAGGATGAGTTTGCCATCTTTTACCGACCGTAGCTCAACCCGGTCAGCCCACAAGGTGATGATCTCACCATCCTGCGGACGGATGATCTTGCGGGTTAATGGAAGAATGGAGGGCAAGTCGGATGAAAGGCAGGTAAAGTCATCTCCCAGGCCGATCACAAGACCGGAGCCTTTCTTGATGGCATACAGGCAATCTTCTTTCACACGCCCGATCACCAGAGCATAATCGCCCTCCAGGTCACCATAAGCCAGCCACATGGCATCGATGAACTCATAACCGCGCTTCAGGTAACGCTCTACGGCATGGACACAGGTTTCGCCGTCATTCTCGGAGCGAACCGTCATCCCCTCCTCAATGAATTGCTGGCGGAGTTCGAAATTGTTGACCACATTTCCATTATGAGCTCCCACCAGGGTCCCATCCGAATCCAGGTGTGGCTGCGAGTTGACTTGGGAGGGTGCGCCGAAAGTAGCCCACCGTAATTGGGTAATTCCGCGCCGTCCGACCATTTCAGAAAAATTGTATTTTTCAGAGACAGTTTCCACCCGGCCCATATCTTTGCGTAGATCTATCTCTCCATTGTCTTTCAATGTGGCTACGCCAACCGAATCGTAGCCACGATAGGTAAGGCGCAGAGCTGCCTCAATCAATAGGGGTCCAAGAGTTTTTTCTTTATCCGTAACGATTCCGAAGATTCCGCACATATCTATCCTTATATTTTTTTTAATTTTTCATAGCTTTCCGGAATTATTGTGAATATTTATATACCAATACAAACCAAGACAGGTGATTGGCAAAATTCACATCTCCAAATTGAAGGAGATTACCCAAGTTTATCACAAGGGTCTCCACAAAATGATATCCAATTATTATAAGTTCGAGAAACAATATGTACTTACTGATCCATTTGGAAAATAAAAAAGCCACCTCATATCGAGGTGACTCTTTATGGTTATGATCATTATCGATCCAATTAATAAACTATACCCAACCCTGTTTTCTAACAAAATCTGATAACCAGGGAACTTCCACCCAGTTTCCCTGGAAGGCCATAATGGCTAGATAAATCATATAGATAGCACCTAAAACCAGCAGACAACCGAATGTAATGGTTCCTAAAACGTAAAGAATGACGGTAAAGCCTAGCGAGAGAACTGCGTTGTATTTCATGAATGGGCGACTCTTTTTGTCTTCCATCAAGAGTACTGCTATGGCTACTGGCCAGAAAAGCCAACTCAACAAAGCCCAAAGTTTATCATCACTGGTCAAATCTGCATCTAAACGGTGTTGTGTCATTAGTACTTCCTCCTTGGAATAATTAATGAAATCTGTTAGGCTATTTTACATCGAATTTGGACAGAATGCAACCAATTCGAATACATCAATTTGATGCATGGAAATGTAAATATATTGGGTTCTTAATATGGTAGCGTTTCATTCAAAATATCCGTACAATAAGTATTATATTGCGATAAAGGAGAAATTTCATGGAGTTTAATCAATTATTGCTGGTTGCATTTTTGGTGGAATCAATCATCCAGACTATCAAGCCAATATATGATAAAGAAAAAGGTTGGAACAAAGATGCATTTATTGCATTAATCGCTGGTATTGGCATTTGCTTTCTCTTGGAAGTTGATTTGTTTAAGATGGCGAATTTACCCCTTTATGTGAAAGATCCAGTGATCAACCATTATATCGGGATCGTCTTTACAGGGTTAATTGCCAGCCGCGGTTCGAACTTGGCGCATGATGCTTTAAAATTTGTCCAAAATGCTTCTTCTCCATACACTGGAGACGCATTGGGCTGAAAATCATAATTATGACAAGATTAAGCAAATAATTTGATTCCCCTGTTTGTACTAGGGCGGACAATTTCTATTATTCCATTTAACAGAAAAAATCATTTTTGAACTCTTGGAGAGATCTCCTTAATTTTGTGTCCCATTCAATGATAGAGTTGATGCTCTTCAATATAATTAAATACAGAATTTGTCACATAATATTGGAAGGGCTTGTTTTCGATTATCCGTTGCCGGATCTCGCGTGAAGAAATACCTAATAAAGGGGAATCCATAAAACAAACTTTTGATCTTATGCCTGGAATTTCTTTTTCAAGCTCTTTCAGATCGATCAAGTCCCCCGGTCTGCGCATGACTCCCAATGAATGACAGGACAGAACAAATTCCTTAGGTTTGTGCCAGGTCGGCAGGTCTCTTAATGAATCTCCACCCATAACATACACCAGCTCTGCTGTTGGGTGTTGAGAAGCCAGAATCTCCATTGTATCCACTGCATAATGAGGTCCCGGGCGGTCAATATCCAAACGAGACAGTTCGAAGTTTGGGTTATTCGCCAAGCACAATTCAAGCATAGCCTGGCGATGTTCCAAACCAGCCAGTGACTGACCCAGCTTATGTGGCGGATCAGGGGTCAGAAGCCAGAGCAGGCGATCGAGCTGCAGAAATCCTTCTGCCTCGCCAGCCAGGATCAGGTGTCCGATATGAGGCGGGTCGAATGTACCTCCAAAAATACCAATACGATAACTCATAGGTTTAGGATTGTTTCCTGGTTTCGTTCATTTCCTGTTTGACGGTGTGATAAAGATTTTCGGCTTTTAATTCTGTCAATGAATAACATGGAGCCATGAGGTGATCTGCTAAAGATTGCGCCAATCCCTGGTCAAATGAGGCATGTTCCATATTGATAACCACACTGCGATAATTATGGTTTGCGATCTGTTCAGATATCTGATAGGCTTCTTCCTGTGGAGGCTGTGGTCCGATGGATACGTTACCTGCGCCATCTGTCAGCACCATCAAAAGAGGTTCAACATCCGGATGAAGAGTTCCTTCATGGCGTAAGACATCATAAGCCATAAGTAAACCTGCGGAAAGGGGGGTCTTTCCACCAACCGGGATATCCACCAGGGCACGTTGTGCCATCCGGACAGAAGCTGTGGGAGGCAGGATCAAAGTTGCTCGATCTTTCTGAAAAACGATCAAGCCAACCCTGTCGCGGCGCTGGTACGCATCCGTCAGCAGCGACAGGATTGCGCCTTTTGTGGCTGCCATGCGCTCGGCGACTGCCATGGACCAGGAGGCATCCACCAGAAAGAGAATGAGATTGGATACTTTCTTTACACGGACTTTTCTCTGGAAATCCATCGGTTGGATAGCAAAAGCAATGCGTTTGCGCTGTTCAAAACGTCGGTTTTGAAACGGTGCTGCTGCTCTCAAGGTGGCATCAAAGGCAAGATCGTCTGTTTTCCCATTGGCAGGCTGGGATTGAATATAACGTCCACGCTTGCGCTTGGTGTGGGTCTGTGAACGTCTTCCAGAATGCCTTCGGGTCAGTTTATCGAGGGGAGTGTTAAGTTTTCTTGGCTCAAATGTTTCACCTATTTTCACTTTCTGACCACCATCCCACCAGTGCGCATCATGCTTATCAAAAACAGCTTGTCCTCCGGGTTCAGGAATGGCTTTATCTGTGGTTTCCTGTTCAGCAGTTTCAGAGATTACTTTTTTTTTTGGTTTTCAGGATCAGTATCTGGTGCCTCGTCTTCTGAGATTTCACTCTGGTCGGTTGAACCTTGTAACTGTTCGATTCGTTCCTGAAGCTGATCGGGAGTAATTTCAGATTGATGAAAGGGACCGCGCTTGATGCGATGTGGCAGAGCCAATTCAGCAGCCAGGGCTATGTCCCGGTCTGTAATGGAAGTCCGGCCTTCAAAAGCAGCATGAGCCCGGGATGTTTTAAGGATCACCAGATCGGCGCGGTGTCCATCAACATTCAGGGATGAAGTCAAAGCCGCAATGGACAGCAGGTCGCGCTGTGTATAGGTGACTTTACTGACCAGCTCTCGTGCAATACTGATCTTTTGTGTTAATTCATCTTCAGATTTCAGCCAACTCTTTCGGAACTCTTCCGGATCTGCTTCATAGCTCAAGTTGCGTTCCATGATGAGGACACGGTCACGGGCATTACGAATCCCGGTGATCTCAACCGAGAGTGCAAACCGATCCAGAAGTTGGGGACGCAGATCGCCTTCTTCCGGGTTCATCGTCCCTACCAGAATGAAGCGGGAAGGATGTGTAAAGGAGATGCCCTCCCTTTCAACGATATTCATTCCCATGGCAGCAGAATCAAGCAGGAGATCGACGACATGGTCATCGAGAAGATTGACCTCATCGATATATAATAAGCCACGATTGGCTGCTGCCAGGACTCCGGGCTCAAAGTGTCTTTCACCCTTTTGTATGGCTTGTTCAATATCCAAAGTACCAACAACCCGGTCTTCGGTGGCAGATACCGGCAGGTTCACAAACGATGTCAGGCGGGACGCAGTTGGTAGTGTCGGGTCGCTTGAGGAGCGCTCGCGGCATTCAGTGCACCAGGTAATGGGCTGGTCGGGATCGCATCCGAAACGGCAGTCTTTAACGACTCGAACACTGGGAAGCAGTGCTGCAAGAGCTCGAGCTGCAGTTGATTTGGCAGTACCGCGTTCACCGCGGATCAATACACCCCCGATGCGTGGATCAACAGCATTCAAGATCAATGCCCGCCGCATACGTTCCTGTCCTACGATTGCTGTGAATGGGTAAATTGTTGGCATGGATTCTCCGGGGGCATTATAACGCGCTTTGAGCAAAGATGGGGAATTTCGGAGGTATTTTAAGTGAAATTTAAGTGATTGGGGGCTGGCAATTAGAAATTAATCTAATTTTAATATTAATGTAAGGGTTGCCAAGTAATGGATTAACCTTTATAATTCTAGGATAAATTTTTAAAGTTGGAGTCAATCATAATATGGAAGAAAATAATGCTCAAATTGGGCAGGGGGATTTGCCCGAGAGCAACCCTCAGGTCGACAACAGCAACAGCGGTACGATCAACATGGAAACCTTGCTTCTGCAAGAAGGTCTGGCTTTGGATTTTCCCCAGGCTGGAGAAATTCGAACTGGTGTAATTGCCAGTCTCGGTTCAAACCAGATCCTAGTAAGTGTTGGTGCAAAATCGGAAGGCGTTATCAGTGGTCGGGAATTGGAACAAATCACAACTGCTGATCGGGAAGCCTTCGCAATAGGTGATGAAATTTCGGTTTATGTTGTTTCTCCTGAAGATTCAAACGGAAATGTTGTACTTTCCTTTACTCGTGCCCAGGAACAAATGGGATGGGAAATCGTCGAAAAAATGTTGGACACGGACGATGTTTTCGAAGGTGAGGTCGATGGATTCAATAAAGGTGGATTGATCGTACCTGTTCATGGTTTAAGAGGTTTTGTGCCTTCATCCCAGATTAGTATGACCCGCCGTATGACAGCAACCGGAGATACCCCCGAGCAGCGCTGGTCAAAAATGCTGGGCGAACCCATTACAGTTCGTGTAATTGAAGTTGACCGATCACGTCGCCGGCTGATCCTCTCGGAGCGTGCAGCCAATACGGAAACCCGCCAATCCTTGAAAGAACGGATAATAGACGAATTGCAGGAAGGCGAAATTCGCACAGGCCGCGTTACAAGCCTGGCAGATTTTGGAGCTTTTGTTAACATAAATGGTGCAGACGGGTTGGTGCATTTATCTGAATTATCCTGGGAACGGGTTCAACACTCCAGCGAAGTTCTCGAAATAGGGCAGGAAGTTACCGTCAAGATCATTAGCATAGATCGGGAAAAGAAGCGCATCGGTCTTTCAATTCGAGCCTTAACTGAGGATCCCTGGTCAAAACGGATTGAGCAATTTGAAGTTGGACAGCTGGTGGAAGGTGAGATCACACGCCTTACCAAGTTTGGTGCCTTTGCCCGCCTGGAAAGTGATGTGGAAGGCTTGATCCATATTTCCGAGATCAGCGAAACCCGCATTGAACATCCAAAAGAGCGGTTGAAAGAAGGCGAAATCTTAACCCTGCGGATAATCCGCATCGATTCGGATCAGCGCCGAATCGGCTTAAGCCTGCGCAAGGTGGATTCTGGAGCTTTTAAAGACCAGGATTTGGCAGCCTTTGAACTGGATATGAGCCTGGATGACATTCCGGAACTCGAAATAGAAACCATGCTCGAACCTGAAGAAAAGACCAAGACAAAGGTTAAAACCTCAACAAAGGCTAAATCCAAAGCCAAACCAAAAGCAAAAGACGAATCTGAAACTGAGACTGAAATTGCAGAAGAAGTTGATGTGGTAGTTATCCCAAAGAAACCAGTCAAAGTGAAAAAGGCAGCCAAACCGAAGGCTGACCTCAAAATTGAACCCGAGCCCGAGCTCGAGGCTGAAGAATAAGCCTGATCTTTCCAGAGCGCACCCAATCAGGTGCGCTCTCTTATTTGAGAAACGATGCCAATTATCATTGATGGACACGAAGACCTTGCCTGGAACATCATGGCGCTTGATCGCGACTACACACGATCTGCAGCTGAAACGCGCAGAATAGAAGCAGGGGGGCAGAATGTAACCCATAATGGTAATACATTGTTGGGTTGGGAGGACTATCAACGCGGACGGGTAGCTGTGATATTTACGACCCTGTTTGCCACTCCCCAGCGAAAAAAAATGGGGGATTGGGATTCTCAGGCCTATAAAGATTTTAATGAGGCTTATCGTTGCTATCGTTCACAGTTGGATGTCTACCACAGGTTGGCAGACAAGCATCCTGACAAATTTCGACTGATCATGACTTCAAAAGATCTGGATGAGGTATTGACTCATTGGACTGGAAATCAGAATGATCATCCAGTAGGTATGTTGGTGCTAATGGAAGGTGCAGAGGGTGTCCGCAAACCGTCTGAATTGGAAGAGTGGTGGGAGGATGGGGTACGGATCATTGGTCCAGCCTGGACTGGAACCCGTTTCTGTGGAGGAACGCATGAACCTGGTCCACTCACAGAAGATGGGCGTGACTTGTTGGCAGGTATGGCTGAAATCGGGATGACGCTGGATATCAGCCACATGGATGAATTGGCTGCCAGGCAAGCTCTCGATGATTATCCGGGTACGATCATTGCCAGCCATGCCAATGCAGCTTCTTTATTGGAAAATTATGCGGGCAACCGGATGTTGACGGATGATGTCATCAGGAAAACGATCGCACGTGACGGAATAATCGGTGTCATGCCAGTCCTTCCATTCTTGAAGAATGGTTGGGTTCCATCTGAAAGTCGGGATGGACTGACGCTCGAATCCTTGTTTGTAGCTCACATTGATACTATCTGTCAGCTGGCAGGGGATGCCCAGCACGTTGGCATCGGAACGGATTTTGATGGGGGCTTTGGTTTGGAGTGTGCGCCAGCCGATGTAGACACAATTGCCGATCTACAAAAACTGGAAACGATCCTGACTTCACGTGGCTATACAAATTCTGACGTTGAGGCTATCATGGGAAAGAACTGGCAAAGATTCCTTAAGGAGAATTTACCCTTATGATCTCAGACGAAAACGTTACTCCGATCCGATCAAAACCGGTGTTACCTAAGATGCTTCCCCGCCAGATCCGATTTGGATTGCTCGTGACCCTGGTAGGATTGTTTATCTTCATGGTTGGCGCACGACCTGCCTTATTCGGATGGGATCGGAGCGTCGTGGTTGGTTTCATTCAGATCGCTGTATTTCTGTTTGGGTTGGCTTTGATATCTTTTGGTGGTTATATAAGCCTGATGGCTTTTTGGAGAAACTCCACACGAACGATCGCAGCGGATATAGGAATGCGCTTGGTGAGCATGGGGTATGTAATAGCTGTTTTTTCAGGTATGGCGGATGTTTTCGGGATGGGTACTCAAACTCTTCCGCAAGTGCCTTTTTTTGGAAATTTACAGTCTTTTGGGGTGCAAATTGGAGAAGCTGTCATCGCCATCGGATTTTTACTCTTAATTCCATACCAAAAAATGGGTACAAAAGAGCCATATAGCAATTCAACCCGCGAATCAACGGAACTTTCAGGGTAAGAGAAGAATTGACCTTTTTGCCAGCCCATCAATTCCTGGATCAGTTGGGGATTCCTTATGACAGGCGTTCCTTCCCTGTTTCAACAGAAAAAGGCGCAGCCTATGTTGCCCGGGCACTTGGTTTCCGTGAGCGCCAGATGGTGAAAACCTTGATCTTTGAAATGGATACCGGTGAATGTGTAATGGTGATGCTTGGAGGTGACCAGAATGCAATTTCAGGACATCTGAAAAAAGCACTTGGATCACGTAATATTCGCTTGGCTTCTCCTGAGCTTGTAATTAAGACATGCGGATATGCGATCGGTTCGATCCCACCATTTCATTGGCAGCCGGAAGGTTTCGGAAGTTTTTTGGAAGCATCCCTGTTGCAAGAGACGATTCTCGGGGTGGGAACAGGTCAGTGGGGTGAAGAGATCCTTCTGACACCGCAAAACCTGGTGCAAGCCAGCCAGGCGCTTGTTGTCAATCTGACCAACCGTGAAAGATCCGTTTACGACGGTGATAAAAAAACATCTTGAATTTCAAGATGTTTTTTTGATTTCTTCTACGAATTAATATGTAGTAACGATTATTGATCTATTCCAAAGTGTAGATTTCGAAAGAATTCCCTACTCGCCTGTTGGAACCCAGATATTCTTAACCTGGGTTGCCTCGTGTAGAAATTCATGTCCTTCACCCTGTTCATGATCAAGCCAGTTGCGTTGCAATCCATAGCCTACCCAGGTTCGCTTCATGTTTGCAGCGGATTCATATTCCACGTAGAAACTGCCTTCTGCACCACCAAAATACCAGACCGAATCCACATCCTCATGCTGCGCCAAAGTTTTAACCAGGTGGTTCCGGTCTCCGGTGATAATGTTGACGACACCTGCTGGAACATCGGATGTATCCAGCACCTGGTAAAGGTCAGTTGCGCTCAGGGGATATTTTTCGCTGGGTAGAATGACAATTGTATTGCCGCGCGCAATGGCAGGAGCCATTAAAGAAATAAAACCAAGCAATGGAAATTCATCCGGGCAGGCGATTCCGATCACACCGACCGGTTCATTTACCGCCACAGTGATACCACGCAAGGTGGTTTCCTGCACGCTGCCGCCATATTTATCTGCCCAGGCTGCATAGGTGAAAAGACGTTGAACTGCGGTGTCCACTTCGTTCTGGGCAGCTTTCCTGGTGCAGCCTGTCATGCTGATAATTCGATTGACAAATTCCAGGTTACGGACATCCAGATTTTCTGCCATGAAATATAGGATTTGAGAACGGTTGTATCCATGTCGCATCGCCCAACCCGGTTTTGCGGTGTGAGCAGCGTGAGCTGCTTCTACAGCATCACGGATGTCTTTCCGGTTTCCATCCCCCACCTGTCCGATCAGGTTTCCCTTCGCATCCAGGATGGCATGCGTGTAATTTCCATCCGGACGGACCTGTTTCCCAGCGATGTACATCTTTGATGTACGATCGATTGCCGGGAGATCTCTTCCATTCGCTGAAGCCCGGGATGAAGGCGCAGGGAGATCCGGGGTGTGATCTCCCCAATTGGGCAAAGGTTGATCCAGCGCAGGGGGCTGGAAAGCAGAGTGTGGCCGTGCTTGCCAGGCTGGGCGGAGATATTCAAACAACCCTTCCCTGCCACCTTCGCGGCCATAACCTGATTCCCGGTAGCCACCAAAACCTGAGGCGCCATCAAATAGATTGGTGCAATTAACCCAGACAGATCCAGCTTTGATCTTGCTGGCTACATCCAGTGCAAGGTTAATATTTTCACTCCACACGCTGGCTGCCAGGCCATAACGGGTATTGTTGGCGAGGGCAACTGCTTCGGAGGGAGTGCGGAAAGTAAGGGAAACCAATACCGGTCCAAAGATCTCTTCCTGTACAGTCGATGCTGAAGCCTCCATACCGGAGAGCAAGGTTGGTTTGTAGAACAAACCTTTGGCTGGCAAAGGAATTTCCGGCTGGAAGAGTTCGCCGCCTTCACTGATCCCCATCTTGACCCAATAATCGATGGTATCCCATTGGGATTTATCCACTATCGCGCCCATATCGATGCATTTATCGAGGGGGTCACCCACACGCATGTGTTCCATGCGAGTTTTGAGTTTGCGGATGAATATTTCGGAGATATTTTCCTGGACAAGGAGACGTGATCCGGCACAACATACCTGCCCCTGGTTGAACCAGATGGCATCAATGACACCTTCAATGGCACTGTCCAGGTCGGCATCATCGAAAACAACAAAGGGTGATTTACCTCCCAATTCCAGGGATAGTTTTTTCCCAGAGCCAGCCGTCTGGTGGCGTAAAGTCCTTCCCACATCCGTAGATCCGGTAAAAGCGATCTTGTCAACATCCGGGTGGGTGACGATCATGGAGCCAGCTTGGCTGCTGCCTGTGATCACATTCACAACACCAGCTGGCAGCCCGGATTCCATAACGATCTCTGCGAAGAGAAGTGCACTCAGGCGCGTGTTGGAAGCCGGTTTCAGTACGATCGTATTTCCCATAGCGATGGCTGGGGCTATCTTCCATGCTAGCATCAGCAAAGGAAAATTCCAGGGAATGATCTGCCCAACCACGCCGACGGCTTGATAATCACGTAGCTCGGTCTCCATGAGTTGTGCCCATCCGGCATAGTAATAGAAGTGGCGAGCCAGCAAGGGTACATCGATATCTCTGGATTCGCGGATGGGTTTGCCATTATCCATGGATTCAAGCACAGCCAGCAGACGGGAATGTTTCTGAACATTTCGGGCAATTGCATACATGTGCCTGGCGCGCACATTTCCCGGAGTTTTACTCCATTCACTGAATGCCTGGCGGGCGGCAGCTACTGCCTGGTCCACCTCCGCCTGCCCGGCTTGTGTGGTTTCTGCCAGTATTTCACCGGTGGCGGGATTATAGCTGCTGTATGTTTTGGCTTTTGTGGGATGCACCCATTGATTGTTTATTAACAATCCAAATCGGTGATCGTGTTCCTGCAGCCAGGTGTTAACGGCATCAGCAGATTCGGGGGCTGGACCATATTCCATATTCTTGAAAAGTTCTGTCAGTTTTTTCATCTGATACTCCAGATAATTATCCCATTGGCATGTGGTGGCGTGCAGCGTAGTGCCCGGTCAGGAAATGATATAGTTGACGTTCAAGATCTGTCAACAAGCTGCTTGCGCCGATGCGGAACAGGTCCGGCATCAGCCAGTCATCACCGAGTTCTTCTTTCATCAAGGCTTGCCAGGCGAGAGCTTGCTTGGCTTTGCTGATACCACCGGCTGGTTTGAATCCGACCTTGAATCCGGTGTTCTCATGATATTCCCGGATGGCGCGTGTCATTACCAGGCCGAATTCCAGGGTGGCATTGACATCTTCCTTACCGGTGGAGGTTTTAATGAAATCGGAGCCAGCCATCATCGCCACCAGGCTGGCTTGGTAAATCTGGGTGAGGGTACCCAGGTCACCTGTTGCCAGGATCGTTTTCATATGGGCGGAATCTCCGCAGGTTTTTCGAAATTGACTGATCTCTTCGTACAGCGCTTGCCAATCTCCTGTCAGAACATGAGTGCGTGTGATGACAATATCGATCTCCCTGGCACCGGATTCTATAGCTTGCTCGATCTCTGCTAGGCGTTGCGGCATGGGTGTCTGCCCAGCAGGAAAACCTGCAGCCACAGAGGCGACAGGTATCTTGCTGCCCTTAAGTGCCTCAACCGCATCTTTTACACGGCTGGGGTAAACGCATACGGCACCCACAGTTAATTCTTGGTCTGAAAGCCCAAGGCTGGTCAGCATATCGGGTCGGAGCGGTTGCCTGGCTTTGGCGCACAAACGACGGATACGTCCCGGAGTGTCATCGCCAGCCAGTGCGGTCAGGTCCATACAGGTGATGGCGCGCAGTAACCAGGCAGCCTGCCATTCTTTCTTAACGCTCCGTCGGGTGGGAATGGTCGCAGCCCGGCGTTCGACCGCGCTGCGATTGATGTGAGACTTCTGGACCCAATCCATATTGAGCGGCATACCTGGATTGTGGGTTTTATTTATCGTCATATCGCTTGCCTCGTAACTTTTTTGCATGAAATTATATTCTGTCAGCTATATTAAACGAAAATGATTCTTTATGTTAATTTTCTCAGTGAATGCAAATATACCATACAGCTTTTGCTCTAAGGGTAAAATTCTATTGGAGCTGACTTTCAGAAGGTTCCCTTCCTTCACCCTTATTTTTCCAAACCTTGGGGAGGATTGATAGAGAGTTGGATAATTGTATCTGGTGTTGTTTCAAGGTTTGGATATAGTGAGACTGTCAATAACCTCGCCTTGAATGTTCATAAATAGAATCCTGAGAGATTGACTATCAGCCTCGATCAACATGGCTCCGTGCTCCTGGTTGTAACGAACCAGGCTTTCGGGTAATGGAATAAGAAAATCGTAGATCGAACCCCCACCGAGACCATTTACAATGTAAGTCAGACCATCGACTTGCAGGCGTTCATAGGTGTGATCGTGACCGGAAAGAACCAGGTCTGCGCCCCATTCCAGGAATGGCCAGCGCATCCAGGTTGTCGAACCGTGAATTCCGGATGAATATGGCGCATGGTGGAAATAAACCACATTCCATGTTGCTGTGGATAACGCCATCTGATGTCTAATCCATTCTGCCTGCACTGAACTCCTGTTGACACCATCAGGTTCTTGTGCATTGCTGTCGATAACAAAAAATGCAACCGGGTCTCTGCTGAACTGATAATAACGCTCGTTACCGGGCAGGGTAAAGAAAACCAGATAAGGTTGGGCTTGATCCGTTATCCAATCATGGTTACCCAGGCTGGGGAAGAAATTATTTACAATTGCGCCTTCTCCATATTCCCCGTCATAAGGGTGGATATAGGCCTGGTAATACTGACCAATGGTGTGATCGATCGTTTGGGCTGAACCTTCCGGATAATTATTGTCCCCGGTTGTGATGATCATGTCAGGTTTCCAGCTTGTCACCAGATTTGCAACAGTATTTTCGTCTGAATTATCACTGCCGTAATCGCCGATCACCGCAAACCGGATGAATTGATTATCCGTAGGAGCTGCTGTTATTATAGAAGGTTCATCGGTTTGAGTGGAAATTGGTGGTGAGATTGTTAGGGGTGTGATGCTGGGGTTCGGCGAAGGGACCTTGCCGGAAAAGGCTGCAGGGAAACATGCCACCTGACCTGTCAGGAATATCAACAGAATAAAAGATCTGAAAATAGTTCTCACGAGCGTATTATAACTGATATGCAAGTTCTGCAATGGGATACGAATTTGCAGAGTCTGGGTTCTACCGCCTTGTAAGGTGGAGTCTTACCTACAATCATCTCCGTAAAAAACCGTTGATATTGGTATCAACGGTTTTTTTCAGCCTTAAGGTTGTACGATCACTTTTATGGGGGGGATCAATGAGTTGAGTCATCGAAAATATCGTGATATTTGATAAGAAATTGTAGCTCACGATCAGTGGCTTCGAGTTGTGTGATGCACAAGCCAAAGAGGGTGATTGTGATAAAAGCATAAATCATTATTGTGAACATTCTTTACTCCTTACTGAAAAGTTCTCTTCCCTAGCGCAAGACATTGCGACTGATGACCTTCTGGGCAAATGAGTCACTGCTTGTGTAAGAGGAACTCAATGAGTTGGCAAACTGGTCAAGCTTGTTGATATGGCACGTTATTTTCTTGATCTTCTTTTGCAGAGCAACCATTGACCATGGTTTGGATATTGGGGTAATTTCCTCGCAGGGTTGAACCCAGGGTAATTGAAGCTGGTTATTCATACATATCTCCTAAAAAAATGTACCCCAGCGCATCATGACGCAGGGGTACATTTCAGACCGAATGAATAAATTTCAGGCTGGTAGTATCTCCTGGCATCTGCTTGGTGCGGATGAGGGTAATGGGTGTGGGTCAGGTTCTTCGAATAAGATATTTATCATCGTATTTCCTTAAGTTATGCTAATTCTATACCCTCCAATCAGTCCTGTCAATGTGTGGTCTACGGATGATGTGCCTCTATAAGGCAATTGTTCTCATAGAAACGCTCCTCTTGGTAAATTAAACTTCCATCTTTAAGAAAATTATATCCAACTTGAAAATTTAAAATACCTTGTTTATAATTGCCAGTGCGTTACTCGGATAAACCATCCCGGCACCAAGTTAAGGATGATAGAATTGTAATTAAGCTACACCAGAAATCAGGAGGCAAGTATGACAAAGAAGAAAGGTCAGGGCACACCCGAATCATTTACTTTTAAAGCAGAGACCAAGCAATTATTGAATATCCTGATCCATAGTCTGTATAAAGATCGGGAAGTTTTCCTGAGAGAGTTGATCTCGAATGCCTCTGATGCACTTAATCGAATTCGATTTGAAATGTTGACCAACCATGATGTGCTTGACCCGGATGTGGATTTGAACATTCACATTGTAATAGATAAGGACAAGCATGTGATCACGCTAACGGATACCGGGATCGGCATGACTCGTGACGAGATCATAGAGAATCTCGGCACTATCGCCCAATCTGGCGCCCGTGAATTTATCAAAACAGCCAATGAAACCACGATCGAGAATAAAAAAGACTTGATCAATGTCATCGGACAATTCGGTGTGGGCTTTTATTCTGTGTTCATGGTGGCGGAATGGGTTCGGGTGACCTCCCGCTCATTTCGGAATGAAGCAGAAGCCACAAGCTGGTATGCTGTCGGTCAGGATGATTTTCAAGTAACTCCAGCCGATAAAAAAGAGCGCGGCACCAGGATCGAGATCAAACTTAAAGAGGATGCACTTGAGTTCCTGGAGGAGTACCGCTTGAAGGAAATCCTTCGCAAGCATTCAGATTATGTTGGATTTCCAATCTATCTTGGAGATGACAAACAGCAGGTCAATAAGCAGACCTCCATTTGGAGGACCGCCAAACATGATGTGACCGAGGAGCAATACAAAGATTTCTACCGGCAAATGACTCTCGACTTTGAAGACCCGCTTTTTCACATCCAGATGTCAACCGATGCTCCAATTCAAGTCTATGCCATTTTATATGTACCGGCGAAAGCTGAGCGCGGCATGCTTGCCATACGCAAGGAAGATGGTCTGAAGCTGTATTCAAAAAATATTCTTATTGACGAATATTCAAAAGATCTGCTACCGGAATTTCTTCGTTTTGTGCAGGGAGTCGTGGATTCGGAAGACCTACCTTTAAACGTCTCGCGTGAAACCATTCAGGCGACAGGCATGATGGCAAAACTAAAAAAGATATTAACCCAGCAGGTCTTAAAAGACTTGGAGGATTTGGCTCGCAAGGAACCAGATAAATACACCTCCTTCTGGAAGGAATTTGGAGTATTCCTTAAGCAGGGTATCGCTTCCAATTCACCCGAATCTGAGCAACTGCAACCTTTGCTGCGCTTCCATTCCAGTACAAATGTCGAAGATTGGTCTTCATTGGAGGACTACATTCAACGCATGCAGAAAGATCAGAAGAAGATCTATTATATCGTAGGTGACGATTCCAAATCCGTGCTGCGCAGCCCACACCTGGATTACTTCCACAGCCGATTGGTGGAAGTCCTGCTATTAACCGAACCCATGGATTCTTTCATGTTGATGGGGTTGCACAAATATAAGGACTTTGAGTTGAAAAATGCTGCTGCTGAAGAAATAGACCTTCCGGAAACACTCGATTCCCCATCTGCCAACAGCGACCCCCTCCCAGAAAAAGATATGGAAGCATTAATAGGAATATTCAAGACCCAATTGGGGGAACAAGTGGCAGATGTACGCACTACCAAGCGTCTTACCCAATCTTTAGCCAGGTTGGTGGACCCGGAGGGAAGCATGAATCCGGAACTTCAGCGGGTCTATAAATATCTGGAAAAAGATTACACGGTCCCTAAAAAGATCCTTGAACTTAATCCCGCCCACGCCATATTGAAAAACCTTCTTACGTTGGAAATTGGATCTGAATTGCAAAAAGCGATCATTGATCAGATCTATGAAAGTGCATTACTGGTGGAAGGCTTACATCCCGATCCCGCCAGCATGGTTGCACGCCTCGAACAGATCATTGCTGCTGCAATCGGCCGACCTTCTTCCACCTTAAAAAAAGAAGCCAAATAGGTGAAATATCATTCAAAACCTGACAACACATATTAACAATTTATATTGCTGGTTGTCAGGTATTGAATTAATGGTTAAGGTTTTGCAGGGGGTAAAAAATGGATTAGGGATGAAATAACGCCAGTATTACTTACAATAAAATCTTTATCAAGATTCACCTAAAAGATGAATGACTACTGGGTTGACAATTATCAGGGTAGCAAACCCGCCGGCGCAAGATATCCTTCGGGAGAAGGTAATCTATCTGTGTAGTCATAAAGATAATTAATACACTCCAAAGGATTCTCTCAAACATTGGGGAGACGGTGGAGGAGTGAAAGCGAGCGAACCTCGCTTTCACTCCTTAATGCCTTATGACTTCGAGAAATCACCTAATAAATATCTATTAAACAACATAAAACATACTGGATGGAACAAAAAAAATAGTACTTAATGACCATATACTTTATTAAGTTCGGAAGTTAGAATATGTTGTATAAACCAATTGAAAATTTTTTTATCATGAGTTAGTATGAAACTTCTCTGATAAAAAGTTGAGATCAATGAATTTCTTCCAACCTTATAATAGGGATATCAATGTTGAGACAGAAAATTAGTTATGATCTGGAAGGATTCAATGAGAATGAACAGGATGCTCATTTAAGACACCAACAGGTTCTCTTGGATACAATTTCAACGGGAGAAGAACGGTTTAAAACATTTTTTCAAAATGCTCAAGTCGGTATTTACCGGACGACACCGGACGGTCGAATTCTGGCAGCAAACCCGGCATTTTTGAAAATTGTTGGATTTTCTTCAGTGGAAGATCTTGCAACGCGCAACCTGGAACAGGAAGGTTTTTCGCCTCATTCTCCACGGCAGATCTTTAAAGATAGGATCGTGCAGGAAGGTGAGATTCGGGATCTCGAGGGGGAATGGGTGCGAAAAGACGGGTCCCTGGTAAATGTTAGCGAGAATGCCAGGGTGATCTGGGGAGAAGATGGGACCATTAAATATTACGAAGGCTCTGTTATTGACATCACGGAACGCAAGCAGGCTGAGAAATTGCAATCTGCCATATACGCCATTTCTCAAGCTGCAATTCTCAGCGACAACCTGGACGTCCTGTATGAAGCCATACATAAAATCCTGGGAAAGTTGATGCCGATTAAGAATTTCTTTATTGCCCTCTATAATCCGGTAGATGATCTGGTGACATACCCTTATTATCGGGATCAATACGATGAAATTCCTTCACCCCAAAAAGCGGGAAAAGGTTTGACAGGTTATGTATTAAGAACTGGAAAAACACTATTTGCATCTCCAGAGGAATTCCAAAAGCTGTTGCAGGCGGGAGAAGTGGAGCTGGTGGGCACCAACTCTGTGGACTGGTTGGGAGTCCCGTTGATCAGCCAGGAAAAGACGATCGGGGCAATGGTCACTCAATCCTATACGGAAGGCGTGCGTTTCGAGGATGCACATGCAGACCTGCTCACATTTGTTTCCACGCAAGTGGCCATGGCTATAGAAAGCAAGCGAGCTCAGGAAAAGATCCTTCAGCAGGCAGAACGCCTGTCTTTGTTAAACACAATCTCCAATGCGCTTAGTTCAACCCTCAACCTGGATGATCTGCTGGAGATCATTTTCCATGAGATCACAAAAGCCATCCTCTCTGACGCATTTTTTATTGCACTTTATGATAATGCTAATAATGAACTTGAATTCAAGATCAATATGGATAAAGGTACGCGGGAAGAGTCTTATAAACAAACCTTGGGCTCGGGATTAACAGCCAATGTGATCAAGAATAAAAAACCATTATTGATCCGGGATCTAGTAAAAGAGCAAGAGCATCTTCCCTCTGCTGAAAAATGGGGAACGATGGATTTGCCTGCTTCCTGGCTTGGTGTGCCGGTCCTTTTTGGTGGAGAGGTTTTAGGCGTTATCTCTGTTCAAATGTATACACCAAATGCCTATTCATTGGTCGATCAGGAATTGCTCTCAACCATTGCTGATGAGGTGGCTATATCTATTGTCAACTCCAGGTTGTATGCCGCTGAAAAAAGACGGGCTTCCAGGTTAGCAGAAATAACCAGGTTGGGGATCGAGTTGACAGCTATTCGGAATGAACAGATGATGTTGGACAAACTGGTTATTGCTGCTGCAAGGATTATGGAATGTAGCACTTGCACAGTGATGGCATTAGATAAAATGATGAAGAAAGTCAGCCTGGCAGCCCAGTACGGTTTGCCAGAGGGTGCATTTGAGGATCTTAGCGAAATTCTCTCATCGCCTTCGTTCCAGCGCTCGATCGCAAGTGGTGATCCCATTATCATTCCCAATATTGAAAGGGACGCACCGAAACTTCGCGAGGTGTTAGTAAATAAAGAGATTAAATCTTTCTTTGCTTATCCGATGGTAATTGATGATATAACAATCGGTTTCCTGACACTTAGCAACAACAGCCCTTACAAACCAGCTAATGAGGAGATAAATGCCAGTCAATTACTGGCAGAACGCGCTGCTACTGCACTTAATAACACCCGTTTATTTGAAGAAACCAGTCATAATCTGATGCAAGTACAAGCGCTGCATTTGATCGATCAGGCTATCACTTCCAGTGTTGATCTGAATTTTATTTTGAACATTTTGTTGGAAAAAACCAGGTCCCAACTGGGTGTGGATGCTTCTGCTGTGTTGATATTTGATCCTGGTTCACAGATGCTAAATTATGCCTCGGGGATCGGTTTTCATACCAATGCTCTCCAAAGTACCCATTTAATGCTGGGGCAAGGTTATGCTGGAATGGCTGGATTAAATAAGAAGATCGTTCACGTTGACCATATGCGTACGATCAATTCAGAATTTCTGCGATCACCTTTTTTTAGATCCGAAGGATTTGAGGTTTATTATGGAGTACCCCTGGTGGCGAAAGATCAGCTTAAAGGAGTATTGGAAATATTTCATCGCTCCGTTCTGGATGTCACTCCTGATTGGATGAGTTTCCTGAATGCCTTTGCCGGTCAGGCTGCTATAGCGATCGATAATGCACAATTGGTGTCCGAATTGAAAAGCTCGAATATGGAGTTGATGCAGGCTTATGATACAACAATCATGGGTTGGTCAAGCGCCTTGGAGCTGCGTGACAGCGAAACGGAAGGTCATACCCAGCGTGTTACAAAAGTAACTTTGCGCCTGGCTCAGGCAATGGGTGTGAGTGAAGCAGATCTGATCCAAATTCGGCGCGGCTCCTTGCTGCATGATATTGGAAAAATGCCTATTCCAGACAAGGTTCTGTTGAAAGCGGATGCGCTGGATGAGGAAGAATGGGAGATTATGCGCCAGCATCCAGTAAATGCCAAAAAGCTGTTATCATCCATCGCCTATTTAAAACCGGCTTTGAATATCCCATATTATCACCACGAATGCTGGGATGGGTCTGGTTATCCGGAAGGGATCAGCGGCGAGGACATCCCATTGGAGGCACGCATATTCGCGGTGGTGGATGTTTGGGATGCTTTACGGTCAAAGCGCCGTTATCGGGGAGCCTGGACGAACGAAAAAGTACGGGCTTATATCCGCTCCCAGTCTGGTAAACAATTTGACCCGCGTGTGGTGGAAATATTTGAAGAATTGATCAATACCGAACCGTTATTATATACTGCGATCGAGTAACCCATCCGTTTGGATCAATCAAAACCGCTTGATTTTCAAGCGGGTTTTTCATTCGGCTATTTATACCTGAAATCGAAAAACTATGATTAGCTGGTCATGGAGATTCAAATAACGTCCCCTACCGGGGGCTTCGGTTTGAAATCTGTGCTCCCACGGAGATTCGAATAACATCCCCTACCGGGGGCTCCGGTTTGAAATCTATACCCCCACGGAGATTCGAATATCATCCCCTTGCGGGGGCTCCGGTTTTAAACATAAAACCGCTTCTTGGGCGGTTCATTAATTTGGTGCCCCTAGCGCAGCATCCCCGACAGGGGGCACGGAGA
>CAYJKQ010000001.1:510179-581930 GCA_964370815.1 uncultured Anaerolineaceae bacterium | reverse complement strand
GGTGCCCCCACGGAGATTCGAACTCCGGTTTGAGCCTTGAAAGGGCTACGTCCTGGTCCACTAGACGATGGGGGCTTATCTTGAGCGGACGGATTTTACCATCCAGTTGATATCAGGTCAAGGCAATTTACGGGTGAAATTTGGAACTTTCTTGTTTCACTGTTCTTGTTACACAAGTACGAATATTATTTCAGATTGGGTGATAAATCTCTGCATGCGAGCTGGAATCCCTCGGCTTAAGGCTCGCTTAATCGGGCGTTGGTCTTGCAAAGGGGCATTTGAGTATAACCGGGCGGACAGGGATCTTGTTGGTGTTATTCTTGCCGGTTTCGGGATTCAACAAGGCGGTCAACCAGACACGTGCCTTTTGATCATATTCGCGTCGACCGCATACATCACAGATCCAGGCCGGGAAATTTGGCACAGTGATCAGTTCTTCGCTCAGCCAGGTGAAGTAGGTGATATATTCCAGGTGCATTATGCCTGCGGAACATTCGCTGCATGGATAATCGCGGGTAGTTTGAGGTGCGCTCATAGATTGAACCTTTTTAATTAGAAGTCTGTTAAACCTGTCAAAGATGATTGGTTTTCGAAACCCATTTATGGAACCATCGCAGTTATTATATTATGGTTTAACATATCCCATTCGTTAAATGGCCAGTAGATCAGAATTGATCTGCCAACCACGTTTTGCATCGGCACCAACCCCCAACTATGTGAATCGGATGAATCATTACGGTTGTCCCCCAGCACAAACAAATAGCCATCCACAACCTGCCACTTGCCGGAGTAGATGGGTAAGGCGGCGATATAAGGTTCAATCAATGGGCTGCCATTAACGTAAACAACACCAGCATTCACCTCGATCTCATCACCAGGCAGACCGATGACACGCTTGATCAGGTCTTCGTCGGGCACCACGGGCGATCGGAAAACGATAATCTCTCCGCGCTTGGGGTCGCCAAATTTATAAGCCAGGCGGTTGACGAGGATGAATTCGCCATCCTCAAGTGTCGGGCGCATCGAGAAGCCATCCACACGCACTCGTGCTGACACCGTGTTGATGACTAGGAACAGGATAACCGCCAGGATCAATGTTTCGAGCAGATCGAGAAAAAAATGTTTGAAGTCCGTCCCCTTGGTTTGGACTTCGGGCAGGATTTCGATCTCAGGATTAAATTCAGACAAATGAAGCCTCCACGATAATGATACTTCTATATATTGTACCCTTTATAAAGGGGGGACAGGTGGGTGTACGTATGCCTGGCACACAAACGACCTCCCAACTCACCCGGATTAGTGAAAAGATACCGAAGATGATTATAAGACCCCTTGCGGGGCAGGGCAAGGGAAAATACTAAACAACTTTGTTAACATCAATTGTTTCAGGTATTTCTGTTGGTTTCGAACGGAATTGGGTCGAGCTTGGAACTTAGAAATATCGAGTTGGGGTGAAGAAAACATCCATTTTGCCTGTCGGGGGAGGTGAGGAACCAAACCCAAGCATTCCTCGAAAGGTAAAGTAAGAGATGTTTACAGGAATGATCTGAATTTTTATTCTTTAAGGGATATAGAAGAATTTATCTGAAGCGGTTTTATAACCGATGCAACCAAAGAGAAAAGACAACAGCAATGGAAATGTTATCCAGACCAATGATTTTCGGAATTTGGATCGGGTTGTCATGCTTCAGAATTCGTACTTGGAAGATTAAAAGTAATAACACGTCTATCCTGATCTTCAATTTCGGGATAAAAAAGGCGTGCAGTAAGTTGGAACTCACCTTCTATCTGTTTTGAATATTTAATATGCATGGTAAGTTCATGCTTCCAACGTGGCGGTTCGATAATGCTGGCTGAGCCAGCGTCCATGCCATCCGCATCGGTCAGGGTAAATTCAATAAAAGGGGGCTTCAGAAAAGGAGTAATTTCCAGGAAGATACGAATACGACGACCGTCTTCGTATGGCTTCACTTCCAGAAGAATTATGTGGGTTTCCTCCGGGAGAAAACGCTTCAGATCCGGATCAATATTGAAAAAATCCATTCGATAATTATACATCCAAGTAGTTTCAATTATTTCCCAATAAAGTAATATTTTGTCAACCAACAAATCTGTCAATGCAGGACACAGGGAATTGACAACAGGATTATGAGTCGGAGGCAGTCAAGTTATTTGAGAGTTTCAATTGAATCAATGCTTTCTGGAAATCGGTCGGGTATACTGCAGAGAAGACCAGGATTTCCTGGGTTGCTGGCTTCGTGAATTGCAAAGAATGGGCATGGAGAGCTGGACGGGAAATTATGTTTGTCAGTGGGGCTCCATAGAGGCTGTCTGCAAGGATGGGGTGACCTGATGCCGCAGCATGTGCACGGATCTGATGGGTTCGACCTGTTTCGGGAGAAGCTTCAGCAACAATATGATCTTTGGAAGACATCAACACTCTAAAATGGGTCGAGGCTTGTTTGCCTTTTAACCTGTCCACAACCGTACGGTGATTATGCCCAGAATTCGATCTGAGGGGTTGAGAGGCGTGGTATTGTATCCAGGCAGGTACTCCGACAAGAATGGTGTGGTATTTTTTTACGACTCTGTGTTGTTCAAATTGGATATTGATATCTCTGTGAGAATCAGCATTTCGTGCCATGAGGAAAACTCCACTGGTGATTTTATCCAACCGATGCACGACCCACAATCTTCCAAAATCAGGTTCAAGCAATTTGATCAAACAAGGGGCATCATGATCCCATCCTTCTGGGATCACAGAAACACCGCATGGCTTATTAACCACCACAAGGTCAGGATCTTCATAAAGGATATCAATTTTCATGTGGACTTATCGTTCTTCCTATTAGCAACCAGGATCATTCTCCTAATTCTACCTCATTGAATGGGAATAGAGTTCTTTCGACAAAGGTATTCAAGGGATTTGGTGAAAAAACCCTTGACATTAACGTTACGTCATGGTTTATTCTTCGAATATGGAATACACAGTCAAACAATTATCCAGGTTGGCAGGCGTCAGTGTGCGCACGTTGCATTATTATGATGAGATATCCATTCTCAAACCGTCCTTAAGAAGGAGTAATGGCTATAGGATTTATCGCGAAGAAGCCCTGCTTATCCTTCAACAGATCCTGTTTTATAGAGAGCTTGGTCTGAGCCTGGATGAAATTCGCCGGATCATGGAAACCCCCTGTTTTGATGTTGAATCTGCACTCGTAAGCCATAAAGGAGCCTTGCAGGAACGCATCACACACCTGGAAGGGATGATCCAAACTGTTGATGAAACAATATTACATTTAAAAGGAAAAAAGGATATGACAGATAAACAATTATTCAGTGCTTTTAGTGATGAAGAGCAGGAAAAATATGCGCTTGAGGCTGAAAAATTATATGATCCGGAGATCGTTAAAGCTTCCAATCGATTATGGAAAAGCTACTCAACAGAAAAGAAAACTCAAATCCTGGATGAAGGGAGCGAGGTTTACAGGGATATTTTGGCAGCCATGCCTTTTGGCTCAGCCTCTCCTGAAGTGCAGGCTTGCGTGGAACGTTGGCACAGGCATATGGATTTTTTCTGGACACCTTCTCTGAACCAACTGGTCGCATTGGCTGAAAATTACAATAATCACCCTGGTTTCAAAGCAAATTTTGACAAGATAGATCCACGATTGGCTGGTTTTATGCTGGAAGCTGTCAAAATCTATATAGCCAGTGTTGAAAAATAGAAAAGAAGCTGATGAAATAAATTATTGCTTGATCTAGCCAGGTGAACCAAAAACATCGCCATTGGAATCCGGCGACATGTTTGATTAAAGTTATCCTATCAATTCAGGTCACAGTTAATCGTGACATGGGGATCCTTTCATATATTTGATCAGCAACAGCCTGGCGGGTTCGTTCGATTGCATCCCAGACATCGCAAAAAGTGGTATAGAGAGGAGTCAAACCATAGCGGATATTATCGGGTTCTCTAAAATCAGGAATAACATTTAGTTCATCGATGAGAACACGATTGATACGATATCCTTCTGGATGGCGCAAACTGATATGGCTGCCGCGTTGATTTGGATTACGGGGAGAACCAAGCTCGAATCCAAGTGGTGAAAGAATTCTGTCAGATAATTGTATAAAATATTCACCCAACTGAATGGATTTACTTCGAAGTGGAAAAATTCCAACCTGTAAATGAGGCTCCAGGGCTGCTTCTAGGCTGAGCATGGACAGGATGGGTTGTGAACCGGATAGGTATTTCTTCATGCCATCAGCTGGAGTGTAATCAAGGTTAAATGAAAACGGAGCATTTTGGCTCCACCATCCCCAGATCGGAGATCTCGCTTTTTTTTGCATCTTATGGCTTACAAACATAAAAGCAGGAGACCCTGGTCCTCCATTAAGATATTTATAGGTACAGCCAACTGCAAAGTCGGCATTACAACCATCAAGGTCAATCGGCAATGCTCCAACGGAGTGACATAAATCCCATAGAACCAACGCGCCGACCAGGTGGGCTTTTTCAGTAATGGCTGCCATATCATAAAGATAGCCACTCTTAAAGGTAACTTGAGATAGGGTTACCAGGGCGGTATCCTGGTCAATGGCTGCATAAAGAGCATCCAAATCAGGAGTAAGCTCGCCATCCCGGGAACCGATGCGTACAATTCTATGTTCATTACCCAATAAATTTACGCACCCCTGCAGAACATACAGGTCGGATGGAAAATTAAACGTATCGGTAATAATTTTTTTTCGACCGGTTTGTTGTGAAAGTACTGCCATCGTAAGTTTGAAAAGATCAATGGAAACCGAGTCACAAACGATCACTTGTCCGGGGGCGGCTCCTATTAGCTTGGCGATCTTTTCTCCGATTCGAATCGGAGATTCCCACCACCCTTGGTTCCATGAACTTATCAGGTTGCTTCCCCACTCTTGGGAAACCACTTTCTTAGTCATTTCAACTACTGCAAGAGGTAAACGACCTAATGAATTACCGTCCATATAGATCATGTCCGGGTTATCAATTACAAACTGTTCTCTGTAAATTGCCAATGGATCCTGTCGATCAAGTTGTATGGCAAAATTTCTGTCAAAGGAGATACCAGGGTTCAATAATTATTCTCCAAATATTCCAAAGGCATCTTTTCCTGGAATCCTGCTCATTGCGTATTCTGCCAGTGCAGTGATCGTCAGGCTGGGATTGATTCCTGGATTGGCTGGCATAACGGAGCCATCCACCACATAAAGACCCGGGTAATTATGGACCTGGAAATCCAATCCGATCACCCCTTGATTGTCATCTAAACCAAACGGTACACCTCCCATGATGTGTGCTGTCGTTGGGAAGTTGAACAAGCTGTCTGTGAAAGCGCTGGCAGGAATACCGTTCATCTTATCAGCTAACATG
This sequence comes from uncultured Anaerolineaceae bacterium, assembly GCA_964370815.1. Classification (GTDB taxonomy): domain Bacteria; phylum Chloroflexota; class Anaerolineae; order Anaerolineales; family Villigracilaceae; genus UBA12087. Next base: position 576,526 of record CAYJKQ010000001.1, on the reverse strand, counting down.
CGAGTCACTTTGTTGGCGATAGTGATTTTATTGGCTGTATGTGCTTTCTCGTATTCAGGCTTGATGACCAACCCCTTGCGACCAAATGTGAAAAAGCTTCTACCCAACCGGACACGCGTCAGGTTTTCTTCTGTTTGCATTACAAGCAAAATAGTCGTAAAACGAGCCCACCGGGCAAAGAATTTCCCATATAAAAAATCCCATGGATGTCGGATGATCTCCCACAGAGTCCTTAATATACGTATAGAAATGTTTGCTCCAGCATCGATCAAGGGTGCTGTCATGACACGAATAAATGAGGAACCGTCAGAATAGCGAACGGGTTCCACATGGGTTACCTCATCAGCGCTGAAAACCGAGCCGATGGCAATTCCTTTCGAGAGGTCTGTATCACGGTTGCGGGTGGTAACTCCTAGAATGTTTTCATTGTTGGTTCGCACCCTGTCACCAAGTTGATTGGAAATTCTTGGAAGCGATCGGGTTATTTCCCGGCACCGTAAAAGCAATTCCAAAGTTCCTAATGCACCCGCTGAGACGATTACATTGCGGGTTTTAACGTGCTTCTCAGGTTTAAAAAGGAATGCCGTTGAGGATGAGTAGGTTATTTCATAGCGAGCCTTGTCTTCAGTTGAATTATTGATTGCATCGTAATTGCCTGATGGTATTGGGCGGATATCTTTAACTTTGGCTTCCGCCTGAATGGTCGCACCCATTATTTCTGCAAAATATAAATAATTCTTTACCAGCGTATTCTTGGCATTATAGCGGCAACCGACCATGCAACCACCGCAATAATTGCAGGCAGTCCGGTCAGGTCCGTCGCCTTTAAAAAAAGGGTCCGGAAAAGTATGACCTTCCTGATTAGGTTTTCCAAAAAATACGCCAACATCGGTTGCTTGGAAGGAATCACCATGACCGAGATCTTCTGCCACTTCCCTTAGCCGATCATCCGAGAAAAACAAGCGTGGGTTTCGGGTAACTCCCAGCATTTTCCGTGCTTGTTCGTAATGAGGTGTTAATTCCTTTTTCCAATCCACATATTGATGCCAGGCAGGTGTATTAAAAGAGCTTTCGTCAGGCTCCATCAGCACATTGGCATACATCAGGCTGCCTCCCCCCACGCCGCTGCCATGTAATGCCAGAAGACCATTCATAAAAGTCATTTCAAAAATCCCGGTACAACGTAATGCTGGCAGCCACAAGTACTTCCAGATATTCCAGTTGGATTTTGGGAAATCATGATCCTCAAATCGTTTGCCGCGTTCAAGAACAAGAACTCTATAACCCTTTTCAGCCAGGCGCATGGCGGAAACGGAACCTCCGAAACCGGATCCAACAATTACATAATCATAGGTTTTGTCTTGCATGGGTTTTCCTTTGGTGGTCAAGTGGTATGGCGTAGTGGTTGAGACATACTGATAATTTCAACGCGTTGTTCCCAGCCCAGTTTTTTCCAGAAATTGATCCCTTCCTGGTTGCCACTCTCTACGTAAAGGTGGCAACGATGGATTCCGATTTTGATCAATTCAAACATACATCGTCCCACCAGGGATTTGCCGATCCCCTTTTTACGATGGTCCTTTTTAACCACCAGGTTGTGGATATACCCATGACGACCATCATGCCCACATAAAGCTCCACCAACCAGCTTGCCCTGTTCAATGGCAACAAAGCTCAACCCTGGATTTCGTTCAAGAAAGTGAATAACGCATTCTCGCGAATCATCTGCATTCAAGATCAAACTATCGCTATCCTTCCACAGTGAAAATACACCATTGTAATCAGATGCTTCCATGCTTCGAAGTTCAATAGTCATACCAGGCTCCTTTCAATAATTAAGTGACAATAAGATGAGATGATAGAGTTGGTTATATATGCCGCATGAAGATCAATATTGATAGAAGCCGCGACCAGACTTGCGACCAAGGTAGCCTGCAGCAACCATCTTGCGAAGCAGGTAAGCAGGACGATACTTGTCATCACCCAGATCACGCTGCAAAACATCCATAACGGATAAAACAACATCCAATCCAATCAGGTCGCAGAGTGTCAGGGGACCCATGGGATGGTTCATGCCAAGTTTCATCACATTGTCTATGGCTTCAGGTGTGCCAATTCCTTCTTGAAGGGCAAAAATTGCTTCGTTGATCATTGGGCATAAGATCCGGTTTGAGATAAAACCCGGAGCATCATTTGCTTCAATAGGTTCTTTACCCATCAATATACATACTTCCACGATCTCGGCAGTGGTTTGATCGGAGGTCCCAAGTCCGCGGATGATTTCGACCAACTTCATCAGGGGAACTGGATTCATGAAATGCATACCGATCACCTTGTCTGGTCGTTTGGTGATGCCGGCAATTTTAGTAATACTGATGGAAGAGGTGTTGCTTGCCAGGATCACTCCGGGACGGGCTTTTTCATCCATTTCTCGAAATATCTTTAACTTAAGGTCTGGGTCTTCGCTGGCTGCTTCGATAACAAGATCTGCCGAAGAAATGGGGTCCATATTCCCTACATAATTAATTTTAAAGGCAGCATTCCGTTGAGTTTCTGTTATTACACCTTTGGAAAACAATTTCTCGACCGATCTACCGATGTTTGTCCTGGCTTGTTCAAGTGCAGACGGCATGACATCCATACAGGTGACATTAAAACCAGAAACAGCAGCAGTTTGGGAGATACCATTACCCATTGTTCCTGCTCCAATTACAAATATTTGTTTGATGGTCATTTCAGCCTCCAGTCGATAGTTCTTTTTCCTTAATTTTAAAAGTCTGAACGCAAAATAGGATTACTGATATCGTGAGATTATTTTTGGCTTTCATTAGATTCAATATCAGCTTGTTGACCAATAGAATCCTCCGTGAGTTTTACGTCACGCTCCCGGATCGCTCCCAGTAATCGCGCTTGTTCAGCGTGTAATTCTCGATTCTCTTGTTCAGCCTGGGCTAATCGGATAGCCCCCGTTCGCCCCAGGGCTCGCCCTCCGGTCAAATCCACCAGGAGTGCGATCAAATATCCTATCATGCCAAGTAAAATAACCCAGGGTTGATGGATGAAAAAGGCTGTAACTATGCTCATTACAAGTACCACCCAGCCATATAGATCTAGAAGATACCAGAATGGGCGTGATTTTTGCATAAAGAAGATCTCCTTGATATATCTATTTATTGTTCAGCGGAAATGGCGTTGTAAATACTTTCTATGCTGGCTGGATCACCCGTAAAGGTCTTTCCATTGGTTCGATTTGCGATCCGCAACATTAGGTCGGAATCTGCATCATCACCATAAGCAATCGTGAAGACCTTGACGCCTTCAACATTCTCACCACTCGGCAGGCAATTGAACATCTGGTTTTCTGTTCTATTGCTGGCTGTATCAACACCATCTGAGAGAAGTACGATGCCGTACAAACGATTATCAGAATTATCCTTGTCCTCGGTCTGTAATGAATTGATCGTATCAACTGCCTGGCATACGGCATCAAACATGGGAGTATTTCCGTCTGCAAAAACCCCACCCAATTTTCGAGAGACAGATTCTGCCACGTCCCCAGCCCGACCTCCTCCCAGATCATAAACCTGGTTTTCACCTCCAAAACCCAAGACATAGATCTCGTCATTGACATCCAACCTGTTGACGAAATTTACCGAACTTTCAACTGCATTACGGATCTTTTCACCTTCCATGCTACCCGATGTATCCAGGAGAAGAATAATGGTCGCCATCTTTTTTGTTTGATGGAAGACATCCTTGACAGCCGCTGCTACTTCCGCTGATGGGCTGGAAAGTGCAGGCACCACGGATCGCATCACACGTGGATCTGTCCCATTCTCAAGTGTTATAGGTGTATGCAGTGGAATTGTCTCATCCACAGGTCGAAGATAATATTGAATTGCCATCTCCTGTTGTTTTTTCTCAAGGAGGTAATCTTTAAAAATTTCAGCACCCTGTTCTTGCTCATTGGATACCCAATCTGCCTCCAATATGCAATACGGTTGCTCGCTCCAGTAAGTACCTTTGGAAGGAAAAATAAATACTAGTGGATATGGTATAGTCGCAGCGAATTCTGCATTTGCTTTTAAAACTTCTGCTTCACTACTGGTGATGGCATGCAAGTATCCTGGTCCACGTTGGGCAAGTATTTGCATGAGGGGTCGATTCTGGATGCCGTAATGGTAGGTTTTTTGCTCGAGGTCATGGAATGCTTGAACAACTGCATCCGAGTAAACCTCATTGGCGGTCAGACCACTTGTTTTGCTTTCAGTAGAGTAAGCCAGAGCAGTCAGCATTAGCAAGCCGGTATTTGAATAATCAGGATGGGTATGCCCAAATTTAAATTGACCCCATTCCTGGTGCCCTAGGCTTTCCCAACCCAGCGGGTTGGATGACAATGTTACCAATTTATCCCAGCTTATGGGTTTATCAGGCCATCCAAGGGCTTCTGCCATTGGACGCCACATTGCGAATCCTATTGGGGCTAATACTGTCGCAGAACAATCATCTGGGATCAATAGACTGCCCGTGCGATCACGCCAGATCTGGTTGGCTCCATCTATCCAGCTTTGGTCTCCAGGGCTCCATACCGTTGGTTGACTTCTGCCATCCAGAATTGCAGATTGTGACCCACCTGAAGTGACGTGGCTCACCTGGACAAAAAGAACCTCGCCGCTGGATAGTTTATGCTCTTCTTGATTGAACTGAGCAATAACAGCATTCATCCAATCTTCTTTTGTATTGGAAGAAGAGATTTCAAGGATAACAGCGCCGGATGGAGCTGCAGGAGTTGGTGGAACATTTCCATTATTGATAATGCCTGTGTTCGATCCAGAAATTAATCGTGGAACTAAAACTGCGGCAGCGATGATGCATCCAAAGATTATTAATGCCCCTACTACAACCAGGGCACCCCAAGGAATTTGTTTTTTTTCAGAGTACATAATTACCTCCAAATTTCATCATTTATACTCTACCACAACCCGAAATCCAAGAAAGGAAAAAAAATAACCAGGAGGGTAGGCACGTCGATACGATGTCCGCGCACCATAAGCCGTATCATTAAAAGAGCCTCCGCGTGAAACAAAAAGGCTTCCTGGCGGAAATAACTCACCGGGCAAGGGATCATATAAGCTGGAAGTCCATTCCTGAACATTTCCAGCCATATCGTGAACACCAAAAGGGCTTGCATCCGTATCCATTATGGCAGCTTCAAGTGTATCAAAGCGTTCACTTTCAAGCGTGTTGGTTAGAGCTGAGTCGAACTCTTCACCCCAGGGGTAGGGTCTACCGTCCGGACCGCGCGCTGCATATTCCCATTCTTTTTCATCCGGCATACGGATTCCTTTTTTTTTGTAATATGAGATCCAATTGCAGTATGCTTCTGCTTCGAAATACGTAATGCCTACCACAGGATGAGAAATTCGCCTTTCTTGGATGGTCCAGGCATCCGGAATAAAGCGATTCTCACGCCCCCAACCATCAGATTTGCCATGTAACCAGTCCCAGCCTGGCTTGCTCCACCAACGCTCTTGCTGGTATGCTTCTGATTCAATAAAGGTTTTATATTGGCCAACTGTAACAGGCATATTGGCTATGTCAATTTCCCTTACAAATACCTGCCTGGCTGGTCGTTCCCGCACGTGAAAACGACTACCCATATAAAAATATCCACCAGGAATGCGTTGGGTTAACCCAATGGATGCTTTTATCGAATAATCACGCGGTGTCATAACCTGTTGCCCGGTCTCCGGTTACTCAATTTCAATTGCCATGGCAACGGCTTCTGAACCTCCCAGGCACAGGGAAGCAATACCGCGTTTTAAGCCGTGGTCTTTTAGCGCATATATCAATGTTGTCAGGATGCGGGCTCCGCTGGCTCCGATTGGGTGACCAAGAGCAATTGCACCTCCGTTCACATTGATTTTTCCCCAATCCCAACCCTGGTCTTTTAGCGCATATCCATCCGCAAGCACTTGGGCTGCAAAAGCCTCATTAAGTTCGATCAAATCAACATCGTGAAGCGTCCAGCCAATTTTTTGTAAAAGGATGGGAATAGCTTTTGCGGGTGCTGCAAATAGGTACTTGGGGTCCAAGGCTGCTTGGGCATAACCGATGATTTTCGCAATTGGTTTTACTCCGAGCTGGTCTGCATAGCTCCGGCTGGATACCACAACTGCAGCAGCCCCATCATTTAGACCGGGTGCATTGCCGGCAGTGACCTTGCCATCTTTTTGAAAAGCAGGTTTAAGACCAGCCAGGGCTTCAAGGGTTGTTTCACGTCGTGGCGATTCATCGGTATCAAAAATGGTGATACCTTTTTTGCTCTTGATTTCTATTGGAACGATCTCAGATTTAAATTTCCCATTATCGATGGCTGCCAGCGTTTTCTGATGACTTTGATAAGAGAATTCATCCATCGCCTGGCGCGATACATTGTATTCAGATGCAATGAATTCAGCAGCATCACCCATCCCCCAATTTTCTAATGAACACCACAATCCATCGAACAATAATGCATCGGTCAATTGGCTGTGACCAAACCTTAAATTTCCTGTGCGTGCATCCACCAGGAATGGCACACGACTCATAGACTCGAAACCCCCGGCAACATACAGACGACCATCTCCAGCTTTAATGCAGGCAGCCGCCAACATGGCAGCTTTTAAACCCGAACCACACACTTTATTTAGGGCAACTGCTCCAACCGTCGAAGGAAGCCCAGCCTTAATCGCTGCCTGGCGGGCAGGTGCTTGACCCAGTCCGGCAGAAACCACATTTCCCATAAATACTTCATCAATTTCCGATAGGTCTTTAAGCCCTGCTCGTTCCACTGCGGATTTTATGACCAGTGCTCCCAATTGTGGCGCGGTAAAACTTGATAGACTGCCTTGAAACTTGCCGCTCGGAGTACGCACAGCGCTTAAGATTACAGGTTCATCATGGGTCATATGTAAATTCCTCCTGATAAGATAGATATCTGAAATAACTTTGTTAAAAAATATGAGAAATCAATTCTCTATTTTTCCAAATCCCATTCTGGTCTCATCCTATGGTACGTCTCGGTCAACTCTTCAGGCAAGACTCGTGTTTGTCCTAAAGTGGACATAAAATTCGTATCTCCATTCCAACGTGGCACAATGTGCATATGAACGTGATCCGCTATACCCGCACCAGCAGCAACACCAACATTAGCTCCCAGGTTGAAGGCTTCGGGATGATAAAGTCTGCGGATTATTCGCATACTCATGGTGGTTTTTTGCATCAGTTCGGTTAATGTAGCAGTGTCCAAATTTTCAAAGGAATCTGTGTGAATTGTTGGCACCACCATGATATGCCCACTTGTATACGGGAAACGATTCAAGATTACAAATACATGCTCCCCTCGATGGACGATCAGATTGTCTGGGCCATCTTTTTGAGAAAGCAAATTGCAGAAAACACAACTTTCATCATCGGATTGATGGTTTTGAATATATTCCATTCGCCAGGGGGACCAAAGATAATTCATTGTAAAACCAATTACCCTTCGGAAATTTTTTTCGAGATAGATTGGAGGATCTGGTTATTGATCTGGGATCTGATTAAATAAAAGTGTTTGTGAAATTTAGCGAACAAAACTCATGGATTGAACCAGATTATTCAATACTATTATTGTAGCAAAGAAATGGAATAATAGGAATGGTTGACAGTCAATATGAACAAAGGTATGCTAGCAAATATGTATCCGCCATCATTTTTCAAAAGCACAATCAGCTTGAGTGTCAGTGAGTTGACCCGCTATCTCCGTCAATTAATGGAATCAGACGAGATTCTTCAAAATGTGTGGGTGCAGGGTGAGATCTCAAACTTATCGCGCCCTGCTTCTGGTCATATTTATTTTACTCTCAAGGATTCAGGCGCTTCCCTGCGTTGTGTCATGTGGCGTAGTAGTGCTGCCCGCTTGAAAGTTACGTTGCACGATGGCATGAGCATGGAAGCTCATGGCAATATCAATCTTTATGAAATTGCAGGTCAGTATCAACTGAATGCGGATACCATCCGTCCGAAGGGCGAGGGAGCTCTTCACCAGGAATTTATGCGATTAAAAAAACTTTTGGAAGAAGAAGGATTGTTCGATACTGACCGCAAGCGTCCAATGCCAGGATCCGTCAAAAGGATCGGGATTGTGACCTCTCCGACTGGGGCAGCTTTACAGGACATGATCAATACACTGAAAAGACGAAATCCGATGCTCGAAGTTGTCTTGGCAGGCACAGTCGTGCAAGGGGACGGAGCACCAGATGGATTGGTGTCTGCAATTCAAACCCTTAACCAGGTTGTCAATCCGGATCTGATCTTGATTGCCCGTGGTGGGGGATCGATCGAAGATTTGTGGGCTTTCAATGATGAACGTGTTGTTCGAGCTATTGTCGCAAGCAAAGCACCCGTGATAACCGGGATCGGTCATGAAACGGATTTCACTCTTTCAGATTTTGCAGCAGATCTACGCGCTCCAACTCCCACCGCAGCTGCTGAGTTGGCAACCAGTGTGACAATTGATGAGATGAAGGATCAACTTTATGATGCATGTTCCATGTTGGAGAGCATAACCATGGAAATTTTGGGGTTAAAACGAAATGAGAAATTGGATTGCATGCGCAGGTTGCTGTATTGTTCACCAGCTCGCCGCATACAAAATTCATGGCAAGGGCTGGATACCATGACGCGCAGGATGGTTGCATCCCAACTACACCGTCTTATTTTGGAAACAACCAGGCTGGATGGAGTTAAAGAACATTTATCATCGCTTAATCCTACGGATGTATTAAAACGAGGCTATGCGATTGTCACCAGAGACTTGGGTAATATCTTGATCACTCACACGAGCCAGGTATCAGTCGGTGACAAATTATCTGTCCGTGTTAAGAACGGTAGCTTTCCTGTGCAAGCACAAGCCCAGGATCAGGAGAGAGTATGATTAAGAAATCGGAACCAATAGATGTAGATCAACTTACTTATGAAGAAGCTTTTAGCGAACTGCTTGCGTTGGTAGAAGCGTTGGAATCGGATGAACACCCTCTCGATGCAACAATGATCTTATTTGAGAGGGGGCAGGCATTAGCGCATCGTTGTACCACCCTGCTGAATAGTGCTGAACTTAAAGTTCAACAATTGAGCGGTGATAACTTGGTTGATTTGGATGATGATTAATATGAATATTCAGGCCGTTTTTCAAAATTATGTTTTAATTAGTGCATTGTCTGCCTGGGGAATTGCTCAGATCATTAAACTTCCATTGGATTATTTTTTTTCAAAAAGATGGAATTGGGCATTGTTAATTAGTGTGGGAGGCATGCCAAGTTCGCATTCGGCACTGGTTACTGCAACTGCATTTGCAGTGGGATTGTACGCAGGTTTTGAATCGCCGATATTTGCACTGGCAGTTGCTTTATCCATGGTGGTTATTTACGATGCCACGGGTATCAGGAGACAGGCAGGCATACATGCTCAGACGATCAACATTCTGGTTGACGAATTATTGAAAGGTCGTCTGGCTCCTGAAGAACAATTGCGTGAAGTTCTGGGACACACCCCATTGGAAGCTCTCGGTGGTGTCATTTTGGGGTTGATAGTTCCTATTCTGTTATGGAGTGTATGGCGATAACCATTTATTATCTGGAGATACGATTCTTAATATACTTGATCATTGACTGAACTTCTGGAACTCGCATGACCAGGATTAATATCATGTAAACTCCTCCACCGATCACAACCCCTCCTAATGTGATCAGCCAGGCAGGTGTACCAGTCGCCTTTTGGATCCAGACAAGAATGAAGGATCCCATTAATAGGGATGCTGCCAGGGCTTGTCCAAATCCCTTCAACAAATTTAGAGAAGATAATCCATGCAAACGTTTTTGCATTAGGACCAGCAAGACGATTGATTCGAGGGCAGTGGCAAATGTATTGGCAAGTGCCAGCCCTCCGTGCGGCATCCATCCCAATCTCCCAAATAAAGCAGAAAATGAGAAGCTGAAAATAACATTAAGACCCATCGCGATAACTCCAACGATGACAGGGGCTTTAGTATCGTGTAACGCGTAGAAAGCACGTGCCAATATCTCCACTACCGAATGCCCGATCAGACCTGCTGCATACCATAGCAATGCCCATGCAACCAGCTCAGTTGAATGAGCATTGAAATTCCCACGTTGATATAGCAGTGAAATTAAAGGTTGACGCAGCAGAATTAACCCGACTGAAGCTGGAACCGCCAGGAACAACACCCCTCGCAATGTTGCTGCCAGCGAATGACGGACTTCATCCATTTTGCCCAGGGCAAATTGGGATGCAAGTGTTGGCATCATGGCAGTTGCCACAGATTGGGCGATAACGGCTTGTGCCATTAACATTAAGGAGAATCCGTAATCGATACCCACCAGGCTGCCAGGACCCATCTGGGTAGCGAGTGCGGAGTTTACCCAAAAATTTAACTGGACAACAGCTACACCTGCCAGTCGAGGTACGATCAGACGGATAACCTCACCAACATGTGGATCCCTAATACCCAGGTCAATTGAATACCTCCCTTTCTGTTCTATTAAACTGGGAATTTGTAAAAGCAGATGTAGAAATGCACCAATAACAACCCCCCAGGCAAGTCCATATATTCCAAACTTGGGAGCCAGGACCAAAACCCCAAAGATCATTCCCAACTGGTACATGGCGGGAGTCAGCGCGGGAATTAGGAAAACCTGGTTGGAGTTTAGTATACCCATTATCAATCCGCTCAGCCCAAACAGGACAGCAGAAGCTAATTGGATTCGCAACAAGTTTACCGTCAACTGTAAGAGCTGGGGGTCTCTGGCCAGCCCGGGAGCCAATGCGTAGCGTATAATTTGTGGGGCAACCAGAAATGCGATAATCCCCAATAAAATTAGAATGATCACAACCAGGTTGGCAATAGACGAAGCCAGCTTCCAGGCGGATTTTTTCTCCCCTCTTGCCAGGAGAGTTGTAAAAGTCGGGATGAATGCAGAACCGAGTGCGCCGCCTGCTATAAGGTTAAAGAGAGTTTCCGAAACCCGGTTGGCTGCGATGAAAGCATCCAATTCCATATTGGCACCAAATACTTGGGCAACTAGGATTCTTCGGAAAAGACCGGCCAATTGGCTGAAAATAAAAGCCAACATGACAGTTCCGGCTGCACGTGCGATCTGATGGTTGGATTTGGAGTAATTATCCACGGTAATGGATTATACTGCCTTGGAACCTTAACTATCGAGGTAAAAAATGGCAAAAATTGCTTTTATTATATTTATCCCATTCATCCTTTTTGGATGCGTTCCACGTCCTTATATTGATGATGACTTAGCCCTGACACAACAATCCCGGCTTATCTCTCTCACCGAAACTGCGGATATTATTGATGTGTATTTTAGTGAACCCGCTCAACGGATCGATGGGGACTATCATAATGGACCCGAACAGTTTCTGGTTGATGCGATCGAAAATGCAAAAATTTCTGTGGATATTGCAGCATATAACATGAACTTATGGAGTGTCAGGGATGCCGTGATGGATGCGTTTCACAGTGGATTGCAAGTGAGGATTGTGATGGATAGCGATAACATCAGTGATGACGTCCCCCAGGAGTTGAAAGCTGAAGGAATCAATATCATCGGTGATCGCAGGGAAAGTTTGATGCATAATAAATTTGTAATTCTGGATCGGCAGGATGTCTGGACTGGTTCAATGAATTTAACGATTGGTAGCGCATATTTTGATAATAATAACCTGATCCATGTTTATTCGACTGATGTGGCTGAAAACTACCTGGTTGAATTTGATGAGATGTTCTTGCGGGATATGTTTGGAAGCGATGTGGTATCAGATACACCACATCCACAGGTGATGGTTGGAAATACGCAGTTCGACGTCTATTTTTCTCCTGATGATGATGTTGCTGGACATATAGTGGATTTGGTCGCCAATGCCACAGAAAGTATCTTCTTTTTGGCATATTCATTCACCTCCGATGCAATAGGGTCAGCCATAATTGAAAAGTGGCAGGCTGGGGTCTTTGTGACAGGCTTGATGGATGAGGGTCAGATCCAATCCAATACCGGGTCAGAATACGATTCGTTCCGTAAAGCCGGCTTATCCGTTCGCAAAGATGGAAATTCAGGATTAATGCATCATAAAGTGATCATTATCGATCGGAAAATTGTAATAACAGGCTCTTATAATTTCAGCAGGAGTGCCGAAACAAAAAATGATGAAAATGTGATCGTGATTCACAACCCGGAAATTGCTGAAAAATATCTGCAAGAATTTGAAAAGATATCCACAGAAGCAGATCGTTGATCCCGATTGACCACAAGGTTCATCTTTCATTGGTCAGGCTTGCTAAGGTAATCTTAATCAAGATGAAGTAAACTTATCTTTGGATTTTTTTCTTAAATCACCGTTAATCGTCGAGAATATTTTATGGATTCTTACATATTAATTACGCTAATATTCTTCTGGGGTTTGGTTCATTCTATAATCGCTTCTTTAAGAGTTAAAGAATTGATCAAAAAAAAGCTGGGTGAGCGGGCATTTCGATACTATCGTTTGGTTTACAATATTTTTGCTGGGATCAGTTTTCTGCCTATCCTCAGGTTGTTATTTATCATGAGAGATTTTCAACTGTATTCAATTCCAAAACCCTGGGTGATTTTTTCCATGTTTGCACAGTTCGTATCTTTGATGGTCCTGATGATTGGCTTAAAACAGACAGGTGCATTGGAATTCTTAGGGATGCATGTATTTGTTTCTGGAAAAAACAAGGCTGAAACTCAATACTTGAATACAGGTGGACTTTTTAAAATAATCCGGCATCCTCTTTATAGTGCGGGATTTGTGTTGATGTGGTGTTCGCCAGTAATGACCAGGAATTCCCTTCTGGTTACAATCTGTTTGAGTATATATATGCTTGTTGGCGCAATATTTGAAGAGCGAAAATTAATTATTGAATATGGGGATATATATCGGGACTATAGAAAAAAAGTCCCAATGTTGATACCCTGCTTGAAATGGAACAAATGAGAAACCATAACGTCTATCTGTAAAATCACAGGGAAAATAATATTGTCGTTTTTCTGCATAATGCAGGTATATTGATCCTCTCCATTCATGCTATCTGATCATATCGAGAAATAACGGAGTATAATTTTTATTAATGACAACTATTTCTGAATCTGTACCTCGGCAGACATCGTTAGTATCACAACTAATAAGCGCCTTTCTTGTAGGAATATCACTATTCCTTTTGGCGATACTAATGATTCTGGGTTCATACCAGGTGTGGTTCTTAGGTCGAATTCTACCCGGAGTTTCAGTTGCAGGTGTGGATTTATCCGGGATGGCGCCAGAGGATGCAACCCTGAAATTGAGCCAGAATGTAGTTTTTCCTTATATGGGAAAGATCTTGTTTCGGGATGGAGAAAAAATCTGGCTTGCCTCTCCTGCAGAACTTGGATTGGTCCTAAACACTGGTGGTAGCATTCAGGCTGCAATGCAAGTGGGGCGCTCAGGTAGCCTGACAAAAAGGCTATCCACGCAGGTTAATTCCTGGCGCGAGGGGCAGGAGATCCCAGTGGTGTTTCTGTTTGATCAAAGGGTTGCATACGCATTCTTGCAAAAAATTGCATCAGAGGTTGACCGATCGGAAATTGAGGCTGACCTGTCGTTGGATGGTGTAAGGGTTAATGCAACAAATGGAAAAATTGGTCGCCTTCTAAATGTTGATAGCACAATGAATTTATTGATTACCCAGTTGCAATCGTTCAGTGATGGAGAAGTACCGCTCATAATTAATGAGGTTGTTCCTTTTATTATGGATATTTCTGTTGAGGCAAATACCCTTAAAAATTTATTGAGTTCTCCCTTGGTATTGTCAATACCAAATGCACAGGCTAATGATCCTGGTCCCTGGGTAATAGAACCAGCTGCATTAGCGAACATGATAAGAATAGAGCGGGAAATGACCAGCGAGACCTCTCATTACATTATTGCATTTGATGATTCCCACTTGAAGCCGATTCTGGATGAGATGGGAGCAAGTGTACAAAGTAATTCGCAAAATGCAAGGTTCATTTTCAACGACGATACCCGTCAATTGGAATTGATCGACCCTGCGATTATCGGCAAGTCCTTCAATCTCGAGGCAACCTTGGAAGAGATCAAAAAACGTGCATTCCAGGGTGAGCATGAAATACCTATCGTGGTTGATCTCGATCCACTTCTGGTTGGTGATGATGCCCAGGCACAAACATTGGGCATAACAGAACTGGTATATTCAGGTATTACTTATTTTTTTGGCTCCAGTAGTGAACGCATACAGAACATTAAGACAGCCGCTAGACAATTCCACGGACTACTGGTAGCTCCAGGAGAGGTTTTCTCAATGGGGAATGCCCTGGGCGATGTCAGTCTTGAAAACGGGTATGCTGAAGCGTTGATAATTTACGATAATCGCACCATTAAGGGTGTGGGTGGAGGTGTTTGCCAGGTAAGTACAACCCTTTTTAGAACAGCTTTTTTTGCAGGGTTCCCAATTCCTGAACGTCACCCACATGCTTATCGCGTGAATTACTATGAGCAAATTGCTTCAGGAGCCCACGATAGTAGTTTAGCCGGTTTGGATGCTACTGTCTATGTTCCCCTGGTGGATCTTAAATTTACCAACGATACACCATACTGGTTATTAATGGAAACATATACTTATAATGATAATCAACTTGTTTGGAAATTTTACTCGACCAAAGACGGGCGCACTGTGGAATGGAGCACTAGTGGTCCACGGGATGTAATCCCTGCTCCTGAGCCACTTTTTCAGGAGAACACGGAATTAGGTGTCGATGAGATAAAACAAGTGGATTGGTCAGCAGATGGTGCAGTTGTAAATGTGATCCGGACAGTTTTAAAGAACGGTCAGGTATATTTCGAGGACAGATTCTATACTTCCTATTCTCCCTGGCAGGCGATCTGTGAATATGGAAGCGGGTTGACAGATCCGAAAGCGCGCGCGGCTGAGAAAGGGTTATGCCAAAAATAGGCGTGGTAAAATTAGCAGTAATATTATTATCGGAGAATAAATATGGTCAACAAAGAATTACTTGAGATATTGCGGTGTCCTGCATGCGTTCGAGAAAAAGATGGATTATTAATATTGGTTCATGAGACATGGTTGATCTGCCAGGATTGCGGTCGCAAATATCCGATTGTTGAGGAAATTCCAGTAATGTTGATTGATGAGGGAGACAAATGGGTTAAAGTAATAGAGAAAGATCTCCCTGTGCCTCCGCCTCCCATGAAATAATTATGAATGCTGAAGCAAGATCACTGCTGATCGAATTGACCAGTGGTGATGATCAACGGGCGGAGCTTGCGGTATCTGGATTATCAGCCCAGGGAAATATCGTAATCCCAGCTTTAAGAGAGATGCTAGCCTCAAATGAAAGTGACTCGCGTTGGTGGGCTGTGAGATGTCTTGCACAGATGGAAAATCCACCATTGGACCTTTTGGTGGGATCGCTTGAAGATGCATCTCAGGAGGTTCGGCAGTGTGCTGCACTGGCTATCAGCTACCACCCGGACATCAGCGCTATTCAAAGCTTGATGGGTTTGATGCAGGAGATTGAATCTGTCACAACAAACTTGGCAGCGACAGCTTTGATAGCGATTGGAAAGGAAGCCATACCAGAATTATTGGAACTATTACCTGACTTGAAAGAAGGTTGCAGGATAGAGGCCTACCGTGCAATCGCCTGCATTGCAGATCAACGTGCAATCCCTGTATTAATGAGTGCACTGGAAGAAGATTCCCTGACTATCAATTATTGGGCTGAAGAAGGATTAAAACGTCTCGGGCTCGATATGGTATATCTGAAACCGGATTGAATTATGAAAATTAATAAAGATGAAACCATTAAATTTATCAAGAATATGAAACGGCCGACCTCAGCTCAATTAATCACTTGGGGCGTTGGTTTTGCGTTAGCGATTGCCTTGTTTCTAATTACACGGAACTTGACAGCTTGTTGGAAATTAACCTCATTGGATGGAGTACCTCCTCAATCCTGCACAGAGAGTGGTGTCATTAATCTTCCACAACCCGATTCTTCTGGCACGAATCAACTAGTTGCAGGTACTCCTTCTGTAGATTCCACACCAACGCTTGGTGCTCCACAGGTCGAGTTACCACCTCCGTGGGATGGTGCATCCAGGGTAACTGTATTGATTATTGGATTGGATTATCGTGATTGGGAAGCAGGTAGTGGTGCTCCCCGCTCAGATACCATGATGCTCTTAACCATAGATCCTCAGACTATGACTGCAGGAATTTTGTCGCTTCCAAGAGATTTGTGGGTCAACATACCGGATTTTAATTATAACCGCATCAATACAGCCTACTCTCTGGGAGAAAGCTGGAAGCTACCTGGAGGTGGACCAGGTCTTGCTGTTAAAACTGTGGAAGAACTCCTGGGGATAACCATTCAATATTATGCACAAATTGACTTTCAGACCTTTGAGCGTGTGATTGATGAGATTGGTGGAGTGAAACTTACACCGTTCCAAACTGTAACTATAGATGCCATGGGCGATGGAGATCTCCCGGTCACTGTGGAAGCGGGAGTAACAGTAACATTACCTGGCGATCTTGCATTGGCTTATGCCCGAGCAAGACACACAGAAGATGGAGATATTGATCGAGCTAAACGCCAGCAGGAAGTTATCATTGCGATCAGGGACCGTGTCCTAAATAGAAAATATTGGCCCACGCTGGTATCCAAAATTTATCCCGTCTATCAGGATGTATCTGATGGTATTAATATGAATATGACTCTCGAAGATGCGCTTCGCCTGGCGTTGCTGGCTCGTAAGATAAATTTAAGAAAAATATATACAGGCATCATTGACTACACTATGGCTGTCCCTGTAACCTTGAACCTCCCGGATGGGGGAGGCTCAGCGGATGTACTTAAACCTCTTCCGGATAAGATTCGAATATTGCGGGATCAGATATTTAGTTCAGGCGGAGCTCTCAGCCCCCTGGCGAGAGGAGACCCCCAACAATTGATGCAGGAAGAAGGCGCTCGTGTGGCAGTTCTAAATGGATCCTATGCAGAAGGGGTGGCAGGTAAAACTTCGAATTATTTCCAAACCCAGGGAATGAATGTTATTACTACCGATAACTCGAGCGAAAAATTAGCAGTAACTAAACTGATAGACCATTCTGGTAAACCTTATTTGCTAAAATACTTGATGGAAATTATGAATATTGACCCATCACAGGTAGAAACCGAATTTATTCCAAATTCTGCCACGGACGTGGACATAATCATAGGAGATGATTGGGCATATAATAACAACTTACCGTAATAATAAATTCATGTTTTCGAAATCCGGTTACATATATATCGTAGCCGGATTTTTTCAATTTAGGGTTGTTGGAAAACCAGTTTTATACTTCCCCAATTGGTCACACCACCCTCTGTGGAACAGAATGGAGCTGTCAGGTTGGACACAACTGCGCCACCTTTGGCAAGTTGAATGCTGTAAACAACTTCAGGTGTCATCAGGTAATCAGCATAACCATCACCAATCTCTGGTTTCAAACCTGTGAAAAAGTGCTCCTCCCCTCCTGACCAAGTAATGATGATCTCCGCCCCAGGGATAGGTTTACCAGCTCTATTTTTTATCTCGATTTGGAGCAGGAGAGAAAATTGGGTTGAATCACAAATAACCTGGTTTTTCTTCAATACAAAAGGTTCACCTGGTGTGGGTGTAGATGTCCTGGAAGTTCGCAGTGTGCTTGTGGTTATTATTGCAGGTTGTTTGGATGGGGTTACATCAGTTGTGACAACCCTGGTTCCAGTCGCAGTTGCTGTCGAGGTGTTGGTTGATGCAAAAGAGCTGTTTTCTGTGGGGTATTCCAATGATTCCCTAGATATTTTTTTAAGGGCAGAAGTTAAATATGCCAAAAGATAAGCCTTATTCGTTGGGTCACCATTATCCAGGAGGTTCTGCGCCTGTTCGGTGAGAGCTTGGATGACATCAGGATCGTCAAGAAGATCCAGCCGGGCTCTGGCGCGCTCAAGGTTGTTGGTTGCAAAAAACGCAGAAGCGATTTGAGAACGGAATTCATCTTTGAAGTCAGATCGCAATCTCGCTGGATTTGTATCAACATAATTAACTGGTGCAACTACCCATGAGATTATCAACCCAGACAGAATACCAATCACAAAACCGGTAAGGAGATACCAGTTCCCTTTGCGAGGGATATTATCTCCATTGCTTTTTGGACTGCTTTCGCTGGTCATGGATTGAGTCCCCCAGCACCAGCCTGCCAGGTTTGCAGGGAAGTCGCCAGGTTTTGGATTAGAACCAAGTCTTCAGAAGCGTATCCCAATTGGGTGCCATATCCAAGTGCTTGAATCACAAATTCAACCGGCGGATCACTGCCCAGCTGGGCAAGTTGCCGGACTGCCTGGTCTGCATCCTGATTTGAATCAAAGATTTCTGCTACCATGAGTACATAATCGGTGCGATAGTCGTAACGCAAAGTGGATGGAGTTGTATCCAGATACTCCACAGGACTGATAACCCAGCCATAAACCAGACCCAGCGTAAGTCCAATCAGGATTGCGACAAAGAATTTCATCCAACGATTCATAGGTTTATTTTGCCACAAATTGCTGAAATAGAGTAGAGATTTCCCACAGAATAAAATATCCGGGCAGGCGAACCGGTGGCACCCAGAGTCACCTTCTTACCGCTGCTTCCTCTCGGACCTGACGGGGTTCGTAGGGCTCTGCTGCGCCGGACCCACCCGGACAATGCAAGGATAACCGAAGAAGATAGGTTCGTCAACTGAAGAGGAAGGTTATCAGAGAGATAAATTTAGGTTTATATCTCGGATTAATTATCCAACACCATGAAGACATCTCTCCCCGGCGGTTTTGCAACCCAAATGATTTTCATTCTCTGCAAAACAAAGGATTTCCTTGTGGATTGGCAACCCTTTGGTTTCTAAAACCGCTTCTTCGGAGTGGCAGAATTGGGATTTTAGAATAATAAATAAATCTGAATTAAGGTCATTATTATTTTTCTGATTCGTTTATAATGCCCAGGATTATAATAGGGATATGAATGACCTAAAAACATTATTCCTTCTGGATCCGCAAATAATATTTTTAAATCACGGTTCTTTCGGTGCAACTCCCTGTCCTGTAATCACTGCCTACCAATCCTGGCAAGAACGTTTGGAAAACCAACCCGTACTTTTCCTCGCCAGGGAACTGGATGAACTTTTATTCGATGCCAGGGGGATATTGGGACAATATATTAATGCTGATGCCAATGACCTGGTCTTTATACCCAATTCCACTTATGGAGTCAATATTGCGGCTCGTTCGTTAAAACTCGAACCAGGTGATCAGATATTAACCAGCGACCATGAATATGGTGCATGCGATAATTGCTGGGAATATATTAGTGCAAATACCGGAGTGCATTATATTCACCAGTCGATTTCCCTGCCAGTTCAATCTGAAGAGTCAATTGTGGATGAATTTTGGCACGGGGTGGGTCCAAAGACAAAGGTCATCTATTTGAGCATGATCACATCTCCTACTGCTTTGCGATTGCCGGTTGAGAAAATATGTCTGCGCGCTCGCAATAAAGGGATATTGACAATTATTGATGCGGCTCATGCCCCCGGGCAAATTCCAGTTGATCTGCAAGAACTAGGGGCAGATATTGTTTTTGGAAATTGCCACAAGTGGATGCTTGCTCCGAAAGGTGCTGCATTTTTATATGTCCGCAAAGAAGTTCAGAAGATCATTGAGCCATTGGTTGTAAGCTGGGGACTTCATATTATGCCAGAAAAAAGCACTGGTTCTCGATTCGTGGATATCTTGCAGTGGACAGGAACAAATGATCCTTCAGCATATTTAAGTGTGCCTGCAGCTATTCAATTCATGCAGATCAACCATTGGGAGGATGTGAGCTTGAATTGCCATCGCCTTTTGCGCATAGCCATTGAGGATATTTGTTATAGGTTTAACCGGAAACCTATATATCCATTTGAATCCCATTTCTATTCCCAGATGGGAATAGCCCCTTTACCTGATGTAAACACGGATATGTTAAAAAACCGTTTATATACAGATTATAAGATCGAAGTTCCAATAATTAATTGGCATGATAGACATTTTGTAAGGATCTCTGTGCAAGGGTATAACACAACTTCAGATATTGAAATATTAATAAACGCCTTGGCTGAATTAATTCCTCAAGTTTTGCTTTAATTAGATCTATTTTCAAAAAAGGATGCCTGTACTTACTGAAAGATGATAGATGTCGCTGTTCAAAACTCTTTAAACGATGTAACCTTATTCTGGTGATAAGGTAATAATTTTTAGAGAAGGAGTTTTTCTATGCGATTATATGTGGATAATTCCAAATGTTCCGGATGTAATGCTTGTCGAGTGGCTTGCTCATTAAACCTTTTTAACGAAAGCAATCCGAAGAAAGCAGCCCTCTTGGTTCAGCCACATTTTCCTTCACCGGGTGTATACGAAGTGAAGGTATGTACCCAGTGTGGAGCATGCGCGGCGGTCTGCCCGGATGAAGCCATAAAACTCAATGCCAGAGGTGCGTGGTATGTTGATTTTGATCAATGTAGCTTATGCGAAGCCTGTGTTCCGGAATGCCCTGAAGATGTAATGTTTGTGAAGGTTGAACTGGCATCAGCTGCCTGGAAATGCGACCTCTGCGGTGATTGTGTAGACGTATGTGGTACAGGCGCATTGTGGATTTCTGAAAAAGAAACTGCGGAAGCATAGGAGATAATAATGAATGGATATGGTGGAAAAATTCTACGGGTAAATTTAACTACCGGAAAGATCACAAAAGAACCTACACCAGTCGAAGTAACGCGCGATTTTATTGGAGGCCGTGGTTTTGGCGCTTATTATTTGTACAAGGAAGTTCCACAGGGAGCAGATCCACTTGGTCCTCATAATAAATTGATCATTTCGAGTGGACCCATGTCTGGTTTAATGATTCCTGGTGCCGGGAAATGTGATTTTACAACCAAATCTCCTTTAACAGGTGGCTATGCTTCAGCTTCCATGGGTGGTCATTTTACAGCCGAGATAAAATATGCCGGGCTGGATAGTATTATCCTGGAAGGCATCAGTACCAAACCTGTTTATTTGTTCATTGATAATGAAAAGATAGAACTTCGAGATGCCAGTGATTATTGGGGACAGGGTACGATTGCTGTTGAAAAGAAGTTAAAGGAAAAATATGGAGAAGAATTCCAGATTGCAGTTATTGGTCCAGGAGGCGAAAATACTGTCCCTTATGCCTGTATCAACCACGATTTTGGTCGCCAGGCAGGACGCGGCGGTGTCGGAGCAGTGATGGGAGTGAAAAAAGTCAAAGCCATCGCTATCCATGGTACTAAATCCATACCTGTTGCAGATACAAAGACATATCGCACTGCTGGCAAGGCTTTATATAAGGCTTGCAAGGATGCCAGCTTCCTCGAAGAATGGACGCGGTATGGAACAACTGTCGTCACCAGTTGGTGTGATGAAGTCGGTGCACTCCCCACGAGAAATTTCAGCGCTGGATCCTTTGAAGATGGGAAAAATTTGTATGGTCCGGTAATGCGGGAGAAAATTGTAATAACCGACAAAGGATGCTTTGGCTGTCCTTCACCGTGTGGAAAATATAGTCGCTCAAAAAAATATGGCAGCTATGTTGAAGGACCTGAATATGAGACCATCGGATTGCTGGGCTCCAACCTGGGAATTTCCGACATTGAAGCTGTGGCCCAGGCAAATTTGCTGGCGGATGACGCCGGGATTGACACGATCAGTGTAGGAAATGCCATTGGCTGGGCAATGGAATGTTATGAAAAAGGTATTCTTACCAAAGGTGATACGGATGGGCTTGATTTGCATTTTGGTAATATTGAAGCCACTTTTGAATTGATCGGAAAGATCTCTCGAAAAGAAGGATTTGGCGCCTTGCTGGCAGAAGGCGTGAAAAAGGCTTCTCAAAAGATTGGCAAAGGTTCAGAAAAATTCGCTATTCACGTCAAAGGTATGGAACAATCTGCTTATGCAACTCATAATGCCACTGCCATGCTGCTTGCGTATATGACTTGTGATGTAGGCGCACACCACAACCGCTCATGGGCTATTACCTATGACCTTCAAGTTGGACGGGATCTGGTTGTCCCTGAAAAAGTAGCTCGTGTGATCTGGTTGCAAAACTTTCGACCAATGTTTGATGTGTTGGGTGGTTGTCGTTTGCAGTGGGTGGAATTGGGAATCGACCGTGAACTCTACATAACTGCCCTGGATGCAATTACTGGTATTCACCGAAGTTGGGATGATTATGAAAAAGTTGGGGAACGAATTTGGAATCTGACGCGTATGTTCTGGGCACGCGAAATTGATGGTTTCGATCGTCGTTGGGATATGCCCGCTCCCCGATTTTATGAAGATGCTCCTAAGTCTGGAGCAACAAAAGGCCAGATCACCAAAATTGAAGATGTTCATAGGCTGCTGGATATGTATTATGAGCAACGCGGTTGGAGCAATAACGGTTTACCCACTTCAAAAAGACTAACAGAGTTAAACCTGTCGGAGCTTGTTGTTTGAAATGACTGCAACCATTCGGACATCCAGTGTATTAAAGGAATTATTGGATGGGAAAAATGAATTTAAAGTTGAAGCTGGTTCATCTATCCGTGAAACATTGTTAAGATTAAATATCAAGCCTGAGTTGGTCGCCCTGGTAATTGTTGCTGGAGAGCAAAAATCGAAAGATTACATAATCCAGGAAAACGATGTAATAAAGGTGATGGCAATCATAGGCGGTGGATGAGCTCCAATAAACCCCCGGAAAGCGAAAATGCCCGACGGGGGTTTTTATTTCTTTAAAAAAACCAATAATAAAGACACAGATTATCGAATATAATTCATCTATTATCGAACGGTTGATAATAAGATCATAAGGATATTTTAACAGGTAGGAGTTATGGAATTAAAAAAAGATAAACATTTGGAAATGTATTTCCAGATGGTCCTCATAAGGCGAATGGAAGAGAGGTCTGCTGAACTATACCAGAAGGGAGAGATCGGAGGTTTTTTGCACTTATATATCGGGCAGGAAGCTGTCAGTACCGGATTAATTTCTGCCCGCCTCCCCCAGGATAGAGTTATTACTGCCTACCGGGATCATGGTGTCGCAATCAATTGTGGGCTACCAGTCAATGGAATAATTGCAGAATTACTGGGTAAAGCAACTGGCGTATCCAAGGGGAAAGGTGGATCGATGCACATGGCTGATACCTCCCGTAATTTTTGGGGAGGACATGCCATTGTTGGTTCTCACTTGCCACTGGCTGCCGGGCTGGCGTTGGGTGACCAGTATGCCAACCGGGACTCCGTTACGATCTGTATGTTTGGAGACGGAGCCACCAATATTGGGTATTTCCACGAGGCGTTAAATCTTTCAAAGGTTTGGAAGTTGCCAGTTTTGTGGGTTTGCGAGAATAATCGCTATGGAATGGGGACAACTGTTGAAAATGCCTCGGCAGTTTCAGAAATCCGGCAGAAGGCAGAAGGATATGCGATACCAAGTGAGCGGGTGGATGGGATGGATATAATGGCTGTTTATGATGCCTCATTGAAAGCTCTCAAGCATGTCCGTTCTGGTGAAGGACCTTATTTTTTGGAAATAATGACTTACCGTTTTCGAGGACATTCCATGGGAGACCCTGAAAGATACCGTGACCAGGCAGAGATAAAAAAATGGCAGGAACAGGACCCTATCGGAATCTACCATGCTTACCTTTTGGAAAAGAAAATAGCAAGCCCAGCAGAGTTGACCGGGTTGGAGAAACGTGCGGATGAGGATGTTGATGCTGCAGTAATATTTGCCCACTCAAGCCCTTATCCAGCGCCTGAAGAACTATATAAGGACATCTATGTGGATTAATTATCAGTTGTTTACCAGGAATTTAGGTGATGGGATTCCAGAGAGGGAAGGATGATACGATTAACGATGCGTGAAGCAATTTCCCAAGCTCTTTGGGAGGAGATGGAGAGGGATCCATCCGTATTTATTCTGGGAGAGGAAGTAGGTGTCTGGGGAGGAACCTATGCGGTTACCAAAGGTTTCTATGACCATTTTGGAGCTGGAAGAGTAAAAGATACTCCGATTGCAGAGTCAGCTATTATCGGTGCAGCCATAGGAGCCGCTCTGACAGGTTTGCGTCCAGTGGCAGAACTTATGACCATCAATTTTGCGTTTTCGGCAATGGACCATATCGTCAACCAGGCTGCTAAATTGCATTACATGTTTGGTGGGCAATTTGTAATGCCTATGGTTATCCGGACTGTGGGTGGGGGGGGGCGCCAATTGGGAGCTACTCATTCGCAGACTCCAGATGTCATATTCGCTCACTTTCCAGGTTTAAAAGTTGTCGCACCCGGAACTCCAGAAGATGCCAAAGGTTTACTTAAGTCTGCGATTCGTTCCAACGATCCGGTTTTATTCATTGAGCATGCCACCATGTACCAGGTGCGCGCAGAAGTTCCTGAAGGTGAGTACAGCATCCCAATCGGTGTCTCAAAAATCCAACGTCCAGGGAAAGATATTACCATCGTCAGCTATTCCAAAGGGCTTGAACTATCCATGAAAGCAGCGGAAGAACTGTCCAAGGAAGGCATCGATGCTGAGGTGATCGATTTGCGAACGTTACGTCCCTTGGACATGGACCCGGTTATTGAATCCTTCAAGAAAACCAATCACGCTGTTATTGTCGAAGAAGGCTGGAAAAGTTTTGGAGTTGGTGCGGAGGTTAGTTCCCGTATCTACGAAGAGGCATTCGATTATGTGGATGCTCCGATCAAGCGTGTTGCTCAAAAAGAAGTACCATTACCTTACAGCAGAGATCTGGAGCAAATGGCTTTACCGCAGGTGCCAGATATTTTAGCCGCGGTGAAGGAGGTGTTAAATGGCTGATGTTGTGATTATGCCCAAATTAGGCTTCGATATGGCAGAAGGTACTCTGGTGCGCTGGATTAAAAATGAAGGCGACCCGGTCAATAAAGGTGATGTGATCGCTGAAATTGAGACCGATAAAGCTACCGTGGAAGTGGAATCAAGTTTCAGCGGTTTTGTTCGCAGGTTGATGGTTGAGCAGGGCACCGTATTACCAGTAAATTCTCCCATTGCGGTAATTGGTACTCAGGATGAAGATATCAGCAATGTCTTGGATCGAAATTCTCCATCGGGAATGGATAATAATCCGGATAAAACAGGTGTTATTGAAGTTAAATCGAAACCAGACCCAGAACCATTATCAGAGTCGGTCCCGTCAAATGAAAAGAAAAATCGCCTGAAGATATCACCGCTGGCACGCCGGTTGGCAGTTGAGCGCGGTATTTCTTTGGAGGCACTTCATGGTAGTGGTCCTGGTGGTCGAATTAATCGGAGCGATGTGGATTCCTGGAAATCTGAAAAAATACCAAATCAGGACACTTCAACTGGTTTGGATAGACAGGTCAGCATCAGCAAATTAAGGCAGATTATTGGTCGTAGAATGACGGAATCCAAACAGCACATCCCTCATTTCTATGTTACCCGCAACTTCAATGTCAGAAAGCTGCTTGATGTCCGAACCCAATTTAATGGGATACTACCGGATGGAGAGAAACTATCAGTAAACGATTTCGTGGTCAAAGCAACTGCTCTTGCCTTGCGTGAATTCCCAAACCTGAATGCTTCCCTGGTGAATGGCACAATCCTTCAGCATGGGACAGTCAATATTGGTATTGCAGTCGCAGTTGAAGGGGGATTGCTGACCGTGGTTTGCCGTGGCGCAGACAATAAACCACTTCGGCAAATCTCTCAAGAGACCAGGCAGATGGTGGAGCGAGCCAGGTCTGGCAAGGTGAAGACAGATGATATTGAAGGATCTACATTTTCTTTATCTAATCTTGGAATGTTCGATGTTGATGAGTTTGTTGCGATCATCAATCCTCCAGAGGCTGCAATTCTCGCATTGGGTTCTGCCCAGGAAACTGCAGTAGTAGAGAATGGCGTAATAAAAACTGGTTGGAGAATGAAAGCCACCCTATCAGTCGATCACCGCATAAGTGATGGAGCTGAAGCTGCAAGATTCATGCAAGCTCTTGGAAAATATCTGGAGGAGCCTATCAGACTGGTGATTAGCTGACAAGATTTCAAGTTGAACTTTATAAAATAATTCCCTTTTTGCTTTTAACTGAATAAAAGGGATTTTTTGTCTGATTAATTTAATTAGGCGGGGGTAGTCAAAAACTGGATAAATATCTCCACTTTGATCGCATGTTGGTTATTCCAAACTCGCTGCAATGCTCTTGTTATAAGAATTATGCACAAGGTAAATTCCTGCAAGGGTGACCACACCTCCAATGAGTTGATAGGTCTGTGGAAGTTCACCAAGCAAAGGGATTGCAAGGATGGTGGTTAGGATGGGTTGACCTATCATGGTAGGGGCAACCACGGAAGCCGGTAAATGACCTAGAGCATATGATACGGACATGTAACCAAGAATTTGGGAAACAAGTGAGAGCAGTATGAAAACCAACCAGGATTGTTGAGAATAACCACTGAATGAGTAACCAAGAATAATATTAATAATTAAGGTAAAGAGGCTGGCACTGATTACCATGATCGTTATGTAAGAGAGAGGATCGAGGCTTTCTCGGCCGCGCTGTGTCGATAGAAGATAACCAGCATAAAAAAAACCCGCAGCGATGGCCATCAAATCCCCCAATCCTAACCGGGGATGAACGAAAAAGTCATTGCCCAGAACCAGTGCAGCTCCTACCAGTGCAAGAGTCAATCCTAACCAGAAACCTTTTGGCAGCTTGTGGCGAAAAAGGAACATGGTGACCAGCGCGACCCAAATTGGGGCTGTGTTTCCCAATAAGGTCGCGTTTGAGGCTGTTGTATATAATACAGATGAATTCCAGAATGCCAGATCAAAAGCAGTGAATAATCCACCCAGTATTGGGAAGATCAAGTTTAGTCTGGTTACCCTGTTTTTCTTCAAATTGCGCCATGCAAAGATGGGCAGAAGCAGTATGGAAGAGATGAGCAGGCGATAAAAACTGGTTATCGTGGCTGGTGCATCAGCCCACCGTACGAACATGGCGGTTAGACTGAGCGCCAGAATTCCGGTTGTAAGGGCGATGTAGGGAAGCGTTTTGGATTTGGATGAAGAAGAATTGGTGGTGGTGATAATGCTCATGACGCCCAATTGTAATCGTTTTAAGACGCCAATACTTAGAGATTTATACGAAGGTCCTCTAAGAGTGGCAGTAATTGTGTCAAATTTGAGATGATGGCTTGTGGTTGTATGGGTAATTCCCCATCAGGAGGAAGCTGGATGTGGCGTGTGATCCAGATACTATATATTCCCAGGTTTTCAGCTCCGGTTATATCTGCCGAAAGCGTATCCCCGACCATGGCTGTATGGTGCG
Source organism: uncultured Anaerolineaceae bacterium (assembly GCA_964370815.1). Taxonomy (GTDB): domain Bacteria; phylum Chloroflexota; class Anaerolineae; order Anaerolineales; family Villigracilaceae; genus UBA12087. The sequence continues at coordinate 548,939 of CAYJKQ010000001.1, read as the reverse complement.
GTTCCACAGAAAAATGAGCAAGGGCTTTTTGGAACATGAGCGGGTGAGGTTTACGGCGACCACAAGCTGCTGATGTGAGAAAAAAATCGAATCGAGAACGTAGATCCATGCGATCGATCAGTTGTTGAACATCGCGATCGTCCGCAGCATTTGAGATCAATCCCAGGAAGTAGCCTCTCTTGGTTAATTCGTCAAGGATCGTGATCGCATCATCTTCCAGAACCCAGTTGGTTTGCGTGATGGCATACATTGCGTCCAATGCCTGTCGAATAATGCTGTCGGAAATGTTCTTATAGCCTTTTGATACCAGGAAATCTCTTAATACAGTTTGAGCGCCTAATTCGATCAGGTCGATATTTCGCTGATCAAAGTAGTTATTAAAATAGGCTTGAAAATCATCCTCAGTGAAATTGAGATCCGGAGCTTTTGCTGCTTCTACAATGATATTTCGTAGTTTATTGTTAGCCCGAAAAAAGATATCTGGCCAAGGATGTAATGAATACATCAATGTCTTGCCCAAGTCAAACAGTATTACTTTAATATTTCGATTCATTGATGATCTTCATGTAATTATAAGATTGATAAGATTTGAAGCAATAATGATTAACAGCAAAGACCAGGTAACCAGGGTATTTAATGAGTTGCTGGCAGAAAATAAGAGTACAGAAGCTAATATTATCATAACGAAGGTTGATGTGTGACGAACAAGTTTGTTTTTTAACATAATTTACTTCCAAATCCAGATCGCAATTGCAGTTAGTATGCTGATGGATATTAATAAGAAGACCACATATCCTATCAAGGCGCGCATGATTTCGCCTTCCCGTCCAACCATTCCGGCCGTGCTGGCACCGACAACCACTTTGGTGGGAGCTACAACAGAGGCCAAGCCTGCCCCCACTGTTTGAGCAGCCAGGATAATAGCTGTACTGTAAGAAAGTAATTCTGCTGTGCGCATTTGCAGAAGAGCAAAGATTACATTAGAGTTAGTGTTTGATCCAGTCATGATAGCTCCCAACGCTCCAATCCACGGTGCAATAATGGGATAGGCTGCTCCCAGAGAAGAAGCCAATCCTTGGGCTATGGATTCTGTCATACCAGATAGTTGCATGATCATTGCCATTGCAACCATTTCAATGATGCTCAAGCTGGAGGACATAACACTTTTTAAAGTACTGGTGAAGATACGATTGGCAGCTCCTTCTTGATAAAGACCGGCGAGTTTGTAAATAAAAAATGATATCAGAGATGCATACACAAGGATCGCACCTGCGTGTGTAAATATGTGAATCGGTCGGTTTGTTCCAGCGGGTGAAATATAACCCAGGTTAGTGATCGTTTGCGGAAACAATACCTGGATCACCGATTTGCCAAGGACTTCCTTGATATCAGGGATGAGCAGGATAATGATCGTTAATAAAACCAATATTCCATAGGCGGATAATGCAATTAAGAGAGGACGTAAAGCCAGTTTGTGGGTAGAGGGATCTTTCTTTTTTTCTCCCCATTGTGCCAATGGGAAACTAACAATTAGACCTGCCAGTCCACCACCAAATGCTGCGATATTCCACAAACCCGCAACAGCGATTATATATTGAGTCGTACCCATAGCCAAACCAATAATCAATGCTTTAATAAACAACCGCTTGACTCCAGACCATCCATCAGCAGCGTGTGAAACCATTAGTCCCGTCAACAAAGCTGCTACGCCTAAAAAAATGGCAGCAATGGGAGAGAGTTCAGCCGCATTCATATTTGTTGTTGAAAGTAATGCATTAAAAGCTGATCCAAGCGAGCCGAAATTCACTGCCCATCCATGTCCAATGGATGGTATGACGACTGCTGCAATTGGATTGAACCCCAACCCGATTAGGAGTGGTGCTGTGACAGCTACTGGAACCCCAAAACCTCCGGCCCCCTGTAGAAAAGAAGCAAATACCCAACCGATCAGTATCGCCTGCATCCCCCTGTCTTTGGTGAGATAAGGCAGGGCCTCTCCGATTACTCTAATTGCGCCAGCTTCAGCTGCAACCTGGTAAAGCAGGAAAGCAGACCAGACAATTAATAACACATCAAAAGATAATAATAATGCCCTGGTATGCGCAATTGCAAACACGCTGGAGTTTGCGCCAAAGAAAAAAAAGGCTATAAAGAAAGCCGCTAAATATCCAGCGGATCCCGCCCTGGCGGCACCCCATCGGTAGCCGACCATAAGAATTAGAATAATAAGAATAGGGATTGTAGCAATGACCGATTGCATATTCATCCTTTTTAGTTTCGATATTTAGGTAAGGTAAATAAATAGATCAATACTGTGCCAATCAACAGGGCAGGTAAAACGAACAAACCAGCTTCGGGTCCAAAAGGACCACCTGTCCATAACTGGGGACCGGTAAAAGTGGAATTGGTGATCTGAAATCCAGTCCACCCACTGACCGGGAAGCCAAAGACAACACCTTCAGAGAAATTCCACCCGATGTGCAGTCCTATGGGTAACCAAAGTTGGTGGGTACGGATATATCCAAATCCGAGAAATAGACCTGCCAGCGTAATTCCAATGGTGGAAATCCAGGTGGCATGAGGATTTGTAACATGCAGGATACCAAAGATAAGAGACGATCCAATCAAGCCAAGTGGTAAATTCATTCCTGATGCAAGGGTTTGAAGGTGATACCCTCGTGATAATAATTCTTCATTCCATCCAACCAGAATAAAAATGATGACAGAAAGGACAGTTTCACTCAGTACGGAAAATGGAGTTTGGATTTCCCATGCAAATGAATTAAATTTAGCCCATCCGAATAATATTTCCATAAAGTACAAGAATGCTAAAGAGAGAAAGGCGATAAGAAACCCAGCCATAAGATCAAGAACAGTTTTGTTGGAGAGTTTAAGACCAAGACTTGATATAGACCGTTTGTCGAGGTAGCGACGGGTTAAAAATACCGAAATTAAGATGGCAATAAATGAGATCCCCTGACTGAATAACATCAGTTGTTGATCGGATAGTGGATTTTCAGGGAGATAAATCAGAAGACCTGTTGGAAATCCAACACACGAAATCAAAAAAAGCATGATGATAGTCTGAATGAGTAAACGCCATCCAGCTCGGAGACGAGGCTCATCAGGCGATAGAAATATTCTGGCAAGAATGTGGCGAGGGGCGATAGGTGAAAGGGTAAGCATGTTAATTTGCGAAATTTGTAATTTCAGATGTTAGTTTGGTTTGAATATTTGACATTTGCTGTTTAACTATAGAATTAGTAAATCCACTAAATAGCATTGGTTTTAAGACTCATACCAGGAATTGATTTAAGTTCCAATTTATTCTTCCTTCAGATAAATACCGTTTGGATCAAGTTCATCGTGCAGGATTCGAAGCTCATCCTTTGTAAGAGGCTCTGTGGTGTGTAAATCTTTGGATACCTTGAGTGTCCAGCCTGTATTCTCAATTGCTTGGTCTGCGGTTTTTGTGGGATGCAAGGCTGTCAAGATCAATTCGCCATTTGCATCCGGCTCTAAAATTCCGAGGTTTGTGACAACAGCAATGGGACCCTTTCCTCGTAAACCTGCTTTTTCACGTGCGCCACCACCGTTGAGGTAGCCTGCAGAAGTTAGAAAATCCACTTTTTCTGGAAATCGGCGTTTCTGATGTGGAGTCATAATATAACAACGATTTGCCCATGCCGCAATTTCCTGGGCGCCTCCTGATCCTGGTAAACGAACTTTTGGTTGCGTATAGTCATTTCCAATTACAGTGGCATTGATATTGCCATACTTATCGATCTGGGCACCTCCCAAAAACCCTACATCAACATTTCCTCGCTGAAGATAATTTGCGAAAATATCATACATGCTGACCACCGATAACGCCCCGCTTACCAGGGTAGGATCGCCTATGGATAGCGGCAAGCGGGATGGTTCTGCACCAACCACTCCTGCTTCATAGATCATAACAAGATCTGGTGCGTGCGTGCGTTTTGCAAGGTTGCAAGCCAGGTTGGGTTGACCCACTCCCACAAAAACCACATCACCATCTTTTAATAGGCGGGCAGAATTTACGATCATGAGCTCGGCGGGAGTAAAATTTTGGTTTGTCATAACATCTCCTGAAGGAAATTAATAATTTCAAAATTCACCCTGCTGGGATTTTCCAGGGGCACCAGGTGAGTGGTCTTATCGATTGTAACTATTTTGGCGGATGGTAATCTTTTTTTAAGAAGATTGGCAGCTGGAGTTAGAAAGGTGTCTGTTTCCTTGCCCCGGATCACAAGGACGGGGATTATTATTTTGGAAATATTCTCCCAAAGATCAAGATCATTCCAAATTCCGGTTGCATAGATACGCATCTCCCATTCTGGGCTGAAGAATAACTTGTAGCCGTCTTCTTTATCTGGAACTGTGATTCCATTGATATAAGCTTTTAGGCTGTCGTCATCCATATATCTGAATACAGGTTTACGCCGGAATCCGCTGAAGATGATTTCCATGTCTGAAAACTTTTGTCTACGGTATTGGGCAGCTTTTATGAGTGGGTGAAGGCGATACACTAAATCTATTGACGGTATCAATCTTCTGGCAAAAATATTGATGGGAGAAAAAAATACCGGATCGATCAAAACCAGTGCTTTAAACCGGTTAGGGTCGATAATTGCTGTTCGCAATGAAGCAATTCCTCCCAAAGAGTGACCGATGGCAATTGATGAGTGTAGGTTTTGCTGATCCAGAAATTCCAACAGATCGGTGGAAAATGGGAGCCAATCTTTGATTTCTTTTGGATTGGAGTTTCCCCACAAGGGTCGCTGCAGCATGGAGAGAACATGATAATTCTTGGTTAAGAGAGAAAAAAGTGGTTGGTAGCAGGCGGGTGGATATCCATTGGCATGGGCAAAATGGATGATCTCACCTGATCCACCGAAATCGATAAATGGGATGGAAGATTTACTTGAGGGAGTCATGAAATGATCTTTACCATTTTGTTGTCAGGAAATACATCGGAGTTTCTCAAATTAATATTCCCCATAATTAATGGGTTGGCTAAATTGCGGCTTTATTGCCAGGCGAAGATGTGTCTCTTTGCCCAACTTCTCCCAATAAGTGGTGTGATCAGGAATGCTGTATACCCATTCATCCAACCAGTTTTTAACAGTATCACTTGAAGAACTGATCTTGTCCCATTCAAGATAAAACGCATTATCCCGGTCATAATAACCTTGAGCATACGAAGGATGGCAGGCATGAGGCACATGGCAGACAGCATCCACGATAAATCCAGGGATGATTGTTCTATTAGGGTCTGAACGAATGACAGATTCGTCAACTATTTCTTCCGCTGTGAGAATAACATGCTTGGCTGCAAATGCTGCTTCTTTCTGTTCTCCGACGATACCCCATAAATGAGCATTGCCTTCCTTGTCAGATCTTTGAACGTGGATGATGGCTATATCTGGATTGAGCGCAGGAACAACAATAACTTCCTTCATTGAGTATGGATCCACAACACGTTGAATGTTCGGATTCACCGCCTCAAGATGGGTTGCTCCTGTTTGATTCATAGGCATAAAAGGCAGACCGGAAGCCCCGGCTTTCAGGCGGGAAATCATTCCGAAGTGAGAATATTCCTCCCACTCCAGTCTACCAGCCTGAATTTCTGAGCGGACGATTCGTAGAGAGCCTACACCGGGATTTCCCATGTAGGAGAAGATTATTTTTCGGGCACAACCAGCCGCGACCATTTGATCATAGATCAGATCAGGAGTGGCGCGGGCAAGGACCAAGTCGTGCCTACCCTGGCGGATGATTTCATGTCCAGTGGCAAAGGGGATCAGGTGGGTAAAACCGGCTGCATAAATCGTGTCGCCATCATTGACAAATCTTGATATCGCTTGTGGGATGCTTGTAAGTTTATTCATGGTTTTTAATGATTTCTTCCCGGTGAAATGTTATTTACTCGATATTTTTTTTTGGTCTTTTTTTTGCTTGATTTTTTCCCTTAATTTGCGAACAGATTTTAAACGAGTACTTGGAGAGTCGGTTCTTTTGCGCATTCTCAACCGGATTCCAAAGTAAATTATGATCAGGCTGATAAAAAATATATCATAATGTGCTGTTCCGCCCACTTCATAGGTTATAAAGACCATTAACACTCCGATGCCAACCAATATGAGAAACGAACCAATACGTGGCACAAGATCCGGATGCATCTCCTAATTATATACGACCTTGTCTGGTTTCAAATGGCGCTTTGTAATAGTCTGAGAGGAAAAAAGGCATATTCACATTAATGACCAAAGGAGATTGGTAAAGAAATGTGAGTGTCTACGAACTATAAAATAATGCCCGGGATTTTCCCGGGCATTATGAAAGCGTTAATGGCTGGATGAAAGGTTATTTGATCAGTGTGCGAATTTGTTCGTGCATATATTGAAGCAAGTAGTAATGTCCACCGGAATTTTTTCCTGTAGAACCGGATGCTTTCCAACCACCAAAGGGTTGAAAGCCCGGCCACGCACCTGTTGTAGCGCCTTGAGGACGATTTGCATAGGAAACACCTGCCTGGATATGCTCGAAAAACCAGTCGGTTTCTTCACTAGACCCATAAAAACCAGCCGTAAGCCCATAATCCACATCATTGGCATGCTTCATGGCTTCGTTTATACTGGTCACCTTTGCAATTGTGGTGATTGGCAGGAACATCTCTTGTTTCCAAAGTGGATGCTCCAGCGGAAGATCAGTGACAAATGTAGGAGTGCAGAAATAGCCATTTTGATAGATGCCATCGGTTAGGACTTTGCCTCCAGTAAGAATTCTCCCGGCTTTTTCCAGTTCTGAGGTGAAAGTCTTATAATCCTGGTATGAATTTTTGTTGACCACGGGTCCAAGATATACATTTCGATCGGTAGGATCACCAATGACTAATTTTTCAGTTAGGTCTTTCAATCGGTTGACCAGGTCATCATAGATAGGATCCTCAATGTATATTCGTGACGCTGCAGAACATTTTTGTCCCTGCAATCCAAATGATGAACGAATAATACCAGTTGCAGCTCGATCCAGGTCTGCATGACGTGACACAATGACCGGGTTTTTCCCTCCAAGTTCCAGAATTGTGGGACGGACATAGCGACCATTCGCAAAGTCCCGGAAGATCTTCATTCCAACGTCATAAGAGCCTGTAAAAGTGATACCGTCTACCTCGGGGCTTTCAATTAATGCCTGGCCAAGACTGTTGCCGGGACCTGTCACATAGTTGAAAACACCATCGGGTAAACCAGCATCACGAAAACATTCAACCATTAAACGTACAACCCAGGGTGTATCTGTGGCTGGTTTTATTACAACAGTATTTCCAGCCACCATCGCAGCACCGGCTGGACCACCTGTCAGGGCAAAGGGGAAGTTGAAGGGACTAATAACCAACCAGACGCCGTACGGGCGAAGTTGTGAAATGTTCCTTGCCTCGAAGCCTTCGAGCGGATCTCTACCCATCTGAACAACAAACCCCTTATTAAGTTCCATTTGATCACAGGAATAGCGGATCAGGTCAGCGGTTTCTGCAATATCTCCCAGGGATTCCATGCGGTTCTTACCGACTTCCAGGCTGAGTGCTGCTCCTATCACGTACAATCGCTCGTCAATAAGGTCAGCTGCTTTTCGTAATAATGAGATCCGATCCTGCCATGGTGTTCGTGACCAGGATGAGAATGCTTTACGGGCAGCAGAAAGTGCCATGTTGGCGTGGGAGCCATCTCCTTTCTGAAAAGTACCCAAAAGAAGATCGGTATTGGCTGGGCTGAAATCGGAGAACTTATGGGTTGAAAAAACATCCTTCCCATTGATTAACATGGGATGATCCAATCCGAGGTTGCCCTTTACTTTTTCTAATGCCTGGTCGTATAAGTTGTGCAATTCTTCGGGGGGAGTAAACATAGTCGCATAAGTTAATTTGAAGGTGCTCAAGATATTCTCCTTTGAAATACTCGATCATAACCAAAATGGTGGAACTTATTAATATATTAGATAATTATAGTATAAATTAGTCAATTAGGATAGAAGAGACATTTTTTCTTCACGCAAGATAAACCAAGTTGTACCTTGACAGGGAGGATGAATGAGGTGTAGAATATGAAAGCCCCACCCCCTATGGGGGGGGATAGGAGACAACATGAAACATGTCGATCCATTGCAACGTCTAAGAACAATTGAAGGTCACCTACGAGGTGTGATTCGAATGCTGGAAGAAGACGCCTATTGTATCGATGTGATTCGTCAGATCCAGGCTGTCGAGGCAGCACTCAATAAAGTCAGCGGAATGATCCTCGAGCAGCATTTAAATTCATGTGTAATAACTGCAGTAAAAGGTGAGGATTCTGCAGAACGCCAACGTGTTCTTAAAGAAATATTAGAAGTTTTCGAGACTGCCGCCAAAGTATGATCACGGACATGGTTGTATAAGCACTGTCAATTAATTATTTTTTCTAAAGGAGAATTTCATGAAAACTGTAAAATACTCAGTTCCAAATATCAGCTGCATGCATTGTGTTCATACCATCCAATCAGAAGTTGCGGAGTTGGCGGGTGTTCAATCGGTTAAAGCAGATGTCAGTCATAAGCAAGTCGAAATAATATTTGATGATCCTGCAACAGAAGAAAAGATCAAATCCTTGCTGGCAGATATAAAATATCCAATCGCCGGATAAACATCCTATTAATCAACCATAATCTTTATATACCGATAGCTTTATTGCTCAAATGATCATTCTGAAGTATATAAAACATTATTGAGCACTTTAATTTTTACCAAATGGGTGGGGACGGGAGATATCCTGCCCCCACTTTTCTTGAAGTTTTTTCAGAAGGTGAAAAATGTCTGATAATAAACAATTGACTCTTCCAATAACAGGAATGACATGCGCTAATTGCGTTGCGGCTGTTGAACGAAATTTAATGAAATTAGATGGGGTCACCACAGCCTCGGTGAATTTATCATCAGAACGGGCAACAATTGAATATGATCCAGAAAAACTTGCAATTGAAGAGATGATCGGTCGGGTTGAGCGAGCAGGTTATGGGATTGCCAGTGGTGAAGCAGATCTAGTGATCAAACGTCTTGCAGATGATAATGATGCCCGCCGCCTCGAAAAAGCTCTTGCCAAATTGGATGGAGTTCTGGAATCACAAGTAACCTTCACAACTGAAAAAGCCCGGGTTAGGTATATCCCCACCATTATCAGCCAATCTGAGATCAGGAAAGCAATTTCCACAGCTGGTTTTGAAGCACTTGAATTAGGCGGAAATACAGAGGATGCTGAAGCAAGGGCAAGAGAAATTGAGATTGATCATCAACGAAAACTGCTGATCATAGGTTTGCTATTTACAGTACCTTTATTTGTATTATCAATGTTGCGTGACTTTAGTTTGCTCCCAATGTGGGCACATGGGGTTTGGGCAGATATATTTATGTTGATCCTGGCTACTCCTGTGCAGTTCTATGTAGGCTGGCAATATTATATTGGAGCATATAAATCCTTGCGAAATGGTGCTGCCAATATGGATGTGCTCATAGCTATGGGCTCTTCTGTCGCATACTTTTATTCAATTTTTGCTATGCTTGGATATTTTCCAGGACATTTATATTTTGAGACATCAGCAACGATCATAACCCTCATCCGTTTAGGTAAGTTCCTTGAAGCTCGTGCAAAAGGACGAACGAGCGATGCCATTAAGAAATTGATGGGGTTGCAAGCCAAGAGTGCTCGCATCGAACGGGATGGCGAGGTCATGGATGTTCCTGTGGAGGATGTCCGTGTTGGAGATATTGTTCTTGTTCGGCCAGGAGAAAAAATCCCGGTTGATGGTGTTATTGTTGAAGGTAGATCTACACTCGACGAATCAATGTTGACAGGAGAATCCCTCCCAGTAGAAAAAGGACCAGGCGATGCTGTGGTGGGGGCAACCATGAACAAACTTGGTATGCTAAAATTTGAAGCCACCAGGGTTGGTAAGGAAACAGCATTAGCACAAATTGTACGGCTGGTGGAGGATGCCCAGGGAAGTAAAGCACCCATTCAGGCATTGGTAGACAAAGTATCAGCAGTTTTCGTACCAGTAGTGATAGGGATTGCTGCAATTACATTTCTGATCTGGTATTTCATAATCCCCCTTCCAATAGAAACAGAAGTAAGTCAATTAACCAGGGCTTTGATCAACATGGTAGCCGTTCTCGTGATCGCGTGTCCTTGTGCGATGGGTTTGGCGACACCAACGGCTGTGATGGTAGGAACTGGCAAAGCAGCAGAATTAGGCATCCTTTTCAGAACATCTGAAGCATTGGAGAGGGCTGGTCGGGTTAGTGTAGTTGTTATGGATAAAACTGGAACAATCACAAAAGGACAACCAGCAGTTACAGATATTTTCAGCATGGATCCAGTTAAATGGCCAGTTGATAAAATTCTGCGGTTTGCAGCCAGCGTGGAAAAGGGCAGCGAGCACCCTCTCGGAGAGACGATTTGGGCGGAAGCTACTAAGCAGGGTATAGGTCTCGTTGAACCTGAAGGATTTTTAGCTGAGGCTGGATTGGGTGTCGAAGCGGTTGTGGATGGACACCAAATAGCAGTTGGAAATATGCGCATGATGAAAGATCGAAATTATTCTATGATTGGTTTCGATTCGGAGGTTGATAATTTTCAGGTTCATGCAAAAACAGCAATGTTGGTCGCAATTAATGGTGAGGTTTATGGTGTTATCGCAGTAGCAGATACCGTCAAAGAAAACTCAAAAAATGCGATTGATGATCTCCACCGAATGGGCTTGAAAATTGTCATGATAACAGGAGACAACCAGAAAACTGCAGAAGCCATTGCACGCCAGGTTGGTATTGACCAGGTTTTGGCGGAAGTTCTGCCCGATGGGAAATCATCCGAGGTGAAGAAGCTCCAGGAATCAGGCAAAGTGATAGCCATGGTAGGGGATGGTGTAAACGATGCCCCGGCATTGGCTCAAGCTGATGTTGGTATCGCCATTGGAACGGGAACAGATATTGCCATGGCTACGGCACCAGTAACCCTGATCAGTGGCGACCTGAGCGGAGTCGGTCGCGCTATTCAGCTTTCCAGAAAAACACTCAACACAATAAAGCAAAATCTTTTTTGGGCTTTTATTTACAACATTCTCCTGATTCCCGCTGCGGCAGCGGGATTTCTTAATCCAATGTTGGCTGCCGGGGCAATGGCTTTTAGCAGTATATTTGTGGTCAGTAATAGCTTGAGGTTAAGGAAAGCTAAAATACTATGAACGAGGTAATTGTTGCTTTTATCACAGGTTTGACTACGGGCGGATTAAGCTGTTTGGCTGTTCAAGGAGGATTACTGGCAAGTTCTTTGGAACACCAACTGGAAAACAATATTCAGATCCAATCATTGAGAAAGGAAGGATTTAATAAGAGCCGTGCTAAGAAATTAAACATAAACTTGGCAATGCCTATCCTTTTATTCCTTGGGTCAAAGTTGGTTGCTTATACGGTTTTGGGCTTTTTGCTGGGAGCGATCGGGTCGGTTTTTCAGTTGAGCACACCCATGGGAGCGTTACTATTGATCACAGTTGGAATATTTATGATTGGGAATGCTTTGAGGATCCTCAATGTTCATCCAATTTTCCGCTATTTTTCAATCGAACCCCCAAAATTTATTACAAGATATATTCGCCGAACAGCTAAAAATGGAACTTAGTTGTTTTCCCCTCTTTTTCTGGGAATTTTAACGGTTCTGATTCGTATAATTCCTCGATTTAGGATTTTCATTAATCGATTAAGGCCAAGAGGGCGGAAAGCATTAATGATGACCTGGCTGGGAAAAAATAAGTTTCTGGTGGCATTTAATGAAATTGTCTTTAGAGTATGATAATAATCTGGTCAGCGAAGATCAAAATAATTTCAGCCATTGCGAATCTAGGTTACCAGGTGGAAATCGGTTAAAATTAATAAATGCGAATAGCTCTGGTCGGACAACCAAACTGTGGTAAAAGCACCTTGTTTAATCAGGTAGCTGGATACAAGGCTGAAACCGGAAATTTCTCGGGGACTACGGTTACTTTTACCGAGAGTAGAATTCGAGTGGCAGGCGAAGTCGAGGAATTGGTTGATTTGCCTGGAACATACTCGCTTGTTGGAACAAATCCTGCTGAATCTGAAACCCAGCGATACCTGGCATCAAATCAAGTGGATGTGATCATCAATATAATTGATGCAACACACCTTGCCCAGGGACTTGATCTCACATTGGAGTTGCTTGCATTAAAAAGACCGATGGTGGTTGGCCTCAATATGATGGATGAAGCCATGCGGATTGGATTGTCAATCGATGGTTTGGAGTTGGAGAAAAAGCTTGGTGTGAAGGTATTGCCTTTGATAGCCAGCAGGGGGCAGGGTATAAAAAATTTGTTTTTAGCTGCTCTGCAAGCAGCCCGTCAAACTAGATCGGATAATAAGATTAACCTTTATTCTGACGTTCAAGTTGATCGACATAAACAGGCTGCTGATTTAGCTAAATCAATTAGTAAACAAGGGAACCGTCGATACTCATGGCGGGATAACTTGGATATTTTTTTGTTGGATCCAGTTTGGGGTTTTCTGGCTCTTATAATCATCTTGTTCTTCTTTTTTCAAGTCGTCTACGGATTGGGCAGTGTGATCGAAGGACCCATCTTGAAATTCTTCGACCAGGCAAGCCAGGCAATCATAATTTATATCGACCAGACTTCATTTTTGGCGCAAATGGTTATAGGTGTAATCCAGGGAATATCCGGTGGATTTGCGATAGTCTTACCTTACCTTGTGCCTTTCTTGCTCGGTTTGAGCATCATGGAAGACGCAGGTTACCTTCCGCGCGTAGCATTTTTGATGGATAACCTGATGCATCGTTTGGGTTTGCATGGAAAAGCGATTGTCCCTTTTATTCTTGGATATGGGTGTAATGTTCCTGCAGTTATGTCTACTCGTATCCTTGAAGAAAAGCAGGATCGGTTTTTAGCAGCAGCTTTATCGGTTCTGGTTCCATGTGCTGCCAGGCTTTCGGTGGTGTTTGGGCTTGTCGCATTTTACCTGGGACCTTTGTGGGCATTGGGGATATATATATTTAATATTTTCGTGATCGCCCTGACGGGTCGTTTACTGACCCTTATCTTACCGGATGATTCTCCAGGTTTGATCTTGGAAATGCCAGTTTACAGAGTTCCCACAATTAAAGCTGTTATCAGCAAAGTATGGTTTCGTGTACGTGAATTCATCGTTGAAGCATGGCCATTGTTGATTATCGGCAGCATGTTTCTGGCATTACTAAACTATTTTAATGTAGGTCAGTTTCTTAATATATTGGTAAGACCATTTACATGGGTGCTGGGGTTGCCAACTGAAACAGGCGTTCCTTTGATGTTTGGAATATTGAGAAAAGAACTGTCACTGGTTATGCTCCGTCAAGCGCTTGGAGTGGCAGATTTTTCTTCAGCAATGACTTCATTACAAATGTTAACATTCACTGTGTTTGTCGTTTTTTACATTCCGTGTCTTCCCACTTTGACCACATTAAAGAAAGAACTGGGGGGAAGAAATATGATTTTCATAGCATGTTTTACACTCGTAGTGGCTTTAGTGGCATCATTATTTGCACGGGGAATTGGTTTCCTAATACTTGGGTAATTCATGATCATTGTATTATATTCCGTTGATTCTGCTAGCTTTCAAAGGGCTATTTCATTATGAAACACCGACAATTTGCTGATCGATAAAGAAGTGATCAAAAAAATTCATTGCAATTGAATTAATACAATTGCGTATCTATAATACAGGTGAACCTTTTCATGCGAGCATTGCAATTCATCATCAAGGGAGTCACACATGGTTCAAAAAAAGCATGGTGTCATTGGAATACTTACAGGTGGTGGAGATGTTCCTGGTTTAAACCCTGCCATTCGAGCTGTGACAATTAGGGCATTACGAGAAGGATTTGATGTAATAGGTATCCGGCGAGGTTGGGGTGGATTGGTGGATGTGGTCCGTGAGATAACCGCTGATAATAGTAATAATTACAAGAATTTAACTGAAGAATTAGTTAACAGAACCGGTCGTACGGGAGGTACATTTTTACATACATCCCGAACCAAACCAAGCAGTATTAAGCGGGATGATGTCCCTGCACACCTAAAAGATAAATATAATAAGGATAAGAATGACCTTACTCCGGAAATTTTAAGAAACTTGGACTTTCTCGGGATCGATTTCCTGATCCCGATCGGGGGAGATGACACCTTGAGCTATGCGGTTAGATTGTTTCAAGAAGGCGTCAAAGTGGTTGCTATACCTAAAACGATGGATAACGATGTGCCTGGAACGGATTATTGCATCGGTTTTAGTACATGTGTGACTCGCACAATTTCACTGGCAAATTCCTTAAGAACGATAGCAGGTTCTCATGAGCGATTAATGGTATTGGAAGTTTTTGGTCGATACGCCGGATTTACAGCAATGTTACCGACAATGGCAGGTGCCGCGAATCGCTGTGTTATTCCTGAATTCAAGTTTAATATCGATCGATTGGCAGAACTGCTTGTATATGATAGGACACATAACCCCAGCAATTACGCCATAGTACTTGTGTCTGAAGGAGCTATGTTTGAGGGAGGAGAAATGGTATTAAAAGATGTTTCGCAAGATGCCTATGGTCATGCAAAGCTGGGAGGGATTGGAGATTTGGTGTCCTACCAATTAAAGGAATTAACAGCCAGGTATAACAATGGCAAATCAATTGATATTGTCAATCAAAAACTGGGATACATGGTCAGGGGTGGGGATCCCGATGCTATTGATTCAATTGCTCCTATGGCTTTTGGAAATCTAGCTCTGGACCTTTTGTTAAAGGGAATTCATGGCCGCTTGGTCGTCCTAAAAAATGGTCGCTATGATAATGTTCCCTTGGATGTAATAACAAAAACTAAGAAAATTGTGGATGTAAAAGAATTCTACAATACAGAACGTTATCGTCCGATTTATGAAAGTTTTGAAATGAAACCGCTGTTCATTATGACAAGTGAGATGTAGAAGTTGTCAGCCTTGTGTAACAATAGAATCTTTCGTTTGTGATTCAAGTTCTGAGATGAGTATGGCTGCTTTTAATTGATCTTGGTTGAGATGGTTAAATGAACTGATAACAATGCTAAGTTCCACCATACCATCTTTCTTTTTTAATCAAGGAAATAATATTTAAAACGAGATTTTCCGCTTCTGGTATCGCAGCTGCAACCACTGGGCTGAGTTCTTCGCTGAAATCATAAACATTTTCAGCTTCAATTGCAACGATAATAATATCCTCGTCCTTTGGAAGATCGATGCCCATACTGCGGCCTAAAACTAATGCATTTCGAAGGCTGGTATCATGTGCAGAAGAAGTGTGACCCGAGGTCAGGTCAGGAACTTCACTTAATGGAAAAGAAACCACTTTGCCCTTGGGATGTTTTCCACTGGATAAAGCGTCTATAAGTATCACTTTTGGGTAACCAGTTAATCTTTCCATGAGGCTTAAGCCTCCCAAAGACAGGAACTCAAACTCCAGGCTAGGGTCTGCAGCAAGTTGATTAGTAAGGTTTTGAGCAATTACCCATCCAACACCATCATCGCCAAGGATTGGGTTTCCCAAACCAATTATGAGAGTTTTATTATCCATCATGTATTCTTAAAAGGGCTGTCCAGTTTAGGACAGCCCTTTTCATTAAATCCCTGGTTATTTACAAAACTGTCTGAGAACTTCTTGAATATTACCCTTTGCATCATATATAGTAACTTGCAAAGGCATTTGTCCCGGTAATGAGTGAGTTGCGCACCCAAAACAGGGATCGTAAGAGCGGAAAGCCATCTCAACCATGTTGAGTAAGCCTTCATTCACAACCGTACCTTTTTTAATGAGACTTTGGGCAGCTTTCTTGATGGACATGCTCATAGGTGCATAGTTATTGGTGGTGCCGACAATCAGGTTCACCTTTGTGACCACACCACGGTCGTCAGTCCAATAATGATGCGTTAGGGTTCCACGTGGTGCTTCCACAATTCCAACACCTTCTGTGGGTTTTTCGGTAGGGATAGTGTGGAAGTTTGTCGATGTTATCTCTGGGTCTGTTGCTAATTCCACCCAGCGTTCTGCTGCGTAAAGCAATTCTATCAAGCGCGCCCAATGTGTAGCCAGTCGTTGATGAACTGGTTTGCCACCTAATGTACTATAGAATTTATCGTATTCTTCCTGGGCGAGCGGTGTAGCCATTCCGTCTGCCGCATTCAGGCGCGAGAGAGGTGTGGCTGTGTAAACACCAGAATCTTTTCCGTCCACGAAACCTTTCCAGCCAACTTTCTTGAGATAGGGGAATTTCAGATAGGTCCAGGGTTCAGCGCGTTCCGTTATCCAATCCTGGTAATCATTCGGGCCATATTTGCCAATTCTTTCGCCATCTGGTGCCACTACACTTATCAAACCATCGTAAAAATTAACGTGATTGTTTTCGTCAACCATGCCGATCGAATAGGTTTTATGCGTATAGATATCACCTAATATTAAGTCAAGGTAAGCTTTATTACCTAAGACGATGTCACCAAATATCTTGAGCGAGAATTGGGCAAATTCTATTGCCCAGCGTCCCATTGTTTCAATTTCTTTTCTCTGTTCTTCGGTAATACCTTTGGTCATTCCACCGGGGATGGAAGTGCATGGATGGACTTTGCGACCACCGATCATCTCTACTACGTTGTGTCCATATTTTCGCATCTGGATTACTTTCCCGCCAATTTCCAGACCGACTTTATGGATAACGCCCAAAATATTGCGTTCAGCAACTGGTGCATCGGGTCCCATAATAAAATCGGGACCTGCCAGGGCATAAAAGTGAGTGGTGTGGTCAGTGCAGTAAAATGCGTTGTATAGTAATTCACGCAGCATTTTTGCGGTGCGGGGAGGGTCAACATGGTAAACTGCATCAGCTGCTTTGGCTCCTGCCATATGGTGGGCTTCAGGGCAGACTCCGCAGATACGGTTCGTCAGCAGTGGCAATTCTTCCACTGGGCGACCGACACAAAACCGTTCAAAACCACGCAGTTCAGGGATCTGGAAGTAAGTATTGGCTACCTCACCGTCTTCGTTGAGAAAAATTTCAATTTTGCCATGACCTTCCAGGCGCGTGATGGGATCAATTGTTATCCTTTGCATATTTCCTCCAGGATCATTTTCCGTTGGATTTGACTGCTGAAAGACTGCCTCTTAGCAATGATCCAGCGAGATTAAACCGATAAAACTGTCCAGCAGGATCTACGAGGCCGTCTAAAATACTATCAATCTCTTCTGGATCTTTGCTGTCAATTACAGATGCAAATGCAGCTACCAGACGAGCGCCATAATCAATAACTCCTTCAGCTGGGCCATAGCAACCAATGCATTGCGCACCAGCTGTGGGGCAAAGGGCTCCACAACCCTGGCGCGTTGCTGGACCATTGCAAGGGATTCCTTGTTCAAGTAAACAAAGGTCTGGATCAGCATGCACTAATTGGATGCGATCAAATTTTTTGATCTTCTTAATTCCACGTGTTCGTTTGCAATCATCGCATACAGTGGAAGCTCCCGCTCCGATTACTGCACCTTTAGGTGGTAACTCGGCTTTTCCTTGAAGCACTTGGACGACAAGGTCAATAACTGCGGCAATCTGGTGAGATTCAGGTGGGCAACCTGGCATAAAATAATCCACATCAACCACCTGTTCGAGAGTTCTCAGAATGGGGAATAATGTTGGGATTGTGATTTGACCTTCGGGCATGTCATAAAAAGGTTGAGGCCGGATATTTTCCGGATTTTCGGTTGTTAGGGTCGTATAAGCGGTATCAACGATCTCTTTTATCGGAGTGAAATTGGCCAATCCGGGAATGCAACCTTCGGTGGCGCAGGATCCAAATGCCACAAGGATTTTGGATTTTTTCCGAAGTAATTTTGCGATGTGTTCGTTTTCATCGTTACGAATTCCACCATTGAAAAGGGTTAATAAGATCGACCCGTCTTCCATGGCTTCTACATCTTTATACTTTGCATCCATGGCCACTGGCCAGAATACTACTTCGAAATTGGCATCCACATCCAGGATTTTTTCATGGATATTTAAGATAGCGATATCGCAGCCTCCACATGAGGCTGCCCAGTATATGGCTAATTTAGGTTTGGTGGTCATGCTAACACCTCCACCTGAGTTTTTTGGGTTGGTATGGTTACAGCATCACCTGGTGTTTTCCAATTCAATGGTCCAAGCAGGCGAACTTCCTCAACAAATTTGTTGATCTCTGAAGCAAAAATAGCTCCTTCAGCAGCGCTGGCCCAGAGAAGTTTCAAACGACCGGGTTCCATTCCCATTTGAGTAAGAACTCGTTTCATAAGATGGAACCTGCGCAGGGCTTTGTAATTTTGATCTATATAATGGCAGTCGCCAGGGTGGCAACCGGAAATTAAAACAGCATCTGCGCCACCTGCAAATGCTTTGAAGATAAAGGTTGGATCCAGGCGCCCGGAGCACATCAACCGAATGAGACGAATATTAGGAGCATATTTCATTCGGGCAGTGCCTGCCATGTCTGCGGCGCGGTAGCTACACCAGTTACAAGTGAAGCCAATGATTACGGGTTCAAAGTTTCCGTTAGTCATATATCTTTCTCCTTATTTTGTTAGGCGTACTCTTGATCTTTGACATGAAGAAGGAGTAAACCGTTGATTTGTGAAAGGATTTGGTCATTGCTGAAACCTGTACCACTTATGGCTCCTGCCGGGCAACCAGCAACGCAAGTTCCACATCCTTGGCACAAGGCAGGGTTAATCTCGGATACCATTGTATCCTCATGGAATAAAATGGCATTGAATGGGCAAAGATCGTTACAGATTCGACAACCAGAACATTGTTCCTCGTTTACACTGGCACGAACTGGCTCCAGTGAAATTTCTTTTTGTTGGATCTTACCCAAAACTCGGGCAGCAGCTGCAGCTCCCTGTGCAACAGAGGCGGGAATATCTTTTGGACCCTGGGCACAACCTGCGATGTAAATACCATCCGTCATCGTGGCAATGGGATCCAATTTTGGGTGCCTTTCAATATACCAGTCATCTGAACTGCAAGAAATACCGAACATCTTGGCAACTTCTTTTGCATCATGACGTGCTTGTAAACCTGATGAGAGAACAACCATATCCACTGGTATTCGACGTTGCCTGCCAATAAGTGTATCTTCAACTTGCACAACAAGTTTTCCTTCTTCTTCCGGTATCCTGGCAACAGAAGAAATTTCAGCTACCTTTCCCCGGATAAAATTTGTACCTTCTTCTAATAGACGGTTGTAAAATTCTTCATACCCTTTTCCAGGCGTGCGCATGTCTATGTAGAAGTTGTATACTTCAGCTCCAGTCCGCTCATGTACCAGGTGGGCGAACTTTAAGCTTTGCATACAGCAGATTGATGAACAATATTTGTTGTAATTCTGATCCCGGCTGCCAACACAATGTACAATCGCTACAGCCTTAGGTATTGTCTTCCCATCACGTAGGACGATTTCTCCTCCTGTTGGACCGGCAGCATTGCTTAAGCGCTCAAATTCCAGGCTTGTGTACACATTTTCCAGGCGACCATACCCATATTGAGGAATTCTTTTTGCATCGAAGAGATCATACCCGGTTGCCAGGATGATATTTCCTACCTGGATTGTTATTTCTTCATCTTTCTGTTCAAAATCGATCGATCCTGGTGGGCAGAATTTTTCGCAGGCTTTGCAGGTGCCTTTGATGAAATATGTACAATTGGCTGCATCAATAACTGGATATTTTGGAACTGCTTGTGGGAAAGGTGTGTAAACAGCTTTACGATTAGCCATCCCAACTTCATAGACCTCGTCAAGCACTTTCTTGGGACATTTTTCCCAGCAAATGCCGCATCCAGTGCAAGTATCGGTATTTACATATCGAGCTTTCTTATTAATGGTCACATCAAAAGAACCGACATAACCATCTACTTTGGTAACTTCACTCCAGGTTAACAAGGTTATGTTGGGATGATTTCCAACCTGTACCATTTTTGGTGTGAGAATACATGCAGAACAGTCGAGCGTTGGGAATGTTTTATCGAATTGAGACATATGCCCGCCGATCGATGGCTCTTTTTCGACCAGATAAACATGAAAACCCGCATCGGCAATTTCCAGGGCAGCCTGGATACCTGCAATCCCACCCCCGACGATCAGTGAATCAGGGTGAATAGGGACACGTAAGGGCTCGAGCGATTCATGATGGGCAACTCTTGCGACCCCACCTGAAACAATAGCTTTGGCTTTTTGTGTGGCAGCATCTTTGTCTGTATGTACCCACGAATCCTGTTCCCTTATGGATACAAGCTCACATAGATATGGGTTTAATCCTGCTTCCTTACTGGCAGTGCGAAAAGTTGCTTCATGCAAGTGCGGAGAACAAGCTGCAACAACAACCCGGGTCAGTCCAAGTTCCTTGATGTCCTTTTGGATCAATTCCTGCCCCAGGCTTGAGCACATGAACTTGTAATCTCTGGAGATTATGACGCCATCCGTAGCTAACTCCTCACCCGCCCATTGGCTTACCTCAGCGACGTTGACAACTCCTGCAATATTGGTACCGCAGTGACAAACATAAACACCAATTTTTTCAGTCATAAACACCTCTCCTGTTTGTATAACCTGTCTTGTAGATTTCTACTTTGCAGGGAAATATGGTTTTGAAAGTGTTGGGATGAAAAAAACAGGAATTTATTCATCATTCAACCTTCACCAGTGACCTTTCTATCGCACTGGGAATAACATCCTTGTTGATCCCGAGGCTCTTTGGTGTACATCCCAAAGCAGTCCCCATAAGTTGAGTAAAATAGACAACCGGGATCGAATAATTCGTGCCAAACTCCCGGTTGACTTGGCGCTGATAGACTTCAAGGTTCACATTACACATGGGACAGGTTGTGGCAATTATTTCTGCATGGCTATTAATTGCATCCTGTAAGAGTTTTTCCACCATGTCGAGTGCAGCATGACGATTGGTAATGATCAAGGAACCACCACAGCAGCGGGTTTTTGATTCATACTCAACAGGGTCTGCCCCCAAGGCAGTTAGCAATTCTTCAAAATAACGTGGATTCTCTACATCTTCTTTTTTCTTGCGGGGACGAACCAGCTGACAACCGTAATATGGAGCAACTTTTAAATTGTTGAGTGGGTTGGTGACACTATTCCGAATGGCATCCAATCCTACATCCTCGACAATTACCTCGATCAGGTGGCGCACATTCATACTACCAGAAGCATGTAAATGATCTTCTTCAAGGGCAAAATTAATATGGTCAGCCAGATCGGGATCAGATTTAAGATATTTGTTTGTTGTGTAAGCATTCTTGAAACAAGCACTGCAAGGGGCTACAAAATCATCCAAACCAGTTTTTTCAGCGATCGCAAGGTTTCGAGCTGATAGCGTGTAAGCGAGTAGTTCATCTACAGGAAAGTAGGCAGTTGCTCCACAACAATTCCAATCATCGAGTTCTTTTAGTTCAATACCCAATCGGGAAGCTGTTTCGAGAGTGGAAAGGTGATAGCTTTTCCCCAGACTTTCAAGGGAGCAACCGGGGTAGTAGGCATATTGTTTCATGATGTCTCTCCCAGTGGAAGGATCCTTCTAACTACATTTTGGAGGTTTTTTATCCTCTTGATTTTCTTCGGGAATAGATTCATCTTTCCGCTAAAAACCAATCCGGATGCAGTTAATGCCTCCTGGACAATATCAGATGCACTGAACTTGGGTAGATAAGTAGCTGCCAGGATTGGCTCATAAGATCTGCCGGAATTGACGATCATTTTTACAAAACTTTCGGAAAATTCAGGTCCAATGAGACCTTCTTTGAACTTGCTCTTCCACATGGAGTAACGTTTCAATGCATACATCATTTCTGCAATATCAATTCCTGCTGGACACCTGACCGTACAATGGTAACAAGAAGCACATGACCAGTATGTATTACAGGAAAGGACATCCTCTTTCAAGTTTGCCCGGATCAATCCAATTATCTTCCGCGGAGAATAATCCATAAATTCAATCGCAGGGCAAGTCCCGGAACATGTGCCGCATTGTATACAATCCGTGATCGGGTTTTCATGAGATGCATACATCATGTCGCCAATCTCTTTACTAAATGAATATTCAACTGCCATATTTTATTACTCCTCATCCATAAAGTATTATGGTCATTTATTTTTCTTTTCTTCGGATAATTTCAATAAGCTACTCACTTTCTCTAATAAAACCTTGGGTTCAATTGGTTTTTCAACTAATTCATCAAGCTCGACAAAGTGTGGATGGACAGGTTGTCCTGGAAAAAGAAAGGCGATCTGTTCTCGAATTCCTGTAATGATCAATATTGGAATATCACGTAATTTCTCATCCTTCCTAATTTTTCGGGCAACAGCCACACCCTCAGCTCCGCGTCCCATCATAATGTCAAGGAGCAGCAGATCGAAAGGTTGGGATTGGAGCAACTGAAATCCTTCTTTCGGGTTATGAGCCACTTGAACGGAGTAAGCTGCCCTCTCTAAAATGGATTTTATACTTGCGACATAATCTGGGTCATCATCGATTATTAATAATTTTTTTTGGTTGGTCATATGGATTCTCCTGTTAATTTGGTTGATAATTGAAGTTAAGTTGGGATAATGGGTAGTGTTAATATGAAAGTACTGCCTTGACCGAGTTCACTTCTCACGGAAACCGAACCATTATGGGCTTCAATAATTCGTTTTGTAATTGCCAGCCCAAGACCACTGCTTTTTTCTATTTTTTGACCCGAGTCGCCTGTATAAAAGTCTTCAAAAATATATGGAAGGTCTTCTTTTGATATCCCGATCCCACTATCTGAGATCGAAATTACTAGTTGATCATCAGTTTCCTCTGTAAAAATATTTATCTGACTTCCAGGTCTCGAAAATTTTATTGAGTTACCCAAAATATTGCCGACAGCTTCCACCAATGTTCCTTCATCACCAATAATGAGAGATGAAGAAGTAGATAATGATGTAACAATATCTATGTCATTCCTGGTAGCTTGAGGTTGGATATTTTCGATTGCCTTTGAAACAACTGTTTCAATGGAGATTTCTTTGAAGTTCTCTTTAAGTTTATTCACATCAACAGTTATGACACGTAACCATGTATGAATTAAATTTATGAGATCATTTATTTTGTTTTTCATCCTTTCAATGCGTTCTCTTTGCTCCGTGTTGAGCGAATCGGATAATTCATCTTCAAGAAGGTAGAGATTTTGCTGAACGGCTCCCAACGGAGATTTCAATTCATGCGAGACGACAGCCGCAAAATGCTCTTTGAGCATTTCTTTTTCACGTTTAAGTGCTATTGTTTCTAAAACCAATTTTCGCTTATCGAGACCGCGATTTGTGATGAGGCGGAATTCATCTGGAGTAAATGGTTTTGGCAGAAAATCATAAGCTCCATTTTTCATTGCCTCAATTGCAGAACTCACTGTCGAGAATCCAGTTATGACAATTGAAATAATGTTAGGATCAATCTCTCGAATCTTATTGAGTACTTCAAAACCTGATATGCCTGGCATTTTTAGGTCAACAAAAACAAGATCTGGTTTTGTCTCTTTCAATAATTTAATGCCCAGTTCTCCGTTTGATACTGTTGTCAATTGGTAATTTTCTTTACGTAAGATTTGCTTGCAAGAATCTAAAATGACCTCCTCGTCATCTATTATTAAGATCCTTGGCGTACTCTCCAAATTATCCATTGAAAAATCTTCCTTAGTGGTAGCGCATATTCCCGTGGATGGATACTGGTAATCTGACGGTGAATGTAGTTCCTTCTCCGAGCTTGCTTCTTACGGTTGTTGTTCCATTATGTTCACGGATAATCCCATAACTGATCGCCAACCCAAGACCCACTCCATGCCCTACATCTTTGGTTGTAAAAAATGGATCGAATATCTGTTCAAGATTCTCTTCACTAATCCCGGGACCGGTATCGCTTACTTGGACTTCAACCATACCTTCAATAGAGTCGAACTTTGATGAGATATTTAAGTCACCCTTACCATCCATCGCTTCTGCAGCATTTAGAATGATGTTCATGAATACTCTTTCAACCTGGGATGGATCTAGGATTACCATGGGAACTTCATCTAGATCTAAAAGTACCTTTATATTATGAAATATCGCCTGATTTTCCAATAAGGAAACACATTGCCGTAACAGGTTGTTAATATTGAACAATGTTTTGTCTGGTTTGCGTTGGCGAGCGAAATCCAGTAGACCCCGCACAATATCTTTGCATCGATTAGCTTGAATCACAATTTTGTTGAGAAATTCGGTTGCATTATCACTTGCTGGGGTCTCTTCCAATAAAAGGTGAGAATAAGTAATAATTCCGACCAAAGGATTATTTAGTTCATGAGCCACATTTGCAGCCAATTGACCAACGATTGCTAATTTCTCCGATTCCATGATCTTGCTTTTAGTAAACTCTTTTAGCTTTTCCTCACGCTCAATTAGTCTGGTAGACATAGTGTTAAATGCAATTGCTAATTCGCCAAGTTCATCATGTGATGTTACTTCTACATTAGGATTTAAATTCCCTTGGGCTATTTCGCGTGAGGCATTCACCAATTGTTTAATCGGGGTGGTAATTTTCTGTGAGATTAATATTGAAATGAATGTGGATATGACTATTCCAACAAGCGCAATCGAAAAAAAGGCTAAAATTGTTTGGCTCTTGATATCCAAATATTTCTGTTCAAGAATCCCAACATAGAGGATACCTATAGTTTTGTATTGGATATTTCGGATGGGTTCATAAGCAGTTATATACCAGTCGTTAACAACGTAGGCTCGTCCAATCCAGGGTTTTCCATCTAAGACAACTTGATTGTAGACCTCCTCAGAGATGCGTGTCCCTATGGCTCGTGATCCATCGCTGTTTTTTACATTTGTAGAGATCCTTACATCATCCTGGAAAATTGTGGCTGTCCCTATATCCTTGCCGCTGTATTGTATTCCTTCGAAAACAGTTTGTTTGATGTCGTCGACGATCTCATAATTTCGGTTCAGTAAGATACCCCCATATAAAACACCAATCAGATTATTTTGGTAATCGAAGATAGGTGCGGCTGCTTTTAGCATTAGACCTGATGTTTGTTCTGAATAATTGATGGGTCGGGCTCTGGAGGTTTCTATAAAAACAATATGAGCTTGATCAGAAAGAAGAGGTGATTCTTTCATTAATTCTGTACCTGAAATTAATGAAGTGGATACTACAGGGGCTTTTTGGCTTAGTACTTTTGAAACTAATTCATCATATGTTTGTGGATAAGCAGGCGAATCTGGATAACTTGAACGAAAAATTACCTTTCCTTTTGCATCCGTCAGAGATAGAATGTCGAGGTGTTCGATTTCCTTTACTTTTATTAACTCATCACTAACGCTGGCGATATTTCCGTTGAGTAGAGCGTCAGTGAGAAAAAAGCGATCAGAAGTTAATTGGACAATATCATTAATGTGGTTCAATTGATTTTGGTAAATTTCCCTTGCTGAATTTAGATCATGCCTGACCTTTTCCTGTGCTTCTTCCACAATGCGAGTGGTTATAAGTTTTATTCCAACAACCGTGAATACTCCGCTAGTGACGATTATTATTGGCAGGTAACTCAATAGTAACTTTGTTGCAATAGGCATATGAAAACTTTTGCCTGAAAGATTATCCTTGTCAAGCAAATATTCTTTGGAATGATTAGCTTTTGCTTTGTTATATGTTTCTTTCACATATACACCAAGATATGAAATTCATTTCTCTATAATAAATGTGATTTATTCACATTTATATGGAAGCGTGAACCAATTCGATCAAATCCTTCACAACAATTTTGTTTTCATTACCAGTAGTTTTAACGGCATCACGGAACATGGTGATATCTTTTGGACAAGCAACAATAAAGTTGGATATGCCATCCAACGCAATTGCTTCACGGATGCGAGTTTCACTTGGTCGTTCTTTGATATCTCCATCTGGCATCCATATGCGCCCTCCTCCAGCACCGCAACAAAGAGCCCGGTCTCCGTGGCGAGGCATCTCGATCAATTGGCAACCCGTTGCCTCGATTACTCGCCGTGGTGCATCAAAAATTCCATTGTAACGACCCAGATAGCATGGATCGTGAAAAGTGACTTTATAATCCAATCGCCTTCTGAATTTGAGTTTTTCAGAAAGGATCAACTGGTCGAGTAATTCGGTATAGTGCAAGATGGTTGGGCGGTTACCATTCCAGGGATATTCATTCTTGAGAGTATTGTAAGTATGCGGGTCGGTGGTAACAATGGTTTGGAACGTGCACTTATTCAATGCCTGAATGTTCTTCTCAACTAGCATCTCGAATAAACCTTCTTCACCTATGCGGCGCACGTCATTACCAGAGTTCCGTTCACTATCATATAGGATACCGAAATCCAGCCCAGCTTTGCAGAACACTTCCGTAGTCTTTATGGAGATATCCGTTAATGTTGGATTATAGGAGGCATAGTCGCCCACGAACCACAGATACTCAACCGGTTCACGACGTGCATCTTTGATGGGAGGCTGAAGTGGCTGTGTCCATTTTGCGCGCATGCGCTCAGACTGGCCGAAAGAATTCCCGTAGCGGCCAAGATTGGACAGTGCGTCTTGCAGTTCCGAATCCAATTGTCCTTCGATCACAAGATGGCGACGCATATCAACAATCGGAGTTACATGCTCGATAAATAATGGACATTCCTGGTCACAAGCGAAACAGGTTGTACAAGACCAGATTACTTGCTGTGTGATGACATCTTCAACCATACGTTTCTCTAGAATCTCGTGCGTTCCATTTCTGTTTAGAACTTCACCTCTTTCCTTAAGATTGTCGCGCAGGTTCATGATAAGCATTTTTGGTGATAACGGCAAACCACTATTATATGCCGGGCATACATCTTGGCAGCGTCCACATTCGGTGCAGGTGTAGAAATTAAGCATTTGACGCCAGCGAAATTGTTCCACTTTGCTGGTACCTATATCACCGTCAGATTCAAAGGCAGGGGGTAATTTTCCAGGATGTTCCAAGTTGCGTAAAAGGACAGCTGGTACAGAAGTAACGACGTGGAAATGTTTTCCCCCCGGTAATTCCGTCAAGAAAATTAGCACTACTCCTAAATGTATCCAGTAGGCAACCTGCTCTATGATTTCTTGTGATCTTTCACTCAATCCTGAAAAAATACTACCAATAATTAATGAAATAGGTCTCCATTGCCGGGCGACAGAATCTGTCCCCAGATTTTGTCGAATACCATTCATAACAAGTAAACTAAGCATGATAGTAAAGATGAAAAGGAGAACCATCACACCTTGGTTTTTGTGACTTCCTTTATATCGTTCAAGGTTAACAAATACTCGTAAGATAAACCCATAGCAAACCGCGATTATCACAAACACGGCAAAAAGATCTTGAAGGAATGCGAATGGACCAAATTTTCCAATAAAAGGTAGAACAAAATGCGGGTTGCTAAAGGCAAGCAATCCTTCGATCATTGCCTGCAATATGGTTAACGAAAGAGTCAAGAAACCCCAGAAAATGAAGAAGTGGGCTATTCCGGGAAATCTAAATCTGAACAAGCGAAATTGTCCTAGCACATAGACAAATAACCCCTTTACTCGGGCTCTCCATTTTAAGAAGGGTCCACTTGGTTGACCGCGCCTTAGGTTCACCCAAAGTAATTTATAAACATGCAGGCAGAAAACGCCTATGGCAACCAGCATGCTAATTAATACTAGGATTGACTTGATGTTGTTGTAGGAAATTACTTTATCCATTTCCCTTTACCTGGATGATTTTCTTGGTAAGGACTTCAACAAGATCGAAAAGGTCAGTCTCAATGCCATAATTTGCAGTATCAAAGATCGGAGCTTTTGTATCAGTATTGATGGCAATAATTGTGTCGCTGCCGGTGATGGCTTCAACATGTTCTGGTGCTCCGCTGATCCCAATCGCGAAATATAGCTTTGGTTTTACATATTTTCCAGATTTTCCTACCAATCTATCAGTTGGCAACCATCCCTGGTCGATAATTGGTCTGGATGCACAAATTACTCCACCGAGTGCGTTGGCAAGATTTTCAGCCAATTCAAGGTTGTCCTGAGTTTGGATACCTCGTCCGATGGCAACAAGTATTGATTCTTTGGAGATATCAATATCAGATAATTCTGGTTGAATGATATTTAAGTTTTTAATTCGTAGATTATCAAGTACAGGCGGGTTGATATTTTCTATTTCAGGTGGTTTTTCAGATTGACCAAGTTCTGATTTATAACCACCAGGGATCATCGTGATCAAAGTCGTCTCCGAAGATAGCTCACTTTCAACCATGATTTTTCCACCACAAATTTGACTGACAACCTTTTGATCCGTAGTGAAATACTTGCATGAACTTACAAGATCCAAATTAAGGACAATCGAAAGGGAACCAGCAAGATCTGACCCGATGGTAGTATTCCCTAACAAGACAACTCCAGGTTGCTTCGTTCTTATTATTTCGGCGAGGGTTGGTAAATAAGCATCCTGGGTGAATTCTCGGAGAGAAGGATGGTCAACATACAATAATTTATCGGCAGAAAGATTCAATGCAAGGTTTTGGACTTGGTCACCGAATAGTATTGCGATCAATTGAGAACTTTTAGAGTTGGCAAGTTGACGTCCGGCAGCCAGCATTATATAAGAGATCTCGGATACTTGACCCTCGTTATGCTCTATTAGTACAAAAATATCCTGGCTCATCGATTCCTCCTTTACAGGATACCCTTCTCTTGAAACACAGCTACCAGTCGGTCAGCAATCTCTTCAGGAGATCCATTGATCATCTCTGCATGTGCACTGGTTTCCGGTTGGAACATACGATTGATTTTTAGAGATCCAGAATTATCAAATGTTTCTAGATGTTGGTCGCTGATGCTTGTAGTTTTCATAACCTGGCGCACTTTACTGACAGCTACATATCTGGGAGGTTGTTCAGCAGCTTGGATTCCCAATACTGATGGTAGAGAAACTGACATTTCTGAGATGAATCCCCCGGGATACTCCTTCTTGACGATGGCTGTGTTACCTTCAATTGATACACCTGAAACATAACCTATAAAAGGTTGATTAAGACATGCAGCCAATATTGGGCCAAAGGAGCCATCGATGTCGTTGTTTGCTTGTACTCCAGTTAATATCAAATCTGGTTGAATGTTATTGATAGTTTGTGTAATTGCCCTCGCAAGGGAATGGTTATTTACATTACCTAATTCTCCAGTTAGTTTTATTACTTGGTCTGCCCCTTTTGCAATAGCGGTAAAAAGAACTTCGTCCACCCCATCAAATTCTGGAGCTATTACAATCACTTCAGATGTAGTTTTTTCCTTTAAAAGGATCGCCTGTTCCAATGCATGATCATCGAATTCATTGATGATCATGCGCAGCCAGGCAGTATCCAAAGCGATTCCATTAGGATCAATACTTATTTCTTCAACCAAGTCAGGAACGAGTTTGATGAAAACCAGGATTTTCATTATTCATCCTTTCCTAAATTCCCATTGATTCTGTCAATAATTCTGCAATGTCCAATACTTTTAATTTCCCAGTTTTGTCAATATTTTTGCATGCGTCTTCGAAACGAGGTGTTTCGTATGGGCAAGCGACTGCAAGAATATTTGCTCCAGTGCTTAATGCTTCCTGAATACGCCATTCAGATAATCGGACATGTGTTTTTTCCCATTGGAAACCATCCAACCACATTCCGCCTCCTCCGCCACCACAACATAGACTATTATTTAGATTGTGTGGCATCTCTACCAACTCAACACCGGGAAGATTTCGTATTAATGTCCGTGGTTGTTCGTAAATATTATTGGCACGCCCAAGGTAACACGGATCATGATATGTTACTTTAGCATTAATATCTTTCTTGATCATTGGTAGGATCAGATTGATGTTATCAGCTAGATATTCTGAATAATGGCGGACAGGATACGTAATTCCCATTTTTGGATATTCATTTTTAATTGCATTAAATGCATGTGGATCAGTTGTGATGATTTCTTTAAATTCATATTTGCGGAATGCTGTTCCATTTTTTTCAGCTAGCATTTCAAAGAGACCATGTTCACCCGCCAACCTCTGTGAGTCTCCATCGCTGACTTCTTCCGGTCCCAGGATGCCAAAATTGATGTTGAGTGCATTCAATATTTTTGCCATTGCCTTGGCAATGAGTTGGACGCGTGGGTGGTAAGATGGATAATCTCCAACAAACCATAGCACATCCACTGGCTGCCTGAATTTCCCCATGATTTTAACTTCAGGAAGAATATCCTGGGTCCAATCGGCGCGTTTTCGGGGTGATTCGCCAAGAGGGTTTCCATAGCGTTGAGAATACTCAAATGCAGTCTGGAGTTCGCTGGGTACATTTCCAGCCAGAAGTAACTCTTCTTTCGCTCCTGTCATTAATCCAGCTGTAATGGGTATTTGGGCTGGACATACGGAAGAACAGGCATAACAGGAAACACACATCCAAACATTTTCTGTGCCCAGAATTCTATCTAATCGATTTGCTCTTAGCTCTGCGATCATCCGGCTAGGTGGGTAAACCATTATGTAGCCAAAAGGACATATTCCGCTGCAATTTCCGCATTGAAGGCAGTTCTTTAGTTTTTCCCCATCTTGTGTTTCTTGTTGTATTTTATTGTAAAAAATTGCGTTGGCTGTTTCTAGATTGCACATTAATCACCTCATATGAACTCAATTGAAAACCTGAATAAGTGGAGGTTGGCCCAGGGTAGATAAGTACAATTATTAAAAAGATAGATAAGGTGCTAGCTTGATCATAAAACTTCTCTATAGTATGTTATTTATTGAACGTTATAGTTAGTGGGAGAAGTCATACATTGTCGTGACAATAATCACAAACACTCAAAGTGACATTTCTTGTCTTTTTTGGGTATAATCACTCAATCTTATTGGTATATTGGAGAAGATATGAACTATCAAATGTGGCGCAAAGCATTACAGGTAATTCCTCAGGTTTCAAAAACAGAGTGGGATGATCTGGATATTATTTCAAAATGGTTGATTGCAACTAGGGCAGCAGTTTTAATAATGACATTTCTATCTGGAGTTCTGGCAGGGTTATTTGCCTGGCACGACAATAAAACCATAAGGGTGAGTGATTGGCTAATTTTGATCTTTGGGCTCATACTGGCACATGCAACGAATAACCTATTTAATGACTACACAGACTATGTTCGTGGAGTTGATAGAGATAATTATTATCGAACTATGTATGGACCTCAACCAGTGGCAGATGGCTTGATGACCAAATTCCAACATTTGACATATTTTGGTGTAACTGGAATATTGGCTGCCATGTGTGGTGGCTATCTATTGCTGGTAAACAGGGGAGATCTTACGATCTGGATCTTGATGGGATTGGGTGCATTCTTTGTCTTGTTCTACACGTGGCCATTAAAATATATTGCTATGGGTGAGATAGCGGTGCTGATCGTATGGGGTCCGTTGATGATTGGGGGCGGATATTATGTGCTTACCCATAATTGGTCGTGGAATGTGGTTTGGGCTAGCCTGCCTTATGTGCTGGGTGTTACCACGGTTATTTTTGGCAAGCACATAGATAAAATTCAAGTGGATAAAGCCAAGAGGATTTTTACATTACCAGTGATCATAGGTGAATTCACTGCACGCTATATCGTTATAGCTATGATGTTCTTACCTTATGTGATTGTTCTTCTTCTGATCATCACGAAGTACTTTACGCCGATCATGTTAATTGTTACAATGGCAATTCCAACGTTAATTAAGTTAATTCCACAATTACGCAAGCCGCGCCCAGCAAATAAACCGGAAGGATTCCCCGAAGGGCAGGGAGGCTGGCCTTTATATTTTGCCCCTCAAGCTTTTGTAAATAATCGCGCTTTTGGAATGTGGTTTATGTTTGGTTTATTGATGGACGTAGTAATTCGGGTACTTTTCCCATTATTTTGGAGATAATTTAATACCCAGTCTAATATAAATATTTTCCAAGATCGAAATAATCCTTCCAAAATGGCGATGTGATCGTATAAGGGTATAATTGAATTTAGGAGATTATTTATGGAAATATTTTGGTATGGTCACTCTTGTTTTCGGATGACAGAACGGGGACTCGCAACGGTTGTGGTGGATCCTTTTGATTCAAATGTTGTTGGGTATTTTCCTCTAAAATTAAAATCGGATATTGTGGCAGTGAGTCATGATGCTCCAGGACATAATTTTACAAATGCAGTTAAGGGAACCAGCCATATTCTTACAGGACCGGGTGAATATGAGATTGGTGGCGTATTTATAACTGCAGTTCAAACTGATGGAATTGGTCGAAAGAATGGTGACCAGATTAGCAATACCCTTTATGTATTTGATTACGATGGTTTGACGATCGCACATCTGGGAGATCTGAAACAAGTGCCTTCACAGGCAGAAGTCGAAGCACTCGGACCTGTAAATATTGTTTTGATACCAATTGGCGGCGGTGGAGGATTAAACGCCTCCAAAGCTGCTGAGGTTGTCAGTCAATTGGAGCCGAACATTATCATCCCTATGCATTATCAAACCAAGGATGTAAGAATACCTTTAGATTCTCTTGATAAATTCATCAAGGAAATGGGTTTACAGCCTATTGAAGCGGTACCAAGCTTAAAGATTACCAAATCAGGATTGCCATCAGAATCCAAAGTTATCGTGCTGGATTACCAGCGTGGATAAGCACGAGATGTCCATCAAATTGATCATGACTTGGGATATCAGCCCGGAGAATGAACAGGATTATTTTGAATTTGTAATCAGTGAATTCATTCCAGGCGTCCAAAGACTGGGTTTGGAACCAGTTGAAGCATGGGCAACAATTTTTGGTAGTTCCCCTCAAATTCAAGTGGGTATGCTGGCAAACGATTTGCCCCTAGCTCAACGTGCTTTGCATTCAACAACCTGGCAGGATCTGCAACTGAAATTATTCACATTTGTTAAGAATTTCTCTTATAAACTTGTTCCTGCTCGTAGTGGATTTCAATTATAAATAAAATTGAATAAACTGGCAGAGCTGTTATTAGATTGGTATGCTCATAATGCCAGAAAATTACCCTGGCGTTGTCATAGAGATCCTTACGCAATTTGGATTTCTGAGATAATGCTTCAACAAACACGTGTGGACACCGTCATCCCATATTTTAAAAAATGGATGGAAAAATTTCCAGGTATGTCTGATCTGGCGCTTGCAACCGAATCAGATGTTTTATCAACTTGGGAAGGTTTGGGTTATTATCAGCGTGCTCGAAGTTTACACTTCGCAGCTCAAAAAATTATGGATGAGTATGATGGCAAACTCCCCCGTGAAATGATGGAATTGATCAAGTTGCCGGGGATAGGACGATACACAGCTGGCGCGATTGCTTCAATAGCTTTTAATTCAAATGTGACTACTTTGGATGGGAATATCAGGCGGGTTTTTGCTAGGCTCTTTGATGTTCAGGCGATTGTCAATTCACCTGAAGGAGAAAAGACTCTCTGGGGACTATTGGAGTTAGAATTACCTGAAGGAAAAGCAGGAGATTTCAACCAGGCATTGATGGATTTGGGGGCTACTATTTGCACACCACAAGCCCCTGATTGCGAACGATGTCCTTTGATAAATTTATGTCTGGCTAATGCCAATGGGGTTCAGAATGAAAGACCAATTTTAAAAACAAAACCTGTTCAAAAAATCCATACTTATGTTTGTGCAATTATTCAGAAACAGGATTGTTTTCTTTTGGTGAAAAACCCATCAAAAGGATTACTTGGAGGGTTGTGGGAATTCCCCAATGACAGAATTTTGTCAGGCGCTGATACTCTGGAAATAAATCTTAAGAACATTATGACGAATAAATTTGGCGTTGAAGTGCAAATATTAAACAAACAGGTTATTATCAAGCATGCTTATACTCATTTCCGTCTTATTTTACATGCTTATCATTGTGATTCGATAGCTAAAGTTGCAGAAATGCCACAGTTGTGTTCATGGGTCCCGCGTGAGGAGCTTCTGAATTATCCTATGGGCAAAATAGCCCGTCAAATTTCAATTACATTGATGGCCGATTAATACTGATTAAAAGAATGGATGATTCCAGCTTATTGGAATTATGGAGTTGAAGATTGTTCTATTAATAGGAAAACTTCAATGGTTGAAATTATTTAATGGTCGGAGAAAACTAAACACGACTTAGCGTTACAAAAACCATTGGTCGACGTTTCGTTTCTTGATAAAGAAAGGTCCGTATCGAATCTGTAATGACTTTATCATCATCGATACCACTGGTGTTGACAATTTCTTTAATTCGATTTCTTACTATCGGAAGTATTCGCTGTGAATCATCAGGTGATAAAAAACCACGGGTGATGATTTCAGGTTCATTGACTAAAAGGTTGGAGTATTTATCCACAGATATGTCGATCAAAAGAATTCCTGAGCGTGCCAGTTTTTCTCTTTCACGCATGATATCTTTATCAACCTCACCAATGCTGGAACCCTCGACAAAAATATAATTTCCAGGAATACGTTCACCCAGTGATAATTTCCCATCTGAAAATTCAAGCACTTGTCCATTTTCAACAACCGCAATATTTTCTTCAGGTATTCCAACTTGCTTCGCAAGGCTTGCATGGCGCTTTAACATTCTCAATTCCCCATGGATTGGCACAAAGTATTTTGGTCTGATCAAATTAATTAATAGTTTCTGCTCTTCCTGGCTGGCGTGTCCTGACACATGCACAGGAAGAATGCCATCGTGAATTACATTAGCTCCTCGACGTAGAAGACGATTGATTGTTTTACCTACAGCTTCTTCGTTGCCTGGTATGGGATGCGAAGATAATACAATGGTGTCATCAGGTTTGATATCAAATTGACGATTACTGCTTGTTGAAAGGCGTCCTATGATCGAAGATGGTTCCCCTTGGGTGCCTGTACACATTAAGACAACTTTATTGGTAGGTAAATTTAGTGCTTCCTCCATACTGACCAGGGTTGTATCAGGAATATTAATGTAACCCAATTTCAAGGCGATTTTGGAGTTATCAACCATGCTTGTGCCGACAAATGCCATTTTCCGGTTATGTCGAATGGCTGCATCTGCAACTTGTTGCATTCGGGAGATCAGGGAAGCGAAAGTCGCAATGATAACTCGACTTGGTGCATGTCGTAGTACTTCATCAAGTGCGGGTTCAATTACCCGTTCCGATGGAGTCCAACCCGGGCGTTCAGCATTGGTCGAATCTGCAAGGAGGATATCAACACCGCGGCGGGAAAATTCAGCCAATTTGGCAAAATCTGTTGGCCAGTTATCTGCAGGAGTGTGATCAAATTTATAATCCCCGGTGTGAACCAGTAATCCCACAGGAGTGGTTATCCCCAAACCAACTGCGTCTGGAATGGAATGGCTTACATGAAAGAATTCAACGCTAAAAGGACCGATATTAACAGTATCCCCAGCCTGAACGGTATGCATATCAACTTTTCGTGAATTCCCATTTCTGGCTAGCTTTACTTCTATCAATCCCCGGGTTAATGGTGTTGCATAAATCGGCGTCTGCAATTCATCAAGTAGATGTTTAATTGCACCAATATGGTCTTCGTGACCGTGTGTAATAACGATCCCTCGTACCTTTGAAGCATTATCAAGTAAATATTGAAAATCGGGAATAATGTAATTCACACCCAACATGTCATTTTCTGGAAACATGATCCCTGCATCTACCACAAGGATATTATTCCCATATTCATAAGCCATCATGTTCTTTCCAACTTCACCTAACCCTCCCAGGGGAATGATTCGTAATTTTTGTTTCTTTTCCATTTAATTGTTATTTCCTTTAAATAAAATCTAAACCGCCTAAGACGGATTAACTGATAAGTATAAAAACACCCCATGAGAGCAAATTCAACGGGGTGTTTTCGGGCAAACCGCAGTACACTTACTCATTTACAATAAACTGTCAGAGTACAACAGTAAAAGTCAAATCTATATTCATGATTATAGCAGGGGCAGGGTTATCTGTCAAAGTACTAGTAGTAAAAATATCATCCTTAAAGTTGAACAGATTTTAATTACGATATAGAACTACCAGGCTTGAGACAAAGTTCCCTGTCCATCCTGCCAATAAGGTGCCCAAACTAGGGATACAAACTGAACATTAATATCTGATTTTCGAGGTTTGATCACTATTGTTTCAAATTTTTCGGTTTGTATATCAAGTTTTTCTTCTAGGCTTGCAACTTCTGCGTTAAATTCAGCTTGAAGGTCCTGGATTTGCTTAGTGATAGATTCGATTGTTTCCTCAGCGCGAGTGACGTCTTTGGTTTGTTCAATACTGCGGCTGGCGCTGTGCATGGCAGTAGTTGCCCTGCCAATAGAAGATTGGCTGATTTTCCTTCCGGTGAATGCTCCCAAAAGTGCAGAGCCAACTGAAATTGCAGTCTGGTATTTTGCTTTTTTGGCTTGGTCGACTTGTTTATCGGCGGCTTGTTTTGCTTTGCGTAACCGTTCTTCAAGAGTGGCAGTTTTCGTTACATATTTTTTCCGCAGTAGTTCAGTAGCCTCATCCCTATTTTCGCGTGCCAATTGCTGTAGGCGAACACGAAAATCTTTCTCAGTTTCGGTGGGGTTGGATGATTCCTTTAAACTTGGGCTGGTGAATAGTTCTAATGTTTGTGTACCGTATAACCAATCGGAAAAATCTCGATTCCAGGATGTGTAACTTGACAGCTGAGCGGCAGGCGCAGGAAGATCTGCATACAATGTATTAACTTGAGGTGTTTTTTCAAGATCCTCAGAGGGAATCTCAATTTGTTCAGCGGTTTCCCATTTGACCGGGATGGGATTGGATGTGATTTGAGTCAAATAGCTTGTCATATGAGATGTACTGACCTTTGATTTGGGATTTTGAAAGTTTAATTTTGCAATTCCCAACAATTTTGGCATATAGATTATTTTTCTATCCACACTTTGGATCCCGCGGATCGGGAGAAAATAATCAGATATATTAGGAGGAAGTGAGGGCTGATGTGTTGAATTCAAACCTGTATTATCTGGAACCGGATTAGTTGAGGTTGTTATTTCATTTGTTACTGTAATAGTAGATTTAATTGGATCCATCAATGTTTTTATATCATCACGGGTCAATGGTCCTCTTAAATAGGATAGTGCCCATCTTGTTTGAAATATCACTGGTGAACTTTCATGAGAATTATTCATCAGGAAGATTCGACTTTCAAGACTGGATAATATTTTATCAATCGATCGCCGGCTAAATAGTCCTGTTGTACCTGCAGTCGCGCTTTCAAGACCGTCTATGAGACGAGATTTGTCCTGTTCGGTTTGTAAGCGGCCAATAAACCAGGTACCAGCATTGGATAGAGCTTTGTAATCCAGGTCAACCGGATTTTGTGTTGCTAAAACCAATCCGACACCAAAAGCCCGCGCTTGTTTTAGCAATGTAAGGATGGGTAATTTTGAAGATGGATTTTCAACAGGAGGCAGGAAACCAAATATTTCGTCCATGTAAACCAGGGCGCGTAAGCTTGTTGTTCCAGATTGTGAACGTGTCCAGCTCAGAATTTGATTCATGAGCAAGGACACAAAGAACATTCTTTCCGGATCACTAAGGTGAGCGATGGAAAAGATCGCTATGCGTGGTTTTCCAGTGGGTGTGTATAAGATTTGACCGATATCTAGCGGAACACCTTCCAACCAGGTTGAAAAACCAGGTGAGGCCAAAAGGTTATTTAAAGCCATAACCAGGACAAATCGATCTTTTGAAGGATAAAAAGAATCCAGATCCAGTACACCAATTTTTGTTACGGGAGGTTCTTGAACTTGCTTAATTAAACTCGCCAGATCAAGCGCTTGGCCTTTTATCCATTCTGCTTCTAATATGGTTGAAAGAAGAATGTGTTCGCGGCTTTGAACGGGATCGGCTTTTATTCCTACCAGACCCAACAAACTACTTACGGTTGTATTGATCCTGTCTCTAAGCAGGTCTGAATCGGCAAGGATCGCGGGGGAAGGGGCAGCAAACGAGTTAAGAATGGAAACAGGGAATCCTGCATTGCTGCCAGG
The DNA here is from genome assembly GCA_964370815.1 of uncultured Anaerolineaceae bacterium. Taxonomy (GTDB): domain Bacteria; phylum Chloroflexota; class Anaerolineae; order Anaerolineales; family Villigracilaceae; genus UBA12087. Next base: position 510,630 of record CAYJKQ010000001.1, on the reverse strand, counting down.
AGTATAGATCAGAACTTCCGCAGCATCTTTGAGCTTTTGTATTCGTTCACCACTCTGATCCCATTCAGCCAAACCTTTTTTCCAGGTATCTGCTTGTTTGCTGGCGTATTCATCGGGAGAGAGATTCTTCTGACGGGCACTATCCAAATTTATCCAGGGTCGGAAGTCATTTGAACTCAAACCCGGAAATGTTAAACAAAGATTGGTAAGGTCTCCTTTTGGATCGATACAAATGGCAGGAACACCATCAATGGCTGCTTCTTCAATAAGCGATATGCATAATCCTGTCTTTCCACTACCGGTCATACCAATACAAACAGCATGAGTTGTAAGATCTTTTGAATCGTAGAGTAGGAGATCATCCTTTGCTTTCTTGTTCTCCAGATCATAAGTCCGGCCAAGATAGAAAAGCCCTAATTTCTCGAAATCTTCCATTTTCACCTTCTTTTGC
>CAYJKQ010000001.1:0-510079 GCA_964370815.1 uncultured Anaerolineaceae bacterium | reverse complement strand
AAGATAGAAAAGCCCTAATTTCTCGAAATCTTCCATTTTCACCTTCTTTTGCCGAAAGCAACAAAAAATATCATTAGAGTAATTTTACAATATAACAGCGGATTTGTCATAAATTGATATGGGTAATAAATATGAGCAGTCTCTTGACTGCTCATATTCTTCTATTCATCTAACATTCAGTGTGGCAATAATTGTAAAGCCTGAACAATGGTTTTGTGAGAATAATTCCACAGCAAGCTTAATATTTTATTGCACGTGGAAGTTTCTTTGCTTGTGAAATCCAATCTTCTACCTGGTCTTTTGTGGGTAGTTTGCGGACAAGTTTTTTGCTTGTGTTGACTTCAGCGATCTTCGTTATTAAATTGGTTGCATTTCTTTGCGCCAATTCAACAACTGTATCCACCCCAGCTTCTTCAAGCAGATCAGAATACTCACTACCAACACCTTTAATCCGATAAAGATCGACATGGTTAACCCATTCCAGAATGAGGCTTTCGGAAATACCCGATTTCGTCGCTATCTCTTTTCTTCCGGCTGGCGTTCCACCTATTTTTAGAAGACTATCTGTTGAGCCAACTCCAGCCTTTTCCAACTTACCTGCGTTTTTTGGGCCAATTCCTTCAACATCTTTCAGATTTGCCATTTTTTTCCTTTCGAATCGTTATATATAGTTATTAAGCACAATTCTTTCTTTCGTAAATATACTATACTTGATTCACATTCACAAGTCACTCGAAGTTTGTCACTCTGAAATAAGCGCAATAGGAATTAGTAGGTTTTGATATTTCCTTGAAGAAAAAATATTACTGGCTTTGCTCTATGTGAAAATTTGACCCCAGATTGATTTTTTATCTGATCAACAAGAGATTATCAAATCTGATTTTCTTAAATTTTGGAAAGAGATGATGGTGAGCATCTTCAGGAAGAATTGGTGTTATTTTTTTGTTCTTATTAATTATCAAGCAAGACGAAATAAATATCGAACCTTCTCAACTTGCATTTTTATCCATGCACATATATAATCCGACCAACTTTGGTGTAATTATGGAGAAAATTGATGATAAAAAGACATTACAAATGTTTTCCGATTTTAGGATTTATCTTTATTGTGGTTTTATCTGCTTGTAGTGGGACAGTATCCAGTAATACATCGCCTGGGGCTGTGGTTGAACAATATTTACAAGCATTGGTTGCAAAGGATGATATATCTCTTTCGACTCTCTCCTGTTCAGATTATGAGGCTGATGCACTTATGGAGCTTGATTCATTTCAGGCTGTGGAGGTTCGATTGGATGGTTTAATTTGTTCAGCGGCTGGTACGTCTGGTGAGTTTTCCCTGGTAAACTGCCAGGGTAATATTATCGCAACCTATAATGGTGAAGATCAGAAAATTGACCTCTCAACTAGAAATTATCAAGTGATCGAACAAAAAGGCGAATTCCTGGTGTGCGGATACCAATGAGATTTCGACTTTTTACAAAAGAAAACCTTTGGGCGCTATTATTCTCATTAATTCTAATTGCCCTTGTAATCCTGAGTGCTGACACGTCGCCAACCTGGATTTATCAAGGGTTTTAATGAGCCTGATCAGTATCATTATTGTAAGTGGAATAGCTCTTTTCGTTGGATTTGTAAGAGATCCTGGTTGGCGCAAATATTTAATTCTAGGTTTGAGCGTATTTGCTCTTTACTTTTTTCAACCTGCGTTGTCGATCAGATATTTGGGTTTTTGGTTGCCAACTATCACGCTTGCAATTACAATGCTGAGCTGGATTCTGACAAGTCGCCATGAAAGTCATAAGTGGGGGGATATTTTGATACCTGGTGGTGTTATTTTTGGAACCATCTTCTTTATTTCCATTAGCAGATATGTCGGTTCATTATCATTTATCATTCCTTCTCAGCCTCCTCTTTTTAGTCAAGTCCTTATAGCTGTTTTATTAATATTACTGGTAATGGTTGTGGCAAAAAAATTGCCAGAATCAATAAATTCCTATTGGGTATTGTTTCTGTTAGTTGTTTTCTTTGTAATGAAAACTCCTTATCTCGCAAAATCATTTAGTTATCTGCTAAGGAGTTTAAACCAACAATCAACTGAATTAGCTTCGGCTATGGATATCGGGTGGTTGGGTTTTTCATATATTGCATTCAGGATTATTCACACGATACGAGATCGCCAATTAGGAAAATTACCGAAAGTGGACCTGGCTGACTATATTAACTATGTAATCTTTTTTCCAACACTGGCAGCAGGTCCGATTGATCGTCTGGATAATTTTGTAAGAAACCTCAGGACACCTTTACAGGACAACTTTGAGGTAATTGGCGCAGGCGGAAAAAGGATAATCGTTGGTTTATTTAAGAAATTTGTTGTTGCCGATACTCTTGCGATTATTGCTTTAAATAGTACGAATGCAACCCAGATTCAGTGGACTGGCTGGATGTGGATCAGTCTCTATGCATTTGCATTACAGATATATTTTGATTTTAGTGGGTATACTGACATTGCTATCGGAATTGGGCGATTAATGGGATTTATATTACCCGAGAATTTCTCTTCACCATATTTGAAACCAAACTTGACCCAATTTTGGAATAACTGGCATATAACTTTAACCCAGTGGTTTCGAGCATATTTTTTTAACCCGCTAACTCGTAAATTGCGATCAGGGAAAAGGGTCTGGGCAATACCAGCAATCATTTTTGTAACACAAATTAGCACAATGATATTGATCGGTCTTTGGCATGGAGTAACATTGAACTTTATCTTATGGGGTGGGTGGCATGGTTTAGGGTTATTCATCCACAATCGTTGGAGTAGTATCTTTAATAACCGCGTTCAGAATTGGGCAACCACTTCAACAAGAAAATTGATTGTCAATGGATCTGGTACTTTATTGACCTTCAATTTTGTTGCAATTGGATGGGTGTTTTTTGTTTTACCCAATCCCATGATGGCTTGGCAGGTGATCCAAAAGCTGTTTGGAGGGTTATGATCCAAAAGACAGAAAATAATTTTGAAATTAGCAATAAGGATAAGGAAAAGATTCAACCGTCGATGGTTGTAATCAAAGGAATCGTTTTCTTCTTGATATTTAATTTATTGTTTTCAACATTTGGATTGAGTTGGATCGGAAAACTATCACTCTATAACCACATATTTCCTGGAAGATTGAGATTACCTTTTGGAGAAACCCCTGCAGAAGCATACAATTTTAGTTTAGACAATTTAGATGCCATGTTTGCTTCTCATGTCATAAGCGGTGATAAAAAATTAGTTGGTGAATATCGGGTCTTTGTGATTGGAGATTCTTCCACTTGGGGAATTTTACTTAAACCGGAAGAAACCCTCTCCGGATTGATTGATAGCGGTCTAATGAATTGTGGTGGTCGCAGTATAAAAGTTTATAACCTTGGTTATCCAACATTGTCTTTGACAAAAGATATCATGATCCTTGAGAAAGCAATGCAATTCAAACCAGATCTGATCATTTGGTTGGTAACATTGGAGGCTTTTCCTTCAGATAAGCAACTTATTTCTCCTATTGTTGCAAATAATTTGGCTTATATCAGACAGATTTCTGAAAAATTTGATTTACAGTTAAAGTCTAACGGACCGCCTGAACCAGCAAAAAACTTATTTGAAAAAAGTTTCATCGGACAGCGACGTGCCCTGTCAGATCTTCTTCGTTTGCAGTTATATGGAGGCATGTGGGCAGCGACCTCGATTGATCAAATCTATCCGCAAGATTATGAGCACGCTCAGATTGATCTGAAGAACGACACAGGTTTTCATAGTTGGACTCCTCTTGAAATGAATGAAAAAGGATTGGCTTTTGATATTTTGGACGCTGGCGGAAGAATTGCCGGGGATGTTCCAGTAATATTGATCAATGAACCGATTCTGATCAGCAATGGAGAAAATAGCGATATCCGATATAATTTTTATTATCCACGCTGGGCATATGATCAATATCGGAAACTACTTACAGAATATAGTATGGGTCATTCTTGGAGATATTTCGATTTCTGGGATATTATCCCAATGGACGAATTCACAAATTCAGCTATTCATCTGACTCCCGCCGGTGAAACCATACTGGCAAGTCATTTATTGGATAATATCAGCGATGAAATTTGTCCTTAATAAATCGAGTTATATGAAATTGATAAAAATATTTACAATTTTATTCAGTGTGATGCTGATGCTCACTGCTTGTGAAAAACCTGTGATTGAGACACCGATGGATATTGATGTAACAAAAAATACTTCAGATATCATCCAAACTGAAATAATTGCAATTCCTTTCCAATTATCAACACAGGTATCCAAAACTGCTTTTGTAACAGGTACTCCAATTGTTGAGATGGTTAACTGGAAAGATTTGCCCGTTGTGCCAGATGAAATCAGCCAGAGGTCTCAAGAGATATATGAATTAGGACACGAGTTGCATAATAATCCTTATGCTTTTTCAGTTGTGGGTGATTGTGAGAGTTCTCCATCATGGTTTTTAGGTGATTTTGATCGGGGAAAATCATATTATTCCCTGGGAGATAATGAGTATCTTGATTTAGTAATAAATGCATTTCAGGGGTCATTTCAGCGAAAAAACCTGGCTGTAGGTAACGGTTTTAATACTGCCTCGGTTCTTTCTCCACTCTGGGCGGATCCGGAAAGTTGTATGCAAGGGGAAACGCCGCTGGATTGTGAAGTACGCTTGCATCGTCCAGCTTTTATCTTCATTCTTTTGGGAACGAATGATATTTATAACCTGGATAATTTTGAATTAAATATGCGAAAGATTTTGGATAACCTTATTGGGAGGGGAATCTTACCAATTTTGGCTACCAAAGCCGATAATCAGGAAGGTGACCATAAGATTAATGAGATCATCTCGAGTTTGGCATATGAATACAACATCCCGTTATGGAATTTTTGGCGGGCAGTCCAATCATTGCCTCACCAGGGATTGCAATCGGATGGTGCCCATCTCACCTGGGCAAAAAATTTTTTCAATGATCCGAAAGCAATGGAAAATGCCTGGCCCTGGAGGAATTTGACTGCATTGCAAATGTTGGATAAAGTTTGGCGGTCTGTGCAGGAATCTGGACAGTAGATAAGTTGTTGAAGATTAAAAAAACAATTATTTAGGAGAATTATTGATGAATGTTGAAATTGATAAGAAGTTGGCTGAGTTCATAGCAACCGAGATTTTGAAACAATCCAATCGTAAGATTGATCCACAAGCAGCTTTGATTTCAAGTGGGTTGATTGATTCTTTTAGCCTGATTGATCTTGCCCTTTTCGTTGAAGATGAATTCGGTGTTCATATTGACGATTCTGAATTGAACGCTACTACCTTTGATACCATCGATCAATTATCTGATCTTATCCATAATAGGTCCTGATTGGCTTATGCAGACATTTTCGCACATACTTAAACGTCACTATGATGATAAACCTGATAAAGTTTGCTTATATATTCTCCAAACTGATCATCCCGATTTCCCAATAACATATCGCGATTTGTTACGTGGAGCTGCTGGATATGCAAAATCATACGAAAAAGCAGGTATCTTACCCGGTGAAGTTCTTGTATTGATACTTCAGCATGGGATCGATCTGATATTTGCTTATTTTGGTGCGATCTTACACGGTGCAATCCCATCGATCATGCCTTTTCTAACCGAAAAACTTTTGCCTGAGCGCTATCGGGCAGATCTGGCATCGCTTGTTTCAATAACTCGTCCAGCTGGAATTGTTACATATGGTGAATTTGAAGAAGAAGTGCGATCAGCACTTTTCCCAGAGGACTCGGTCCGCAATGTTTTTTTATCTGGTGAAATCGAAGCGCCATGCGATCCGGATTTTGATGGTTTAAGCGGAATGAAGAGAATCCCGGATGATATTGTGCTATTACAACATTCCTCTGGGACAACTGGTTTGCAAAAAGGGGTGGCATTATCTCACCAGGCTGTTCTGAATCAGCTTGAAACTTATGGAACAGAACTTGGATTAAATGAAGGGAAAGATGTTATCGTTTCGTGGTTGCCTCTTTACCACGATATGGGTTTGATCGCCTGTTTTATTTTACCTATTCTTCTTAAAATACCCCTGGTTTTATTATCACCTTTTGATTGGGTACGTGCTCCATATCGATTATTACAAGCTGTCTCATCCTACAAGGGTACCCTAAGTTGGCTTCCAAATTTTGCTTATAATTTTTGTGCCCTTAAGATTCGAGATCGAAACCTTGAGGGAGTGGATCTATCTTCTTGGAGGGCTGTTATTAATTGTTCTGAGCCCATGTATTTGAAAAGTCATAAAGAGTTTTTTGAGCGGTTCAAAGGTTATGGATTGAAATATGAAGCTCTGGCTACTTGTTATGCAATGGCAGAAAACGTGTTTGCTGTCACTCAAGGAGGGATTAATGAACCCGTCATAGTGGATGAGATAGATCGCGATAGTCTGCAATTGGAAAAAGTTGCCAAAGAACCTGTCGTTGGAAAAGTCACTATCAAATTACTTTCAACAGGTTCACCCATAAAAGGAGTCCAGGTAAAAATTGTGGATAAGGATGGAAATAAACTGCCGGATAGATTTATTGGGGAGATCGCTCTGAATAGTAATTGTATGTTGAGCGGATATTACAATCGCCCTGATATAACGAAAAAAGCTTTTCTAAACGGTTGGTTTCTGACGGGAGATTATGGATATGCAGTACAAGACCAGATTTATGTTACTGGAAGAAAAAAAGATTTGATTATTGTCGGAGGAAAAAATGTTTACCCACAGGATATCGAACAACTTGCGATGGAAGTCCCCGATGTTCATCCGGGTCGGGTTGTGGTTTTTGGTGTGATTAATGAAGAACTGGGAACAGAAGATGTGATCCTGATTGCTGAAATTCACAATGATGATAGTGGAGAAAGGGATAGAATATCTGAGCAGATCAGACAAACGGTAACAAGAGGTTCAGCTATTGCACTTAGACAGGTGGTTCTTGTTGGTGAGAAATGGCTTATAAAAACTTCATCTGGAAAAATAGCCAGGCAGGCAAATCGGGATAAATATTTGAGGGATCTGGGATCACCGGGTTTGTGATCATTGAATATTCCTATTTCTAAAAAAATCGTTCTCCAATTTATTGTTTTACTCGACATACTTGTATTGGATGTTTTAGATGCTGCATTCCAAATTAATCGGAGCACCTGGAATTATTCGAAGGATATCCCTGGTATGGTAAAAATATTGAATGACTACTTCAGAGCCAATTAGTATTTATTTGCATATTCCATTTTGTTCGAAAAGATGCGGATATTGTGATTTTACAACCTATGCTGGGAAAGAATCTTTGATTCCTGCATATGTGGATTCATTATGTCATGAGATCAAATTTGTAACAGACTCATGTAATGAAAGAATCCTTGCTCCAACTATTTATTTTGGCGGGGGTACGCCATCATTGTTGACACTTCAGCAGTATGAAAAGATATTTGATACTTTAGAAAGCTGTTTTTTAGTGATGCCAAATGCTGAAATATCGTTGGAGGCAAACCCGGGATCAGTAAACCGGGATTATTTAAGTGGTCTGTCTGAAATAGGATTTAATCGCATCAGTTTAGGCGCTCAATCAACGAATGATGAAGAACTGCAATTTTTGGGGCGTATCCACAACAGAGAAGATATTTTCAAATCTGTACAGGCTGCTAGGATTGAAGGTTTTAATAATTTGAACCTTGATTTGATTTTTGGACTCCCAGGGCAGAAACTGGAAAATTGGAAGAAAAGTGTTACTGAAGTTGTAGCTCAGGATATTGAACATATCTCGTTATATGCCTTGTCTATTGAAAAGGGTACCCCTTTTGGCGTTTTGGCAGAAAAAGGGTTAATGAATATCCCCGACCCCGATTTGGCAGCGGAAATGTACGAATGGGCTGGTGCTGAGCTCGACAAGAATGGGTTTCAACAATATGAAATCTCGAATTGGGCAAGGAGTAGCTTCAATTGCAAACATAATTTACAATACTGGCGCAATCTCCCTTATCTTGGATTTGGCGTTGGTGCCCATGGGTTTGCAAGGAACATGCGCATATCCAATGTGCTTAGGATCCAAGATTATATTAACCGTATTGGAAAAAGCAGCGTTCTGGTTGAGAGAAATGCAACAGGTAGTTATCCAACCTCACCTGCAACTGTATCCAGTAAGCCAGTTTCGGGGTACACAAGGATGCAAGAAACCTTAATGTTAGGAATGCGATTAACAAAGGAAGGAGTATCAACAAAAGCTTTCAGTGACCGGTTCAGGCAACAATTGATGGATGTATTTGGCAAGGAAATCTCTGAGTTGTTGAAATTACAATTAATAGAGTGGTTTGGGGAATCTTTGAGATTGACCCAGCACGGAAGATTGCTTGGGAATCAGGTCTTTATGCGATTTGTCGAATAAATTTCGCAATTTAAGTTAAGGATGTAATTGATCCTGTAGATTAATTTGAAGGCGGGTCTATTCAGCGGTTTGCACAAGTTGAAGAAAAAAATCGAGATTGACAGGTGTCCATGATCTTGAAATTTCTTTTGTTATTGATTATCTCACTGGCAATAACCTGCCCTTAATCACCGATCAATTCAATGTAAATTCAGTTTTCAGCCCTAGGTTGTGCATAGGCTTCAGTTTTAATTGGTGAAATTACCTGGGATAAAGATCCAGAAGAGATGATTTGGATGGCAACTTCTGATTTCGTTGTTGTTAAAGTTAGGGTTGGAGTTCTTTAGTTAAATGTATGAGAGACGTCGGACAACCAAACGTCTCTCAAATTAACACTAAAAGCTGTAGATTTGACCGTATTTATTTTCCAAATATTTCAAGTATGGAGCAGAATTAATGGTTGAGCCAGTCACTTTTTGCACAAGTTCTTGTGGCTCAAACTTGCGGCCATATTGGTGAATATTCTTAACCAGCCAGGCTAGTAATTCACTAAATTCGCCCTGTCGAATATTATCAGTTAAATTGGGTAAATCCTGATTAATTTTCTCCCAAAGCTGAACAGAGATAAGATTTCCAAGTGCGTAAGTAGAGAAATATCCCAACCCGCCGAAGGACCAATGGATATCCTGTAATACTCCTTGTGTGTCATTGGGTGGGGTCACCCCCAGATACTCTTCCATTCGAGTATTCCAGATCGCAGGAAGATCTTTGATGTCGACTTCTCCCTCTATCATAGCAATTTCTAATTCCAATCGTAACATTATGTGCAAATTGTAAGTAGCCTCATCTGCCTCAACACGGATATATGAAGGTTGTACTTTATTAATACCCTTGTAGAAAGCGTCAAGAGAGATATTACCGAGCTGGGAAGGAAAGATATTCTGGAGGCGTGGGTAAAAGTATTCCCAGAAAGGAAGAGAGCGTCCGACAAGATTTTCCCACATTCGTGATTGTGATTCGTGTACAGCCAGTGAGGCTCCACCGTCGAGACCTGTTTTATCCAAATTTCTACCAATTCCCAGTCCATAGAGAGCATGTCCACATTCGTGCATAGTACCGAAAAGCATGGTATTGAAGAAGTTTGGATCAATACGGGTAGTGATCCGGACATCGTCCTGGCTAAAACCGGATGTAAATGGGTGGTGTGCCTTATCCTGACGACCTCGATTCCAATCATATCCAAACTTGGAAATTACTTCAGTTCCAAAATCCCATTGTTTCTTCTCATCAAATGCTTGGTGTAAAAACGAATTATCTACTTGTGGTTTGTTCCCTATAATCTTGATCAACTCCACTTGTTTGGGGCGCATATCATTGAATATTGCTTTTACTTCAGAAGTTTTCATGCCGGGTTCAAAATCATCTAATAATGCATCATAGGGGTGATCTACCTCAGGGAAGAAACTTGCATATCTCTTGCGCAGCTCGACGACTCTTTCGAGGTGCGGTAAGAAGATATTAAAATTAGATTGTTGACGAGCCTCCACCCAGGCTTGTTGAGCAAGGGCTGTCACTTTGGCATGTTCCACGACAAATTCGACCGGTACACGTGTCGCTTTGTCGAAATCTTTGGAGGAGACTGAAATTATTCGAGCTTCATCTGAGTCTGGATCAAGGCTGGGTAAAAACCCTTTTAATTTTTCAATTTTATCCCCTAATTCCGGTGAAATTGACATTTCTTGTGCGAGCTTTCCAAGTAAGGCTAATTGGTCGCCACGACTTTCTGCTGCAGCAGGCGGCATGTATGTTTGTTGATCCCACCCAAGAAGCCCCATAGCTCTGGATAGATTTGAGATATCCGCAAGTTTGTCTTTAAGCTGATTAAATAATTCCTGCATGAAATTCTCCTTGTTTAAAGTGAAAAATGATTGGGTTAAAGGTCAATAATTTCCATTAATAAATTAATTATACCTCTAAGAGAAAACTGTGAGTTATCAAATTGTGGAAAATTACGAAGATGTGTATCTCTTCTCAAATCGATGTTAAAGCTACTTAATTGCTGAAGTTGATTTAGATAAGGTTATAGAAAAAATAGAACTCAAGAAATATTTGGTGGATACTAGTCAAAAAAAACCTATACTGTATATTCTTTTTGCCGATCAAAGATCAATATACCAATTCAACATTATTTCGTGGGCGAAATTCGGATCTCGCAAATAAGCAAAGCGGTGGATTACTCCTAAATAACAACCCATGTTTCTATAAAAGTGGCAGGCTGGGGTATTGATATTTTGAGTTTCAATTTTCATTTGCCGACAGCCACGCACTGCTGACCATTCACATGCTCTTGTAAATAGAGACTTACCAATTCCAAGGCCACGTTTTTCTGGTCGTACACGAATATCCCAAAGGATGGATAGATCATCCCTTTCTTCAAGCAAATTAACTCCATTTGTTTGATATGCAATAGCGGCACCTGCAATTGGAATAAGATTATCTGTAGCTAATAAGAATCCCCAATTTTTAACCTCAAAATGAGAAGGCCAATCCATTGGTCCGCCTTCCGGTGTTTTATCATAATCCTTTATATAGGGATTTTCGATAGGTTCCTCTCTAAAAAGAATGCCACCCAAGCCACTCTGGAGCAGCTCGATTTGCAATATGGATGAAACAGTAAAGCAAATTGGTACTTACGCATAGGCATCGAGCTGATTGGGAGAAATTTCTTGGAATTCAATCATGTAAAACTGTTTATTATTCGGATCGAAGAGCTTCAACCGGTTCAAGGTTGGCAGCTCGAGAGGCGGGATAAATTCCGAAGAATAAGCCTACTGCAGTGGAGAATAGTGTGGCAAGCAGGATCGAATCTATTCCAACAACTGGAGTGAAGGGTGTACCGCTTGCTGCGGCAATTTTCCCTACGATAAGAGATATAAGCCAACCAAGAATAATTCCGATCAATCCTCCAAAGAGACTTAGTAAAGACGATTCAGTTAAGAATTGGATGGTGATATCGCGTTTGCGTCCTCCAAGTGCTTTCCTCAATCCAATCTCCCGTGTTCTCTCTGTGACTGAGACCAGCATAATATTCATAATACCAATCCCACCCACAAGTAAAGAGATGGCTGCAACACCACCCAGGAAAATCGTTAGAACGCCAGTAATGGTATTGGCTATATCTAGAATCGCTTGTTGCGTGAATATTAAGAAATCATCTGCGCCAACAGCTGTTCGATGCCGGGTTTGAAGGATTTGCGTAATCTCATCAGTAGCATTGATTACAGATTCTGAATTAATTGCTTGGATTGTGAAACTATCCACTCGATTACTGGGAGATCTATGAATGAGGCGCATTTGAGCTGTCGAAAGTGGAACCAGAGCGCGATCATCCTGGTTTCCAAAAGAGCCACCTCCTTTTGAATCAAGAATGCCAATTACTCGAAAAGGTTGACCATCAAGGCGAACTGTTTGTCCGACCACTCCATCAATATATCCAAATAAGTCTTCTGCTGTTGTGGGTCCCAGTACAACAACAGATGCGCGTTCAAAATTTTGCTCTACAGTGATGAATTCTCCCTCATACAGAGTCTCATTATTAACTTGGTCATAATTTGCTGTAATACCTGTTACAGAGGTTGTTACACTCTCACCACCAAAAGAGATTTCGACCTTTCCTTGAATGGTTGGGGCAACCTGGTCAACAGATGGCGCTTGTAAGGGATCAGCAATTGCCAGGGCGTCTTCAAGAGTGAGCGGTTTTGGGTTGCGTACAGCATCAGACCGTTGACTACTCACAAATATTAGATTTGATCCGATATCTTGAATGGAGCCCGTTATGGTACTTTGGGCTCCGGCTCCAATGGAAAGCATGGCAATAACAGCCCCAACACCGATGACGATTCCAAGCATTGTCAGGCTGGAACGCAATTTGTTCGCATTCAGACTTTCGAGAGCTTCCAACAGGGATTGTCCAAAGTTCATTTTATGTCCTCCACAAGACCATCGCGTAATTTGATCACACGTTGGGTTTGTGTTGAGATTTCGGGATCATGGGTGACAATGATGAGAGTTGTTCCGCTTTCTTTGTTCAAATTTAGCAAGAGATCCATGATTTCTTGACCGACCTTAGAATCCAGGTTACCCGTAGGTTCATCAGCCATCAGAATGGCTGGCTTATTAACCAGCGCACGGGCGATGGCGACGCGTTGTTGTTGGCCTCCTGATAATTCCGATGGTTTGTGTTGGATACGGTCACCCAACCCAACAGCTTCGAGAGCTTCTTGAGCAATAATCTTTCGACCACTTGAGATTCCTGCATACCGTAATGGTAATTCAACGTTTACCAATGCAGTGGAGCGTGTTAGAAGATTGAAACTTTGAAATACAAAGCCAACTTTACGATTTCTAATGCTGGCCAGTTGATCGTCATTTAATGTAGAAACTATTTCACCATCCAGCATATAATCCCCTTTGGTGGGGAGATCTAGACAACCCAAAATATTCATGAGCGTGGATTTCCCTGAGCCTGATGGCCCCATGATAGATACCACTTCTCCACGATTTATTTGGAGGGATACATCCACGAGTGCATGGACCTCTACCTTGCCCATTATGTAGATCTTGGCAAGATTATTGGCAACGATAACGGGATCATCCACCGAACATTTCCCCCATTCCTCTTCCATTGCTGCTGCCTGGTCCAATATTTAAAGATGGGTTTAGAATGATAAGATCTCCTTTTTTGAGATCGCCAGAAAGGACTTCACTGTCAATCCCGGAGGTTGCACCGAGGGTGATTTCAACTTCTTTTGCTTCGCCATTAACTAAAATATAAACGACACGTTGATTATCCACGAGTCTGACGGCGCGATTAGGAACAAGTAATACATTATCCAATTGATTGACAACAATAGTTACAGCTGAGGTCATACCTGGTTTGACGCGATTATCAAAATCGGTCAATTCAACCGTAACTGTAAAAGTGACAGCTCCTTGAGTTGTATTTCCTACTTGGGCAACAGACACAACTTTTCCGTTGTAAATTACATCGAGAATAGCGTCAAAAGTGAGGGTTACCGGCTGATCCATTTTTACCCCATTAATATCTACTTCGGATACTTGAACATCAACCAGCAATCTGGAGAGATCATCAACTCTAAATCCGGGAACCCCTGGAGAAACTTGGTCGCCTAACATTGACTTAACTTCTGTTACTGTTCCAGAAAATGGGGCTAGAAGAGATGCAAATTTGAGAATGGCTTGAGAAGCAGTGACTCGGGCTTGGGCAGATGCGATGTCATCTGGATCGGGTCCGTTTTTTAAACGATCCCATTCTCGTTGGGCATCCTGGAGTTGGGCTTCTGCCAGGGCTAGTCTGGCATCTGCCTCTGATATATCTTGCGAATTAGCCTGACTTTTATACCAATTCCAGGCATTCAGTCTGGATTTTACTGCTTGCTGTGCCGCATAAAGTGTGCTGTAAGCCTGTGCTTTGATGGGGTTATCATCTGCCAGGCTCGCCACTCTATCATAAGCTGCCTGGGCAGTTTCAAGAGATTTGCTCGCGATTATATATTGAGCTTCTGCATTTGCCGCTGCATCAATATTATCTCTCCCCGTTTCAAGGTTTTGACGAGTCCATTTGGCATCATCATAAGTCCTTTGAGCATTGGCAAGTGCCAATTGAGCCTGAGCTTGGGTAGTTATTGAATTCGTTACAGTTTCTAAAGCCCTTTTAGCAATCACCAGATCTGCTTGCGCCAGAATAACGTTCTGGGGTAGGGAACCGGGGAGAAGAGATGCGAGAGTCGAACCCTTTGTAATTTGCTCACCTAAAACCACCTGAATATCGCCAATTGTGCCGGATGTTTGCCAGGTTAATATTGCCGATTGATTGGAACGAACAGTACCAGTCGCACCAATTGTTGCTTTAAGTGAACCTTCTTGGGCTTCCACTGTTTGATAACCACTCTGGGAAGAAACCTGTCTCTGATTTTGAAACCAGAAAAAAGCAATTGTTAATACAAGTAATATGCTAAGGACAATTAATAGTTTTCCAAATTTTTTCATAAGAACCTCCGTCAATATTAAATTTTACTTGAAATAACCATATGACATAAGGTTTTATGAGCAATAATTAATAAAAAATACATAATCGACACTATATGATTATCGTCGCTTCCATTGATGACATTTACGCCTGTGAGTAAGCGTAAAGTTTGGGTATCATGACATTGATCGAAATGTTTCATGAACCATTAGGAGTAAGCCAATGCAAAAAATCCCAAGTGAAAATTTGGAAATCGATCGGAAAGCCCGTGTATATATGCCTTTTGAGCATTCTGCGTTAAGGCAGCCTACAGAGCGAGTTTGCGATTTTGGCGATGTTGTTGTTCCTTTAGATTCAAATCGTGCCATGTTGGAGGCTTCTCGATGCATCCATTGCCCAGATCCGGCACCTTGTATGCTCGCCTGCCCAACTCATAATGATATTCCCTCTGCCATGTGGTTGATTGAACAGGGAAGATACGTGGAAGCATCTCACCTCTACCGTCAAACCAGTTCATTGCCTGAAATCTGCTCGAGGGTTTGCCCTCACGAGCAACTTTGTGAGGGTTCTTGTGTACTTAACAAAACTCACGAACCAGTTCTTTGCGGACCTCTTGAAACTTTTGTTACCTGCTATGAGAGAAAACAACAGGGTGTCTCGATTCCAGTAGATCAACCAACAGGTAAAAGAGTTGCCATGGTTGGGGCTGGACCGGCTGGTTTGGGATGTGCAGAATATTTGCTTACAAAAGGACATCAAGTTACTCTTTATGACGCAAAACCTGCTCCAGGTGGATTGCTGATATATGGAATCCCTAATTTCAAGCTAACAAAAGAAGTAGTATTTTGCCGGTGGGAAGATTATGAACAAGCAGGGGCTAAATTTGTTGGGAATACCTTTATTGGAAGAGACATATCCATCGATGATTTATTCCACAAAGAAAAATTTGATGCTGTGTTTATTGGCATCGGAACCGGGATTGATGCAAAAATGGAAATTCCTGGGGAAGACCTTCCAGGAGTTTATGAGGGGACTGACTTTCTGATCCGGGCAAATACGGATATTGATTTATTACCAGATGATAAACGTGAGCGGCCTGTGATTGGAAAGCGTGTTGCTGTGATAGGTGGTGGAGATACAGCCTCTGATTGCTTGCGTACAGCTTTACGGATGGGAGCTGAACAGGTTACATGTTTATATCGTCGCACCGAAAAAGAAATGCCCGGCGGAGCAAAGGATCGCCATATGGCTAAAGAGGAAGGAGCTCAGTATCATTTTTTGACACAACCGATAAAATTTATTGCCGGTGACGATGGACGTTTGGCAGCTATCGAATGTATTGAAATGCAATTGGGAGAACCCGATGCCAAAGGTCGTAGAAAGCCTGTTCCCGTTGAAGGATCAAATTTTTCCGTTGCAGTGGATACAGCAATTAAGGCTTTGGGGTATTGGCCAGATCCGACAATCGGAAAAGCAACGGATGGTCTGGAAACTCACGATTGGGGATTGATCACTGTTGTTGATAAAGAGACTGGTGCGACAACTCGTGAAGGTGTTTTTGCTGGCGGAGACGGCGTGACTGGCCCAGATTTGGTCGTAACAGCCATGGTTGCAGGTCATAAAGCAGGAATAGCAATTGATGAGTACCTGAAGAATAAATAACAGGTAATTCTTTTATTAGGACCTGGAATATCTCGGGCTGGTGTTAGATTGCCGGTAATGCATGTTTCAGGTTCTTTTTTTATATTTATCCAGCGGGGGTTATAATCAATAAATGGTATCTCGTTTATGGATCAGGTTCAAGTTATTGGTTTTTGCTCTGGTAATTTGTATGTTATTCAGTGGGAGCACATTAATTATTACAGATCAATTATCAAGAATAAGGTTATTCACACGAGCACGGGAGTTTGATTATTTGGATTGGACCCTTAACGCGGTTGGAATAAAGATATTCCAGTCAGCTTTATCATCCCCTTTTTATTTTGATGAAATCCGCCACCAACAAATAGTTATGGATTATTTAATTGTGACAGGCAAAATCACCGATTTGGAAAACCAGCTGAGATTAATATTTAGTGACCCTGACATTCATGATCCTTTTAACCAATCTCAAGAGAGACGAGATCAGCTGGATCAATTATACTTTTCTCAGAAACAGATTGCTCCTCTTACAGAAGCGATTCTTGAGCATCAGATGAGCGTAGCTTTATATTCACAAGGGTTAACTTCAATGGGGCTGCCTATCCCGCCTGTATTGTTTCACATCTCCCCATTGCCTTACAATATTGTCATATCTCCCCGAGATAAGATCCTGCACAATGATAGTATTTCCCTGGTCTCAGATTTGCCATTAAATGTACAGATTGAACTTGAGAATAAAATTGACTCTGCCTTAAATGTTTCGTCATTGGTAGTACCTGTTGGTGGCATTGGTTCTTATCCAACCATGATCGAGCGCAGCACCTCATTGCATTGGATTTTAAATACGATTGCGCATGAATGGATCCATAATTGGCTCAGTCTACGACCTCTTGGTGTAAGATACGAACTTACCAATGAGCTAAGAACGATGAATGAGACCACAGCTTCAATAGCAGGGGATGAAATTGGTGAAATTATGATCAATATGTTCTATCCGGAAATGGCAAAACAAGGAGAAGAAATCCTGTTGGTTGGAAATCATACAGGTCGTCCAGATCCAAATGATCTCCCAAAGGTTCAATTTGATTTTCGTTCCGAAATGCACATTACCCGTGTCGAAGTGGATATGCTCTTGACCGAGGGAAAAATTGAAGCTGCAGAAAGTTATATGGAATCCAGGAGACAATTATTTTGGGATAATGGATATGCAATTCGAAAATTAAACCAGGCATATTTCGCTTTTTATGGAGCTTATGCGGACGAGCCAGGTGGAGCAGCTGGTGAGGATCCTGTCGGACCAGCTGTCCGTGCTTTACGCTCCCAAAGTCCAGATCTTCATTCTTTTTTGGAAACTATATCTAAAATGACATCTTATGAAGACCTTGTCACAGCTATTTCTAACTAGTTCTGGTTATGTGAATTTCGAGGATAGAATGTTCAAAAAAAAGTTCATAGGTGGGTATCGATGGATTGTTTTTATTCTTATTCTTGCAGCTTGTGGTACACCAACTCGCGCAACTCCAGTTGCTATCGTGGATACTCCAACAAGGGGAGCAACATTTATTCCGGTCAGCAATTTGACAGGATGTAAGAGTATCTCAGCGGTACCTACATCGGGGTTTAACACGGTGTCTCTTTTTCCGCCTGTTGACCAGAAAGACCATGTTCGAGGCATGGAAAATGCTGATGTAACCATTATAGAATATGGGGACTTTCAATGTCCTGGTTGTGCAGCCCTGGCATTAGAATTAGTGAAATTGGAAAAAACCTTTACAACCGAATTACGAGTTGTATTTAGGCAACTCCCTCTTTACGACATACACGATAAAGCAATGATTGCAGCTCAAGCTGCTGAGGCAGCCGGTGATGAAGGAAAATTCTGGGAAATGCATGATCTATTATTTGAAAATTATGAAATTTGGAGTTCAATGACCCCAGGGGAATTTAATAACTGGCTAATGAAACAAGTGGCTACCGTTGGATTAGAACCGGTTTCCTTTCAAAAAACAATGAGTAGCGAGCAAATAATTAATCGGGTTGAAGATCTCCTGAAACAAGGTTTAATGATCGGGTTACGATCTACACCATTCCTATTGATTAATGGTCAGATTTACAATGGACCAAGCGACTATAACAGTATGGCGCAGATCATCAGGCTGATAGCATTAGGAAAAAGGCAGTATACATCGTGTCCGGACATGTTCATTGACCCGCTGAAACAATATATTGTCACTCTTCAAACTGAAAAAGGGGATATTTTTATTCAATTGTTTGCTGATAAAGCTCCTGTTACAGTAAATTCATTTGTTTTTTTAGCTCGCACTGGCTGGTATGATAACATCACATTCCACAAGGTTATCCCAGGGATAGCCCAAACAGGCGATCCAAGCGGCACAGGATTAGGTGGGCCAGGTTTTCTATTAGAAAACGAGTTCGATCAAAGTTTAACCTTCGATCAACCTGGGAAGGTGGCAATGTTGAATTCAGGAGTGAATACTAATGGAAGTCAATTCTTTATCACATCTAGCCCTCAAAAGGAATTGAATGGACACTATACTATTTTTGGGCAGGTCATCTCAGGAATGGATGTACTATCAAAATTGACACTTAGGAATCCTGATAAAGAAATAAATCCACCTCCTGGTGATCTATTGATAAAAGTAACGGTCGTGGAAAATTAATGGAAATTTCACCAAATATTGATCAATGATGCGCTCCAACCTGCCGTCGATATTGCTCATAATATTTAGTGGAATTGTTTTTACTCTGCTAATTATTCTTGCTATTTTCTTTTTGCTAGTAGGGTCTCTTGAAATATTTCCCCAGGTATTACAAATTGTTCCAAATGAGCCGCCAATATTTCAAATTTTCAGTCTATTAATCATTGCTGCTCTGGTATTGCCAGTAGGATATTTCAATATTCGCCATTTTCTTGGGAGATTAGATCCTCCAACAAAGCTGAGAAATCTATCTGGTTGGTCTATATGCATGCTAACGGTCATCTGGCTTTTGATTATTCTTTACGTTGATAAGATTACAGTTCCAGCTGGTGAATGGATTTGGCTTGTAGAAATTTCTTTGTACATTTTATCAATAGGCTTGCCTATCCTGATTATTATCTCGATAAGTTTAAGTGGGATTCCCTTGGGTTCAAAACGTCGCTCGTGGACGATCTTTGGACTCGGTTTAGTTCTAAGCCCAATGCTGATCCTGATTAGTGAGATCACAATTTTGATCTTTTCATTTTTGGTTGGAATGATCTATCTAGCAATGAATCCAGCATTGAATCATGAAATCATGTCTTTCTTCAACCAATTGGTAAGGATTAATTCAATTAAAGGAGTTCAGGAGTTTGTTATTCCGTATCTATTGAACCCTTGGATTGTAGCAATAATATTGGGGTTTGTTTCTGTAATTGTGCCTTTGGTTGAAGAGATCCTAAAACCTGCTGGGACCTGGTTGGTAGTAAAAAGGAATATGAAGCCTCGAGAGGGCTTTGTTCTGGGGATTTTAAGTGGTGCTGGGTATGCCTTGTTTGAGACACTAAGTGCGGCTGGAAACATGGGCAATGGACAGAGTGGGTTTTTATTGGGTCGTGCTGGAACAGATCTACTGCATATTTTTAATACAGGTATTGTCGGGTGGGCAATGATCTCGAATTGGAAATTGAGAGGATGGTTCAAACTTGCCAGCGTATTGATACTTTCAATATTTACTCATGGGCTTTGGAATGGTTTATCTCTTTCTCTAGGTTTTGGCACGTATTTAAAGGATTTAAGTGCTGCTTACCATTGGATGCAGTACATTGAAATTGGAGGGGCGATCGGATTGGGTTTCCTATCACTTCTTATGATAAGTAGCTTATGGATGATTAACAAAAAATTGCGATAGGGTGGGATTGTGATGAAAAAAATTATTGATGTATAATCGCCCAGAATTTACTAAACAAAAAAACAAGGAATAATCATGGAAATTATCATAAAATTTGTAGATATATTTATTAATTTGGACGATTACCTGAAAGTCATAATTTCAACTTATGGGGTTTGGACTTACGCTATTCTATTTCTGGTAATTTTCATGGAAACAGGGTTCGTGGTGACCCCTTTTTTGCCCGGCGACTCACTTCTATTTGCAGCCGGTGCATTTGCCGCCCTGGGTTCATTAAATGTTTTTTTATTGGCAGGATTGCTGATTTTTGCAGCAGTGGCAGGGGACACACTCAATTATTGGATTGGTCATAAACTTGGTGACAAAGTATATTCAAGCGAAATTAAATGGATAAAAAAAGAGTATATTGATCGCACTCAAGCCTTTTATAAGAAACATGGTGGAAAAACCATTTTTCTGGCACGTTTTGTACCTATAATTCGCACATTTGCACCATTTGTTGCAGGTATTGGTAAAATGCCCTACGGATACTTTTTCTCATATAATATAGTAGGTGGATTATCATGGGTAACGTTATTCACATTTGTGGGTTTTTTCTTTGGTAATATTCCATTTATCAAACATAATTTTTCCTTGGTGATCATGGCAATAATCTTGATATCCATTATTCCTATGTTGATTGAAGCGTGGAAAGCATATCGAGAGAAAAAAAATTCCAACAAACCTGAACTTAATAACATCTAAATTCAATTTTATTTTAATATTTAGGAAAACGCATCAATGCCCCGTAATCTATTACTTTCGTTGGTATTAATTGGATTATTATTATCAGCCTGTCAACCGGGTACTGCTAAAGAGGGAACGGATCCAATAATTACCAGTTCTCCGAGTAGGAGATCTTCGAATATAGATTCAGTAACGATCCGAATTGTGGTTCTCCCATTAATAGATACATTGCCAATTTATGTAGCTGAGCAGGAAGGTTTGTTTTCAAAATTTAGCCTGAATGTAGAATTCATTCCTGTTGCTTCAGCCCCGGAAAGAGACCAAATTCTGCAAGCTGGCCAGGCAGATGCCACAGTAAATGAAATACTTTCTAATATGTTTATTAATAAGAATGGCATACAATTGCAAGTCGTCCGATATGCCCACATGGCTTCTCCAACCGCTGCTCATTTCTTTATTCTTGCATCAGCTAAATCTAAGATTTTCTCAGTGGAAGGTTTAAAAGGTATTGAAATAGGTATCTCGCAGGGGACGATCATTGAATATGTCACTGATCGATTATTACAAGCTCAAGGCTTCTCCTCAGATGAAATAAGAACGATTGCAGTACCAAAAATGCCTGACCGCATGGCTTTACTGGCGTCCGGTGAACTTAATGCAGGTGTGCTCCCTGATCCTTTGGCTGCTCTGTCTGTCCAGCAAGGAGCAGTGATTATTTTGGACGATTCCCAGTATCCAACTTATGGTGCAAGCGTAATTTCCTTCAGCAAGATATTTATTGATCAGAATCCTTCGGCAGTAAATGGTTTTTTGGCAGCGATTGAAGAAGCAACCATTATCGTAAATTTATATCCAGAGAAATATGCCAACCTTTTAAGTGAAAAACAGCTGGTTCCTCAACCGTTGATAGGCACGTATAGGGTTCCTGTATTCCCAACCGCAGGGATAACGAGCGAAGCTGAGTGGAACGACGCGCTGGCATGGGCAATGGAGAAAGGCTTGTTGAGAGAAAACCTTCCTTACTCTGATTCCGTTAACCCTGCATTTCTGCCATAATTGGCAAATTATTTCAAAAGGAAAAGTTCTTCCCTCGGTTGTTCAAAAATGATAAAAATATCTGAAATAACCGTCACTTACCCATTAAATTCTGTTTCCATTTTTAAGAAATTCTCCTGGGAAGTACAAAAAGCCGAATCTTGGGCTGTACTCGGTCCATCCGGTTGCGGGAAAACCACATTACTTTATTTGCTGGCGGGTTTGCTTCACCCAGCTAGTGGTACTATTCTGATCGACGACCAACCAATAGTACGCCCAAGACCTAAAAGCGGATTGATACTTCAAGATTATGGATTACTCCCGTGGGCAACAGTTCAGCAGAATTGCGATCTGGGATTTAAAATACGAAAATATTATGGCGCGGATGGAATCCATGCACCTTTTGAACAACAGTCATATAGAAGTGAAAAGAATTGGCTCCAAGAGTTGGGATTAGATCAATTTGCAGGTAAATACCCTTCACAATTATCGGGGGGACAACGCCAACGGGCAGCGATTGCACGAACTTTAAACCTCCAACCTGATTTGCTGTTGATGGATGAACCTTTTTCCTCATTGGATGCACCAACCCGGGAAAATTTACAGGAGTTAACGACTTCACTTGTATCAGAACAGAACTTGACTCTGATATTGGTTACTCACTCTGTTGAAGAAGCAGTCTTGCTCGGGAGAAAGATATTATTGTTAGGTGAGCCTCCAAATGTAAGTGCTATAGTCATTGATAATTCTGAATCTGCAAGAGCGGATTATCGAAACACTAATGATTACGTTGAACAATGCAGAGAATTACGGACAATAATTGGAGAGTCCTCAAAATGCAGCATAAAGGCATAATAATTACAACGCTGGTTGTTCTGATTCTCTGGCAGACAATTGCGCTAATAATCCGACTCCCTATTTTGCCAGGTCCTATTGATGTTTTAGCTACTTTTATTACTGAACTAGTCAACGGAAACCTTGGATCACATTTCTTGGCTAGTATTTGGCGAGTGATGGCAGGGATGGGGTTGGCAATATTGACTGCATCTCCAATCGGATTGCTACTGGGACAATCAAAGCAAGTAAATAGAATATTGTCCCCTTTGATATACTTGCTCTACCCGATTCCAAAGGTTATATTTGTGCCAATAATCATGCTTTTCTTTGGAATCGGTGATCTGGCAAAAATAATTATTATCTTCATCATTCTTTTTTTCCAAATCTTGGTTCTAGTTAGAGACCAGGCTGCAAATATTAAGCTTGAACTTGTAAACAGCGTCCGCAGTCTGGGAGCTGGTCGAAAAGCTCTTTATCGATTTGTTTATTTTCCTGCCACTCTTCCAGCGATTCTAACTGCAGTCCGGCAATCCGTAGGTACAGCTGTTGCAGTTTTGTATATCACAGAGTTATTTGCCACCCAAAAAGGTCTTGGTTATTATATTTACTTTCAAGGGAGTACATTGTTCAATTATCCAGCTATGTACGCAGGAGTTGTTGCCATGAGTCTGATGGGATTGGGTATGTATTTTGGAATTGATTGGATGGAAAAGCGAACATGTAAATGGATGTTCGTCAATTAATGCAAATTTCCTAATGGAAGAGAAGAATTCCGAAAGAAAAAAGTATTGCATATATCAATGCCAAACGAGCTGTATCAGCCAGTGTTTGGTTTAAAGAGCGACCAGTAAATTTGAAGAGTTCTTGAGTTATCCTAATGGCAAACGGTATTGAAAGCCAGGAAAAAAAACTACCTGAATATGATTTATCAATAAACAATAAAATTATCGGTATTACATAAGCAATTATGAGCCAAATAAGATACTCCAAGCGGGTACCACCAATACCCAGCCGGACAGCCATGGTAACCTTGCCCGCTAACCGATCAGTTTCTATGTCGCGTAGATTGTTGACTACCAGGATATTAGTGATCAATCCTCCCATAGCAAGACCAGCCCAAACAGTCGGCATACTAATCGTGTGAGTCTGTACATAATATGTTCCGCAAACTGCTGCAAAACCAAAATAGATAAAAACAAAAAAGTCCCCAAGAGAATGATACCCAAATGGGAATGGCCCGCCAGTATATGCCAGGGCTGCGAGAATCGCGGACAAGCCAATGATGATGACGATCCACCCTGCAACCCAGGCAAGATAGGATCCAAGCACAATTGATAAAGCAAACACAATAAAAATGCCAATCTTTATTTGCCTTGGAGTAAGTAAACCGGCTTGCGTTACTCGTAATGGTCCCAGCCGTTGCTTGGTGTCAGCGCCGCGTTGATAGTCGAATAGATCGTTGGCAAAATTTGCTCCAATTTGAAGAAGAATTGAGATGCACAAAGCAGCTAATGCAGGAAACAAGCTAAAATTACTATCTCTTATGGCTAATGAACTGCCGAGAATGACAGAAGCTGCAGCCGCTGGTAATGTTTTAGGTCTGGCAGCCATTATCCAGATCTGGGTTTTGGACAACCGGTTTTCTTCACTCATAGATTTACCTTAAAAATCAAATTTTTGTATTTGATATAGATTAAGCAACTTTTCACACTACTAATGCATCCAATAAGAACAAAAAACTGGAGAAAAAACGGTCAGGAGATCGATATGCCATTATTTGAATTTGAATGCATTGAATGTAACAAAAATTTTGAGGATCTCGTGCGAAACAGCACAGACGTCAATACAGTGATCTGTCCATTCTGTGGTAGTGATATTACAAGAAAGAAGATTTCTACATTTGCATCGCGGGTAGCAGGAGCGCCAGTCTCATCGAATATGAGCTCTGCCATTTCTGCTTCTTCTTGCAGCACTGGTAGTACTTGAGGATTTTGACCTCAAGACTGGCCGTGTGCCGGTTCTTTTTATCCCCTTAAATTTCATGGTATTAGAACAAGATGCCCGGATGCGTTGCTGAGAACATCCAGTTTATCCCACAACATTGGGTAATACTGGATGTTTCTCCATAGATCAGTCATATTGATATAATTTGTGTGAAAAGCATGACCAGATTGGCCTGTAGGGTGCACAGTGAGAGAGTTGCCCATATCACTCAGGTCTACGATCATACGCAAAGACGGGAGTGAAGTGAGTTCAAATCCTTTTATGGCATTCCAGCCTGTTGCATTAACAATGGATGCTCCTCCGCTGGTTGGGTAGGGTCCTCTATTAAAAAGGTTTTCAATTAGAGTTATACCGGAATTTCCTAATGTCTGATTCATAAATGTCGCTGTGTGAAGATCTCCCCACCGCCATTTCGTTGGATCTTTACCAAGGGCAGATTGTATATCTGATACAGCTTGGGCAAAAGACACCTTGATAATATCTTCCCTGCTTTCAATCATATCCGTTGTTAATTGTGAGTCCCACCAAGGGCTGTCGGGGAAAGCAGCCATGTTGCTGACTACTTGAAACCACCGACTTGAGCCAGCAGGTTGCATGTCTTCGGGAAGATCATCACCAAATGTATTTGTTAAAAAATTCTTCCAAAAGGATGCATAGAGTGCAGCAGCCGCTGAATTCATGTCATCCTGATAATCCCAGCCTATAAGCATTGAACGCACTTGATCAAGACTGGGGTCATCAAGTTCTGTTTTTAATAACAATGGCACGAGAACGGCTGCGCTGGCATCGTAATTGTCACCTTGAATTTTTTCAAATAATTCAATATCAATCGGTCCGTTGGCGGACCTGATCAAATCGACAATACGATTTGCCCTGAAACCATAATCCCAGTCTGTTGTGATCAAGTTTGGATAATCCCATGGATTGACCTGATTATTTGCTGACGCGATAAAACCTGATTCTGGATTCAAGACATAGGGCAATTGTTCAAATGGGATATATCCCTGCCAATCATATTCACCAGTCCAACCAGGAACGGGTAAGCGACCATCTCCGGATTTTCTTATGGGGATATTGCCTGGCATTTGGTAGCCTATGTTTCCCTCAACATCCGCATAAACCAGGTTCTGAGCTGGGACAACAAAATCTCGAGCGGCTGTCCGGAATTCATCCCAATTTTGAGCCTTATCAAAACCCCATATTGCATTGAATAATTTTGTTGGTTCAAGTGCTGTCCAGCTCAGAGCGATTGCATATTCAGCCGGTAGATCGATTCCGGATTTATTTGTGAATGAATCATCGGGGGGTTCAGTATTTTGTTTAAGAGGTCCATAACTATCAGAGATAATTGGACCGTGTAGTGTGGAACGAACGATAATATTGACAGGATCTTTGCCTGCGACCATAATTGTTTCATTGCGCATATCCATATCAATCCATTTGCCAAGATACTCATATTGGTTGGGATTGTCAGGATTGATTTTTTCAACAAACAAGTCTTGCACATCTGGTGCAACATTGGTCACTCCCCAGGCAATGCGGTCATTATGACCGATCACAACACCCGGGACACCTGCGAAAGAGAACCCGCTTACATCATAAGGACAGGCATCGTTTTTCGGTTGACAATGCAAACCAACCTGGTACCATATCGATGGCATCTGGATACTAAGGTGGGGATCATTTGCCAATAAAGGTTTTCTTGTATCAGTTAGTGATCCTGCCACGACCCAATTGTTGGATCCGATATCAGCTCCTATTGGTCCAAGGAGACCTGTTACTCTGGAAATATTATCTGATACGTTTTTTATTAGCAAAATAGATGTATTTAAATTTACGAATTTTATTGTGGGTTGATCTTGTATAACATTTTCCCCGATTATTGGAACAATAACCGGATTATCGGTCGAATACATTGGGTAAAGTTGATTTACTTTTTCCAGAGAGAGTGTTTTTAAGAGAATGGCTCGCGTAATTTCAGCATCCATATTTCCCCCAAGATCCCAGGCCATTGATTTTGCCCAAGTGAGCGTATTGATGGGAGTCCAAGCTTCTGGTTGATAAGATGGGTTTAGAATTTTAAGAATCCCGTATTCCAAGCTGATCTCTGTTCCTTCATGATCATCTAAATAACCATTTACGCCTTGGGAATATGCCTCAAGCATGGATTTTAATTCCGGTTCTAAAAGTTGATATTCCTTTTCAGCAAGCTGTCTCCATCCCAGTGCGCGAAGAAACGCATCGGTCTTGACTTCAGATGGGAACATTTCGGCTAGCCTTGCTGATCCGATGTGCCTCCAAAAATCCATCTGCCAAAATCGATCCTGGGCATGGACATAACCTTGAGCTAAGAACAGATCATGCGAGGAAGTTGCATAGATATTAGGAATGCCAAAATTATCCCAATAGATGTCAACAGGTTCGATCAATCCGGGTATTTTCAATTCACCATCAATTTCAGGGAAGGATCTGGGAATGGATATTCTTAACCAAAGATATGCTGCAGCCAACACTATTAATACAAGAATCAACGTAATTATTCCTAAACGCTTAAGAGACTTGGCGATTCCTTTGGTCATATATACCTCCATCTGGTGTTAGATTATTTTAATTATATCCTCGATTATAAGTACTGCATAAAGAGTATAAAAAAATTGACAGGTTTAAAATAATTTAATTTTATTGCCAATAATTATTTGGTGAGGTAAAAATTATGCGCTCGATAGGAATAATAAGGAGTTGATCAATCTGAATAATGGACTTTTTCGACGATTATATGACATCCCGAGTCAATTTGAACCGGTCATAATCATTGATACATCTTCAATTTGGATCTTATCTTTTTTTGACTTACAGATGATTTAATAGAGAATCTATGACTTTTCGAATTACCGCTGACGAATTGCATAGCTGGGTTATGTGCCTGGAAGTTGGTTACAGAGAAGATATGTTATAAAAAAATATTTTCAACAGATCAGTTAACAAGAATGGATTATTTTCCGCTCTTTATCACTCCCAAGAGTTAATTTAGCAACCTTTATAAACACACGAACTGAGCTTTGGAAGTAAAATACTGATATGCCAGAAACAATTAATATTTTATTCCTTGCAGCAGAAGCAAATCCATATTTTAAAGTTGGGGGTTTGGCTGATGTAGCAGGATCTCTACCAATTGCTTTGCGGTCATTATCCATTAGAGAAACCGGTGGCTTTAGATTGGATGTGAAATTAATTCTGCCTCTCCATTGGAAGACTCAAACTGGAGTGATGTCTCTAAAACCAATAATTAATTATTCGATCTTAACCGAAGATGGTGAAATAAATGCACAAGCTTACGAAGCATCATTAAACGGAGTGCCGACATTTTTTATAGACGGATCCCCTATTTCTAAATCAGAAAATATTTATTCTCCAAACCCTGAAGTCGATCAGGAGAAATATACTTTTTTCTCCTTGGCTGCACTTAAGTTAATGAGCCTCCTAAACTGGAGGGTGCATATTATCCATGCGAATGATTGGCATACAGCACTTGCTGTTTATGCTCTTAGAACTTTCAAAGAAGATCCTTTTTATTCAACAACTGCAGGATTGATCACGCTTCACAATTTACCCTATATGGGTGGAGATTGCAGCATTATATTAAAAAAATATCGATTTCAGAAACTGGTTGAAAAGAGCATTCCTGTTTGGGCGAGAACCCAACCACTTCCGCTTGGTCTCTGGGCAGCCGATGCTATTGTTCCGGTTTCGGTCACATACGCCATGGAAATATTAACCCCGGAAGATGGATGTGGTTTACAGGATTATCTTAAAAGTCGTGCCAATGTGATTACTGGTATCATCAATGGGCTGGATATAAACCAATGGGACCCTGCGACGGATGAATTCCTGTCGTCTAATTATAGTATAGACACCCTTGAGCACCGCAAAAAGAATAAAATATCATTACTCAATACTTTGGATCTTGATACGGATCCTTATAAACCTTTAATTGGAATGGTCACCAGGATTGATTATCAAAAAGGAATTGATCTGGTCATTAAAACCTTACCACTGCTGCTGGAAAAAAGTTGGCAACTTGTAATTTTGGGATCGGGTGATGTAGCTCTCGAACAAGAATTAAGTCAATTTCAAATGAATTTCCCTGACAGAGTTAGAGTTATCTTGCGCTACGATAACTCGCTGAGTCACTTAATCTATGCTGGTTCAGATATGTTTTTGATGCCTTCTAGGTACGAACCATGTGGGTTATCGCAGATGATTGCAATGAGGTATGGCAACGTTCCAGTGGTGCATGCCACAGGAGGATTAAAGGATACTGTCTTGGATGGTAAGACTGGCTTTGTTTTTGAGGATTCTACCCCCGAAAGTCAAGCAGGTGCCATAAATAAAGCACTTAAGGTTTTTTCCGAACCAGGTAAATGGCAATCACTCCAGCGCAGTGGGATGGGTCAGGATTTCTCGTGGACTCGATCAGCTATTCAATATTCCTATATTTACCGTACTATTGCAGATAAATATTTACTTGGAGGTGAACAATGAAGACCAGGGCTGTAATTATGGCTGGCGGAGAAGGATCGCGTCTTAGTGTTTTAACAGCCAAACGCACCAAACCAGCAGTACCATTTGCAGGAAAATACAGGATCATAGATTTTGCATTATCTAATTGTGTCAATTCAAATATTTATGATGTTATGGTATTAATGCAATATCGCCCTCATTCATTGATCGAACACATCGGTGCAGGTGGTCCTTGGGATCTAAACCGGGATTTTTCCGGAGGCATACGTATGTATACTCCCTTTAAAGCGCGCTTTGGTTCAGATTGGTATTTAGGGACAGCCGATGCAGTCCAACAAAACTTCGCATTTATTAAACAAACCAAACCAGATTACATATTAATCCTGTCAGGTGATCATATCTATTCAATGGATTACGATCCTTTGATTACTTTCCACAGAGACCACGAAGCAGATATGACTATGGCAACAATCCATGTTCCAAAGATAGATGCTTCTAGATTTGGAATCGTCGGTGTAGACAACGATTACAGGGTTACCTCATTTGAAGAGAAACCCAAAGATCCGCCTTCGGATTTGGCAAACATGGGTGTCTATCTGTTTAATTTAGATACACTCGATCAATATTTATGGGAAGATCATCAAGACCGGAAAAGCTCACATGATTTTGGAAAAGACATACTTCCAAAGCTGGTTGCAGGAGGAAAACGAATATTTGCTTATCCCTACTCGGGATACTGGGTGGATGTAGGCACGATTCAATCCTATTGGCAAGCCCATATGGATCTATTGTCTAATGAACCACCATTGAAATTAAATGATCGCTCCTGGGTAATTCATACACGAACCGAGGAACGTCCTCCAGTGCGGATATCAGCAGGAGCTATAGTTATGGATAGTATGTTGTCAGATGGATGTATGCTTGAAACCGGTGCCAGAGTTGAAAATAGTGTTCTATCTCCCGGAGTTATTGTTCAGGCTGGAGCAATCGTAAGGAAGTCGATTTTATTTACAGACTCTATTATTGGATCAGGGGCTAAAGTTGAAAAAGCCATTCTGGACAAACGTGCCCATGTCTTTGAAAATGCTATTGTTGGATCCCTCTTAGCTGAGGATATCGTTCTTGTTGGAAAAAATAGCCAGATTCCTTCAAACGCAATTATTCATCCAGGCGCTACTATCTCGAACGATGTTGTAGTTGCTGACTATCCCAATTTAACAATAAAACCATCAGATGTTGTTGAAACGAAGCGGAAACCAAATGAAATTAAATAGATCATCGGGCATTCTCGTTCATCCATCCAGTTTTCCAGGGAGATTTGGTATTGGGGATTTAGGACCAAGTGCATTTGCATTCTTGGATTTTTTAAATGAGACCGGTTGTAAGCTATGGCAAATTCTACCCCTTGGACCCACTGGTTTTGGAAATTCTCCTTACCAGAGTTTTTCAGCTTTTGCAGGTAACCCTTATCTGATCAGCCCCGATTTACTTTTGAATGATGATCTGATACACCCCAACGATCT
Organism: uncultured Anaerolineaceae bacterium; assembly: GCA_964370815.1. Lineage (GTDB taxonomy): Bacteria > Chloroflexota > Anaerolineae > Anaerolineales > Villigracilaceae > UBA12087. Next base: position 479,423 of record CAYJKQ010000001.1, on the reverse strand, counting down.
GATTAAAGATTTGCAATTCCCTCAACTGCGGGTTGAATTCGGGAAAATTATCCCGTGGAAATTGAATTTACTGGAAAAAGCATTTGTTAACTTTTCCAAAGATCGCACATTGCTAAACGAATTTGACAATTTTTATTCTGAAAATAACCAATGGTTGGATGATTATGCTTTTTTCATGGCATTAAAAGAAATGTATGGAGGGGGCTCATGGACAAATTTTCCTCATGCATTGCGCGCCCGTGATCCAAAAGCTCTTATTGATTCTCGAAAAGATATAAAGAATAGTGTGGATCGCCATAAGTTTTATCAATTCATTTTTTACAGGCAATGGCAATCACTAAAAACATACGCTCATAAGTTAGGTATCAGAATCATTGGCGATATTCCTCTATACGTTGCTCATGATAGCTCTGATGTCTGGGCAAAACCAGGATTATTTCAACTTGATCCGAGTGGACAGCCAATAGTTGTCGCAGGTGTTCCTCCAGATTATTTTTCCCCAACAGGGCAATTGTGGGGAAATCCTATTTACAAGTGGAATGAGCATGAAATGAATGGGTTTCAGTGGTGGGTTGACCGAATAAAACATACTCTCTCTCAAGTTGACATAATTCGTCTGGATCATTTCAGGGGTTTTGTAAAGTATTGGGAAGTTCCAGCAGGGCAGGCAACTGCTGAACAAGGACAGTGGGTTCAAGGTCCAGGTATTGATATATTTACACAATTATCAAAATGCTTGGATTGGGATTCTAATCTCCCAATTATCGCGGAGGATCTGGGATTTATTACAGAGGATGTTGTTGAATTAAGAGACCATCTTGATGTTCCGGGAATGAAAATTCTCCAATTTGCATTTTCAGGTCCAGAAAATTCATTTCTTCCACATCATTATTCTTCAAATTGTGTTGTATACACAGGGACACATGATAACGATACATCATTGGGTTGGTATAATTCTGCTCCAGATAAAGAAAGAATTTTTGCAAAAGAATATATGGGTGTGGATGGGAAAGATATTGCCTGGGATTTAATTAGGTTGGGCTGGGCATCGGTCGCGAATTATGCGATTGCACCGATGCAGGATATTCTAGAACTAGGTCCTTCAGCCCGAATGAATTATCCTGGTCGAATTGGAGGAAATTGGGAGTGGCGCATGCCTGAAAATTACAACAATAAGGACATACTTGAACAATTAAAAGAGGTTAATCATATTTATGGGCGTAGTTAATTATCCAATATTTTTTTTTGTACCCGGGAAGCAAGGAATATCCCTGCAAGAATTAAGGTCACGCCTATAGTTTTTATTATCCCTGGAGATTCGTCTAATATTATATAGGCTAAAATCGCGGAACCAATTGGTTCTCCGAGAGTTAGTACTGCAACTAGGGTGGCAGGTAAAAATCGTAAGGTCCAATTATAGGTGGAATGGCCGAGTATCTGAGGAATGAGTGCCAATAAAATAATCCAGCCATAAGTAGCGTACGAGAATCCAAATGGAGATTGTCTTGCGATTAACATGAATGCAATCAGGACGATAGAGGCCATGCTGTAGACTACGAAAATGTAGGGGATTAAGGACATCCTGGATCTTAAACGACGTCCAATCAATAGATATCCTGTTACCATAATGGCACCTGAAAGGGCAAGGAGATTGCCTTGCATTGATTTGCTGTTTAGGAAGACTGAAATAGAAGGGCAGATGAGTCTTGATTGCCAGATACATAGATCGCTCAAACCAATAAATGAGCCCCCTAAAGTTGCTAGAATTAACCCCCATAAGATTTTTTTCGATAGAGATTCGTGTAAAAAATAAGGAGACAAAAGCGCTACCCATATTGGGCTAGTGGATACAAGTACAACCGAACTGGCTACACTCGTATATTCAAGGGATGAAATCCAGGTAGCAAAATGGAGTGCCAAAAATAAACCTGATAGTAACCCCAGGAATAATTCTTTTCTGGTGAGTGCAAGCAATTCATCCTTGTGCCGAATAATGGCGATTGGTGCAATCACCAGACTCGCTACTGTTAGCCGTAACGCCGCGATAACCAGGGAAGGAGCTTCTTGTTGGGCAAATCTGATAAATAAGGATGCAGTTGATACCGACAGGATCGCAATAATTATTGCAAAGGGTAAAATAGGGGGATAACGTTGTTCATCCATGCCTTCTCCATGTTAGATTTAAGATAATATTTTTATAGTCAATAAATTCTAACAGGATTCTTTTTCATGTTTAAGGTTTTCGAATATGCCAGGCAACCTTTCCCTTTACCGCAGACATAGGAATATAACCTAATTTGTTGCTATCCAGGCTGTTTTGATGGGTACCACTTACGATAAATCCCACACCAGGCAAAATAGAATCAATTTTTTTTATCATGAGTCCATATTCTGGATGGTTGAAAATAATTACATCATTTATTTTTAGATACCTTAAGAAGAAGGCGATTTCGTTAATCACTACGAAATCGCCTTCTTTATACTCTGGAAGCATACTCACCCCAGATATTTTATAAACAGAAAACCAGGTATTTTTCTTACGGGAATTTCTTGCTGGTTTAAGAGACAAAGTGAATTTGTTTCTTATTATTACAAATTGGGGTACACCATCTCAAGAGCGGGAGCATATGGTGCTTTTGCTCGTTTAATGGCAACACCTTTTGTTTCCCAGAAAATTGCTGCAAATTCGTTTATTGATTCAACGAAAGCCAATCCGGCTTCCCGATCTGCTGTTTGTCTGCATTTGGAACCCAACTGCATGATCCTTTGAACCAGATCATCCACGTTTGGGTGCTTATCCTTTTTGAAATAATCACCCCAGATCACACGGATTTCATGCTTGGCTTTCTCTGCGTGTTCTTCTTTGACAGAAATATATCGGGACATGCTATTGTGGTAATCAGATTTGCTTTTATCATCACCGCTTTGTAAACCTGCCATTAGGTCCAGCATTCTCACAACAGTTAGTGCTGCTATTTGAGCGGGTGCTGGATCATAAATTCCACATGGAACATCACAATGTGCTTGAGCTTGTTTATATTGATATTTCTTATCTAGTGAAGCAAAAAAACTATGGATCATAAGGATCTCCTTTGGAATATTGAATCAAATTAAATAATATACATATATAGATTATCATGATAATAAAAAACAGGTCCATTGTCAAGAATTGGTAGGGTAAATATATAAATATCTTATACTATTAAGATAATCAAAGGGCTAATTTAGACATAGGTTTCTAATTAAAATGAGGTAGAATTAGGTTGAAAATTACACTCATATATTCATAAGGAGGATTGATATGACTCACATAATTACAAGTCTTTGCCTGCGGGATGGGGGTTGCGTGGATGTTTGCCCAGTGGAATGTATTGTTCCAGGAACTCCACCGGAAAAAAATCCATGGTTCTATATTGATCCAGATACCTGTATTGACTGTGGTGCTTGTGTACCGGAATGTCCTTATGCCGCGATCTTCCCTGAAGACGAAGTGCCTAGTGTATACACCGCTCGAGGTGGGGAATTTATCAGCAGGGTTGGTTTGACCGGTCATTATGAAGGAGAAAACCATTCAGGTGAACCCGTTGTGTTGGACTCAGTCAAACAATTGGAAGCAGGAGAAGTTGTAGATTTGACAGACGACATCAAACCCAATTACGCATATTTCGAGGATGGACCTGGTTATAGTTCAAAACCATAATTAAACGGATATATTTTTACGTCCGACGGCTATTAAAGTCGTCGGACGTTTTTCGTGTTGTGTATCTATCGACGCATCCACAAATTAATCCCCGGAAATATGATAGACTTGCCATTATATTCAGGGAAGAGAGAGAAAAAAAGCATGACTTTCGATCCAACTTATTTTGACAATTTTGCTTTGGTTTTAATTGGGTTTGGGGGAGCATTCTTTGCAGCACTCTGGCTAAGTCTGGTTATTTGGACTTATCGTGATATCAAAAGCCGGGCTCGAGATAATCTCGTTTTTATTTTAGCCACTCTGGTTGTAGCGTTATTATCCGTGCCAGGATTTCTTATCTACTTAGTGCTTCGACCCCAGTTCACTCTGGAAGAAGAATACCAAAAAACAATCGAAGAAGAAGCTCTTCTCCAATCCATAGAAGATCAACCTGTATGCCCAGGGTGTGAGCGCCGAATTTCTTCAGATTGGCAAGTGTGTCCAAATTGTCAAACAAAACTCAGAAAGCCTTGCCAGAATTGTGGAAAATTAATGGACCTGCCTTGGAATATATGCCCGTTCTGTGCAACTCCTGAGTACGGACTGCGTAAAGAAGATATAAGCTTACTCGATAACCTCGATGAGGATATGGAGAACCAGGCAATAGAAGCAAGTTCAGTTTTATTTCCCGATTCTTTACATGATCAGGAAGAAGAAACGGATCAAGAGGGCCTACCTGTCGAGGAATAAATTCTTTATTAGGAGAAGATAATGGGAATTGCAAGTTTGGTTATTGGAATATTATCAATTTTAGGTGTCTGTATCTCTTTGATACCATTCTTGAATGTGTTAAATTGCGTTGGATTGCCGCTTGGTTTGCTTGGCGCAATTCTAGGTATTGCTGCGTTAATTTCAAGGCGAGGAAGTAAAGGATTGGCAATAGCGGGTATCACTTTGAGCAGTCTTGCAATTTTGGTAGGTGTCATCCGTTTTGTGATCAGCCTTATAACTACGGGTGGAATAATTTAAGCTACCCTCAATGATAATTGAAAAGATAGAATTAAATCATTTGTCCATGCCACTTGTATCTCCTTTTGAGACATCCTTTGGCTGTATAGGTGAGCGTGAATGCATCATAATCAGGATATATTCAGAAGGATTAATTGGATTTGGTGAATGCGTAGCTGACCGGGATCCTGGCTATGGCTATGAAACCTCAGGTACTGCCTGGCATATAATGATCGATTTCCTAATTCCAATGACTTTAGGAAAAGATATCAACTCAGCAGAAGATTTAAACAAAATGGTCTCTGGAGTTCGCGGGCACCGAATGGCCAAAGCTGGCCTGGAAATGGCTTTATGGGATTTATTCGGAAAAGCCCAGGGAAAATCATTAAGTACCTTGCTAATGGGGAAAAATCATAAGGTCAGTGTGGGGGTCTCTGTTGGAATCCAAAGCTCACCCAAGGATCTCTCAAAAGTTATCGGCGAATATCTTGAACAAGGTTATAACAGAATTAAACTTAAAATTAAACCAGGACGGGACATAGGTGATGTAAGCTTCATTCGAAATGCCTATCCGAAAATTAAACTTCAAGTGGATGCCAACTCAGCTTATACTTATGAAAGTGCACAATCCTTATTAGATCTGGATAATTACAATCTATTAATGATTGAACAGCCATTATCAGAAGATGATTTATGGGAACATCATAAGCTTCAGAAACAGTTTCACACTGCGATCTGCCTGGACGAGAGTATTTTATCTGCAAGACATGCCCAATCTGCGATTGAAATGGGTGCTTGTCGGATAATAAATATCAAAGCAGGGAGAGTCGGTGGTTTAAGCGAGGCTGTTGCAATTCATGATACTTGTATGGAATTGGAAATTCCAAATTGGTGTGGTGGTATGCTTGAAACAGGAATTGGAAGGGCATCCAATTTGGCCTTGGCATCTTTGCCAAACTTCAGATTTCCTGCAGATATATCTGCAACAGCCCGATATTATAAGCAAGATATCACAAATGAAGATTTTATACTAAATCCAGACAGTACAATTAATGTTCCTGATGGAATTGGCTTGGGTGTTACGATCAATGAAAAAGTATTCAACAATTTTACACTTTCAGAAGTCATCTATGGAAAGGAATAAAAATAAAAGTCTTCTTCTTTTCTCATTAATGATTATATTAATATTATCAGGATGTACTTCATTATGGGGAAGTACTGAAGAGCTGGGTTTAGGATTGATGTGGACTGTAACCCCAACTCCATTCTTACCGATAGATATTCTACCAACAGTTCAAGTTTTACCTTCAACCCCGTCTCCATTCCCATTAGTGAGTTCTCCAGTACCAACGAATGAAGTAGAAGTGGGTGAAAGAATCTGGATTAGTGACGCGGTTCCTCCCTTGATTCGAAGCTTTATAACCGATACTGGCTTGCAGATAACAAATGATAAATCAGATGCAATTTATCACTTGGATATTCAAGAAGCAGATATTAATTCCACTACGATTTGGGTCTATGCTTTTGTTGCTCCTTTTCCAGCAATCATTGATAACGTGCAATGGTTGGATTTTGTTGATTATTGGCAGGGTGGAGATAAGGATCTTTTCAGAAAGTATCCAATTTGGGTGGATTCCACCACATTAAAAGCTTTAAGTACGATGCTGGGACCACCAGCCTCGGGAAGAATTTCTGTTGGAACTTCAGAAAGCTTGCTTAATTCTGTCTGGGAAAACCAGCCATCATTGGGGATAATACCATTTGAAGATCTTGAACCACGTTGGAAAGTTTTAAACTTAGATGGAGATTCTCCAATATTAAATAAATTTGATCTGAATAATTATCCCTTAAAAGTAAGTTTTATTTTTCAAGAAAGTGAATCTCCCTCTATCTTGAAATTACCTGAATCCAATCGCAATCCAGGCAAACTTACCACCCTCATTATGACTGGGGTAACAGCCCTGGTACGGGCTACAGCAGGAAAAATGGAACATAATGGGATCCTCTATCCAGGCAGAGATATCCGCAATTGGCTTCTGTCAGCAGATTTAACCCATATCAGTAACGAAATCCCATTCTCCGATGAGTGTCCTTATCCCGATCCCAACCAAGAATCATTGGTTTTTTGCAGTGACCCTAAATATATTGCCTTGCTTGAAGATGTAGGGACAGATATTGTCGAATTAACCGGAAATCATTTTCAAGATTGGGGATCAGACGCAACTTTGTCCACATTGGAAATGTATGATCAGGAAGGCTGGATTTATTTTGGCGGGGGTGCTGATTTGGCAGATGCACGCTCCTCAAAAATAATTATTCATAATGGCAATAAATTAGCATTCATGGGATGCAATCCGGCTGGACCAAATTTTGCCTGGGCAACAATTTCTCAGCCAGGGGCTGCGCCATGTGATTATGAGTGGATGCATGAAGAAATTTCTCGTTTGGTATCTGAAGGAAACTTGCCAATTGTTACCTTTCAATATGTAGAATCTTATTCAGTTCAACCACTCCCCGACCAGGTGGAAGAATTTCGAGCGATGGCTGCAGCCGGTGCCGTTATTGTTAGTGGTAGTCAGGCTCACTTACCTCAGACGATGGAATTCTTCAACAATAGCTTTATTCATTATGGATTGGGGAACCTTTTTTTTGATCAAATGGATTACCCGGTCGATGGAACACGCAGAGAATTTATTGATCGCCATATCTTTTATGATGGTAAATATCTGGGAACCGAGCTGCTGACTGCCTTACTGGAGGATTATTCCCGTCCACGACCGATGACTTTTGATGAACGCTCTTCCTTTCTTCAAGAAATATTTAGCGCAAGCGGTTGGTAATGTAACGAGCCAAAGGAGATCTAAATGACAATTTATGATATATCTCTTACAATTTCTCCGAAGCTCCCAGTTTGGCCTGGAGATCCTGCAATTCATCTTAAACAAGCGGGAAATATGGATAATGGTGATCCCTGCAACGTTACCCATATTTCAATGAGTGTGCATAGTGGAACCCATGTGGATGCGCCGCACCATTTCTTGAATGACAATCGCACGGTGGAAGATCTGGATCTTAATGTATTAACTGGCAAGGCGTTTGTGATTGAAATATCATGTGAAGTGAACGAAATCACAAATGAAGTATTAAATAGTGCATCGATTCCAATGGGAGTTGAGCGCTTATTGATAAAGACAAGAAACTCAGAAATTTGGAGTCGCAACGAAAAAGGTTTTATTGAAGATTTCGTTGCTATCAATAGTGATGGTGCAGAATGGCTTGTTCAGAATGGAATAAAATTAGTGGGTGTCGACTATTTATCAGTAGCACCATATGGAGAAGGTGTAGAAACCCATCGAATTTTACTAAGTGCAGGGATTATCGCCCTGGAGGGATTAAATCTCTCAAATGTCACCGGTGGATATTACGAGCTTTACTGTCTTCCGATCAAAATCGATGGATCAGATGGGGCACCAGCGAGAGCGATATTAAAGAAATAATTACTATGATTGGTTATGATAGGATTATGCTATAACCTTAATCCAGTGAAATTTCAATAGAGGCTACCATGTTTGATCTTCCGGATAACGAAATATTACCCCTTGCTAGAAAACATGTTTTCTGGACCTGGTCTGCTCAGGCAAAAGTAAATCCAATTACAATTAAAAAAGCTCAGGGAGTATATTTTTGGGATATAGACGGAAAAAAATATCTTGACCTGAACTCAATGACAATGTGTGTCAACGTTGGTCATGGCGAGCAACGCATTATTCAGGCTATGACTGACCAAATACAGGAATTGACATACGCGGCACCGGGAATGGCCACAAAAGTTCGATCTCTGGCTAGTAAAATGGTGGCGGACATTTCACCTGACGGAACGCTGACAAAAGTATTGTTTACTCTTGGAGGGGCAGATGCCAATGAAAATGCAATCAAGCTTGCGCGAGGCTTTACGGGAAAATCAAAGATTTTAACCCGGTATCGCTCTTACCACGGGGCAACAGCAGGAGCGATGGCTGCTACTGGGGATACTCGCAGATGGATGTGGGAGCCTTTGCTGATGCCGGGGGTCGTCCATTTTCTGGATCCATATCGATATCGCTCAACATTCCATAGGTCAAACCCAGAGATATCAGAAGAAGACTTTTCTCAGGATTATTTGAATCATCTTGAAGAAATTATCCTTTATGAAGGTCCTCAAACAATTGCAGGTATCTTGATGGAGTCTGTCACAGGGACAAATGGCATAATTATTCCACCAGCAGGTTATATGCAAGGAGTCCGGAAACTTTGCGATAAATATGAGATTGTTATGATAGCTGATGAAGTGATGAGTGGTTTTGGTAGGACTGGTCAATGGTTTGCCGTCGATCATTGGAAGGTAATTCCCGATATCATGACGATGGCTAAAGGGTTAACCTCTGCATATGCCCCCTTGGGAGCAGTGGCAATGAAACCAGATATCGCTTCTGCATTTGACGAAAGAATATTTGAATCAGGTTTAACTTATACATCACATCCAGTTTCACTGGCTGCCGCCATCGCGAATATTAATGTAATGAGAGATGACAAAATTGTGGAACATACCGCTGATGTGGGGGTTAAGTTAAGGAGTATGCTTAATGACTTGGGAGAGAAACACGAATCCATTGGAGATGTGAGGTCGATTGGGTTGTTTGCAATCTTGGAATTGGTTAAGAATCGGTCAACAAAAGAACCAATGGCTCCCTGGAATAGTTCCAGCCAGGAAATGAACACTTTCCGAAAATACTGTTTGGATAATGGATTATACCTGTACACTCATTGGCATTCAGTGCTAATAATTCCTCCTTTGATAATAACCGAAACTCAATTGCTGGAAGCCATGGCTATTCTGGATAAGGCATTAGATATCACCGATAAGGCATGTAATTAACTAGAAAAAGATGTTTTTTTGAATGGGAACTATGTATCAAAAATCAATACCCTGCATCTTAATATTAAACAAATTATTTTCACGGAGTTAAGAAGATGGGTGCTTCGAAAGTTAAAGATTCTGAAGTATTAAATGTGTTGATCCTGGGATCTGGACCTGCTGGATTATCTGCTGCGATTTATGCAGCAAGGGCAGAACTCGAGCCAGTGGTATTAACTGGACTTCAATTCGGTGGTCAAGCAACGCTTACCAACGAAATCGAAAATTATCCCGGATTTCCTGATGGTGTAGGCGGAAGTGAACTTGGCGAGTTACTGCAAAAGCATGCCGAACGTTTCGGTGCAAAAGTGGAGTTTGAACTTGCTACAGAATTGGATCTCTCCAGTCGTCCTTTTCGAATCCAAACTGAAAATGGACAAATTCTGGCAAAAGCACTGATTGTTGCCACAGGTGCAAATCCCATTCACATGGATATCGAAGGTGAAAAGGAGTTAACCGGCAGGGGTGTCTCCTATTGTGGTACCTGTGACGGGTGGTTTTTTAAAGAGAAAAATGTTGTTGTTGTTGGTGGTGGGGATAGCGCTTTAGAGGAAGCATTATTCTTAACTAGATTTGCTTCGTCGGTGACAATTGTTCACCGGCGCGATACATTTCGCGCAAGCGCTATTCTTCAAAAAAGGGCAACAAATAACTCAAAAATACATTTTTTGATGAATACCATTGTTACAAAAATTGTTGGTGATGAAAAAGTTGAATCAGTGTTGATCAAGGATGTTATATCTGGTGAAGAGAAATCCCTCGAGACAGATGGTTTCTTTGTGTTTATAGGGCATTCTCCAAATACGCAATTGTTTAAGGGACAACTGGATATGACAGATCTGGGTTACATCAAGATTGACCACCTGATGCGTGCCAGTGTTCCAGGTGTATTTGTAGCTGGCGAAGCTGCCGATCCAGATTTTAAACAAGTTGTAACATCAGCGGGGATGGGTGCAGCTGCCGCTATCCAGGCGACACGTTTTCTCGAGAACGATCAGGAGTAATTGAAACGTAGGTAATACAGATCATTTTCCTACGGCTATAACAATGATAATATAAGCATATTATTATTATATATTACCAAAAAGACCAATTTGGTAATATATAATAATAAAAATATTTTGGAGGTAGAATGACAGCTAAAGTTTCGATAATTGGAGCGGGGATGACCGGGTCAACAACTGCCCATTGGCTGGCAGAACGGGAATTGGCAGATGTTGTACTGGTCGATATTGTTGACGGAATGCCACAGGGAAAAGCACTTGATTTGATGCAAGCCATGCCGGTGATTGGAAAAGATGTCACAATAACCGGTAGTAATGAATTTCGCTCAACTGAAGGCTCTGACATTATTGTAATAACAGCTGGTTTGCCTAGGAAACCGGGAATGAGCCGCGACGATCTCTTAAAAACTAACGCAGATATTGTTGGCAAGGCGACTACAGAGACATTAAAATATTCTCCAGATGCTATCTATATTATCCTTACCAACCCGCTGGATACAATGGCTTATCTCGCAATGAAGGTTGGGAAATTACCTCCCAATAGAGTCTTAGGTCAGGCAGGCATTTTGGACTCTGCAAGAATGCGCACTTTTGTTGCTATGGAGTTGGGAGTTAGTGTTGAAAATATCAACTGCTATGTTTTAGGTGGTCATGGTGACACAATGGTGCCACTTACTCGTCACTCAAATGTTGCAGGCGTACCTTTGAAAGACACCATGTCTAAAGAAAAGTTAAATACCATTGTAAATCGAACGCGTAATGGAGGCGGTGAAATTGTTAGCCTCTTAAAGACCGGATCTGCCTATTATGCACCTTCAGCAGCAGTCGCCCAGATGGTGGAAGCAATTTTGAAAAATAAAAATTTAATTGTTCCGGCTGCTGCCTTTATGCAAGGTGAGTATGGTTTGAAAGATATTTTCTTTGGTGTCCCGGTTCAGTTGGGAAGGAACGGGATTGAGAAAATTATCGAATATGATCTGGATGAGGATGAAAAGAGGGCTTTATCAAATTCAGCTTTGGCAGTTAAGGAAACAACTGATGCCCTTGTCAAGTTAGTCGAATTTTAATATTGATACCAAGTTTTCTTCTGGAGATCAAGAATGATAATTAATGATAAGATCGCTGCTCAACTTCCTGAATGGCGAGCGAGGGTTATGAAATTAGTTAAAGAAAAAGGGTCAATTGTTATTGATAATGTAACCATTGATCAGGTCTATGGTGGCATGCGTGGAACAAAGGTACTTGTTTCAGATATTTCGTATGTAGATCCTGCAGAAGGGATAAGATTCCGGGGATTAAGCATTCCTGAAGTATTGACTAAGCTTCCAAAACCGGATGGAGCAGAAATGCCGCTCGTTGGCGGATTATATTATCTTCTTTTAACAAACGAAATACCCACCAAGGAGCAGGCTTGCCTGGTAGAGAAAGACTGGGCAAACAGAAGTGAAGTTCCAGCTTATGTTTATGAAACGCTGCGAGCATTACCCCAAAAAACACACCCGATGACGTTGTTCACGCTCGCTGTTCAATCGCTTCAGACTCAATCAGAATTTGCGAGACGTTATCATGAGGGTATGCGCAAAGAAGAGTATTGGGAACCCATGTTGGAAGACAGTCTCAACCTGACAGCCAAGCTTCCAGTGATTGCGGCATTTATCTACAATCTTAAATATCGAAATGGTGAGGTCCCGACAATTGATCCAACGCTCGATTGGGGCGCAAATTTTGCACGCATGATGGGTGTTGCAGATAAGGGCTATGAAGAGCTGGCGCGCTTATATTTCATTATCCATTCCGACCACGAAAGTGGTAATGTTAGTGCACATGCCACCCATCTGGTCGGATCTTCTCTGGCAGATGTTTACTATGCATTTTCGGCAGGTTTAAATGGGTTAGCTGGACCTTTGCACGGATTAGCCAATCAGGAATGTTTAGGTTGGTTGTTGGAAGTTCGTGAAAAATTTGGTGGAGTTCCAAGTAAAGAACAGCTAAGAAAATTTTCCTGGGAGACTTTGGAAAGCGGTAAAGTGATCCCTGGTTATGGTCATGCAGTTCTCCGGGTTCCAGATCCGCGTTTTACAGCTCAAATGAAGTTCGCAAAAGATCGCTTCCCTCAGGATGAGCTTGTTCGATTGGCTGATATGGTGTTTGAAGTTGTCCCACAGGTGCTCAAGGAACAAGGGAAGGCAAAAAATCCTGCCCCGAATGTGGATGCGGTCTCGGGAACTCTGCAATATTATTATGGGATTCGTGAATTTGATTTTTATACAGTATTATTTGGTGTCGGGCGAGCACTTGGTGTAACTGCAAATTTGGTTTGGTCAAGGGCATTAGGACAACCCCTTGAAAGACCAAAATCTCTAACAACAAAAATGTTGGAAGACGCCGCCTCAAAATAACATAGTTTCTTTCGCCATTATTTATTTAAAAAACAATTAACTTGATGGTTCGCCATCAAGTTAATTTTAATTTCGGATTGATTAAGATTAAAAAACCTGTGATTGAAAATATCTTTCCAAGTCAGGGGTTGTCCTGGGATACTCTTCGATCATGAGTGGAGTTGAAATAATGGAATAGGAGGGAGTTTGAGGATTGCGTCTTCCGTCTAATCGAGATTATTATGGGGTTGCGGTTGCCACAGGAGCTGCCCCGCTCCAGATAAAGACGCGTAATTGACTGGGGGTTCCAGCCTGGCTCCAAATTGTTTTCCCTTGATTATCCGTTCCAGTCTGGCGAACAGTAACAACCTGCCAGGACATTACATGTGGCTGACTGTCTTGAGGGCGGAAAGATACTGGGACAATGAATTTGGTATCGGTTACATATTGTTCAAGTTTCCGACCCAAACCTTCTGTTATATCCTCAACGATCACTAGATAAGCTTCGTTGGCTCGCATATTACCGATGGATGCCCACTGTAATGTAACGATATCATTTGCGAGATTGAAAACAGAGCCATTGGCAGGCAGCAATAAATTTGGTGCAGGATAAGGGGCTGGTAGCGTTGGAGTAGGGGATGGACCAGGTGTTGCTGCCCGCATGCACAAAGGAATGACCAGGGGTTGGTTCAAGTACACATTATCTGTACTTAAGCCATTCCATTCCTTGATAGCTTCCATCGAGACATTATATTCCAATGAAATAGAGCTTAGCGTCCACGTGGATTGAACTATTATTGTAACTGTCTGGCAGGCTGCACGAGTAGCATCTGCTGGTATTAGCGTACCTGTGGCAACTGGCAAAGGAGTTGGAGTTGGTTGTGGAATTAAAAGTTTTTGTCCTACCACCAGGTCTGTACAAGTTGCTGATAAATTATTTAACAGAATGATGGATTGGATGGAAACATCAAAGGCATATGCGATATTACCGCAAAAGTCATTGGCTTTAACAATATATTCCAAAGGAGGCAAAAGGGTGGGGGTTGGAGTTTGGCTTGGTATTGGTGTTTCGGTAGGGGTGGTTGTTATTGTGGCTGTGTTAGTAATTGTAGGGATTGGTGTAGGATTTGCCAGTCGGTCTCCAGCATTCAAGAAAAAATAAACTGCACTTGCTCCAGCAGCAAGAATTAGGATCAACAAGACTATCGCCAACGGAAGACTGATCTTGATAATAGGCATCCGGCTGCCTTGAATTGATTTTTGCGGGTGTTTTTCAACGCTAAAATCGCTTCCGCAAACCAAACAGCGCTTGGCATTTTCAGCCAATTGAGTGCCACATGTAGTGCACAATTTTGTTTGTTTAGTAGAGTTAGATTGATTCATATAGTTATTAATTATACCATGAGGCCTTTCTTATAAGATGATAACGAATTCTGAAAGAAATCTATAATATACGACATATTTATTTCTAATTCTTACCGCTGATGGAAGCAGTTATCAAGTTCTTAGATTTGATACTTAACTTCGAACCAGTTTATTAACTTTTCAAATATTCGCATAGCCACTCGCATGATTATTTTGTCAATAAATTTATCTAGTGCGATATAATAAAAGTATGGACATAAATTCCCGATTATTTAAGCAAATGTTTCTAATTAGAAGATTTGAGGAACATTTGCTAAATGAATTTTCCTCAGGAAAACTAGTAGGTACTACCCATGCTTATATAGGCCAGGAAGCTAATGCTGCTGGAATTTTTGATGTGCTGGATAAAGATGATATTATATTCAGTAATCATCGCTGTCACGGGCATTATCTCGCCTATGGCGGGGATCCATATCTACTTGCCGCTGAGGTAATGGGCAAAGCAACTGGTCTGGTAGGTGGTAGGGGAGGCAGCCAACACATCCAAATACGAAATTTTTATTCAAATGGGATCCAGGGTGGCATCGTCCCGATTGCTACAGGAATGGCTTTGGCGGAAAAATACATCCAAAGCAAGCGGATAACACTTGTTTTCTTAGGTGATGGAACCTTGGGACAGGGAATCGTTTACGAAAGTTTTAATATCGCTTCTTTATGGAAGATTCCCGTCTTGTTTGTGGTAGAAAATAACCGTTATGCACAAACCACCCCAATTGAGAGCGCTTTGGCAGGAACTATCCGTGACCGTTTCAAAGCATTTGGAATTGTTACATGGGAATGTGATTCAACGGATGTGCTGAAAATACGCCAGGTCGCACAAGAAGCGATAAATTTTGTTCGGACGGAAACCCAGCCCGCTGGTTTGATCTTGCATACATATCGTTTTTCAGCCCACTCAAAAGGAGATGATTTTCGGAAACCAGAGGAAATTGCTGGCTATTTGGAAAAAGATCCAATAATTATTCATGGGAATCGTCTCAAGAATACCACCCTCGAGCAAGTAAAAAGTGATATCAATTGGCAAATATCTGATGCATTCTCACGTGCTGATCAGGATCCATTTCCAGATAACAATAATTTGCAGATTATATTATGACAACCATATTACAGAATCTAAATGAGGGATTGATCCGTTCGATGAAAGCCGACAAGCGGATATTTCTCCTTGGAGAAGATCTGCTTGATCCTTATGGAGGAGCATTTAAAGTAACTCGTGGAATTAGTACAATGTTTCAAAACAGGGTACTTACAACGCCTATTTCCGAACCTGCCATTATTGGAATTGCAACCGGTATGGCAATGCGAGGTCTTCGACCCGTCGTGGAGATTATGTTTGGCGACTTTATGACACTGGCAATGGATCAATTAATAAATCATGCTTCCAAATTCAGGTGGGTATATAACGAAAATGTATCAGTGCCTATTGTAATTCGCACCCCAATGGGGGGTAGACGCGGTTATGGTCCAACCCACAGTCAATCACTTGAAAAATTACTTTTAGGAATTCCGGGCTTGCGAGTATTAGCCCCCAATTCCATCTCTAATCCAGCCAATTTGCTTGTTGCAGCAATTACGGATGATGATCCAGTAATTTTTATCGAGCATAAATCGCTTTATGCTTGTCAACTACTTGAAAGTGGAACAGGGGACTTGGCTGACGCAAAAATTGAGCAATTTGGAAATAAATTTCCTGCTCAGAAAATACATTTTTCTGTCAAACCACAAATTACAATTGCCACTTATGGGTACAATTTTGAGATTGTCAGAAAAGTTGCTCTTGAGATTTTATACGAAAGAGAAATATATTCTGAAATCATCCTTTTTTCCCAATTAAGTCCTTTTAATTTGACACCTTTATATGAATCAATTGCATATTCCAATAGATTACTTACTGTTGAAGAAGGAACCCTATCCCTTGGTTGGGGTTCTGAAATTGTGTCCCAGGTTTCAGAGAGTGGATTTAATAATTTAAAAATTAAAAGGGTGGGGGCTTTGGATTATCCAATAGCAAACTCAAAGTTATTGGAGGATAAAATTCTACCCTCCCACCAGGTGATTAAGCAAGCGGCTTTTGACTTATTAGAATAAGATAACGAGAACCAAAGTAATCAAAAAGAGGAAAAATGGAAGTTATAGAAATTCTTGTGCCTCTACTGAACGCCAATGAACCAGAAGCTAAACTGGTTGGAACTTATGTGAAAGATGGACAACAGGTTATTAAAGGTGATATTCTTTTTTCAGTAGAGACCACCAAAGCTACATCGGATATCGAAGCGCCTGCATCAGGATTTATCCATTTATCATCATTACAAGAAGATATTGTTTCTGTGGGAGATTTATTGGCGTGGATTTCAGAAAAAAAAGATGATGTGTTCGGAATAAAGCAGGAAGAAAATAAAAAGATAAATATTGAGTCATTGAGAATAACACAACCAGCACGTATCTTGGCAGCTCAATTAGGAATTGATCTTAATGAATTACCAAAAGATCACCTGATAACTGAGTCTGTGATTCGTGATTTTTCAAAAGAGACCGAACTATTTCTCCCTGACACATTAATGATTAACCCCGAAAGATCAATTCTAATTTATGGAGGGGGTGGCCATGCGAAATCAGTAATGGAGATGATCAAATCTATTGGCGATTATGAAATAATCGGGATTATTGACGATAATATTCCGGCTAAAACTTACATATTGGATATTCCAGTCTTGGGGTCTGGAAGTGCCATCTTGGAATTAAGGAAAATGGGTGTCCGTATGTTTGCAAATGGAGTCGGGGGGATCCTTGATATAAATATTCGGAAAAAAATATTTGAAGTTCTTGAAAGAAATGACTTTTCATTACCTAAATTAATTCACCCTCACGCCACAATTGAAGCAAGTGCCTGTGTAAAAGATGGTGTACAGGTATTTGCGAATGCATATGTTGGGTCAGGATCTATCTTGGAATCCCGCTGTATGATTAACACGAATGCAGTTGTTTCCCATGATTGTAATATCGGAGCATATAGCCACATAGCTCCTGGTGCTTTATTGGCGGGTCATGTTCAAGTTGGGGAAGCTAGTCTGGTGGGTATGGGTGTGACAATTGCGATAGGTATTAAAATTGGAAACAACGTGAGAGTTGGAAATGGAGCAATTTTATACGCGGATGTCCCATCAAAAACCATCATTTCATCTGGAAAAATCTGGTCTGGAATAGAAAAGTAATAATTTTACAATGTATTAAATAAGGATCATGGGAATTAATCATCGAGAACCAATTTGTCTGATTTTTGCCATTCAACTTGATCAACGATAAAAAAATTGACGCATATACAGTCACACTTGGTCAAAAATTTTAAACCACTAATCCCCTTTAACATAACGATTAAAAAACTCTACAGTTCGATCCATAGCTAAATTAAAATTTATTGCGATATTATGGTTATCCTCTTGATATACGAAAAATTCGGTATTTATTCCGGTTTTAAGTAAATCATGAAATAACTTGTTTGAAAATTCGAATGGTACTACATCGTCGGCAATACTGTGATGAAGTTGAAGAGGTCCAGAGATATCTTGTAAATAAGTCGTGGCGGATATTGAAGACCAAAATTGAGGATTTTTCTCAGGAGTTCCAAATTCATTGATAAATCCTGTCCTCCAGGAAGGGTCAAATTGATAAATAGGTGGGGTGATTTGAGGCCAATCTAGGAGAAGGTCTGGATAGGAACCAACAACACCAGCCCAAATAACACCTGCCTTAATATCGCTGCGGATCACCATCGAGCGTAAAGTGATATATCCTCCCATGGAATGTCCCCACATGCCAATTCGGTCAGGATCTGCTTCAGGGAATGACTTTATGGATTGAAGTCCGTTTAATACATCGACAACATAATCTGGATACCCGTAAGCGCCGCGTGCTTCACCTTCAGATTGACCATGACCACGATAGTCAGATCTGAGAACAATGTAACCTTCCCGAGCAAGGCGATCTACATAATTAACATACCGCTCTGTTGTCTGGTATTGAGTTGGTGGAATAAACCCGTGGTTAAATATGATAACTGGCCAACCTGTTATTGGTCGTTCTCCAATCGGGACGGTCAGTAAGGCATATATTTTTAATCCATCTGAGAAATAGGAAGTAATATAACGATAGTAATTAATTTCAGGTGGGAGAGTTTTTTCAATTACGATTTGGCTGCCCGGGTATTCTCGGGAACGCATAGCCTCGATACTTATAGGGATGGGTTCGGGAGTTGGCTCAATTGTCCATGTTGGTTGTGGTGAAATTGTTGGAGTTGGATATTGAATTGGTGAAATGGGTTTTGTTGGGTTTGGTAACGGAGTGAGCGTAGGTAATTGTGCAAGATCTGGAATTAATCCACATGCACTTAATGCAAGGATTGAAATTATTAGTACTGAGGCAAATCCGTAATTTATTTTCATTAGGTAATATTGGTTTTTATTCCAGATTTCAGAGCAGAATTAATAAGAATAGGCAATTAAGAAGCTTTGCAGGTTTTTCTAAAGTCGTTGTATTTGGCATTTTTCTTTTGAAACACCATCTCCAATTTTGGGTGAAAGCCTGGTGGTCCATACAACAGGGGTGGCAATCACCTCACCTAGCAGGGTGATTGCTCAACAACTTTCGCTGGTTCCCACTTTCATCTGCGAGTCGGAAACTGAGCTGGTTATGGAAGGGTAAATGTGCAAGCAAGTGCGACAGTCTGGCTGGACGTGCATCTTTCTATTGCAAAGACAATCCAATCGGTAATTTCATCTACCTGATGATCTCTCCCAGGGATAAATTATCTTAATAAACAATAGGCATTTATATTTATAGAGCGTCCCAGCCAGCGTATCTGGCGGTTTCTGCCAAATCTGCTTCAATCCGTAATAGTTGATTGTACTTCGCCATACGGTCAGTTCTGGCTGGAGCTCCGGATTTTATTTGACCGGTGTTAAGAGCTACCGCAATATCAGCAATCGTTGGATCTTCAGTTTCTCCAGAGCGGTGAGAAGTTACAGCTCTCCACCCGGCTTTTTTGCAGATTTCCACTGCTTCAAGAGTTTCTGTTAAAGTTCCAATCTGGTTTACTTTTACAAGCAACGCATTCGCAGCGTTTTCTTCTATTGCCTTTCGAACTCGCTCGGAATTCGTCACCAACAGATCGTCACCGACGATCTGTATCCGATCGCCAAGTTCGCTCACCATTAATTTCCATCCGTCCCAGTCATCTTGAGCCAACCCATCTTCAATGGAAACAATCGGGAATTGATCCACCCAGGTTTTCCAAAATTGAACCAATTGTTCGCTTGTTAATTTTCTTCCTTCTTTTTTGAGATCATAGGTCTTGGTTTTCTCATCATAGAATTCCGATGCAGCCGGGTCAATTGCAACGGCAATATCAGCACCTCGCCCGGTTTTAAAGCCTGCTCGATCGATGGCAGTCAGGATTACATCGATCGCTTCTACATTAGCCTTAAGAGCAGGTGCGTAACCTCCCTCATCGCCGACGAGAGTAGTGTATCCCTTTTCTTTTAGGACAGATTTGAGAACATGATAGATCTCTGCACCCCAGCGTAGGCCTTCTGCGAAGCTGGGTGCCCCAAGTGGCATGATCATGAATTCTTGTGCGTCAGTAGATTGCCAGGATGTATGTGCTCCACCATTTAGAATGTTAAACATTGGTACTGGAAGAATATGTGCTCGTACTCCACCAATGTAACGAAACAACGGAAGCCCAAGGGAATTTGATGCAGCTTTTGCGATAGCTAGACTGACACCTAATATTGCATTAGCTCCTAAATTCGATTTGTTGGTGGTCCCATCTAACTCCAGCAGAGCCAGGTCAATACCTCGCTGATCGGTAGCATCCCAACCGATTATTTGGTTTGCGATCAATGTATTTACATTTTCAACTGCTTTAAGAACCCCTTTTCCATTGTATCGGTGTTTGTCTCCATCGCGCAACTCCAGTGCTTCATGGATCCCTGTTGAAGCCCCTGAAGGGACAGCTGCGCGCCCCCATGATCCATCAACCAATATCACTTCGACCTCAATGGTGGGATTACCTCGTGAGTCAAGAATTTCTTTTCCACTAACCAATTCAATTGTCGTGTCCATTTTCATCTCCCGTGTTATAACAAATAGAAAAATAAAAAATGATTATATAAATACTCTGATAAAGATAAAGCAGAGTCTCACCTGAAAAATTGCTCTAAGGCAACAAATTTGGTTGATGGACAATAATAAAGAATATCTGCAAATATCGGATACCACATAAACTCTAAGAACTGCTAAAGTATAATCGCATTTATTCGATTAGTTGAGTTGATTAATAATTATTGAGGTAAATTAGTGTCAAATTCCAATAGTATTATGGTTGAGCCCCGCATGCATTATGATTATCCGCTTGAAGAAACAGGATTTCATAGGTTGATGGTAAGTAATTTAAGGACCATATTCAAGTTGATCATGACTCTTGAGATTACCGGAAAAAGTCATATTCCCTCTCAAGGTGCGGTTATTTTAGCTGCAAACCATGTCACAAATTTGGATATTTTTCCTCTGCAGCTTGCTGTGGAACGACCTATATTTTTTATGGGTAAATCTGAATTATTCAAGAACCCTCTAGTACATTATATTTTTCGTAATTTGGGAGCCTTCCCGGTTTTCCGAACTGAAAGGGATGAGTGGGCAATTATGCATTCTAAAAAAATCCTGCTTGCGGGACAAGTGTTGGGAATGTTCCCAGAGGGGACGCGCAGCAGGGGACGAGGTTTGAGAGTAGCAAAAACTGGTGCTGCAAGATTGGCTATAGAACTTGGATGTCCGATTATCCCCGTTGGAATTGACGGTAGTCATACATTTTTCAAACAGTTTCCTCGAAGGAATCAGGTGAAGATGAGTATTGGAGAACCACTGTGGGCGGAACCGGGAGAATTGCCTATTGGTCTGACTGATAGGGTAATGTTCGAACTTGCAAGAAATTTGCCTGAACAACTTCGAGGAGTCTATGCATCAAATTAATTGCATGAATTTACGGAGTGGTAATTCCTTCAATTTTTGACACTTCTCGCTTTGGTATTTTTTTTGTCGGTATTCCTGCTTTTTCAGCAGCTGCCTGAACAAAGGACAAAAAGAATGGATGGGGGCGATTGGGGCGAGAAAGAAATTCAGGATGAAATTGACTGCCAACCATAAAAGGATGATCAGCTATTTCAGATATTTCAACCAATTTGTTGTCTGGAGATACTCCCGAGAAAACCATACCTGCTGTTTCAAACTCACTCCGGTAGGCATTGTTAAATTCAAAACGATGGCGATGTCTCTCTTCTACTCTGGTTAGTTGATAAGCCTGGGATGCTTTTGTTCCCTTTTTTATCCTGCAAGGATAAAGACCGAGTCGCATGGTTCCACCCATTTCGGAAATTGCGCGTTGCTCTATCATCAGGTCAATGATTGGGTGAGTTGTAGTGCGATCAAATTCCGTGGAATTTGCATCTTCATACCCGAGTATACTGCGGGCAAATTCAACACACATCAATTGCATTCCCAGGCATAAACCGAGATATGGGATCCTATTCTCGCGTGCATATTTGGCAGCCATGATCTTACCTTCAATACCACGGGATCCAAATCCACCGGGAACAATGATACCGCTAGTCTTTTTTAGAAGCTCCCAGCCTTTACCTTTTTCCAAATCTGTTGCGTGTAGCCACTCAATTGAGATTTCAATTCCTAAGAATAAAGCTGCGTGTTTGAGAGATTCACGAACGGACATATAGGCATCGTGCAATTCCACGTATTTACCTACCAGTGCAATACCTACCGCTGGTTTTGATTTTTTGACATCTTCAATTAACTTTTTCCATTCTGTCCAGTCAGGTGTTTTTGTGGCTTTTAAATTTAATTTCTCGACAATATAATCACCAACACCTGCTTTATCAAGCAAAAGTGGCACCTCATACAGAACACGAGTCGTTTCCATTGGCACAACCGCTTTTTTCTCAACATCACAGAACAGGGCGATTTTATCGAGTAATTCATGATCTATGGGTTGATCGGAGCGAGCAATTATCATATTTGGTGAAATACCGATAGAACGCAATTCAGCAACCGAATGCTGTGTCGGTTTGGTTTTTAATTCACCTGCTGCTTCTATATAAGGCATCCATGTAACATGAACAAAGAAGGTGTTGTCTTTACCAACTTCATTACGCATTTGACGTAAAGCTTCGAGAAATGGTTGCGATTCAATATCACCGACAGTTCCACCTATCTCTACTAGAACGATATCTGCGCCGGATTCTTTGGCAACCAAGCCAATCCGGCGCTTGATTTCGTTTGTAATGTGGGGGATTACTTGAATGGTTCCTCCCAGATAATCACCTCTGCGTTCCTTTGATATGACTTCAGCATATATCTGTCCAGTTGTAAAATTACTAGCTCTGCTCAAGCGAATATCAATAAAACGCTCATAATGTCCCAGATCAAGATCGGTTTCAGCACCATCATCTAATACAAAAACTTCCCCGTGTTGATAGGGGCTCATTGTTCCAGGGTCAACATTGATATAGGGATCCAATTTTTGAACAACAACTTTGAATCCTCGTTCTTTAAGCAATAAACCTATAGCTCCAGCTGTTACTCCCTTGCCAACAGAACTGACAACCCCACCGGTAAAAAAAACATATTTGGTTGGCATTAATTACCTCACTTTAGTAATGAATAAAGAAGCGGGGAGGGCCGGTTTCGGCGTCCTCCCCGCTGGGGTGTCCATGGATCAAACAGTGAATGAAAAATATTGCTCATCCTACCAGTTTGGCGATATCTTCAGATGCACGTCGCATCTCAAGGAAAACAAGACCAAGTTTGGCATCCTGTCGGGCTAGTACAGTGATCACGGCTTCTTCACCGACAGAGGTTAGGACAATAAAACCAGAATCACCACGAATAAAAACCTGTTCCAGTGCACCTCTCCCAAGTTCGCTGGCGATTCTTTCTCCAAGGCTTAGCATGGCAGCAGACATGGCAGATACACGATCTTCCTCGACTTCTGAGGGTAAAGCTGATGCCATAATTAGACCGTCCACTGAAACAATTGCCGAAGCTTCAATATCTGGGGCAACGGCTTGCATTGCACGTAATCTCTGAACCATTAGATCGCTGCGAGATTGACTCATATTCATACCTCATTGATAAAATTTCCTTTATATTATACGCTAAAATTTTACATCATAAGAATTTATATGGGGAATTTAAATAAATATCCCAAACACAGAATTATTAAATTGGATTGATCAAAATACTGGAAATTAATCAAATTCCATTTTGATTGGTAAAAATTGTTTGGTAATTATTGACCCCAATTCACCTTCATGTTAAACTGAGATGTTACCGTATGGTCGAATTTTAAAACGATCATTAGCGATATAAACCAGAATATAAATTTTGGGCGAAAGTAAGTATGCGGAGAAAGAATTCAATTATTGGTATAACCGCAATAATGACCATTAGTGCAATTGCACTCCAATATTAGAGCAATCACCCTCAGCTGCATCTGATTTTGAAGCGCCACCAGCCACTGGATTTAGCCAATCGAAATCACCGATGATCAGACCCACTAGTCTTCCGGATGACCCGCTTGAATTTTTCTTATCGTGATCTGGTCATGAGTTTGGTTTATGGATTTTTATCCATAGTTGGGTTGAATTTAATTTCAATTATCTTTTCGCATTGACAGCGTAAATGGAGGAGGTTTTATACTTTGGTTGAGACATTCTTAATCGTGGGCTTGGGAAATCCCGGGCGTGACTATCGTGATAACCGGCATAATATTGGTTTTATGCTGTTGGATAGACTGGCTGTTCGCTTAAATTTATCGTTCAGCCGTTTTCAATTTAAGGCATTGGTTACCTCAGGTGAATATGGTGGAAACAAATTTATCCTGGCAAAACCACAGACTTATATGAATCTTTCCGATCAGGCAGTCGTGTCAATACTAAAGTATTACAAATTACCATTATCCAATTTTATTGTGGCGAATGATGATTTGGATTTACCGTTAGGTACTATCCGTATTCGTCCCTCTGGAGGTTCAGCCGGGCAAAAAGGTGTCCATTCGATAATTGAGAATCTGGGTACTCAAGATTTTCCCAGATTGCGATTGGGAATAGGTCGTCCACCAGGGCAAATGCAAGCGGCAGATTATGTGCTACAAAGTTTTGGAAAAAGTGAGATGCCAGTGGTCAGCGAAATGCTTCAGAGAGCTGTGGATGCAGTGCTTTTATTCTCAGAAAGTGGTCTGGATGCTGCCATGACAAAATACAACGGTCTAATTCTAGAAGATTAGTCAGCAATGGGGTTATTGTTAAAGATGGATTTGATCTTTGAAAAAATCAAAACACTGAAAAGCTACCAACAATTGGTAGCTGAAATTAAGGAAAAATCAGGTTGTCACGCGATCGGATTACAGAGGTCAGCGCGATTACCTGTTTTGGCTGCATTGTATTCCGATTTAAAGAATCCAATATTACTAATAACAGATCGCGCCGATCATGCCCGCTCTTTGACTGATGAATTAGCTTTTTGGCTGCCTTTCACAAAAATACAATTGTTTCCGGAACCAACCCCATTATTTTATGAGGATGCAGGCTGGGGTCAGGCAACCCGTTTGGAACGCATTCGAACCTTGGTATCACTCTCAAAATACCATCTCCCATATCTGGATAAACCGGCACTGGCGCCCATCATAGTAGCCTCTGCCCGGGCATTGATGACGCGCACAATGCCGCGTCACGAGTTTCTTAAAGCTACCGCTCTTATTAAGTGCGGACAAATTCATGTATTTAAGAATCTTCAAACCACATTGGTTCGAATTGGCTATAAACATGCAGATACGGTGCTTGAACCGGGACAGTTTTCTCATCGTGGTGGACTATTGGATATCTGGCCTCCGGGGGAAATATCTCCTGTAAGATTGGATTTCTTTGATAACGAGGTGGAAAATATTCGCCGGTTTGACCCGATCAGTCAGCAAACTATAGAGAAGGTGAATGAAATACTGGTTACCCCTGCCCGTGAGTACCTAATCCCAGATAATATCCAGGAACATGATTTTTCTAACCGCGAAGTCTCAGAATTTGACCTGCCGGTTTTTCACCGAATACAAGCCGGTTTGCTGGATTACCTGCCCCGGGTGGCAGGCGTTATGGTGGATGATCTGGGTATGCTCGAATCTCTCATAGCAGATTATGAAGAAGATGCCATAAAACTGCGTAGTGAAAGTATCGATGAAGGTATCCTGAAAGAAGATTTCCCAATACCCTATGTTACTTGGACTGAAATTGCTGATGATCTCAACAGCAGGTATTGTTTGGAAATGGGAAGATCATCGCTGGATATAAATACCTCCGATAGTGAATTAGAGGATTCGGAATCATTATCCAAAGTGTTTTCACCCGGAGAAAGGTTTGCCGGCAGGTTAAAACCTTTCGTTGAACATGTTGCATCATTAACCAGAGCTGAAGTCAACGTTGTGATCATTTCTCGACAGGCAGGCCGCCTTGA
The DNA here is from genome assembly GCA_964370815.1 of uncultured Anaerolineaceae bacterium. Classification (GTDB taxonomy): domain Bacteria; phylum Chloroflexota; class Anaerolineae; order Anaerolineales; family Villigracilaceae; genus UBA12087. The sequence goes on along the minus strand of CAYJKQ010000001.1, from coordinate 453,407 downwards.
GGAATTATGGTATGAGAATCCGGACCATTCAACCAAAGATAATAACCCGGAATTTATAGAATTTTCATTATCTGGAGGTTGGATATTAAAATCGCAAAATCGGGAAGTGATCCATGTTTTGACTGATTCAGAGATTTTCGGTTGGGAAAGACCACAATCCCGCATACGACCGCAAATTTCAGCCGAAACTCCTGAAACCCAATATGCAGATCTATCTACCGGTGATTGGGTCGTACATGTTGATTATGGCATTGGTCGCTTTTCTGGTTTGGTGGAACGCACTTTGGATGGGCTGGCACGTGAGTTTTTAAGTGTTGAATATAAAAATGGCGATCAGGTCTTTGTCCCTATCCATCAAGCTGACCGTATAACACGTTACCTTGGTGCCAGTGGAGGTGTTCCTGCGGTTGGGCAGTTGGGAACACAGGAATGGCAGGAAACCAAGCGCAGGGTCCGGCAAGTCGTCGAGGAGATTGCCTCAGATCTGTTGGACTTGTATGCAACCAGGCAAATAGCTCGCGGTTTTGCCTTCAGCAAGGATAATGCCTGGCAGGTCGAGTTGGAAAATAGTTTCCCGTATATAGAAACCACTGACCAAATAAGTGTTATTGAAGATGTCAAGAGGGATATGGAATCTGTTCGTCCAATGGACAGATTGCTTTGTGGAGATGTGGGCTATGGGAAAACCGAAGTTGCCTTGCGCGCTGCTTTTAAAGCAGTTATGGATGGAAAACAGGTGGCGGTATTGGTGCCGACAACTGTATTGGCGCAGCAACATTATGATACCTTCCGAGAACGACTTTCCACTTTTCCTGTAACGGTGGAAATGTTATCCCGTTTTCGAACCCCTAAGGAACAGGGTTCCATACTTTATGGGCTGGCTCAAGGGGCTGTGGATATTGTCATTGGCACCCACCGCTTGATTCAGTTGGATGTGGAATTCAAAGATTTGGGATTGGTTATCATCGATGAAGAACAACGTTTTGGAGTCACACATAAAGAACATCTAAAAAAATTACGCAACGAAGTGGATGTATTGACATTAACCGCAACACCGATCCCTCGTACGTTATACATGGCGCTTACAGGCGTGCGAGATATTTCCCAGCTGAATACACCACCGGAAGAAAGATTACCAGTTGTCACTCATATCGGACCCTATTCCCAAAAGTTGGTGCGTCAAGCGATTCTGCGCGAGCTGGATAGGGGGGGACAGGTATTCTTTGTCCACAATCGTGTCCAAACCATCTCAGCTATGAAAATGCATTTAATTAAATTGGTGCCGGAAGCACGCATCGAGATTGGACACGGACAGATGCCGGAGCAAATGTTGGCAGCTGTGATGCGTAATTTCACTGCTGGCGAAGTGGATATTTTACTTTGTACATCCATTATTGAGTCTGGTCTGGATATTCCAAATGCCAATACCTTGATTGTCGATCGTGGCGATACTTTTGGTCTTGCGCAGCTTTATCAGTTGCGTGGGCGGGTTGGTCGTGGAGCTGTCAGGGCATATGCATATTTCTTCCGGCATCGTAAAAAAACTCCCACGATCGAGGGACAGGAAAGGCTCGATGTGATCGCGGAAAATACCCAGCTTGGGTCTGGTTATTCCATTGCAATGCGGGACCTCGAAATGCGTGGAGCAGGAGAATTGTTGGGGAACCGTCAGCATGGTTATATTGCTTCGGTTGGTTTCCACATGTATACCCGTCTTTTAGCAGTCGCAGTGCGGTCGCAACGGGTTGAACGTGGCATGTCTGTCAGTACCAATGAACACAATTATCTTAAGGAAGTCGGTTCTCCCATCAACGTTGATTTACCTCTGCCAACCGGGATCCCATCCAGCTATATCCCAGACCAATCCTTGCGATTGCGTTTGTATCGCAGGCTGGCCAACATTGGTGATGAATTCTCCTTGGATACCCTGGCTGCTGAATTTGGTGATCGTTTTGGTGAACCCCCGGAAATGGTTTTGAACCTTTTTTATCAAATGAAGATTAAATTGATGGCTGAACAGGCTGGTTTGAGTTCAATAAGCTTTGATTCTGGTCAAATTATTTTGCGATATCCACAATTACATAATGGGATCGATCAAGACATAAAGAATAAAGATCGAATCCTTTTGAAGGATGCAGGACCAGGTGTTCGCACGGGAAAAAATGCATACTGGTTGGAGTTCGGGAAAGATAACGACTGGCAGGAAAAATTGCTGTCCACATTGATTGCGATCAAAAATTAATAGGGTATGTTCATTTCAAAAAATATCCTGAGTCTTCCTTATATCAATACCACTTCACCTTTCTGAGGAGAAGTACCAAAGCATCGATTCAATCCTCCAGGATTGTTAATATCAAATTATTTTTTCTGTTCTCGGATGCACCAAAACCGAAAGTATTCAATGTACAATATTGTTACTCGATGTCTTCGAGATAACATCCAAACCTTCTAAAAATTATTTTGGTAAACTAACCTGCCAAGATTACATGATTAGTTATGCTAACAATGGGTTTTAAGCAATAGAAACAGGAGACAATTATGAATCAGGATATATTCCCAGTTCTTCAAAACTTCTCCAGCAAACTGACAAGAAGGTTTGTCAAACGAATGGATTATGTAATTTTCTATTTCGTTTTGTTGGTAATATTAAGCGGTTGTAATTTACCTAACCAAACATCGACATTAACCTCAGACGATGCCTTGGCCAGCATTGTCGCATCTACTCTTCAGGCATTGACCAGAACAAGTGAATATTCGGGTACCGAGGTGGGCAAAACGGAGGTGACTGATCTTCCCCAGTTAACAAGTTCAACACCGGATATTCTGGCTCCCACGCAGACGACCGATTCCTCAAAAGGAAAGGTATCTGGCTTGGTTTGTTTTATAGAAGTCACGTCCACTAATGTGGTGGTGTTTTTTCAAAATACAGCCAATAATCAGGTCAGGGAAGTACCGGTTTCTGTAAGCAATTACCAGGCTCCCTATACCACTGAGCTGGAACCTGGTACATACAAAGCATACGCTTGGACATTGGACTATTCCATAGGTGGAACATATTCAGTATGCGGGGTAAATTCCTCTTGTAATGATGCAACTCCCAAACCTTTTACCGTAATTGCCGGCCAAACGAACGAAAATATCGACATTTGTGATTGGTCCCATGGACCCTTCGATGTTCCCTATCCTCCTGAATTTCAACCTGAGTCGAAGTTTGGGATCATTTCTGGCGGAATTTTTAATTATCCGTTTGGTGGTTTACCTCAACTGACCATCGTGGCATTCAATAAGGAAACAGGCTATTGGTTTTGGGTCGGAACTGTTTCCGGACAAAGCTATTTCACCTTGACGGATTTGCCGGTGGGTACATACCAGGTGGTGGCTTACGATAGCAGTGGACACGCTGGTGGTGTAAGTGTGGACATCGTTGTAAAAGGAGGGCAAACAGCCAGTGCCGATCTTAATAATTGGACAGGCTCCTATCCTGCAAATCCATTAAAATAACAATTATGGTGATTTAGATGAACCCTTCAGTTGTTCTGTAGGAGAGAATTTACTCCAACTGAAGGGGCTTTTTTGTTGAAGAGAACCGCACAGGAGAATCACTGGAATTTCTTCCCGAATTGGGTGAATTTTTCTTGAAAATGCCCTGAAACTACATCAATCCCAGGAAAAATAACTCCAAAGATATATTATTAAAATTATTTCGAATTTACAAGTAACCATACGAAGGCAAAGAAATACCGATTCACATTATTGATTTAATTCCTTTTTTTTTTGAATTTCTAGATAAGGGTAAAAATAGGGTAAAATAGAACTAACGTTCTTCCCGTTAATCTGGGTGTTAATTTTCAAAAGTACTTGCGGATCAGGAAGATCAAATTTGGTACCAATCCGGCATATATATAATTGAAAGGTCTTATCCATATGGATTTCAAACTTCATGCCCCCTTTATACCTACTGGTGACCAACCGGAAGCAATACGTCAACTTGTTGATGGTATAGGAAAAGGCTTTAAACACCAGGTGCTGTTGGGGGCTACCGGCACGGGCAAGACTTTCACGATTGCTTCACTTATCGAAAAAGTACAAAAACCCGCCATTATCATGGCACACAATAAAACATTGGCTGCCCAATTGTATGCAGAATTCAGAGATTTTTTCCCTGAGAACGCAGTCGAATATTTTGTTTCTTATTATGATTATTACCAACCGGAAGCATATGTGCCGCGCCGTGACCTGTATATAGAAAAAGAGACCGATATCAATGTGGAGATTGAGCGTTTGCGGCTTGCCGCCACTGCCGCCCTCATTTCCCGCAAAGATGTAATTATAGTGGCTTCTGTTTCATGTATTTATGGCTTGGGCAATCCGGAAGAATTCGGAAAAGGCATGGTTCAAATGCGCGTAGGGCAGATCCAACGCCGAAATGCCCTCATCCGGCAATTGATCGAAGGGCGTTATGAAAGAAATGACCTTGAACTTCGCCCCGGTGTCTTCAGGGTGCGTGGAGACACTCTGGAGATCGTACCTGCTTATCAGGATAAACGTGGTTATCGCATCACTTTTTTTGGAGACGAAGTCGAGCGCATTATGGACTTTAACCCTCTGACAGGTGAGATATATTCTGAACCGGACGAAATATCGATCTACCCGGCAAAACAATTTATCGCTCCTGAGTATAAGGTCAAGGAAGCCATCGTTGATATTGAAAATGAATTGGAAGAACGTATAAAGTTCTTCAAATCAAACGAAAAATATCTCGAAGCACAACGGATTGAGCAACGTACACGCTATGACCTTGAAATGCTGCGCGAGGTGGGTAGCTGCGCTGGTATTGAAAACTATTCCAGGCCTCTCGATCGTCGTGAACCTGGCACGGCACCCTGGACATTGATTGACTATTTCCCTTCAGATTACCTGCTCATAATGGACGAGAGCCACATGACGGTCCCTCAAGTGCGCGGCATGTATCATGGTGACCGCACCAGGAAGAGCACACTGGTCGAATATGGGTTCCGACTTCCATCAGCAATGGATAACCGCCCCCTGAAATTTGACGAATTTGAGACCCACATGGGTTCGGTGATCTATACAACTGCCACTCCCGGTCCTTATGAAATGGAACATGCAGACCAGGTCGTGGAGCAGATCATTCGTCCCACCGGTTTGGTGGATCCGCAAGTTGAAATCCGTCCGACCAAAGGACAGGTCGATGACCTGGTAAAGGAGATTCACGCCCGTGTTGAGCTGGGTCAGAGGGTCTTGGTGACAACCTTGACCAAGCGTATGTCAGAAGACCTGGCAGATTATTTGATGGAGTTGGGCATCAAGGTGCATTACCTGCATTCCGAAGTTGTCACATTGGAACGCATCGGCATTTTACGGGATTTGCGCCTTGGTGTGTTTGATGTCATTGTTGGGATCAACCTCTTGCGTGAAGGTTTGGATCTACCTGAAGTCTCACTTGTAGCTATCTTGGACGCGGATAAGGAAGGGTTTTTACGCTCCACAACTGCTCTAATACAGACTATCGGCAGGGCAGCCCGTCATGTCACGGGACGTGTCATCATGTATGCGGACCACGTCACGGATTCGATGAAACGCGCCGTGGACGAGACAGATCGGCGTCGGAAGAAGCAGGAGGCTTTCAATGAGTTACATGGTATCGTGCCGGTCGGCATCATGAAAGCTGTGCGCGATCTCACAGAAGAAATAAGTTCTCAGCGCATCGGGGAGGAAAAAGGGGAATACAAACTTAAGCAGGGATCGGATGGCTTTTCCAAACAGGAGCTAAAGCGCATCATAGCCGAATTGGATAAACAGATGAAAGAGGCTGCCAAAAATTTGGAATTTGAAAAAGCCGCCATGTTACGTGACCAGGTCTTCGAAATGCGCGGTATTTTTGCCGAGGAATCCAATTTACCACCCTGGCAGAAGATCAAATTGCTTTCAGGTGAAGAATAATTCAATCCATATACAATATTTTCCACGATGCCGTCTTCAGGGAAAATTTTTAAACTGGAATATCCATAAATACACGAGCAAAAAATCAGCTCGTGTATTTATGGATATTCTTGCTAAGTCTATGTACCTTCGGAATATTGGCTGGGATGATATCACAGATGCGTTAATTGTAGATGAGGATTCACATCCCTAAACCCACCCATATGCTTAGTTGGTGGTTTTCATTTTGATGTTAGCTGATATTGGGAATCTTGGATACGCAATACCCAACATTTGCCTTCACTATTTAACGAGAGAACCTATTGGTAATCTCTAGTTTTAATTATTGTGTAAATTCAACCTCTGGTGGAATGCTTACTTTATATTGTTCATTTTCATCATAGTTTATCGAAATATTGGCATTACCATTGGAAACGACTTCATAACCAATCAATTGGACACGATCGAGATCAGCAGAGCTGTTCCCATGCCAATCAATGCAGGCTGAAGGCAGGAAAATTGTGCCAACATTTCCTGAAGCTCCATTTCCTCGAAATTCGACATTCTGGGTGCAGGGGGTTGGTGTGATGTTGGAAAACATCAGTATACCTTTATAGGGACCAGAGGTGGTAGCTGTTGCACTAAATGCTCCACCCCCGTTGTATTTGATCTCAAAATTATTGTCATTGATATAAAAGGTGACTTCAGAACCATAGACTGTTTCGTGGATGTTACCTGCATTTGCTGATGTAATGCAATACAACCCGGCAGAAAATGGGTAGTCATCAAGAGAGAAAGAAGCCGGCAATGTGCTTCCCCTGCCTTCGTGACCGGTCTGTTCGTGGAATTTGTTATCCGCACCTTTGTAGGCAGTACCAGAACATGCTGGGATAGGAGGCAAAAGTGGGAGGATATCATCAGGAAATTCGAACTTCAGATTTGTGTTCCCACCGCTGCCACCACAGGCAAAACCTGTCGGCGTCCCAACAGCAGTAACACAATCTCCATCCGGGAAAACGACGGTAGTGTGCTCATCCAGGGCGTTGTTATTGGCAAATATACCGCCACCTTTGATGGTCCATTGTTGGGCATTGGATTGGGCTTGAAAGCTGGTGCCGGTCGGATTCAAGCCTACCACAGCATTCCCGTAGAATGCAGGACCGGTAGAGCGGGGTTTAGCCCTGGCAATTGCTTCTACACAACTCTGGGTTTGGGAAACTCCCACGATTTGTGCAAAGTAAGTATCCACTGTATTGTTGATGATCACCTGAATATATTCATTATTCCCCACATAGGGTCCAACCACTCCTTTACATCCAGCCGATGGCGGGTTATGGACAACTACCGTGTTGGTGATGCCATTATTGTTGAAGTCGTTAATAGCTGCTGCATTTAAGGCAGCCGTAGTAAAATTGATCCCATTCCCATTTCCGGTAGGGTCATCCAGTATCTTCTCCAGAGCTCCTGCCAGGGCAGCAGAATCAGCTGCGTTTTGAGCATTGCGGCGCACAGCAAAAGTGTTACCCCCATCGATCGCCAGTCCGGTGATCGCCACCAGTCCTACGATCACCAGGGCGATCAGCACCAGTGCCTGTCCTTTTTGTTGTTTATAGGATCTTTTCATATCAATCTCCTTGGGAGTAAAAGGGAGTTACGAGATATTCGTAACTTTGCCTTTTAGCTGCCCCGTACCATGTTGAAGTGGAAAAAAATTACAGATGCATCAAATATTTTAGATAATAAAAAAGCCTGCAGTAAAATGGCTATTCTCTTCCTCAGGCAGCGGGAAGAAAAGGCTTGATGGCACTCGGAAAATAAAGCAATAGGATTGCTGCGATAATGAAATAGGGTCCATAGGCGATGAAGATCATCATCGATCGATATTTCCTTATTATGATCAATCCCAGGATAAGCAACAAACTGAATAATCCAGCAAATAATATTCCAAAAAGGAGATCAACCCAGATCAAGAACCATCTTGATATAAGCTGATATTGGGAACCTTGGATACGCAATACCCGACATATACCTTCACTTAATTGACGAGAGAACCAATTAGTGATCTGGTTGTAATTATTGTGTAAATTCAACCTCTGGTGGAATGCTTACTTTATATTGTTCATTTTCATCATAGTTTATCGAAATATTGGCATTACCATTGGAAACGACTTCATAACCAATCAATTGGACACGATCGAGATCAGCAGAGCTGTTCCCATGCCAATCAATGCAGGCTGAAGGCAGGAAAATTGTGCCAACATTTCCTGAAGCTCCATTTCCTCGAAATTCGACATTCTGGGTGCAGGGGGTTGGTGTGATGTTGGAAAACATCAGTATACCTTTATAGGGACCAGAGGTGGTAGCTGTTGCACTAAATGCTCCACCCCCGTTGTATTTGATCTCAAAATTATTGTCATTGATATAAAAGGTGACTTCAGAACCATAGACTGTTTCGTGGATGTTACCTGCATTTGCTGATGTAATGCAATACAACCCGGCAGAAAATGGGTAGTCATCAAGAGAGAAAGAAGCCGGCAATGTGCTTCCCCTGCCTTCGTGACCGGTCTGTTCGTGGAATTTGTTATCCGCACCTTTGTAGGCAGTACCAGAACATGCTGGGATAGGAGGCAAAAGTGGGAGGATATCATCAGGAAATTCGAACTTCAGATTTGTGTTCCCACCGCTGCCACCACAGGCAAAACCTGTCGGCGTCCCAACAGCAGTAACACAATCTCCATCCGGGAAAACGACGGTAGTGTGCTCATCCAGGGCGTTGTTATTGGCAAATATACCGCCACCTTTGATGGTCCATTGTTGGGCATTGGATTGGGCTTGAAAGCTGGTGCCGGTCGGATTCAAGCCTACCACAGCATTCCCGTAGAATGCAGGACCGGTAGAGCGGGGTTTAGCCCTGGCAATTGCTTCTACACAACTCTGGGTTTGGGAAACTCCCACGATTTGTGCAAAGTAAGTATCCACTGTATTGTTGATGATCACCTGAATATATTCATTATTCCCCACATAGGGTCCAACCACTCCTTTACATCCAGCCGATGGCGGGTTATGGACAACTACCGTGTTGGTGATGCCATTATTGTTGAAGTCGTTAATAGCTGCTGCATTTAAGGCAGCCGTAGTAAAATTGATCCCATTCCCATTTCCGGTAGGGTCATCCAGTATCTTCTCCAGAGCTCCTGCCAGGGCAGCAGAATCAGCTGCGTTTTGAGCATTGCGGCGCACAGCAAAAGTGTTACCCCCATCGATCGCCAGTCCGGTGATCGCCACCAGTCCTACGATCACCAGGGCGATCAGCACCAGTGCCTGTCCTTTTTGTTGTTTATAGGATCTTTTCATATCAATCTCCTTGGGAGTAAAAGGGAGTTACGAGATATTCGTAACTTTGCCTTTTAGCTGCCCCGTACCATGTTGAAGTGGAAAAAAATTACAGATGCATCAAATATTTTAGATAATAAAAAAGCCTGCAGTAAAATGGCTATTCTCTTCCTCAGGCAGCGGGAAGAAAAGGCTTGATGGCACTCGGAAAATAAAGCAATAGGATTGCTGCGATAATGAAATAGGGTCCATAGGCGATGAAGATCATCATCGATCGATATTTCCTTATTATGATCAATCCCAGGATAAGCAACAAACTGAATAATCCAGCCAATAATATTCCAAAAAGGAGATCAACCCAGATCAAGGGCCATCCCAGCAGCAAACCCAGGATGGTCGCCAATGTGACATCTCCTGAACCAAGCGCCTCTTCGCCGTCTTCGAGTGAAGTTCCAAGCCGTTTATTTCGTAAGCGGGAAAAAAGGATGCCTATCAAGTAAAAAATAAACATGATTCCAAAACCTGCAGCACCTCCCATCAGTGTTTCCTGCCACGTTCGCATGTAGAGTCCCGCCAAAAGGCATAGTACCAATCCGATCAGGCTTAACGGTCGCAGCACAAGGCGGGTTTCAAAATCAATAATGGCAACCAGAAATAAATAAACGAAAATGATAAAACCGAACCATAATCCCAACCCTGCAGGAGGTGATATCCAGATGAACAGGCTAAATACGATGGATATCAAGATCACGATCACATTCCTGGCTGAAGGAGCTTTCTGGCATTCTGAACACCGTTGAAAAAGAAGATAATCCTTCCAATCAAGTTGAGTCCGGCAGGAAGGATTTTTACAGGTGGGATGGGATAATTTATGTCCGTCCGGTAAAACATCAGCCAGGTAATTGATCAGGGTACCACCCAGCAATGCAAGCAAGACAGCCATAATAATAGAAATATCCATGCAATTAATATAGCATAAATACTACCTTGAATACAGATTTAACAAAATTGGAAGGTTGGCAAATTTGTAAAACCGACATAAAATCCAAGCAGTGATTTTTTTGATTGATAAGGATTATGGTGAATTATATACAAGTGTGGTCACTTTCTATCCTTGTCAATCCATCAAATTGAATATGCATTAAGCAAGATCACAAATGGAGGCATCTATGGACAAATTCATCATTGAAGGCGGAATACCTTTAAGCGGAGAAGTTACCCCAGCCGGAAATAAAAATGCCGCACTGCCCCTGTTGGCTGCTTGCTTGCTGACTGAAGAAGAAGTTATTTTACATAATATCCCTGCAATTCAAGATGTTCGTGATATGCGCCATTTGATCGAGAGCCTCGGCGTCGAAATTGTTGAGCTCGGTGCGGATTCATGTCGAATTACAGCCTGCACCATCCGTCCTGCAGACTTGAACCCGGACGTTTGCAAAAAGATCCGCGCCTCAATTCTGTTGGCTGGTCCCATGACAGCCCGTATGGGTGAACTTCATCTGCCACCTCCTGGAGGGGATGTTATTGGAAGAAGGCGGCTCGATACGCATATCTTGGCTCTGAAAGCGATGGGAGCTGAGGTGAGATACGATCGAGAGTTTGAATTCTCAGCACCCGGTGGACTTCATGGCGCAGACATCCTCCTTGATGAAGCGAGTGTCACAGGTACAGAAAATGCCATCATGGCAGCCTCCCTTGCAAAGGGAACAACGATCCTAAGGAATGCTGCTTCCGAGCCTCACGTCCAGGAATTGTGCAATATGCTAAATATCCTGGGAGCAGATATCGAAAATATTGGTTCAAACACGCTTGTTATTCGCGGAGTAGACCGTTTACATGGCGGTGAGTTTACGATAGGACCAGATTATCTTGAGGTGGTTAGTTTTATTGGGGCTGCAGTTGTTTCCGGAGGTTCGATACGTATCAAAAATTCCGCTCCTGATTATTTAAACATGGTGCGCATGGTATTCAATCGTATGGGAGTTGATTGGCAGTCTGAAGGAAATGACATACAAGTTCCTGCCGGGCAGGTATTAAAAATTCAACCTGATCTTGGGAACGCCATACCAGAGATCAAAACCAATGTTTGGCCGGCTTTCCCAACTGACCTGATGAGTATCGCAATTGTCGTAGCTACCCAGGCTAGTGGAAGTGTATTGTTCCATGATTGGATGTACCCTAGTCGCATGTATTTTACGGACAAGCTTGGAGGGATGGGCGCTCACATAGTATTATGTGATCCGCATCGCTGTATCGTGCAGGGACCGACCAAGTTGTTTGGGGAAAAAATGGAAAGTCCGGATATTCGTGCTGGCATGTCTTTAATGTTGGCTGCCCTGGCGGCGGATGGACGATCCACGATCCGGAACATTGATCAGATCGATAGAGGCTACGAAAATGTAGATGGAAAATTTAGGGAATTGGGAGCACAGATCGAAAGAGTCAGTGGTTGATTTAAGAAAAAGAAGGACCATCTTCCAAAAAGGTGACGGTCCTCTCTTTATTCTCTAAAGCATAAGCAAAGTCTGCCATTTTAAACAAGGGAAATAATTAGCTATTTCAGATGGGATTATCCTGAAGAACATTCATGGTTACTATGCGGTTGCAATTATTAGAAAAGCAACCCCAATATGCTTATTAATTTCAATAACAATAAAAAAACGAAATTTATTAGTAAAGGTTTATTGTTTGGTTTGAATCGATACTTCCAGAAATTGAGATACAGCCTCACGCAGCATCTTTTCTGGTAGCGCTCCCACCTGGCGGTGAACGATCTTGCCGCCAAATATAAATAGCATGGTCGGGATTCCTTGAACGCCGTACTTCATTGCCCAATCTGGATTTTCATCTGTATTTACCTTGGCAACAATGACTTTGCCAGCATTTTCTTTGGCAATTTTATCCAGCATCGGGCCAACCATTTTGCAGGGTCCGCACCAGGGTGCCCAGAAATCAACAATTACCGGTAATGGGTTATCAAGAACAGTTTTTTGAAAAGCAGCATCGGTTACATGAATAGGTTCCATAATTTTTTTAACACTCCTCTTTTAGGTGGTTTCACCTGGTTTTAAAATTCGATATCCGGACTTGATTCGAGCAGATTTTCCGAGCATGATACTAGCTGAACAATATTTATCTTCGGATAATCTGATCGCTTGTTCGACATCTTTTATTTTGATGCTTTCGCCCCATAAAAGATACATAACATTGATATCTGTCCAGATCATTGGGTAAGTATTTGCTCGCAGGGCTTCAACTTCCACTTTGAAGTCTGACAACTCGATCTTCTTTTTCTGAAGAATGGAAACAATATCCATACCCGTACATCCTGCCAATCCCGCCAGCAGTAGCTGCATTGGACCGATCCCTGGCACACCATTGATCGTGGTCATCTGAACCTGTCCGCCAGCCTCATTGTAACCAATGAATTCCATACCACCTTTCCAGGCAGCTGTAAGCTTGGTCCATTGATCTGCCATGATACCTCCATCAAGAATTTTGTTATTCATAAATAATGAACAATTTCAGTAAAAGTATAACATAGTCCCCTATGTTATAATCTTGCCCGCTATGGAAGAAATTTTCAGTCGTTGGAAATCAGGGCTCTCTCGAACCAGCAAAGCTGCCTTCGGTCACTTTGCCAATCTGCTTGGAGCAACAGAAATTAATTCCGAAATTTGGGATGAACTGGAAGCGATCCTAATCCTGGCAGACATAGGGATCGCGACCTCCCAGTCGATTTTATCTTCATTACAGGCAACCGTGCGTTCCAACGGTGTAACCAGGGCTGCAGACATCAAGCCATTATTGGAATTGGAATTACGTTCAAGGCTTGGAGAATTAGCAAGCGTTAATATTAATGCAAAACCTTTTGTAATATTGTTGGTAGGGGTAAATGGTTCCGGTAAAACCACAAGTATTGCCAAATTGGGTCAAATATTTTCCAAAAAAGGCAAGAAAGTACTACTGGTTGCTGCAGATACTTTTCGAGCTGCAGCAGTGGATCAATTGCAGATCTGGGCAGATAGGTTGATCTTGCCAATAATCACCGGTCAACCAGGTAGTGACCCTGGTGCAGTTGTTTATGATGCTGTCCAATCTGCCATGGCAAAACAAATCGATATAGTATTGGTGGATACAGCTGGAAGATTGCATACTCGTTTCAACCTGATGGAAGAGCTTAAAAAAGTGGTCCGGGTAACAGGTAAAGCTTTAACCGGTGCGCCCCATGCGACCTGGTTGGTTTTGGACGCCACAACCGGCCAAAATGCCTTTTTGCAGGCAAAGGCTTTCAAAGCTGCAGTTAATGTCACTGGAATAATTCTGGCAAAACTCGATTCGTCAGCAAAAGGTGGCATGGCTTTTGCCATCCAGGAAGAATTGGATTTGCCAATTATTTATGTGGGATTGGGCGAAACAACAGATGACCTGCAATTATTTGACCCGGATGCATTTATTAAAAGTATATTGGCTGTTTGATACTGAACGTTGCACGGAGGACCTATGCAAGAACTTATGAATAGATTAGCTAATGCCGAAGGCACCATTTTACAAATTATGGAGCGTCTTTGACATACAAGGTGCAGAAACATCACTTCTAGAGTTGGAAGAGGAAATTCAAGATCCCAATTTTTGGGATAATTCTACGCACGCCCAGGGGATCATGAAGAGAGCTACTGCGTTTAGAAATGAAATCGAATATTGGCGAAATTTCCTTCAAAAAATCCAGGAAACAAAGGAGTTGGCTGCGCTCAAGGACGAGAGTCTCCAGGAAGATCTGGAAAAAGAAACCGGCGAACTTGAAATTGAAGTAGAGAAACGATCGTTTGCAGCAATGTTGTCAGGCAAATATGATTCTGATGATGCAATTCTTGCCATTCACGCAGGAGCGGGTGGAACCGATTCCCAGGATTGGACAGAAATGCTCATGCGGATGTACCTTCGCTGGGCTGAGAAAAGTAATTTTAAAACTGAGATTATGGATATTACATTGGGGGAAGAAGCTGGTGTAAAAAGTGTTACACTTTCAATTAATGGACGCTATGCTTTTGGATATCTCCGCTCAGAAAAGGGGGTTCACAGGCTTGTTAGATTGTCTCCATTTGATTCAGCCCATAGAAGACATACATCATTTGCCCTGGTAGAAGTATTACCCCAAATTGCTTTTGATAATCCTGATATTCAAATAGACCCTGGGGATTTGAAGATTGATGTATTCAAGTCCTCAGGGGCAGGTGGCCAAAATGTTCAAAAAACGTCTACAGCTATCCGAATTACCCATATCCCCAGTGGTTTGGTTGTAACCTGCCAAAATGAGCGATCGCAAACTCAAAACCGTGAAAATGCAATGAAAGTATTAATGGCGCGTTTGGTGGAAATCCAGCAGGCTGAAAAGAGTGAAGAGATAGCTGTATTGCGTGGAGAGTACACCAAAGCCGAGTGGGGTAGTCAGATCCGCTCATATGTCCTCCATCCTTATCAGATCGTCAAGGATCACCGCACGGATCATGAAATGGGAAATGCTCAGGCAGTATTAAATGGGGATTTGGATGGTTTCATGGAGGCATATCTACGCCAGGGAGAGTGAAGAATCTTTTTTGATATTTAGTTGCGTTTCTGCTCTTTGCGTTTTCTACTTGACGCACCTGAATATCGCCGCTATAATCACTCAGCTTGATTCGGGACTGTAAAATGGAATGATCAACCGACCTTTCAAGTAATATTAAAAGTTGAAGAGATTAAGGAGAAAGTAATGCCACCACAACCAAAAAGAAAAATATCCAAGGCTCGCCGCGACCGCCGACGTTCACATGATGCACTCACCACCAGTAACTTGGTCGCATGTACCAATTGCGGAGAAATGGCATTACCGCATACTGTTTGCCCAAGCTGCGGATTTTACAAGGGGCGTGAAGTGATCGATGTAAAGAAAGAGGATAAGAAAAAATAAACCAAAAGGCCGTGACAATCACGGCTTTTTGGTGTTATATGGTGTATGAATCTAAAAACCGAAAAGATCGCATATATTTTTCCTGGGCAAGGTTCGCAAATAGTGGGGATGGGTTATGATCTTGCAAACCATTTCAATCTATGTAGGGATATATTCAAACAGGCTGATAATATTCTTGGATTTGAGCTATCAAGAATTCTTTGGGAAGGACCCCCTGATGCTCTTAATGAGACCGTAAATACACAACCTGCTTTGCTTGTGCATTCAATAGCTGCATTGAGATTATTTGAGAATGAGTTCCCGGACATTAAACCAGCCTTTATTGCAGGACATTCCCTTGGAGAGATCAGTGCCTTGGTTGCAGCTGGTTCAATCTCATTTGAGAATGGATTGAGGCTAGTTCGAAAGCGTGGCGAGTTGATGCGGGAGGCTGGCACCATTTCTCCTGGTGGGATGGCAGCTATTTTGGGCATGGATGTGCAAATGCTGGAAAAAGTCTGCACTGATGCCTCAAATGTTTCTGGAATGGTGCAGATCGCTAATGATAATTGCCCGGGTCAAATAGTAATATCCGGCGAACAATCTGCTCTAGAGCGAGCAATGAAAATCGCAAAAGATAGGGGAGCACGAAAAGTTCAACCATTGGCAGTAAGTATTGCAGCACATTCAAAACTAATGATTAATGCGCAAAAAAGATTCAACAAAGCAATTGAAGGCATTGATGGATTTAAGGATGCAGACATCCCGATTATCAGCAATGTAAAAGCTGTACCAATAACCCACGCTGATGATTTAAAACAAGATATTCTGGCTCAGCTCACATCGCGTGTCCGCTGGACAGAATCAATTCAATGCATACATTCTCTTGGGATATCAACATTTATCGAAATTGGCAGTGGGAATGTGCTTACAGGGTTGATGAAGAGAATAAATGAAAACATTAAAGGTTTCGCCTTTGGGACGATTAATAACATCGATGTGCTTAGACGTGAGATGGATGTATCAACCTAGATGTGACACCTTTCACTTTGGGAAGGGACGATAACTAAATTATAATCAATCAATAATTAATAAATTTAGTTTCAATCCTGACTGGAGAAGAATTATGAGTTTAAGCGAAATAGCTTGTTCAATTGCGGAATCGCCAACTTTAAGGTTGAATGAGGAAGCTCGATTGCTGCGCGAGCGCGGCGAATCCGTCATACACCTTGGCATCGGAGAACCAAAAAATAAAGCACCTATTGGTGCAATATTAAGTTCAGCTGCAAAATTGAGCAGTGGGGATATAAAATACGTTCCAACCGATGGTTTACCTTCCTTGAAAAAAGCGATCATTCGTTATACAGAAGACCATTATCAGCGGATTGTGGAACCAGGAAATGTCATTGTATCTGAAGGAGCAAAACAATCTCTTTTTAATATTCTCTTTACAATATGTAATCCTCAAGATGAAGTGATAGTACTGGCACCTTACTGGGTTAGTTATCCTGAAATAATAAAGATGATTGGTGCGGTACCTGTCATAGTGACTCCGGAAGATGGACGTTTTATTCCAAGTTTTTACGAGATCGAACAAGCTATAAGTTCTTATACAAAAGCGATCATACTTAATAGTCCGAATAACCCCTCGGGAGCCATCTTCCCATCAGAAATTCTTTCAAAAATTGTAGATGTGTGCGAAAAGCAAGGAATTTACCTGATATGTGATGACATATATCACAAGCTTGTATTTGATGGAAAAATTGCCACACCAGCCTGCAATTTTTCAAATAAAGACATTGAAAATACCAAGATCATAATAGTAAATGGAGTAGCCAAAATATATGGAATGACCGGCTTTCGCATTGGGTGGGTAGTTGCTTCTAAGAAAATGGTAGAAGTGATGACCAACGTTCAATCACAGACAACGACCTGCGTTTCGCCAGTTTTGCAATCCGCTGCTGAAGGCGCTTTAACAGGTATGCAATCTATTGTGGAAAGCCTGCGTCTGACGATGCAAAATAACCGGGACGTATTAATGCAGGAACTGCACGCTTTTAGTGATGTCCGTGTCACAAAACCGGAAGGTACTTTCTATGCACTACCTGATTTCAGAGCATATCTGAGAGATAGTGTTGCAAAAAACTCTATTGCTCTGTCCAATTTTCTGCTCAAGAAAGCAATGGTAGTGACAGTTCCTGGCAAGGAATTTGGTATGGAAGGTCATTTAAGAATAAGTTTTGCAGGATCTGTAAAAGAAATAACCGAAGGAGTTGAACGCATGAAGTGGGCACTTGATCCCAATGCTCCGAGTGAAATCTATATTGGTGACCGCAAATTGGTGAGGGATTGGCTATGAACAATATTTTGGGTATCAAGACTCCAGCAGAACTTCAGGCAGGAATTAATCGCAGCGATTACGGTTTGGAAAATTTGGGTTTAACCAATTTGAGAAAAGCATATTGGAACTTGCCTGTTGAAGCATTGTATGAAGAAGTAATTTTTCGCGGAGAAGCTCAAGTTTCTCATTCCGGTCCTCTTGTTGTCAATACCGGAAAACATACTGCCAGGGCAGCGAATGATAAATTTGTAGTTCGTGAACCATCAACAGAAGAGCACATATGGTGGGGACAATATAACCGTCCTTATCCAACAGAAAAATTCAACGAGCTTTTTAGCCGCATGCAAGGATATCTACAAGGGAGGGATGTTTTTATTCAGGATTGTTATGGAGGAGCAGACCCAGATTATCGTTTACCTGTCCGGATTATTACCGAATATGCCTGGCACAGCCATTTTGTCCGTAACATGTTTATTAAACCGCAAACAATGGAAGAATACCGTCGCCACACCCCGGAATTTACGGTTTTATGCTTGCCAGGTTTTAAATCATTCCCGCAAATTGATCAGACGCCATCCGATACTTTTATTGTGCTGAATTTTGACCAACGCTTGTGCATTATTGGAAATACAGGCTATGGAGGAGAGATCAAAAAATCTGTATTTTCTGTTCTAAATTATTTGCTTCCACTCAAAGACAGCGTTATGACCATGCACTGCTCTGCCAACGAGGGCAAAAGTGGCGATGTTGCCCTCTTCTTCGGTCTGTCTGGGACTGGAAAAACCACTCTTTCTGCAGATCCCAATAGAATGTTGATTGGAGACGATGAGCATGGATGGAGCGATAACGGCGTATTCAATTTCGAGGATGGTTGTTATGCCAAGGTTATTGGTCTTTCTGAATCTGCAGAACCTCAGATCTATGCCTGTACAGAAAAATTTGGGACTATTCTCGAAAATGTTGTATATGATCCTGCTAACCGAAATATAGATCTTGACGATCCGAGCCTGACGGAAAATACCCGTGCTTCTTATCCCTTGGATTTTATAGAAAATGCTGTAGCAGATAAAAGGGGTGGCCATCCAAAAAATATAATTTTCCTGACTTGCGATGCATCAGGAGTTTTGCCTCCAATTGCAAAGTTGTCTATAGACCAAGCTTTATATCACTTTATATCTGGATATACATCAAAAGTTGCAGGTACTGAGATTGGTTTGAGGGATGAACCTGAGATAACTTTTAGCGCCTGTTTTGGAGGTCCGTTTATGGTTCACAGGCCAGCATTTTATGCGGACATTTTGAAACGGAAAATCGAACGATATTCTGTGAATTGTTGGTTGGTAAATACTGGCTGGGTGGGCGGCCCATTTGGTGTCGGTAAAAGGATCAGTATCCAATATACCCGGAGTCTGCTCAATGCAGTTTTGGATGGAAAGCTTGAAAATGTGGAATTTTATTCTGATAAAATTTTTGGCTTCCAAATCCCAACGGTCTGCGAAGGAATACCTGAAAAGATCTTATACCCAGCAAAAGCATGGGACGATGAGGAAGAGTACTGGAAAAAATATCACCAACTTGCTTCAAGATTTATTGATAATTTTAAGAAATTTGAACAGACGGTCTCTAAAATGGTCATGGAAGCTGGTCCAAAAATATAGCAAATAATTATCAAACACCTCGGATAACACGAAATTAACTTAAGTTGCTTCATACAAAATATAAGATAATTTTAGTGTCATGTTTTATCTATCCAAATTTAAATCATAAGAATTTTAGCCACGGATAATTCCGCAGTGCAAACGGAAAAAACCCTTAATGAGCTAAAATTTCTTATTTTGAATTGAAGAATTTAATCAACAACTGGTTCATCTGGAACATCGTTGCTGGCAGGGTTATCAATTGCGAGCCATGTATTAAATTGAGCCAATAATCTTCCTGGAATCCTACCTTGAATCAAAACATGATTTCGTTCGTTTTCTATCCTGTCAATTTGCCCGCTTTCATGAAAGAGTGAAATTAATTGGCCTTGATTGTAAGGTAGCCTGACTTGAATGGGTATCATGTTTTCATATAGCATATTACGAATTTTATCCATCAAAAGTGGTAACCCATCACCGGTAATGGCAGATATGGCGACAGAATTATGAAATTCGGCTATTTTTTTCTGTGCGATTTCAGGAGCAGAAAGTTTATCAATTTTATTCAATACAGTAATAACAGGAATTTGGGATGCATTTATATCTTTAAGGGTTTCTATAACTGATCTTGCATGACCTTGCGAGCTGGGATGTGAAATGTCAATTATATGAAGCAGTAGATCTGCTTCCGCTATTTCTTCCAGTGTTGCCCGAAAAGCTGCGACAAGAGTTGTTGGGAGTTTTTGGATAAAACCAACAGTGTCGGTCAACAGAGCCTGGTAACCACCTTGTAGTTCAATGTTACGGGTTGTGGGATCAAGAGTTGCGAAAAGTTGATCAGCAACGTAAACATCTGATTTTGAAATCTTGTTAAGAAGTGTTGATTTTCCGGAATTCGTGTAGCCCACAAGTACAACGATCGGTAAACGTGAACGTTTCCTTTGAGATCGATATCGTTGTCTGTGTGCGCGTACTTTTTCTAGCTCCTTCTTAAGATGTGATATTTTATTTCGAATACTTCGGCGATCTACTTCCAGTTGAGTTTCACCTGGACCTCTCAAACCAACGCCACCAACGCTTCCCGAGCGACCTCCACCTCCACCGGCTTGCCGGGCTAGGTGAGTCCAGGCACCTGTCAAACGTGGAAGATAGTATTCATATTGCGCCAACTCCACCTGGAGCATTCCCTCACTCGTTTTGGCATGTTGGGCAAAAATATCCAGAATTAACGCAGTTCTATCAACAACACGAACATCTTTTCCTAGAGATTTTTCAAGCTCTCTTTGGTGGCGAGGAGAGAGCTCATCATCAAAAATTATGACTTCAGCAAGAGTTTCTTCAGCCAATGATTTCAGTTCCAGAACTTTTCCAGAGCCGATAAAAGTCACCGGGTTAGGATGCGCCAGGTTTTGCGTAAGTTGCCCCACCACGGATAATCCTGCTGTTTCAGAAAGAAGGCTTAATTCCAACAAAGAATCATCCAAGGCAAGGATATTATTGCTACCGGCAAGGGATACTCCCACTAGAAATGCTCTCTCTTTATGTTTGGTGGTGGATTCAGGTATTTTATTTGACATCTGGCTGGTATTTCCCGGTTCTATTAGTAATTCGGTTTACACAAAATGGGTGGGAGAAATTCAAGCAGTTCCATGATATTCATAAAGCTTAGTCTAAACCAGTATTCGTGTTTATGCAATTCATTCTTGGTTCATAAGCCAAGATAAAATTGTCTTTCCAACAATTTCCAGGCTTTCTGCAGAGATTTTGTCAATTGTATCAGCTGTTGTATGTCTATACGGATAATCGATATCTATAATATCCACTGCGGGAATACCTGCTTCAATGAATGGAAAATGATCATCAATAATTGAGTGTTTGGGTATGTCAATAAAGAATGAATCGTATCCCAACGCTTGAGCTGTTTTCCAAATATCATTTGTGAGCTCATAGTTTGAATTTAACTCACGATAAATATTTAGATCACTATCACCAATCATATCGAGGATTATCACAGCTTCTGGCACAGTCTTGAGATTTGAGACAAAATAGCGTGATCCTAATATCCATTCCCACCCCGGAATATTTCCATTATCTTCTGCGTCAAAGAAAACTAACCATATGGGAAGGGAGTTTGCAGGTAAGGTTCGAGCTAGCTCAATGAGAACAGCTACACCAGATCCACCGTCGTTTGCGCCTGGCACAGGAGTTGTTTGCATATTTGGATCCGGATCATTATCCGCGAAAAGGCGGTTGTCGTAATGTGCTGCAATAATTATTTGTGGAGGTTCACTGGAATTTTTAGCTATAATATTTTTTATTTTGTGACCTTGAATTAAACCAGTCTGGAGTACGACAACCCAACCGGGTTGATCGATTTTTGATTTTACCCATGGGAAAAATAATGCATGGGATAAACTCCCAGGTGTACGAGGACCCATATTGACTTGTTCTATTACATTCTCGAGAGCAAGGGAACCGCTGAATGCAATTGTCCCAGTTGATTTTGGAAAAAAAAGTGGTTGGGTGACTTTTTTAGAAATGATTACTATTATGATAATAATAAGTATTAATGGAAGATGAATAGGAACCCGTACTCTATACATTAGAGATTCTCCAAAAAATGTTCCAGATCTGAAAATGATCGTTCAGAATATTTTTGTGCTCGTTCACGTTTCCCCATTTTTTGATTTATTTGGAGCGGAGGTAAAATTCCAAAATTTGCCTTCATCGGTTGAAAATCTGATAGGTCTGCTTGAGTAATATATCGGCATAAAGCACCTAAAATGGTTGTTTCAGGCATTATTAAGAGGGGAAGCTCATTCACCATCCTTGCAGCATTCCAACCTGCCAGAAGCCCTGTAGCAATATTTCCAGCATACCCTTCCACGCCTGTAATTTGCCCGGCGAAAAATAGGTTAGGGCGTTTCTGGAATTGGAGCGTGGGAGATAATAATCTTGGGGAGGAAATATAAGTATTTCGGTGCATTTGTCCATAACGCTCAAATTCCACATTTTCCAAACCTGGAATGTTGCGAAATACTCGAGCTTGTTCTGAAAAGGTTAAGTTGGTTTGAAAGCCGACCATATTGTACATGCTACCTATTAAATTATCTTGTCGTAGCTGAAGCACAGCATAGGGTCGTGAATTTGTGTGCGGATCATATAAACCAACAGGACGCATTGGACCATAAGCGAGAGCTTCTTGCCCGCGTTGGGCTAATATCTCAATGGGTAAACACCCTTCGAAAAATTCACGCGCGCCTGCCCTGACGCCTATTTCAATGTCACTTTCAAAGGATTTTAAGGTTATTCTTTTAGCGGTGGTTAACATATCAACAAATTTATAATATTCGGTTTTTGTAAAAGGGAGATTGATATAATCACCGCTTATGGACTCGGTTTCTTGATAGCGTGATGCTCTGAAGGCTATTTCAAAGTTTATTGATTCAACGTTAATAATTGGCGCGATGGCATCATAAAAATGCAATGACTCCTCTCCCGTTAAGGAAGTAAGGGCTTTGGAAAAAGCAGGGGAAGTTAATGGTCCTGTTGCAACAATTGCAGGTCCTTCTGGAATTGTGACTGCTTCTTCTCGGAAAATGCGAATATTGGGATTAGTTGTGATCTGTTCAGTGACAAGCTGCGAAAACAAATTTCGATCAACAGCCAACGCTCGACCAGCAGGAACAACTGTTCTTTCTGCGAATTTCAATAAGAAAGAACCCATTTGACGTAGTTCGTTCTTTAGAACTCCAGGAGCTCGGTCATGGAGTGAGGATCCAAAAGAATTGGAACATACTAATTCAGAAAAGTTTGCTGTCAAATGAGCGCCAGTTGTAACTGCAGGTCTCATTTCAAAAAGATCAACTGTTAACCCGTATTTAGCAGCTTGTAAAGCTGCTTCACTCCCTGCCAACCCCCCTCCGATTATTGTCAAATTAGCTTCTTTGTTCATAACAAGGTAGAAATTCTACCATGTAACATTTAGAAAATGGAATAATGCATTTTATATTCTTAAGAACAGATTTCGTGTGGTCGAAACGGATTATCAAAATGTATAATGGGAGAGGCTACAAGAACGACAGATAATCGGGAAAACCATTTCCTGCTAAGGAGATCAAGGGATAATGAGATACAAATGACTCTCGAAAATCAAAAAATAATTGATCAGCGTACAAAATTATAGCAGCAATAACAATACCGCCAACTGAAAATGGCGGTATTTGATATTGAGATCCAAATTGAATGAGCGGGTGATGGGACTCGAACCCACGATATTTTGCTTGGGAAGCAAACGTTCTACCACTGAACTACACCCGCGAATGGTTTTGTGATTATAGCCATAGGAAAGGGTGATGTCAAGCATCCCGCTTCAGAAGTTGAATTGTCAAATTAAATAATTCTTCGCCAGCCGATCCATGCGGAGACATTATTCTTAAATATTTCTGAGCCATCTCAGTTAACTGATCTACTGTATCCTCCGCGTATTTTTTTGCTCCTTCCCTTGCCAATTGCACGGCAATTAGAGGTGCTTCATCATTCGTAATTCTCCCTTCAATCCAACGTCTTGCAAAATCTTTGTTCTCTCTAATTCCATAAAGCACTGGCAGAGTTTTTTTGCCAGTAACAAGATCCATGGTTATTGATTTGCCAGTTTGGTTCTCAAACCCCCATATGCCAAGAATATCATCCTTAACCTGAAAAGCAAGGCCTAGATAATGTCCGAATTGACGAGAAACATTCTGTACTTTTTCGTCTCCCCCAGCGAGAATAGCACCAATTTCTGATGATGCGGAAATTAGTGCTGCTGTTTTGTAAGTGATCATAAGCCAATATTCATTCAGGCTCAGGTTGTTTTTAGCTTCGAAAGACATGTCCATAAATTGCCCGCGTGTAAGATCTAAGCATGTTTTATTGAAGATGGAAGCAATCCTGATTACCAATTCTGGGGGATTGTTTTTTATTAGATCACTTATTGCTTTATTTGAAAGTGCGTACAGCCCATCACCAGCATTAATTGCTTGAGGAATTCCCCATTTTCTCCAGACGGTGGGGCGATTTCTACGGATATCAGAATTATCCTGGATATCATCGTGGATCAAGGAAAAGTTATGGAGCAATTCGACACCAGCTGCTCCGGGAAGGGCATTTTTCCAGGAATAATTCTGATTGATCGATGCAGAACACAGAAGTAATAATAATGGTCTTATCCGTTTTCCACTTGCGTTAAAGCTTGGCAAATCTCCACTCCAACCCATATGATATGTCAACATATCGTAAAAATCATGAGTGCAATCTTCGTTCAAGATCTCGATTTGTGATTGAAGTTCTTTTTCTAAAGCTGATTGCATATCGGAGATGAGGTTTGGAGGCATGAATTAATTTCCTTACTTATTGGATAATTAATTTACTTCTTAAGTCAATCACATCAAGTGAACCTGTTGCAAACATGGTTATGGTTATTTGTTGTTGGAGCAATTTTATTAAGTTCACGACTCTTTCTGATGAAACAGCCGCCTCCCTCAAAAAAATACCAGCAGAACCAGCCAAAGTTGCCCCTAAGGCAAAACACTTCGCCATTTCAATACCATTGGTTATGCCTCCACTTGCAAAGATAGGCAAATCTGGAGCTGCCTCGATTACATTAATAATAGACGTCGCAGTTGGGAGTCCCCAGTCTTTGAATACCGCGGCAAGTTCTTTTGAAAATTTGTTGGTTGAGCTATGCATTTCCACCTGAGACCAACTTGTTCCGCCGGCTCCTGCCACATCGATAGCCGAGACACCACATTCAAACAATAGCTTGGCTGTTCTTTTTGATATGCCCCAACCAACTTCCTTTACGATCACAGGGACGGATATTTTTCGGCAAATGTTCTCAATTCTAGAAGCCAAATTCTTGAAATTTGTATCACCCCCGGTTTGCAAACTCTCCTGAAGAGGATTTAAATGCAAAATTAGTCCATCTGCACAAATCATATCTATCGCACGTTGACAGTCATCTTTTGAGAGACCATTATTTAATTGGATTGCGCCAAGGTTTGCAAACAATAAAATATCAGGTGCAATTCCCCTTATATCAAAAGTCTTTACCAATTCTGAATTCTCTATCGCTGCCCGTTGCGACCCAACGCCCATGGCGATTCCACATTCTTGTGCAGCTTGGGCGAGATTAATATTGAGCAACTCCGCTTCGGGAGTACCACCAGTCATGGAAGAGATTAGAATGGGGGCAGATAGTTGTTTTCCAAATAAATTCAGTTTAGTATTAATATCTGACAAATTGATTTCAGGAAGAGCTTCGTGAGTGAATCGAATTTCATCCAACCCATTTCCAATTCCTGAATGGACATCTTTTTGAAGATTGATCCGAATGTGATCTGCTTTTCGTTTTGATATAGGCGTAACTTTATTCATAATTATGTGTTCCAGTTTTTGAATTATACTGTCATCTGGCATGATCGGGTTGACATGACCGGCATTAAGGTTACAATTGAAATAATTCAGACTAAGGAGAAATTATAATGGCAGATACATTTGATGAAATTAAGGCAATCATCGTAGATTTATTAGGTTCTGATGAAGCAAAGATATCATTGGAAGCACGCTTTCGCGAGGACCTGGAAGCAGATTCTCTCGATTTGGTTGAGCTGATAATGGCATTTGAGGATAAGTTCGGCAGTGAAATTTCTGATGACGATGCCCAAAAAATAACGACAGTGGGGGAAGCAGTCAAGTATATCGATGCTCATCGCTAGAATTCATACATAAAAATTTGATAAACAGCTTTGAGAATCAGTAGCTTTCTCAAAGCTGTTTATCAACAATCTCCAAATCTTTTCCAAACTTCCATAAATTCAGTTCAAATTTGGGGAAATTTCTTTAATAATACTTTACCGCAATAGCAGTGGTATTTCTTCGGGTTGTTTAGCAACATGAACGCCTGCTTTTTCAAGAGCAATTATTTTATCAGCGGCAGTTCCAGATCCACCCTCAATAATTGCGCCGGCATGACCCATACGTTTCCCAGGTGGTGCAGTTTGTCCGGCGATAAACGAAACAACTGGTTTGGTTAAATGTGATGCAATAAATTGTGCTGCCTTCTCCTCATCCGTACCGCCTATCTCACCAATCATGACAATTTTCTCGGTGTGCGGATCAGCTTCAAACATATCCAGGCAGTCGATAAAACTCGTCCCATTAATTGGATCCCCCCCAATTCCTACACAAGTGGATGCACCTATTCCAACGAGCTTAAGAGCATAAAGAACTTCATAAGTTAGAGTACCCGAGCGGGAGACAACTCCAATATTCCCGGCTAAAGCAATTTCCCCAGGGATTATCCCAACCTTGGATTCTCCTGGAGTTAAAATACCCGGACAATTAGGACCTAGCAATCGCACATGTTTTTGATCTAAATATTCTCGAACCCGCATCATGTCCTGAACAGGAATGCCTTCAGTAATGCAAACGATTAAAGGAATCCCAGCGTCAGCGGCTTCATAAATTGCATCTGGTGCAAACCTTGCAGGAACAAAAATAACGCTTGTGTTAGCTTCGGTTGCTTGAACTGCCATTCTAACAGAATCAAAAACAGGAACTTTATCATTTAAAACCCATTCTCCACCTTTACCGGGAGTTACACCTGCAACTACATTTGTTCCATAAGAATGCATTTGTTCGGTGTGGAACATTCCTTCATTTCCAGTTATCCCTTGAACCAAGAGACGTGTATTTTTATTTATTAATATGCTCATTTCACATCTCCAATAAGCCTTGTGATGCTAAAACAGCTTTTTGTGCTGCATCTGCAAGAGTGGTAGCTGTAATCATTTTTGATTTGGCCAAAAGGCGGATACCCTCATCTGAATTAGTGCCAACAAGTCGGACTACCATGGGGATATTAGGTTTAACCTCTTCCAGGGCGACCAGGATACCTTTTGCAACCTCGTCGCATCTTGTAATCCCTCCAAAAATATTAATGAGAATAACCTTTACGTTCTTGTCTGAAAGGATTATACGGAACGCAGCCTCAACTTTGTCTGCATTTGCACCGCCACCAATATCAAGAAAATTTGCCGGATCGCCATTATATATTTTTACTATGTCCATCGTGGTCATGGCTAAACCTGCTCCATTGACCATGCAACCAATTTGTCCGTCCAATTTGATAAAGGATAATCCATATTTACGGGCTTCAGTTTCAGAAACAACTTCTTCATCAAGATCTCGCATCTCAGCAAGTTCTGAATGGCGGAAAAGAGAATTATCATCTATCAACATTTTTCCATCAACTGCAACAAGACGTCTGTCTTTTGTTATAACCAGGGGATTGATTTCAGCCAATGTTGCATCATTTTCAGAATATGCCTTCCATAAATTCAAAGATATTTTGGTAAACTCCTTCCAGCAATCGCGTGGAAGATCGATACTTGTGGCAATATCACGTGATTGAAAATCACGTAAGCCAAGTAACGGGTCAATATGTACCTTAATAATTTTTTCTGGCGATATCCGGGCAACCTCTTCAATGTCAACACCACCTGCGGCGGAAGCCATCATCACGGGTCTTCGGGCAGTTCTATCGTTAGTGATTCCGAGATAAATTTCTTGTTCGATATTCGCTGCCTCATCTACTAATACTTTGCGAACAGGTAAGCCTTTAATTACCATTCCTAAAATTTGAGTTGCCAGTTCTTCTGCTTCTTTTGGGGATTTTGCCAATCGAATTCCACCAGCTTTTCCGCGACCTCCCACTAATACTTGAGATTTAACAACTACCCGGCCGCCAAGTTCTTCTGCTATCTGCCGTGCTTCAGTGGCTGTTGTTGCAACCCTTCCTTTTGGTATTGGTATGCCAAATTTTGCAAATATGGATTTGGATTGATATTCATGAAGTTTCATTGACCAACCTTCCTATATTATATTCTATTGAACTTAATTTGATTATACCATTGTAGAAAATGTGATAATCACTCCTATGCAAGCAAACCTGACTTTATTATTCGAGTATTTCTTTTGTCTCAGTTAAAGAGACTCAGTACTACCTCAGTAACAATCTCAGATTTGAATTAAAAACGATCAACCGTGATTGCGCATAGCTAACTACTGTATTTCGCTCATCAATTGTCCGCAACCAGCCTGAATATCAATCCCTCGTCTTAATCGAATTGTGCATCGAATTTCCGCAGCTTCGATGATTGCTTTAAATATCTTTGCTCTTTCCAGTGTGGAACCTTTACCTGAAAATTTCTCTGTGGGGTTTAAGGGGATTAGATTCACATGGCATAATAAACCACTTAATCTTGATGCTAATAAATGAGCTTGTTCTTGAGTATCATTTACTGAATTAATCAAAGCCCATTCGAATGTAATGCGACGTTTTGTGTGCTGAATATAATCAATGCAAGCATCAAGTAGATCTTCAATGGGATATTTATTATTGATTGGCAATAATCTGCTTCTTAATTTATTATCTGCTGCATGTAGAGAGATTGCCAAGTTAATTTGTCGATTTTCTTCAGTAAATCTCCGGATCATTGGTACAACACCGACTGTTGAAATTGTAAATCTTCGTTCTCCAAAATTAAAACCATCTTTTTCCTTTAATCTATCAATGGCAGCGATGGTTGCTTTGTAATTATGGAAAGGTTCACCCATCCCCATAATTACTACATTGGTCAATTTCTCTGATGTTTTTGATAAAAGAGACGCATAGTGTAAAACTTGTGCAACAATCTCGCCACTGCTTAGATTTCGGCGAAATCCCATTTGCCCGGTTGCGCAAAAATTGCACCCCATTGCACATCCGACTTGGGTGGATATACAAACCGTATTGCGATTTTGGTAACGCATGAAAACAGTTTCAATAGCCTGATTATCATGCAATCTAAAAAGAGTTTTTTCAGTACTTTGATCTGTGGTTGAAATAGTTTTTATTGGTTTTAATACCTCAAATTGAAAATTACTTGAAAGTGAGTGCCTTGTTTCCAGAGGGAGCATCGTGAAGTCATCTGGAGATTGCCACAAGTTCTTATATAATCCTTGCCAGATTTGGGAAATTCGGTAAGCTTTTTCTCCCCATGATGAAAGGATTATTTGAATTTGGTCCTGATCTAGATCATAAATCAGGTGTTTTTTTGAATTCATAAGATTTCCAGAAGACTTGACAAATTGTTCGCAATATAATCGGGTGCTGGTCGCCAGGAGTCAACCATAGAAAGCGATGTCACTCCTGATAAAACCAAGGCAGTATTGCATCCATCAGCTTGCCCTCCAGCAATATCGGTTTCAAGGCGATCTCCAACAACCAATGTTTCGCGCGGAAGAATTCTCAATCTCTTGCGTGCCAGTGCGATCATGTAGGGAGATGGTTTTCCCATAATGATCGGGTTTACATCTGTTGCAGTTGATAATGCAGCTAACAATGAGCCAGTACCTAAAATCAATCCTTCTGGTGTCGGAAATGTCTTGTCTGGATTTGTCCCGTAAAAAGGGATTCCCTTTCTAATCAATAGAGAAGCGCGTCGCAATTTATTAAATGTGATATTCCTATCTATACCTACAGCAATTGCTATGGCATCTTCAGTATGTTGGTCATCGACAACATTGAAACCGGCGTCTAATAAAGCAGTTATTAATCCATTTTCACCAATAACAAACACTTTTCCCCTGCCAGGAAGTAACTGGGCTAAATCAGTCGCCAAAGCCAGGGAAGATGTGATGATCTGCCAGGGTTCAAGATTATGAACACCATAATGTTTCAATCTTTCAATATATTGATTTGGAGTGCGGGTAGAATTATTCGTAGCTAATGCAACTGATAGGGATTTTTTTGATATGGTTTGAAATATCCTTGGCAAATCCCCGATAGGATTATTTTCAGACCATAGGACTCCGTCCATGTCTAAAATTAACGCTTTTATGTTGGATGAGGTCATTTTATTTTTAAATAGGTGGTTGGAATTGTATTAAGACCTCCCAACCACCTATTGATCCATTTATTTGGTATGGATTATTTTGCTTCTTGTTTTTCGGGTGCCACAAGAATTTGATCAACTAAACCATAAGCAACCGCTTGGGTAGCATCAAGGTAAAAATCTCGGTCAGAGTCTTTAGCTATAGTCTCTATCGGTTGTCCTGTATGTTTCGCCATTATCCCATTCAATAATGCTTTCAGTCGAAGGATTTGTTTAGCCTGAATTTCAATGTCAGTTGCTTGTCCCTGTGTTCCCCCTAAGGGCTGATGTAAATGAATTGTTGCATTCGGCAATGCAAAACGCCGCCCTTTCGTGCCGGCAGTCAAAAGGACAGTACCAAAAGATGCGGTAACACCTACAGCGACCGTACTGATCGGATTAGGAATCATTTGCATCGTATCATAAATTGCCAAACCAGCATAAATGACCCCACCTGGTGAGTTGATATACATCTGAATTTCACGTTCAGGGTCTTCGTGAGTGAGGAACAAGAGTTGGGCAACGATCACATTTGCTACTTGGTCTTCTATGGGAGTACCTAGAAAAATGATTCGTTCCTTCAAGAGAAGTGAGTATATATCGTAAGCACGTTCTCCTCGTCCTGATGATTCTATGACCATGGGTATAACATTGTGGATATTTGGTATATTCATTTCTTTTTCTCCAATAAAAACATTATCTCTATATTTCAGTGTGTTGTGCCAAGTCGACATCCCCATTGATAGCAACCATTTGCTTTTTTTTTGGTTTTCGTTTTACAGTAGTTTTTGAGTCGGTAGCTAACTCAGAATTCTCAGGTGCTTCTCCAATGGCAATTAATTTTAGGCGATCAAGTGTTTGTTGAACCAACGCGCGATTTGCAGATTCCATCGCTATAGATTCAATAAGCTTTTGTGATGGTTTATTCTTTTTGTTAATTTTTTGGAATTGTTCATCTCGTTGAATTTCAAACCATGTTTGTTGAAATGATGAATTTAATTTTTCTTCACTCACCTCAATTTTTTCATCGATACCCAATTGATCGATAATTAGTGAGCGTTCGAGCCTGCGAATTGCTGCAGGTGTTACTTCATCTTCAGTAAATTTTTCGTGATCCAGCTCTCTCATTTTTAAATAAACATCAAGTTCTATGTTTTGCTCTGAAAGCCTGCGTTTTAAATCATCAAGTACATGTTCGCTTTCAAGCGCTAACACCTGTGGAGGATATTTAATAGTAGCTTGTTTCTTAATAATCTCGATCAATTTTTCAAAATACTCATCTTCATAATCAGCTTTTGATTGATTTGTTAAATTTGATTGGATAGTCTCCTGCAACAATGCTAAAGAGTCAAAATTACCAACTTTTTTCGCAAAATCATCATTTAGATCAGGTAATATCATGCCCCGAATTGTATTTACTTTCACTTCAAATTTTACAGATTTTCCACTCAGTTTATCATCACTAAAGTCTTTTGGGAACTTATGGATAAAAGTCTGAATTTCATCCTTTTTCATCCCGATTAATTTTAGTGAAAATCCACTAAATGGCCATTCATCAGATTTCTCTTCCGGGCGAATAAAAACTGGATTTCCCAGTTTTTCAACCAAAGGTTCATCAGATTCACCGGATTTGGTTTTCATGCCTTTTACATCAGTCATGACAAAATCACCAATCTCAATGGCACGATCTACAGTTTCAGTTGTGCTATACATCCGTCGGAGTTCTTCAATTGCCTCGAACATTTTGTCTTCGGTTGGTGGCGTCCAATCATAATCCAACCTAATGGATCTGTAATCGCCTAGATCAACGGAGGGGGAGAGAGGAATAAGAAATCTGAACTTTGGAGGATCAACACTGATGACCTCTTCAAGTGATCCAGGAGCAGCGGCTTTAATTCCTATCTCGTCAAAAATTTTTGGATAAACCTCGTCTACCAAAAGCTCAACTGCTTCTTCAGTAATAGCAGGCTCACCTGCATTTCTTAATACTACGTCATAAGGAGCTTTTCCTGGTCGGAAACCAGGAATTTTCAAACGCTGTGCAATCTTATGCGCTGCCCGTCTCCGTGCAACTTCCATAAGTTTGTTTTCCAATTCAACATTTACGGTAATTTGATGATCATTTCTGGTTTCAGTTTCAATTTTCAAGATATTATCCTTATTGGTATGGATTGATAAATATGGGGAAGGCGGGACTTGAACCCGCACACCTTGCGGCACATGATCCTAAGTCATGCTCGTCTGCCAATTCCGACACTTCCCCAAGTGCGAAGAGATTATAAGCGAGAGAATATTGGTAGTCAATGAAAGGGGGACTGTGTTAACCAAACATTGATATCATTCAGTTATAATTTCTTTCATGTTGAACTTGAAATTGTGAATCCGCAATTCGGAGTGAAAAATATGACGCGAAAAATAAATGTTGAAAATGTGGGAAATAAACGAAACCAATTAATAAAAGCAATTGTGGCAGCTATTAGAGAGCTTGTAAGGCAAAATGAGACTGAAGTTGAAGCACATGATCTGGTTTCTTTCATAATTTTCTCGCTTGAAACCATTGCCAAATCGATAGAAATATCTGTTGTAGCTTGGGAAAAACGCGGCTATTGGGTTAAAGCTGATCGGTTTCGAATGGAGTGGGATTGGACAGGAAAAATTGCTGCCAGTTTAAGAACTGCACTCGAGGAGGAAGATTGGAAAACTATTGCTGGATTAACGGTGACAATTGGCCAAAAGCTGTCAAAAACTAAGATAGCTGACAAAAATCGAATAGGTACTCCCTGGAAAGGATGTTGGATGAAGATAAGTCATAACATGTGTAAAAAATAAGGATTAGATATTTAGAAGAAATCAATTTGTGGGGTGGTTTCCCCAAAGTCCAAAACCAGACTTTCGCCTTAGTTCTCGACGGGTATATTGTTCTTGAATTTCTATTACGTGAGAGACCTTTTCCATAATTGCTTCCTCTAACCAAATGGCACCATTTTCTGCAGATCCAAGACTACCACAGCCATAAGCACCAAAGATAGAATCGTCATCCCATGGTGGATTCGCGATTAAAGCACCTCCTTCCACCCAATCCATGTAATAGGATGGAGTGGCTATAAAATCGGTATCATCGCGCACTTTGTCCATTTTTACCAAGTCCGGGTAGATTGCTAATAATATTGACGTTTCTAATTCTCCGGCATGTCCCATGCCTCCAAGTTTGGATTTGCGATGTTTTTCGAGAGATGCAATTCCAGAAGGACCACTTAGATATAGGTAGGATGTAGCGCTAAATATCCTGCGGTATCTTTCACCTGCATATTTGATGATATTCACCAAAAATGAACTGTTGCCTCCATGTCCATTTAAAAAATACAATCGATTAAAACCTCGAAGCACAAGATTTCTCACCGCATCCAACCAAAAATCTTCAAATGCTCTTCCACCAGCATTAAGGGTTCCAAAAAATGATGAGCGATGGGTACTAACACCGTACGGCATTACAGGGAGGTTTACGCATATATCTTGTGCTGACTTTACAGAACCTCTTGCTATTTTATCTATTATTAAAGTATCCGTGGACATAGGTAAATGATATGAGTGTTGCTCTGTGTGTCCTATTGGGATCAATACAACTTTATCCAAATTAGAATCTGACGATAATAGCTCTATTGGTATCCATTGGCTCAAGTGAGGAAGATTGATTTGGCTTGAGCCTAAATTCAAGTTAGTACCTTGGGGAGCCAGTGCATAAACACGCGTAAAACCATCATCACGCAGACTTTCAACAAGATTTGAAACATATCGCGTTAAAATTGATTCAGAAACTTCCAAACCACTACCAACCCAACCGAAGGGGAAGGGGGGTAGGAATACTGTATCTTCTGGATGGCTAAGCGCAGAAGATAAAAGGGTCAAATCATATCCTTCACCGAGAGGAAGAATCAATGGTATATCTCGTGGAAGTTCAAATATCTCAGGCCAAGTTAATTCACCGTATCGAATAATATTTTTCATATATCAAGTATAGTAGAATTTTTCAAATTGTATGCATTGATTTAATTAATTTCGGTAATTGCCGATTATTTTAGACCGTTTACTCAATATCGAAAATCTCTGCGTATCCTTGATCCAATTCGTTGTCAGATAGATGAGCATATCTCTGAGTGACTGATATGTTTGTGTGCCTGGCTAGTTCCTGGGCTAGTTTTAAATTCCCAGAAGCTCTCAATACAGTTGTTACAAAATAGTGCCTGAAAGAGTGAGGGGTGATTGATTTTTCAGCATCCTCTCCTAGCGCGAGACGGACATTTTCTGCGACCAAATTACGTCCTGTCGTAGTGGTAATCGGTTTTGTTTTTTTCCCAGCACCTTTATCATGACGTGAGAATAGGGGGAGCGAAGATAAAGGCAACCCAGTAGAACCATCGATTTTTATGCGCAGATTTAAATATTCCTTAATTGCTTTCATTGATCTGGATGAAAAACGGATTATTGCTTGTTTATCTCCTTTTCCGATAATTATCGCTCGTCCCTCGTTCCAGTCGATGTCTCCACGCCTTAATTGGCAAGCTTCGCTTACCCTTAATCCTGTATCAGCCAGAGTAATAATAAAGGCGCGATCTCTTAATGCGCGTAGTTTATTTGCAGGAATACTATAGGTAGCTTGTGAGCGTGTTTCCATGTGGGTGAGGATTTTATCGATCTCCTCCCGTGGAAACTGAGGTAAGCGCTGTCCTATACGACGAGCTCTTTGTCGTAACAATAATTTTAATCGAGGTAAATTGATTGCATTGACTTTTTCTGCAGCCAAGTATTCATAAAACCCTTTTACTGCTTGTAGATAAAGTCGTTCTGTTGCTGGGGAATAATTCTTTAAATAAGTGGCAAACCATGCAATTGCATCTTCAGATAAATTAGTCGCTAACTCTGTTTCTGGATCAATCCATCTTTCGTTTAAAACCAAGAAAAAGAGACTTATGGCATTGTTATATGCGCGAGCCGTATTTTCAGATCGAGACAATCTAATATTGTCGATATATTTTTCAGAATATTGTTGTATTGTCATCTTTCAATCTTCCCGTTATAAACCATATATTATGTTAATGATAATTATACTTATCGAAAGCATGAAGATTATATCAATTATGCTAGAAAAGTCAAGCTCCCCACTTTGGTTTTTTAATTATATAAATGGATTAGTTTAATAGAATATTGTTAGGAGAAAAATGTATTTGTTATAATTTCAAAAATTACTTTAATTGTCATATTCCAACCCCCTCCTCCGATATTTTTTAGTCTATTCGAACATTTCCTTCAATCCTGGTTTTATTAATTAACAAATTTTCTTTTAAAAAATATTCTGGTACCTCCCTGATAAAAACTAAATTGGGTCGATTACTTGATCTTAGCTGAATATTACTTTATCATTTTGGCTTTATAACACTTCAGGTGTGACTTTCAGCATACTCGTATTTATCATCCATACCATAATAGGAGGTTTACTTTCAAGCGTATCTAATCCCCCGAACCAGATTTAACACAAACCCATTCATCTAATTGAATAATATTAATCATTCCCCCTTAACTGCAAAATTTATCCCTAAAAGTCTTTATGGCACTTATGGCCATTCCTAGAACCACATTACGATAATACCTGCGCCTGTTATCATCTTCTGACACAATAGTATTACCCCCACCCAATGCCACGAAAACAACATTGTCATCAGGGTTTCTTACCGTTCGTATTTTCCTTGTTTCCTTTGTTTTTTGTAAACAATTCATATGTTTACCTGATTTTCTCAATTGCCTCTTGATCAATCTCGATTCCTATAACCATTGCCTCCATTTTATCCTGAACTTGAATGCTACCATCAAGATAATAAAATTTGTTTCTTTATTATATTAACCACCTATATATTTCTGCTTGTCACTAAAATCCTCACCACTTGCTGCAACATTTTTCAATAAGTCATTCATCAAATGATTAATATTGATCATTCCTAACTCACCTGCAAAATTTATTCCTAAAAGTCTTCATTGTTCTTATTTAAAGCTAATCCTAGAACCCCCTCTTATAAAATGAGCTGGAGTATTCCGCTGTTCAGTAAGGCAGTGAATAAAAGCAACTATTTTTAGTTCACCCACCGCTGACTATTTATAAGGGGAGCAAATGTGCATAGGGATTGTTTTATAATCGATAATAGTTTATATTTATACAAGGTTAAATAGATCTAGAATAAATTGGCTATACGAAATATAGGAGTACTAATCATTTACCAGAGGAGAAACGTTATGTTCACGGATTTAAGAAGACTATTAGCTATTCCAAACAATCGATTAGCTGAGATAAACGCTGTTTTACTCGACCCAAACGAGCGCATAATAAGTGATTTCTTGGACGTTGTCAGCAAATATGGTACACCGAAAGAAATTAATGCCAAAGCCAACGAATCGCGTAAGATTCCCAATTTATTGAAGAAAATTGAAGCAATTAATTCATCTTATATCACTGACCTTAATTGGTTAATAGAAAGTCAGAAATCAGGAGCTTATTGCTCGGTTGCTGAATATCATAAAAGGATCCTTGGTTCTAAATATTCCAAGCAAACATTAAACAAGGATTTTTCAGTCACGTTGGAAGTAAGTGCATTGCAATATTTTCCCTGGATACGTGAGATGGCGGAACGTTCTATAAAAGATAGAACTTTAATTCCAGGGCG
Source organism: uncultured Anaerolineaceae bacterium (assembly GCA_964370815.1). Lineage (GTDB taxonomy): Bacteria > Chloroflexota > Anaerolineae > Anaerolineales > Villigracilaceae > UBA12087. The sequence continues at coordinate 416,556 of CAYJKQ010000001.1, read as the reverse complement.
ATTCATCGCAGTTCGGAAAATGAAGGAATCGGAAAATGATGGTGATCTACCTGCAATAATCGCTGCTTTGAATATTATGGGCTCATCCTTTGTGGAAACACTCGACACGAAAGGGACGGATGGTTCAAACGTGCATCTAGGAGGTCCAGAAACAATTGCCGGTTATTTTGGTGGTGTAGGCCAACCTAATGAATATCCCCTAAAATGGTTGGATGAATATCTTTATTACTACACAAACTACGGCTTAAAAGAGGTACTTAATATTAATCCAGGTACAGTCCTTGTTAGTTACCTGCTTCAAAAGATAGGAATAAACATTGAATTTAAAATATCGGTTTTTATGGGAAATGATAATCCTTATGCAGCTTTTTGGACATTAATAGGTGCAAAATTATTCAGCAGAGACGATGGAAGCACACCTCTAATTGGTTTTAATTGGTCAAATTCAATCAATAACACATCAATGGAGATAACAGCTCAATTCCGAAAAGCTCTCGGCTTTGAAGATCTTATTCGTTTTGAACACCATATTACTGAAACTTGGAAAAATATCGTTCGCCAACCATACAATCGACGTGATGAATTGGTTGAGCTCGCCGGACATGTAACCAATATCTCTGCGAAACACGAAGGTGGCGACCCAGAAATTGATTCCACCCGTACCCATCCATCTGATATTTTAGATTATTTTCGCGACAAATCTGAAGTGATAGCATCTGGAGATTGGGATAACTTGAAATTAAATTTCTTCGACAAGGTGGATGCCTGCAATAAAACCGCTGATGCATTGACAAGAAATGGAATTTCTTTTATTGCCGCGACAAATCTACATAAATAGCCCCCTACTCATATATTAGCAAGCTTAATAATTAAAAACTACTCTATTTTTTTTACTGTTCAATATATATGTCTATGCGAAGTTAGCTTTATTGTTAATACTTTTATACTCGATCCACGTCATGTGGTCTACTTTCACGATAACCTGCAGGTGTAATTTCTATAAATTCGGCTTTATCCTGCATTTCCTTAATCGTTTTTCCTCCACCATAGCTCAAACCAGAACGTAATCCACCAACCAATTGAAAAAGAACTTCTTCCATATTCCCACGATATGGAACGACAGCTTCTACTCCTTCTGGTACGACTTTATCCCAGTCTTCTTGATCTTCTGCACTTTCATCTTCACCTCGTCCTATTCTATTTCTTCCCATTGCTGCTCCAAGCGAAGCCATTCCTCGAACTATTTTAAACTTCTGGCCATCCCTAATAACTGCTGAACCAGGTGCCTCTTCTGTACCAGCGAATAAAGATCCAATCATAACGGAATCAGCTCCTGCAGCTAAAGCTTTCACCATATCACCTGAAACTTTAATTCCTCCATCCGCTATTATTGGTATGTCCTTTCCAGATTCGCGAATACCTTGAACGCTATCCATTATTGCAGTTAGTTGCGGAACACCAAAACCAGTTACTATACGGGTTGTACAAATCGCGCCCGGTCCAATGCCGACCTTAATTGCATCTGCCCCTGCTACAGCTAGATCGAAAGCTCCAGATCTTGTGGCTACATTTCCAGCGATCACTTGAACAAATCCAAATGAATTTTTCAATTCTTTAACCATATTGATACAATGCTCAGCATGTCCGTGAGCTATATCCAAAACAAGGACATCTACACCCGCATCAACTACTGCCTTTGCACGCTCTATTTCACCCGCCGTCACCCCTATAGCTGCCCCCACTCGTAGCCTTCCTTTATCGTCTAAAGTTGCGTTTGGATGCAATTCCGGCTTTACCACATCCTGCGCCGTAATCAAGCCTACCAAATTACCATCTTTGTCAATAACTGGCAATTTTTCAACTCTGTGCTTATATAATATCTTTCGTGCTTCCTCTGGAGTGATGCCAGGTGAAGCCACTATAAGTTTATTACTCTTTGTCATTACGTCTCTTATGTTTTTTTGTTCACTTGGAGCAAGAAGCAAGTCGCGAGATGTGAGAATCCCAACAAATTTGTTTTTACTATCTTTCACGACCAAACCACCCACCTTCTCCTTCTTCATCAAATTTCTTGCATCATTTGTTGAGGCATACAGATTGATTTCGTATGGATTCTCAACGATAAAACCTTGACATCTTTTCACATTAAGGATCTGTTTTGCCTGTTGTTCTATTGACATAAATCTGTGGATAATACCAATTCCACCATTTTCAGCCATAGCAATTGCCATAGCCTCTTCGGTAACAGTATCCATGTTTGCACTGACTATCGGTATCTTCAGACCAATAGATTTAGTCAGCCTAGTTGAAGTGTTCACATCACTTCGAGAGGCTATGCTTGATCTTCCCGGAACCAAAAGGACATCATCAAATGTTAATCCCTTGTTTTCTCGTATTTTCACTCATTCTCCAGATTCAAGCTCATAGTATAAATTTTTAATCAGTTATCTCACATACCCTGGTATTTTGTATCGTCTACCTCATTGCGAAGTCTGTCTTCTTCATTTGCAAGAATTATATTTGCTTTCTGAGAATAATCAGCCTCCAATTCGGTTTCTTCAGCTTTCCTCAGAATATCAATCGGGTATGCTCTGTAAATTCCCCACTTACCACAATGAGGGCAACGTTCTAATTTTCCTAATATCAAATTTGGAGAAAGCAAATGCCTTGAAAATGGTCTATTGCAACCCACGCAAATCGTTCCGCCTGCAGCACCGTAGAATCTATGCGCACCAGGGGTTATTGTTTCCTTCTTTTTTGTAAATAATACAGGAAATACAGCAGAGATGATCACCGCAATTAATGAAAGTCCTAAAATTGGTATTATTAGAGTCAAAGTTGCTTTTTTACTGTCCTGCGCAGAAATAAATTCTGTTCTTATTTCCTTCGTAATAAATTCATTTCCATCCAATCCAATACCAATTGCGTAAAGAGAATGCATCCCTTGCGAAAAATCATCAGTATTGAATTGGAGCTTAAAAGGTTCTATCGAATCTTTCCCTATAGGTTGTGAATCGATATAAAAAACGACTTCTGCCAGTTTATAGAAAGATGTTGCTTTCATTGAAAATAATCCCTGAATCTTTCCAGTACCTGAAGCATAACCAAAATCACGTGAGATTTTTAATATTATTTCTTCCTCTTGAGCATATACAATCCCAAAACTTAGAAGGAAAAATATTGCAAGCATCACCGCAGTTCTGTGCATTAATTTCACTTTTACCTCCACCTTGTCAGAATAGCTTCTCGATCAAAAACCCGGATCGCTATATAGACAACTAATATATCAATTACTAAGAGTATAATTGCAATAATTGTTATTATTTGCCTGTTAAGAATAAAAAATCCAGCCATTTGACCAAAGAATAATCCCAGGACAGGGACAATCAATATCATAGAAATTTGTTCAGCTGCTCTTGGATCATTAACCCTAGAAGAAACCATCAAACTTAGATTTACAGCCAAAACTGCCATAAGTGGTCCAACGATGAATATCGCAACAAGCCAGCGCAGATCCAAGAAAGCCATCAAGACAGCTTTGCTTTTAATCACCAATAAAACACCGGTGATAAAGACAATGAAGGAGCCATAAGTTGCGATGACTGCAGGAATCACAGCAGACAGGCTTTTTCCAATGAGAAGCTCAAAAGTGGTAATAGGGGTTGCCAGGAGTGGCTCCAGACTCCTGGCATTTTTTTCACCCACAATAGAATATGCGGCTATCATTATTGGTATAGCAAGTGGAATTAGCATGAACAACATCATAAATTGGCTTACAAGATAAACCTGAAAGCATTCGGAATTATTCAGACCAGGAAGACAAACTCCACTGCTGATAATTTGACCGACATCGGAGCCTAAGTCATCCCCCAAACCTGTCTCGCGCGTAGTAAATAAAATAATAAGTGGAATTACGGTCATTATGAGAGGAAGAAACGCTACTGTAAAAATGACCATCTTATTTTTAAAGACCTCTGCCCATTCTTTTTGAACAATTATTTTTATTTTTTCCATATCTTAGCTCATTCTGTGGCTTGAACCAATTGCAAGTAGACATCTTCAAGTGAATGTCGCAATTCACCGACAAATGTTAAGTCCGCGCCATTGTCAATTAGCGACCTAATCAATTCAGGATTTCGTAATTCTGGATCGTCTAATGTTGCAACAATTTTGTTTTCAATTACTTTTACATCAATTACATAATCAAAATTCTTTATAGAAGCTATAATCTTTTCATCCACCCTTTTTAAATGAAATACAATTTTTCGTCCGAAAAGAGAACTTCTCAAGTTGGACGGCGAATCCACCACAAGCAAATGAGTCTTAAATACACCAATACGATCGCAAAGGCGATCTGCTTCATCAAGGTTATGGGTACATAAAAAAATTGTACGGCCTCCTTTTCGCAGATCATCAATAAAACTTCTTAACATGTGTGCTGCTTCTGGGTCGAGACCGGCTGTTGGTTCATCAAAAAAAAGAGTGCGAGGTTCATGGATCAAAGCTCTAGCAATAGCTAGTTTTTGTCTCATCCCTTTTGAAAAAGTGCCCGCAATTTCAAATCTTCGTTCCCATAATCCTAGCATTCTAAGATATTTTTCAACCTGTCCTGAGATATCCTTAACGCCATATAATTTTGCGAAAATGCGTAGGTTTTGATCTGCTGTTAAATTCTCATAAAGACCCGGGGTTTCAGTCAATACTCCGATTGTGCTCCTGATTTTCTGATTATCAATACCAATTTTAAACCCGTTGACAATTGCAGATCCTTTTGTTGGAGCGATCAAGCCTGACAACATTCTCACAGTTGTTGTTTTTCCAGCACCATTTGGCCCCAAAAACCCAAATACTTCCCCTTCTTTTATATCTAAACTTAACGATTTCACAGCAGTTGTATTGCCAAATTTCTTTTCCAAATTTTCTGTTCTTATCATTTCAAAAAACCTTATTGGTACCTTGTCGCATCCAAATTTTCTAAAGATTCGTCAACTTTTTGAATTCTGCATATTTTATTATCGAATTTCTCTAAAAATAACCGTTCACCTTCTGGTTCTTCTTCAACAGGATCTGGAGATTTAAGAAAAATTATTATTCCTATACTTATAGCAGAAAAAAAAGCTACTGCCATTTCAGTGAAATAGATATTTGAAAATGTCATAAATAACACTGCTGTAGCATCGACGATGGTATGAAAGAGTATTGCAACCCAAATCCAAATAATCTTTTTTCGAATAAATATCTGTAACATTATGACTGACAATGCGATTTGAATGGGTAACGTTAATACCCTTTCAATGAACCCTAGTAGTACATCATACCAAGGCATAGCCCAATACGCTGCAATCGATCGCGTTGTCGTCGGTAATTGATCTGCTGGTATTAGTGCACTAATATCCATATTTTTTACTACAACCATCTGAATAATGGTATACAAAACTAATAAACCCAAAATCATTGATTCAAAACCACCGTGACCAACTCCTAATTGAATACCTTTGCTCCATGATTTAGCCTTTCCAACCCACCAACGGAAGGCAACATAACGAGCACCTTCTTCCCAAAGTCCTGCACTTAAACCAAGAAAAAAAGCATTGAAAATTGATCGACTTATTAGTGACCAATTAACCAGGTTTGTTTTATTAAGGATGAGGCTTGAATAGTAATTGAAAGGAATATGTCCAACTTGTGATAAAACAAATACGGCTCCTCCAATCCACCATAACCGCCAATCTGATTTGAATTTGGAAATGAAATAAGCAGCCAACCCGATCGGGAGAACTACCATTAACAATCCATTTAATAAACGGAGGGTAACCATAAGTGTTTATTTCAGAATCTGATCCATCATCATAGATACTGCTTTATAAACATTTGAATTTTTTCCTAATTCAATCAAAGGTCTTCCATTAAAATCAAAATTAGTAATCTCGACATCTGCTGGAATGGTACCCAAAAGTGGTAAATCCATTTTATTGACAAATTCAGTTATAGCCTGTGGCATTTCTGAAGGCACTCTGTTAATGATTAAATATGCATTTTCAATATTAATGTCGAGCTCCTTACTCATCACAGCAACTCGTTGGGCAGCAACTAACCCTCGTTGGGTAGGATCGCTTACCACAAGAAGATGATTGACATCTCTTGTGGTTCGACGACTAAGGTGCTCCATTCCAGCCTCATTATCAATAACCACATATGAATAGGATTTACTTATGGAATCTATGACTTCCCGTAAATTGTGGTTTACTGCGCAGTAACAACCAGAACCTTCTCCGCGTCCCATGGCTATCAAATCAAACCTCGCTCCCTCTGACAAGGAAGTACGAATTTGATAATCAAGATAGTCCCTTTTTGATTGGCCACCAGCCATGACTCCCATTGCTGCGCCTCCTGCTGCCAATGAATTCTTTACCTGCTGCAGCATGTCCTCGCGGATATCCCCAACAGTCCAATCCAAGTCCAACCCCAGTACCATGTTGAGATTACTGGATGGATCAGCATCAATTGCCAAGATACTACCAATTTGCTCTTGAGCAAGATATTTAATAACCATCCCCGAAATTGTGGTTTTCCCAACTCCACCCTTGCCGGCTAAAGCTATTGTAATTGTCATCTATTTTACCTTTTTAAATCCAAACGCGAAATTTTTTCCACCATTAATTTTGTAGATTCTTTTAGGATAGGAACATGATCGAAAACGGGGATTCCAAGCCTATCAGCTTCCTGAACAGAAAGATCTGCCGGGAGGAATCCAAGGATAGGTATTCCAGGAGTTTCGTTTTCCAGAAAATTCTTTTCATCCTCTTCTCGAATTTTATTACCTACCAGTAATAATCGTGTCAGACCAATATCGTTGGCAAGTTTTTTGATTTGCGCAGCTGTACCTAGAGATCGACGCGTAGGCTCAACGACAACAATCATCACATCAACAAAATCGACGGTGGCTCTTCCAAGGTGTTCGACTCCCGCATACATATCCAATATAAGGATATCATCTTTTCTAAAAAGGAGATTTGTAAAAAGGGTTTTTAGCATAGCTCCTTCGGGGCAAATACAGCCGGATCCGCCTATATCCACTGATCCCATTTCCAAAAGTCGTACATTTCGGTGTTGAACGCTAAATCTTTCTGGAATATCATCTACGCGTGGATTGAGGGTGAAATACCCCCCCACCATCCCTGGTTTTGCCCCGGTTCTTTCTTCTATCAAATCTTCCATTTCAGAGATAGGATGCAATAACTTTCTCACAGATGCTGGAAATCCCAACGCTCCTGCCAAACATGGTGAAGGATCTGCGTCTACTGCAAGTACTTGTCTTCCCATATCCGCATATTGCTGTGCCAGTAATGCCGCTAAGGTAGTTTTTCCAACTCCGCCTTTTCCTGTTATTGCAATTTTCATTGTTTTCCTTTTACTCTCTTATTTTAACTGGATACGAATATCCTTCTGAGATTGCATTTTGGGATTGAAGGAAATTTAAAACATATTGCCCGCAGTTACTTCCAATTTGGTTTTCTTCCACTTCGCCGATACTTACAATTACATCATATCCACAGGCATTCAATTTATTGACTAATTCTATTTTTCCCCCAGGATTATTTGGGTCGAGATATGAAAGAAGACCATTTTTCACTGCCTGGCAGGTTGGATTGACTGGGGTAATTTTTAATAAGTATTTCTGAGGGTCAAAATAATCCAATAAAACAGATTGTTCAATCTCCATATTTTCTGCTAAAGCAAAATTAAGCGTTATTTTACGATCACCTTTTTTTATGAATCTATCTCCGAATATTGCCATTTGAGAGAAATTCCATTTTCTAACCGGGATTAACTTATCCCGTTGAGATTGATTCGTAGAATGAAGTGAAAATTGTAATTGAAATTTACCACCCGGATATAAGCGATCTTTAATTTCCAACAAACGTTCAAAGAATAATTCTGAACCGTGAGGAGCAATTGTCGAAATTGAAGGGATCAATCCTGGAGCTATATAGTGCGAAGGTAATAAACCAAGAACATCAAGAACTGCTGGATTCAAGGCAGGTTCTCCCATCCTTGCAAATTGAATTTTGAATTTCTCGCAAGGGATTACCCGATCCGAAAACCATCTATCAACCATAAAATCAATTTGATCCAAAATCTGCTGTGCATCAGGCTTTCCTTGATATTGTCCGCCTGCATCACAAATCATGCATTTTACTGGGCAACCAAAAAGCGTTGATACCATTAATATCCATCTTTCATTACGGCTATAAGGTGGCTGCAGTGCTTCCACAAATTCAATGATTTTATCATTACCCAAATCAGCCATATAAACTATTGCAATATTCACATCGCCTGTTTCAGCAAAAACCTTCATTTATACCTCAATTCCTCGATAAGATTTGATTGTTAATTATCATTGCAGCCTTTATTCCATCCCCAATTGCGATCGTTGCTTGCCTGAATAAATCATTCTTAACATCACCAACAAGTAAGCACCTTTCGTTTTTAATAATTTGTTTTATAAAATCTAATTGAGGATCCCTTCCAATGGCAAATACTACTTCATCACACTCTACAGAGAATTTTCCTTTTTCAAGGGAATTACATTGAACTTTTAGGATCTTCCCGGATTCTGGAGCACTTAAATCGATGTCTTCAATCTCAATATTGTTCAAATATTCAATTTTTTTATTCAAAAATGCCCTGTCTACCAACAATTGCAAAGACCTGATATTAACTCCTCGATTAATAATCGATACTTGATTCTTCTTTGATAGGTGTAAAGCGTGATCAAACGCTGCATCCCCAGCACCAATTATAACAATATGCTTACCATTTATATCCAAAATTTTTCTTATATCCTGATGGATCATTCTTCCAACAGATTCAGCAATATTTACATCTATTGATTTTGGTTTTGTCCCGGATGCAATAACGACGAAATCCGAAACGATATTTTCCTCATTGGTGATCAGCTGAAAGTAGTCACCATCGAAGGATAATGTGTTAATTTGCGAATACTTTATTTCAATTTTCAATTGTTCTAATTGATTAATCATTAGTTTTATCAATTTAGGACCACTAATACCATTTGGGAACCCGGGATAGTTTTCAACCAGATTGGCGTTCCATAACAATCCACCGACTAAATCTTTTTCAAACAATTGTGGCTCATATCCCATTCTTTTCAATTGAATAGATGTCGCTATCCCGGCTGGTCCTGCACCAATTATCGTAATCTTTGGATTTTCCATAGTGTATTACTTTTATTTAATTTCCATGCACAGAATTGTTTTTGCAAAACCATGCGCTAAGTTGAGTAAAGACGCCATGTGAAGTTCTTCTGTATATGTCGCAGTACCATCTATTGTAAAGAATACCTTGTAATCTCTCATAAAGGCTGATCTGGCAGTTGTTTCACAGCACAAGTGCGTCATCACTCCACTAATAATAACTTGTTCAACACCCTCATTCTTTAGAAAAACATCGAGGGGAGTTTTCCAAAAAGCATCATATCTTTCTTTTTGGATTATTGTTCCTTTCGATTCGTCAATTTCATCAATCAAATTGGATCTTTCCGAATTTTCTTCCAATAAATCTTTCCACCAAACCGCCATCATACCTGCGTTGTTGTGATCATTAACGTGTTTTGTAAATATGATAGGTCGCGTATTAATATTAAATATTTCAATTAATTTTCGAATATTTGGGATGATGGCGGGTGCACTCGGTATATATGCATGGGAGTCACTTGAAAAAAAATATTTCTGAACATCCAGTACAAGCAATGCCGCTTTATTTTGATCAAAATCCAAATCTGGATGAGATAGACCTAATGCTGCAATCATTTCATGCATGTTTTTGGATTTAGTATTGATTGAACTCGAAGAAAAATATTCTTTTTTTTCCACTATTACCTATAAAATTATTAATCTTCCATGTGTTTTAGGATCATTTGAGTAAGCATGCTCCCAACGATTGCACATGTATCAGTTGGAAGGTGCAAACTTACTGTTGCATCAAAAAGGATTTGGCAGCTGGCTGGAAATTCTTCGTCTCCACTCCAGTAAACTACTCCCACAGGTACTTTTGGCAAGACAAGAAATTGGTACGCAACATCACCTATACCAAGTATCGATCCTTTCATTTGCATTGCGTAATTAGTGAATCTATTTAAATTTGAGTCTATCGATGCAGCCAATTTTTTCCCAGTATAACTTTGAAAAGCTTGGTTATAAAATCTGCCATCTGGAAGGTCCGCAAAAGAAACCCACTTATTTTCTACTTGATGTCTAATCGGGTGAGATGCAGATGTCACCAAATAATAGCATACCAAAGCTTGGTATGCTGAATTAAGTTCTTTCCTATCGGATCCATCTCGCACAACCAGTTCTGGATATGCAATTTCCACTGCTAAATTGAAAATCAAAAAAGAAAGTATTGGCATACCTGAGATTTCCCTGTAATTCATTCCACATCGAAACGTATCACCAAGGGGATCATTCCTTTCCCTAATCTTAATTCTTAATTGTTCAATTCTAACTTGCAAATAACTGTCGCTCGCTTCACTCACTTGATTGCTCCAAATTTGTTATCTTATCGCGAGTAGTTTTCTCTTCTCTAATTTCCCTAAGAACTTGGTGATAATTCAAATGTATATTACAAGCTTTTATTTAATATTGCTAGCGCTGAATATTCCCTAAGAAATTTACTTTAGATAATGTCGTCATAGTTCTTCAGGAGAAGGTGAATAAGAGAACCAAAGAATAATGTCTGCATCTTTTAGAGCATCCAACTCGCAGGCCAGGTATTCGCGACATTTTCGCAAGTCCTGGCCTGTATTCTCAAAAATTTGCTTCCGCAAAGAGATATTAATATTCGTCAAGTTTTGATTTTAATGACATTAGCATTAATTTTACATCTATGCATTCTCCATCAGGAAACATAAAGTAATTATCAAGAGTGCATTGTTGCTTAAAGCCTATCATCTCAAATGCTTTAATCAATTTAATATTATCAGCAATAACTTCAGCAATTAAGATATGCAATCCTTGTTTATGACCAATATCGATTATTGCCTTTAACATTTTCAAACCCAAACCACGTTTGCGAAAATCTCTCGTCAGATAAATCCTTATCTCTCCAATATGCCTTCTTGGTCCTTCTCCAAAATGAAGAGTCGCGTTTCCAACAGGATGATCCTTTACAAAAGCCAAAAGTGGAATTGTTTTATTGTAATCAAGCTCTTCAATCCAATCCTTTAAAACGTTTTGATCTTTTACATTGTGTCTGAAATACCGTAGATCTTCGTCGCTAATCGATGAATAAAGCTCATACAAAAAAGATTGATCTCCTTTTGTCATTGGTCGAAACAAAATTCGTGCTCCGTCCGCCAATGTTACGATATCTCGGAAATTTCTAAGCTGTTCAGGCATCATATTGCCTCCAAAACACAAACTATGTAATATCAATCAACAGTGGGTGGATTAAAACCTATTGGCAATAACCTTGCTTCAGTTACCAACCTGGGAACGATTTCTTCCCATCCAACAGCCATTATGTGAAAACCATTTACTCCTTGCATTATACGGATCTTCTCCACAAGCTCTAGCGCTATGGTTAACCCTTCCTCTGCAGCTCCATCGCCTGCTTTTTCCATACGCTTTAAAAGAGGTTCAGGGATACTCACACCAGGAACTTCATCATTCATATACTTTGCCATTTTAATATTCTTTAGAGGGGTTATTCCCACTAACACATATACTTTATCCAGGATATTTCTTTTTGCCAGTTCATTTAGCCAAATTTCTAAGCCATCAGGATCATAAACCAGATTTGTCTGGAAGAATTGGGCTCCGGCGTTCACTTTTTTATGCTCTCTTATTGCCTGAAAACGAGGATCAGATGCAAACGGTGATGCAGCCGCTCCCAGGAAGTATTTTGGAGGAGTTTTTATCTCTCGCCCATCCAGATACTTTCCTTCATCCCGAATACGTCTTAATATCCATAGCATCTGAATCGAATCCAAATCTACAATATCCATACGACCCCTTGGCCCTGGCGACATGCTCATACTGTCACCAGAAAGGCATAAAATATTTCTTATGCCCAGATTATATGCTCCCATAACTTCAGCCTGCAGGCCAACCCTGGTTCGATCCCTTGCAGCGACTTGCATAACAGGCTCAGCGTTTTGTTTTATAGCAGTTGCAGAACAAGACCAGGAAGACATGCGCGGAGTTGCAGAAGGACAATCTGTGAAATTAATTGCAGCGACATAAGGTTTTACAAGATCAATATTGCTAATTAGCTTCTTTGTTGCGATAGTTACAGGAGGTGCAACTTCACTTGTGACCACAAACTCTCCCGCTTTTAATCTCCTTTCCAAATCGGATACCGGTTCTTCATATTTGGCTGGATGATATTCAGCATCGCCTTCCCACCATTCAGGCTGACGAACAGGCCGAAAAACAAGGTCCCAAGTTGCAGTTCGTTTCACTGGATCGCGCTTTAATAGACCTGAAATAACTTTTGAAGTACCAACTTTTTTTACTTGCCTGGTGACATCACCCCATGTTTCAGTTCCAACTTTATCCCAATCAAGGGGAGGAAGAACTTCCAGCAGCATTTCTTCGCGCCCCATTTTGAAAGCACGGTCATAAATTTCATACCACATACATGGGCGCGTATCATCCACATAACAATGATCTGAAGTTGAACCTCCACATGGTCCATTTCTGATGCCTTTTGGACATTCCATCGAGCAGATAAATGCTGTTTCTTGAAGTAGACAATTTCCACACATCCTGCACCCGAATAAAGGTCCTTTTACTGTTTTTTCGAGGGATGCCAGTAATCGCTTGCTGATTTTCTCTCTTTTAAATGGCATAAAAGGTGGTTGCCATCGTCGACTTGGCGTGAATATAGGCATATTAGATCTCCAAATAACATATATTTATTATTGACTCAAATAACTATCAGCATAGATTACTTTATTTAGCAAGATTTGAACTGTCTTCCAAATCTCAACTTGTTGTGGATCTGACATATCAACATCCGCAATGTCCAGTTCTTCGCTGGCATTTGTTTTATCAGCAATCTTCAAATATAATTTTCCAACTGCTGTGCTATCGTCCCGATTTTCAATAATTCGGATAACTTCGTTTTGCTTTTTATCGAATGGATCTGCGATCATCATATTCAATCCAACACCCATCAACATTGCGAGATATACACGATTAATCAGTGGCCGTCCTTCTGTAGGAACTGAATTTGAAACATTGGATAAGCCAACTGAGATAAGAGGAGCTGGGTCCCATGCATACTGCAATGTTCGTACAGCTTCAATTAACTGAGGGCAATATTCTTGACATCCAGAAACAGTTAGCACGAGTGGGTCAATTATTAAATTCTCAACCGGGTAACCTATTTCAACAAATCTTGGTATTAAGGATTCTACTGCTATATTTATGCGATCGTCTGCGGCAATTGGAATACCAGATGCTCCCATGGTCAAACCAATAACCTTAGCATTATATTTTTTAGCCAACAATGGGATTCTTTCTAATCTTTCTACTTCTGCCGAAGTGGAGTTGATAATGGGTTGTGCCTTGGTTACAGTCTTTAAAGCAGCTTCTATTCCATCAAAATTTGTCGTATCAATAGAAAGAGGTACATCAACTACTGTTTCGATACCTTTAATAATCCACGGAAAAATTTCGTCCCAGTCTTTTTTTCTTGGGCCTAAATTGATATCAACAGCTTGAGCACCTGCCTCAACCTGACGAACAGCCAGGTCCATAAAAAATTCACTGTCGCGAGATTTTAAAGCTTCTTTAACTTTTTCTGAAATTATGTGAATATTTTCTCCGATAATATACATGGTTGGTATCCTTTCTCGTTATAAATTGATTGAAATTCTGATCTTATGGTGAATTTAATGCCGCTTTTACTGTCGGAAAGCGGTTAAGATCGGTATGAGGTAAAAACATGGCAGACATAAAAGCTTCATAAAATGTATTATCTGCAGACAATTCAATATAAGTCATATTATTGGCTATATCTTCAACTTTCTGGCGTGCTTCGATACTTAGGAGAGCTTTATATGCACCTAGGATCGATGTGTTTCCTAAAAATTTATAGTGATCCCAAGGAACATCGGGTAACAATCCGATTTGGATCGCTTTTTCAATGTTTATATACTTTCCGAATGATCCTCCAATAAGTATTTGCTCAACATCCTCCAATAAAACACCAACCTGCTCAGCTAGTACAGTAAATCCTGCATAAATCGCTGCTTTAGCCCTTAACAAGTTATCAATGTCCACTCTTGTTATAGTGATATCTTTCCCAGATACGGTTTCATCTGCCCATGCAAGAATATATTCACCTCCTCGGTCTCCTTCCCGAACACGTGGAGTATCTAAAGAGGTATTAACATTTCCAGCTTTATCAATTAACCCTGCAAGAAATAATTCGGCAAGAAGTGAAATTAAACCTGAGCCACAAATTCCTTTCGGTTTTCCGCCACCAATTATCCGAACAGTTGGTTCATAAGTGGTCGTATTAACCCACACTTCCTCGATCGCACCTTCAGTTGCACGCATTCCGTCCACTACACCTGCACCTTCAAATGCAGGACCAGCAGAACAGGCACAACTTACCAGCCAATCCTGGTTTCCAAGGACGATTTCCCCATTTGTGCCTACATCTAGGAATAAAGTTAATTTTTCCGTTGCATACATTCCAGAAGATAAAACACCTGCGGTGATATCTGCACCTACATAACTGGCTATACCCGGCAAACAATCGACAACAGCGGCTGGACATAAATTCAAGCCAATATCTTTTGCAGAAATTTGCATAGGGTGGTTAACTACGGTTATAAATGGTGAAAACCTAATGCTGGATGGCGGAATTTCTAATAATAAATGAATCATCGTACTATTTCCAGCAACAACAACCTTGATAATTTGATTGGAATTTATGCTCGCGCGCTTACAAACAACAATCACTAAATTATTGATCGTTTCAATAACTCTTGCCTGAAGATCTACCCCGCCTGATCCTTTGCTTGCATAAACTATTCGTGAAATTACATCCTCGCCTCGAGAAATCTGCCCATTATATTCAGAAGCGCGGAAAACAACAGAGCCAGAAATAAGATCGACCAACCAAACAGTAACCGTTGTAGTTCCAATATCTATAGCTAAGGACCAAAGAGGATCAGTTATCTCTGTAATCCCCGGGATAAGGTGAATTAATTGAACAGGACTACCAGAATCTTGATCTGAAATATCAATAATCCCAGTTACACTCCAATTTCCTTCTCGTAATGTAGTTCCAAGAATTCTTAAAACAGAAATTGAACATTTAATTTTCTTGTACTCGCTTTGTAAACGGAATGCTGCCTGTAACCGACTCCAATCATCAGTCTGATCATCCATGCTTGGGGGGTTTAGTTTTAGATGGACGATTCTGATATTTTGAGAAGATGAAAAAGAGTATCCAATTGGAATACTAACATCAACAACAGATCTATCTGTGGTAAGTCTTCTTTCAATTTTCTCTTGTTGTGGGATAAGGATTTCCGCATCTCCCTCAATAATACTTTGACATGCCAAGGCATAACCGTTCGAGACATCTTCCTCGGTCAACCTTAATGCGCTTCGCCTGCGAACATCTCCTTTTTTTACTTGAATCAAACACCGTCCACAACGTCCCTGTCCGCCACAAGGTTGTCCAATTTCACATCCTGCATGAAAAGCAGCATCAGAAACTAGAGTACCTGTAGGTACAGAGATAGTTATAGACTCCCCATCACTTTCACCTCGAGTAAATACAATTACATGTTCTGTCATAAGCCCAAACAAGAGCGATTGCAAACGAATTTATCATATTAATCTTTTTATCTACGAAAAGGCATCCTTTTGCAATCGCCCAAATCTATTTTTTATAGTACTTGCTTTAAGAAAGATGGAATATCAACAGCCTCCCTTGGCCCGACGCGAATTTCCCATCCAGGGAGTTCTTCCTCAACTTCACCGGACAGGACAGCGACATGACCTGGTAGTATTAAACGTTTCTTGGCTATCTTATCGGCAATTCCGAATTCTTTCACAGATTTAGCTATCCGCTCAGAATCAAATTTTCCAGCTGCCCAGGCTGTCAGTACGCTCATACCTTCTGCATCTGTCACCAGCAACCAAACAGGCATTCCAGAACCCTCCACTTCGTTGGCTACGCTGAAATATGTAATGCTGAAATTTGTTGTTACCAATACCGGGCTATCTTGATCGGGTGAATTGATCTCGTAAATTCCTGGTTGAACCTGAATTGGTTTTTGAGGATCGGTATAAATATTTTGCCTTAAGACAAGTAGTGGGTAAAATAATTCTGGTGCAAATCTATCAAGTACGATAAAACCGGAATATTTTTCAATTGCTTGAGCTGCTTCTATAGCGTCCTGACCCTTTGCACCATTTGCAAAAATAATTGTCGGGAAACCCAATGATCGCTGGTTTTTCTTTAACACCAACCTTCGTAATTGTGTTGACTTCGACAAATTGCTTCCCAAGCGACCTGATCCGAGATCGAGGACAATATCATCACATCCTTTGGCTTTGAGTTTTCCAGTTAATTCTTCCAGATCATCAAAATTCTCGGCAGTAACAACAAGGGATGTCGAGTATTTATTGGCAATGTCCGCCACCGCCTCCCAATTAGATCCATTTGCTGCGTAAAGGAGAGGATATTCTCCGATCAGGATTTCCATGCCAGCCTTAATTGCTGATTCTTTTCCAATCAGGATTAAAGGACGTTTTGTCGCAGATCGTACGGCTTTAAGAGCTTCTGTAAATCTTCCTTCATCATCAGCTTCGACTGCAAATCCATCAACAATGAGGTCCATACCAACATAATTTACTCGATAGGCATCAGCTTTAGATACCACATCTTGTATAGCTTCAACATCCATACTTGATTTCACCCTTAGAAACAACCCGGGCATATTGAAGAATGTTTTTTCGTGCCGGAACATGACGGTTTCATTCCCTGCTTTAACTTCCAATCCTCCGGCTTTAATAGAAACCAAACGAATCGGTGGCGCAGAGGATTCTGCCAGCTCTGCTTTTGATTCTTCGCTCACATAGGGACATGCAGAAAGCTCCACTTGTTTTGCAGCCAATTTCATGGCAAAAGCCAGGCAAGTTGGAAAACCACATTCTTTGCAATTGGTCTTTGGGAGCATTTTATAAATTTGAATACCTGAGAGTGCCATATCTTATTCTCCTTTAGGCCATCATTAGATCATCGATTGCATATTTAACTCTTCTAACACTTTCGGGGTGACGAAGAACAACTATGTCAGCTCCGGTTTGAACCAACGATATTGCTGTCAATGTCTCCCAATTAATAGATCTTTCTTCCCAATCTCCCCACGATGGGGGAACACCCTCACCGACCTTGGCTTCCTTTGTTTTCCAGGCTTCAAAACCCGGTGTCACGATCATGGGAAGTTGGGTCATTGCATCACCTTGAAGAGCTGCCAACCTCAACCGTTCCATAACAGAATAACCATATTCAATTCCATAACCAAGAGCCCCTGTAGTAGGATCCATTAGAACACGGTCCGCTGGCATTCCCATATCCGTTATAAGGATATTCAATTGTTTAGAAAGGTTCACATCCATTGGCGTACGGGCTGTTACAAGGTGCCCATTCGCCATTGCTGTCGCAACAATGGTCCTGTAATTCTTGTCTTCGCAAATTCCTAATACTATTTTCTCACCTTTTGTGGCTTCTGAAATTGGAACTAGTAGTTCATTGTCCAGATCCACTTGTCCAGGTCCGAACACTATTAATGGTAATCCAGAAGCTTTTAAAACAGATTGCACAGAACTTACCGCTTTTTCAGCGGTTGTTTGGTTGCCTGTTTCATCATTAGCACTTAAAGCTAAGACTATAATCTCAGCACCAGCTTTTTCTGCTGCAAGTGCCCACTCAGCTGGATTTGACATAGCTTCTCCCCAAATATCTACCAATAAAGGAGACCAATCTTCAGGTTTGTGGTCTTTTATTTCTATCGCTACGACTGGTTTATTCGGAGTTGGAGATTCAAATTGCAGGAAAGGCAAGGTCTTTTCTCCACCAACAGTGACTGTATTCTTTCGAGTTCCCCCTTCTTTGGAGGTCGCGCCTAGTGTAACAGCTCTTACAGATCCAGGCCATTTATCCATTGGAATTTCGATTGGCATTATTCTTTACTCCTCTCATATTAAAATAAAACGAAGACACTAAATATCTATGATTTACTTGTTGAATAGATTTATTGACAATACTCTTGATCTACTATTGATCCCAATAATCTATCTTTCTTCATTGCTATATTTTTTATTATATTTTGTGAAGAATCAATAATTGTTTCTTTCTTCGCGAGAATTTTCTTTTCAACTAACAATGAAAATCTATATGGATAAGTAATGAACAAAATCATTACTTATCCATTTTAAAATTAAAACATCGGATCAAGAGTTAATGCCGGGTGGTTATGTTCCTCCATCCATGCAAGCAATTCATCGACTGTGTTTGCACAACTATCATCTGCTATCCTGCTGATCAAATCAGGGTCGCCTTCACGATTGGCAACCATTAGCAACTCATCAGCCATAGATTCCTTTAGGACTTTACTCATCCATACAACCCGCGTGAAACCACCTTCCGCTGAAATGAACTTAGGGCTAATCAAATAGAATTTGCCAACACCCATCACTCCTGGTGTTTGTAATCCGCCTCCAGCTATACCAGCTAGAGTCGAAAAAGTCATTCCTGCAGGAGTCATGCAAGTATCTTCCCGGCTTACAATCATCACACCATTTGCTTCTGGGATCAACATAACAATGCACTCGAAGCAACCGCATGCTGTCATCGGGTTTTCCATAATAGAATACATGGCTACTTCGTTTACTACATCGTGGGAACCAATTTTTGCATAACTATTAGTTCCTTCCCAATAACCTTTAACCATATCTATTGGTTTACCTAATTTAATAGGCTGATTGGGTCCTGTTGGATTAATACTGAATGAGGCTTTACAATCCAACCAGTTGTAAGCTCCACACAAACCAAGTCTTTGGGGACTTACAACACAAACATGGTTAGGTGCAAATGATTGACATAAAGTACATGAATAAAACTCATCAACTTTATCATCTGTAAGATCTGCTAATCTTTTATTTCTAAAATCATATGCTTCGCGCGCTTTTGTCAACCACTCTTGGACTTTCTCGGGATCTGAGTAAATTGTGACTTGAACTTTATCGACTATCGCACCAAAATCTTCATGAAATCGTGCATGCAATATTTTTCCAAAATGCTCCAAGTCGAAACCTTTTTCAGCCGCTCCATTAGAAACCCGGATCCAAGCGATATCACGTTGTCCTACGTGCTGAATTCCTGAAGCACCATTAATAAAATAGTGAATCTGCCTTTCCAAAACTGGTTCGAAATCCTGCTGCATCTGCCGTCCAGCAACTTTGATGACTATTCCAATATCCATAGATCCTTGTGGAGGAATATCTTTAAAACTATTGCCTACTATTTCAATCTTGCCATCGGTTACATCTTCCAGTTTACTCATATATAAATATTCAAAGGCTCTTGAGTATTTTCCTCCAAATTCGACTCGCAAGTCCGCTTTCCGGACAACTTCGCCTTCAAATGCAGAGCCATAAGGAACTGGGACTGGAACATTCGAAACCTTTACTTTTACACCCCTGATCTCAATACATTTTTGCACCAGACGTTCCGCGCGTTCCAAATCGTCTTTTCCATCAATTTGATTAAATGGCATACTCACGACATGCTCATAGGTAGTTACGCCAGTTGGAAGGATCTCAGGAATAACTGTATCTGCAATTACTGGGAATCCAAAATTAATTGCTCCAGCTGCAGCTGCATATTTTAAATCATCTACTTCACCCAATGCCAAGACAAATGCAAAAACACGCTCTTTATTATATAAAAGTATCTCACGTGCCATACCTGGCTTGAGTCCACCAAAGGTCAATGCAGATCTTGTCGCAAAGCCAAGAGCATAAATTGCGCTTAAAGTATCTGTACCAAATGGAACTGTGTAGGTATCATACCCTAATTCAACACCTTCCTCGTTTAATTGATGAATAATACTTCTGCCATTTACATTGCCGGATAGGAACGTCAAAATATTACGTTTTTGAAGTTCACGGACAATCTGAACCGCAACTTCATTTGACTTGGCACAACCAACAATTGCAGCAAAACCAGGCATGCGTCCATCGACTAATTGAATACCCCATGATCTGAGTTGGATATCATCTATTGGACCATTAAGGTGCCCGGTTCCGTTAGATTCACTATACGATGTTCCGCCAGCAAGGTGAAATCCATCCATTTTTTCAGGTTGTAAACCATAAACAAAACGAATAGCCTCAATCACCTCAGCAGCAAGTAAAGTAGCCATACCACTATCCAGTGTTTCCCCCAGATAAGGTGTCCATTTATTATTCGCAGGCATAGGAT
The DNA here is from genome assembly GCA_964370815.1 of uncultured Anaerolineaceae bacterium. Lineage (GTDB taxonomy): Bacteria > Chloroflexota > Anaerolineae > Anaerolineales > Villigracilaceae > UBA12087. The sequence continues at coordinate 396,015 of CAYJKQ010000001.1, read as the reverse complement.
GTAACAATTCGCGAGCATGTAGAAGTGCCGGTTCCAATTGACCAAGGGTTTCAACTGTCTGACCTGTCATCCCTAAAATTGTCGGCATAAAATATGCCGTATTTGGAAAGGCAACCTTGGTTTCCTCGCCTTTTTCATGAATAGCTTTTCGAAGCATAAGTTCTGCTTCAGTAACAAGTGCGGAAGCTCCGCGTATAGCTCTAGTGGCAATATAACGTGACATAATGAAATCTCCCGGGGTTAATCTGCTGCTGTTCCGTAAATTGCTTTACGTTTCTCAGCCAGAGGAAGTTCTTCCAAAGCGATCATTTTTGTATCCCCACTTCTTCCGTACTTAGACGCATCATATTCCTGAATGCCGAGGGCAGCTCTCTTGGCATCGATATGAGCAAGAGTTGCCTTTATCATTTCGTCAGGATCTGAAATAAACTCAAGCTTCCCGCCATAAAGTTTTTCCCAACCCGAACTAATGTAATTTAGAACTTTGTCACTATCAGAAACTCTATCCGGCATCCCACTAACAGGTGAGGATCCTCCAAATATTACATAAGCTCCCGAAGCTACGCAGTATGTTCCTATCGAGAGTGCTTTTTCACTCATCCATTCAGGAGCTAATCCGACAGCAGGCACTTGATCAATATCATCCCCTAAACCTCCTTCTGCAACAATTTGCGTTAAAACGGTTAGTATGCGGGTGTTGTCTACGCATGATCCCATATGGAGTACTGGAGGAATACCAATAGTTTCACAAATCTCACGCAATCCTGGACCTACTTCACTCAAACCAGCTTCGCCCAACATTAATCCAAGCTTGGCGCTCGCTATTGCTCCACATCCTGTCTGCACCACCAAAACATCCTGTTTGAGCAATGCTTTTGTTACATAGTTAAATATATAATCTTGATTTGTCCTAGGATTATTGCAGCCAACTATCGCTGCTACTCCACGGATACGACCAGATATTATCGCATCGTTTAAAGGACGGAATGAAGCCCGATAACTTCCGCCCAGCATATAATTAATATATTCATGTGAAAATCCAGGTATCAAATCTTCTATAATATTAGGAATTTCCGTCTTACCACGATTTTTATAATTATCAATCGCTTCTTTCAATATAGTTTTCGCTATACTAAGCGCTTTATGTTCATCAAACTCAATATGGGTAGCGCCAGTAATTTGCACCTTAGGAGAAGTGGTAATAATTTTTGTATGAAAATTTGATGCCAAGTCTACCAAAGCTTGCATGATACACTGAACGTCGACGACCATCGCCTCAACAGCGCCAGTTAAAATTGCCAGTTCCTGGTGTAAAAAGTTTCCTGCTGCTGGTATTCCCTGCCTTAAAAGAATTTCGTTTGCAGTGCAACAAATTCCAGAAAGACAAATACCTTTTGCTCCAGTTTTTTTTGCATATTCAATAATTTCTGGATCTTGAGAAGCTGCCACAATCATTTGGCTGAGGGTTGGTTCGTGTCCATGCACAATCACATTTACCATATCGTCTTTGAGAACTCCTAGATTGGCTTGCCCCAAAATCGGGGCTGGGGTTCCAAAGAGAATATCTGAAACATCCGTAGCTATCATTGATCCGCCCCAACCGTCTGATAAACTAGTGCGGATGGCGTGTTGCAAAATATGTTCATAATTTTGATCATCGCCTATATGGGTGCGATGCAAAGATTCTACAACTTCTCGGTCGATACCACGTGGTACAACCCCATTTTCTTGCCAAATTTTTAATCTTTTCTTTGGCGCTCGATTTGTTGAAATAACTTCGCCTCGTTGCTGACCAAATTGGGCAATATATAAATCCGCCAGGTCATTTGCGATTTCTTCTGGGGATCTTTTTTCAACATTTATGTCATATAAAGATGCGATATTACGCAATTTAGCCACATCTCGTATAATATAGCCTTCGGCTTCACCATTTGCAACTGCTTTTAAAGTGAATGCCATATCGCGCCCATGATCCGAATGGGCTGCAGCGCCAGCTGCAATTGATCGAATTAAATTTCTTGCCTGAATTGTGTCAATTGTGGCACCACAAACCCCCACTTGACCATCTTTAGTTAACCGGCAAGGTCCCATTCCACATTGCTTACAGCACATACCTGCTGCGCCAATATTACAGGCAGCCATCGCATCTGCGCGAGAGAATGCGGTTTCAATTTTCAATTCTTCTGCCCGCACAAGCATTTGTTGTGCAGCAGGATCTATACTTTGTTCTTGAGGAGTACGTTTTGTTGGCATTTTACTTTACCTCATTTTCATTGCGGATGGGACCCATTCCAGGGCAAGGCCACAATGGACGACCATGTTGCTTGCCAATATTTTGACCAAAACCTACTACCAATTTTGTTTGTGCATAGGCTGCTGTATGTCGTAAATATATCTCTGTATTTTCCCCTGTGCTTTCTGCCTTTTCAGATTCAATTCTTGTTAATAAATCCCCTGTATATCCGGCGTCATCTAATTTAACTTGTAATTCCAGATCATTAACTTTTGTTTCATCATATTGTATTTCGACTACCCCAAATCCGCTGCTTGCATAGATATCCTTGACTCCCTGCATTTCATTCAGTATTCGGCGAACTTCAGTTACGTGATGATCTCCAAACAACGCTGGAAGTTCCATTACTTTCGTCTTCATATAAGACACCTCCATTCAATATGTATTACAATAAAATAAATATCTCGCTATTATCCAAACAACTATGACAAAATTTTTGTAATCATAATTTTACTTAGAATTACTACTAATATAGCATTGAGTCTCATAACAAGGTGATTTTTATGAGTATTGTCATTCTAAAGAGGGATATATGTCCAACTTAAGCTACATTTCTTACAATATATCTTGTACAAAAAAACCTAAATTGAGGAAGCAATGAATCACTCAAGTCATAAAGGGATATTAATTGTTACTTGTCTATCTGTAATCATTTTCTCGTCTATTAGTCTTCCTAAATATATTCTACACTTGAGACAATCAGCAAGAATCTCTTCAAGCTCAATAGATCTAATCAATGCTGTAAATTCATTGCGAATCTCTCATGGATTACCTGTCTACCAGGTGAATCAAACACTTATGTATATCGCACAAAACCATTCTGATTATCAGGCATCAATAGGCACGACCACACATTATGGCGCTGATGGTTCCCGCCCTTTTCAAAGGGCCCTCTCGGCAGGTTATTCTGTAGCAGGTGATCTAAGTATGGGGGGCTATTTCTCAGAAAATATTATCTCTGGAAATAATCTTTCTGCAATTGATGCAGTAAATATTTGGCAATTGGATTCTCCCCATTTGAATACAATGCTTTCTGCATCCCTTCAAGATATAGGGGCAGGAGTAACAGCAGTTGGAGATATGATTTACTATACAATAGATGTTGGATTATCCACATCAAGTGGATCGGTACCCACACAATTTGGAGAAATTTTCCCAACTTATTATCCAGTTCTTGGTAGAAAAATCATCACTTCGACACCTGGAGATGATGGCTCAATTTTCCACATCGTTGAGATTGGAGATACTGTCTGGACAATTGCCCAAGTTTACAATGTCTCGCAAGAGGAGTTAATCCAAATGAATTCATTAAACAGCTACTTCATCTACGTAGGTGATAAATTACTCATTCGTCCACAATTTTCACAAACTCCAACACTTCCTGTCTCCATGCAAACAACGGGTGTTTCTCACACTCCTAGCCCATTTCAAACAGCTCAACCCCAAAAAAAGAACACTGTTATTTCTCCAACAGCTATTTCTAACCAGAAATCACCCATCAAGAATAATGTTGTTTTTATGATTATCATATCCTTGACCATGCTTTCGGCAGGTTTCTTTACTTTTCTCGGTAGGAGAGAAATCGACAATTAAATTTTCTACCCTTGTCCAAATCTACAGCTAACAATAAAATGAAATCATGAGCGATGATATAACCCCAGTACGACAGCAATATCTTGATATCAAACGGCAGTATCCAAAGGCTATTTTGTTTTTCCGATTGGGTGATTTTTACGAAACGTTCGATGAAGATGCAGAAATAACCTCAAGAGAATTAGATATTGTTTTAACCACTCGTCCTATCGGGAAAGGGATACGAACTCCTCTTGCGGGGATACCCTACCATGCTGTTGATAATTATCTGGCTCGTTTGGTTGAAAAAGGCTATCATGTGGCGATTTGCGAGCAAATTGGAAATCAACCTGCGAAAGGTATTTTCCCCCGACAAGTGGTTCGAGTTGTAACTCCGGGGACAATAATCGAACCCCATTTTCTCAATGAAGGATCGAATAATTATCTCGCTTCGGTAGTAATCGAAAATGAAAAAGTAGGAGTTTCTTTTGCAGATGTTACAACCGGGGAATTTGCGGTTACAGTTTTTGATTTTTCAGAGAATGCGGCTTTATTTTCTGAGATAAAACGTCTACACCCTGCAGAAATTATCCACCCGGACACCCAAGTCCTTGTGAATGACATTCCTGGACATATTACTCCATGGAGTGCCTGGCATTTTGAAATTGGAAAATGTCGAGAGACTATCATGAGTCATTTTTCTGCTAGTTCTCTGGATGGTTTTGGTTTACAAGGGAAGACGGCGGGAATTAGGGCAGCTGGAGCTTTATTGCAATATATAAAAGAAAATTCAGCTTCAACACTCCAAATTCTCACACGACTCCAGACTTATAGTTTAAATGATTTTATGGTTTTAGATGCACCAACACAACGCAATCTTGAGATTACAGAATCATTAAACGGGGAATTAAAAGGGTCCCTGCTTGGTTTGATTGACAAAACTGTCACACCTATGGGGAAAAGACTTCTTCGAAAATGGATCAGCCAGCCTCTTCTTAATCCAGATCAAATCAATTTACGTCTGGATGGTATAAGTCTTTTCCATGCTAATGGAATGTTGAGAGCAGAAATTCGATCACTACAAAAAAAGTTTATCGATTTGGAGCGATTCGTAAATCGGATCATCACTGGGAATATTCAACCTCGCGAATTATTGGCTTTCAAAGATGCTCTAGCATATTTACCCGAATTATTAGAATTACTTTCAAAAAGTAATTTGTCCAACCATCCAGCATTGGATATAGATAAGCTGTCTGTTTGTCATGAAGAATTTTCCCTTATAAATTCTTCGATTTCCGATGATCCTCCTGCTACGATCCAGAATTCTGGGATCCTAAAAAGTGGATATTCTGAAGAATTGGATGGAATAACAAATACTACGCAGCATGCACGGGATTGGATTAATAACCTTGAAAGCATTGAAAGAGAGCGAACAGGCATCAAATCGCTCAAAGTCGGGTTTAATAAAGTCTTTGGTTATTACATTGAAATTACACACTCCAATAGTTCAAATATACCTATAGAATATATTCGGAAACAAACCCTGGTAAACGCTGAGCGGTATATAACACCGGAAATGAAAGAATATGAAATATTGGTATTAAACGCAGAAGAACACATTCATGAAATAGAAATGCGATTGTATAAAGAGATTTGCAATCAACTATCTAAAACATCTGAAATAATACTCGATACAGCCAAAGTAATCGCCAAACTTGATGTCTATTCCTCATTAGCCGAAACCGCTTCCCTATACAATTATTCAAGACCAATTGTCCTATCAGACAATACATTAGAAATAATTTCTGGAAGGCATCCTGTTGTTGAAAACCTGGAAGGTGAAAGGTTTACACCAAACGACATCAAATTCGAAGCTGGCGAGATTATTCATGTGATAACTGGTCCAAATATGTCAGGGAAATCAACGTACCTTCGTCAGGTTGCTCTTATTACTTTGCTTGCCCAAATGGGAAGTTATGTCCCAGCGGATTCTGCGCGAATAGGTATTGTTGACCGCATTTTCACTCGAATTGGAGCTCAGGATGAAATCCACTCTGGACAATCAACTTTTATGGTGGAAATGATTGAGACTGCCAATATTTTACACAATGCAACCGAAAAAAGTCTTCTGATCCTCGACGAGCTTGGGCGTGGAACGAGCACTTACGATGGTGTTGCAATCGCCTGGTCTGTGATTGAATTTATCCATAACCACCCCAATTTACGCTCCAAGACGTTATTTGCAACCCATTATCATGAATTAACCAAATTAGCGGATTTACTACCTGGCGTCAGAAATTACAATGTCGCAGTTACCGAAAGCGGTGGTGCAGTTATATTTCTTCATAAAATTATTAAAGGATGGGCAGATAAGTCTTACGGTATACATGTTGCACAAATGGCAGGGCTTCCAGCACTTGCAATTCAAAGGGCGCAAGAAATCATGAAAGAGCTTGAAAGATCATCCGGTCAGGCAATCAATTCAAATCCAATAGTTGCTCAACAGGTTGCTTTATTCCCAGAAACCAATCCACTTATTGTAGAGATTATAAACATTGATGTGAATACTCTATCGCCAATTGAAGCGTTAAATAAGATTTTTGAGTGGAAGAAAAAATATATTAATTAATAATCTCCTTATTAAAAAATATAAAGCAACGGAATTCATGTTGAGATCCCGTTGCTTTTTCTACAAATTATCGATACTATTTAATTTCTTTTGCAGGGGTTTTTGAGCGGATCACAGCCCACCCTAGTACTCCAATTAACAAAATACCAATCACCCAAACAAAAGCTAAAGTAGATCCAGTTGCACCTGAATACTGCACAACGATCGGCGCAACAATAAGCGCTACTAGATTTACCATCTTTATCATTGGATTCAATGCAGGACCTGCAGTATCTTTAAATGGATCGCCTACTGTGTCTCCAACCACACTGGCTTTGTGCCTTTCTGAACCCTTCCCAAGATTGTTTGCAGGATCCCTAGGTTCATCCTCGACCAGTTTCTTGGCATTATCCCAAGCCCCACCTGCATTATTTAAGAATACAGCTAAAAGTTGACCTGACACTATAATTCCCGCCAGGAATCCACCTAATGCTTCTACTTGTAACAACAATCCTACTACAATCGGTGTCACTATACCCAACAATGCCAAGCCTACCAATTCTTTTTGGGCTGCAGTGGTTGAAATTCTAATCGCCTTAGTATAATCAGGTTTGATCTTCCCTTCCAAAACACCACCACGAAATTGGCGTCTAGCCTCTTCTACAATCAAAGCTGCAGCTCTGCTCACTGCTTGAATAGCAAAGGATGAAAATAACCACGGAAGGGCTCCTCCGATCAACATACCTACAAAGACTTGTGGAATGTCAATTCTTATTCCAATCGCTGAAATTTGTGCCGCTGCAGGAATACCAAGTGAGGTCTGAGCTCGGCTTACATCTACAAGAAAAGATCCAAATAGTGACACAGCGGCAATAACTGCCGATCCAATGGCGACACCTTTGGTTATTGCTTTGGTAGTATTACCAACTGCATCCAAGTCAGTCATTATTTTTTGAGCGGCTATAGTTTCATCATCAACCATACCTGACCAGGACATTTCACCAATACCATTCGCATTATCAGCGATGGGACCAAATGAATCCATGGCAACATTGTTTCCAGTCAAGGTTAGCATCCCGATACCCGTCATTGCTACTCCATATAAAATAAAAGACACTTGCTGTGCAGCCGTTAAACCTGGGATGGAACCAAAAATGAATATTGATGTGATAATTGTTAATGCAATGACAATTACAGCCCAAACGGAAGACTCAAAACCTACTGAAATTCCTTGTAAAATTAAAGTGGCTGGGCCAGTATCCGCAGCTTTCTTGATTTCTTTTACAGGTTTGCCATGCGTCCCTGTAAAATACTCAGTCAACCTATCAATCACAATTGCTAATAGTACTCCTGTTGCTACTGCCATTGGAGTTCGCCACCAACCTCCCCACTTTGCCATTTCAGGATTGTTCAAATACAGAAATCCTGCTCCAAAAAACAGAACGGCAGAAATGGCAGCCGAAGAAAGAAAACCACGGAAAATCGCAGACATGGCATCCCCGTTATTTCCTGTTCCAGCTTTAACGGCATATGTGCCAATAATAGAAGATAGAACTCCGATACCTCGCACAATTAAGGGGAAGATTATCCATTCTAGTCGGTTTGTCATATGATAAAGAGCTAAAGCAAGAATCAATCCCGATACAATTGTTACTTCATACGATTCGAATATATCTGCAGCCATTCCTGCACAATCACCGACATTGTCCCCGACCAAATCAGCGATCACAGCAGGATTTCTCGGATCATCTTCAGGGATTCCTGCTTCAACTTTACCTACAAGATCTGCTCCAACATCAGCTGCTTTAGTAAAAATACCACCTCCTACACGCATGAATAAGGCTACGAGGGTTCCCCCAAAACCGAAGCCAAGCAAGGCATCAGGTGCAGCAATTCCCATGAAAATAAAAATTGCTGTACCACCTAATAAACCAAGTCCATCGGTAAGCATCCCTGTAATCGTTCCAGCTCTATAAGCGATCCTCAGTGCATCTCCAAATGAACGTCTGGATGCAGAAGCTACACGAACATTAGCTTCCACAGCCATTCTCATTCCTATTTGACCAACTGTCAAAGAAAAACCTGCACCCATGATAAACGCTATCGCACGGGAGAAACCTATAATTAAGCGAACTCTGTTTTCATCAAAATTTCCAAACCTCTCTAGCGCCTCAGGAGTAGGAGGAACGATATAAACGGAGAAAAAAAGAGCTATAGTTAGGATCGCTATTAAGGGGAGAATTGTTTTTAACTGACTTATGAGATAGGCGTCAGCTCCATCCTTGATCGCGTTCCAGACCTCTTGCATTTTTATTGTGCCTTTATCTTCGCGCATAATTTGGATGCGTAACAATATGGCATATAACAACCCAAGAATCGCAACGCCTAGAACAGCCCAAATTGCTATCGCTTCAAAAGATTGTAGCCCGTGCATTTCATACATATTAATTGTTCCTCCCGATAATAATTTTTCTCGCTATTTGGATTCACTTACCTAGCTTATTCTACAGGGGGTAGATGGTTGTGTCAAGAAAAGTTTTCTGTTGTAATCTGTCTATAAATATCGATTATTAGCGTAGCATTAGAAATTGAATACTTGCTTGACTTTTATTGAGATTTAATTGTATAGTTATAGGCGGTTTCAACTCATAGCACCGCACCTTAGGGTCGCTGTGTTTTTATTTTCATCAGTTTTTGCCTAATATAAGCAGGGTATTGCAATTACCTTTGAAAAAGAGTATTCTGAATAATGAAAAAATATAGAAAAGGCTTAATTTATTAAATGATGGAAAATCCTTTATTAATTGTTGAAGAGGAAGAATATTCTGCCATAACGCAGCTTATCCAACTTGGACGTCAAAAATCTTATATATCTATTGATGACATTCTTCATTTTTTCCCAGAAGCCGAGCAAGATGTAGAGCAGCTTGAAGAAGCATTCGCTGCCCTGCTTAGTGCAGGTATTCCATTTATTGAAGATACACCCTCAGGCGATCCTCCCGAAGATGAACTTATCACACAGGAAGAAACCGAAATTGAACCAGAATTAATTCTCGACGATTATCTGGCCAATATTGACACGGATGATACGATCGGTCTTTACTTGAAAGAAGTTAGCCGGGTTCCTCTATTAACTGCCGATGAGGAAGTTGAGCTCGCTCAGCGGATCGAACGTGGTCGTATGGCTCGGGAAGAGTTGGCAAGGGGAAATGTAAGCCAGCGCCGGCGGACTGAACTTCGCCGTCTTATTGAAGATGGATGGGTTGCACGTGAGCACTTGATTACAGCTAACTCACGATTGGTTATAAGTGTCGCAAAGAAATACATGGGACGCGGTGTACCATTCTTGGATCTCATTCAAGAGGGGAATATTGGGCTTATTCGAGCAACAAAGAAATTTGATTATCGCCGTGGGCATAAATTTAGTACGTATGCCACATGGTGGATACGTCAGGCAGTGACTAGGGCAATCGCCGACCAGGGTCGCACAATACGGGTTCCTGTACATATGGGTGATCAGATAAATAAATTGTTACGTATTCAACATCAATTAACGCAACGACTCGGAAGAGAACCCTCTGTAGATGAATTAGCAAGCGCACTTGAAGTTCCACCCAAAAAAGTTGAAAACATGATCCAGGTTGCCCGCCGACCGCTTTCTCTTGAAACGCCTACTGATGACGAGGAAGATTCAGTTTTAGGAGATTTCATCGAAGACGATGAAGCAACTCCTCCAGATGATAGTGCAACATATAATCTCCTTCGAGAGCACCTCACCGAAGTAATGAATGGTTTACCTCCCCGCGAAGTTCGAATTCTGCAATTGCGATACGGTTTACTTGATGGTCAAGCATATACTCTTGAAGAAGTTGGACGAAAAATGGGTGTTACAAGGGAACGAGTCCGACAGATTGAAGCTCAAGCATTAAGTCGCCTAAGGCACCCGTCAATTCGAAGAAAATTAAGAGATTATTTGGGAGAATAATTTTCTATTAATAAATAATGTAACGATGTAATATCTTTTACATTATTCTTTGAACTTTCGAGTTAAATCCAATTGAGAAATAACGGAGTTTTAATTATTGCATTTGTATGAGGATTCTTTGTGCCTTCCGCAATTATTTCATGCGAACGCACACCTTTCATAATCTACTGTTGCGCATGTCAGGAGCTTAATCCTTCGAATAATCCATCAAAAAAAATGAGATTGACGATACTTTGGTTGTTTGCGGATAATTATTATTGATAAAACAATTATTCATCATTCCTTTTCAGTCATAATTTTTCCCATAATTCCAACATCGTACCCTTTTAACTCAGCTATTGATTTTTTAAAAATCGGATCTTCAAAAATATCATATAGGGGTTTTATCAATTCACTGTCAGCAATTCTCTGATCGATAATCAAATCATAGCGTTCTGTAAATAATGGAATAAAATCCAAATCATATGCCATAGATGCTGCGGCAATTCCCAAACCACAATCTGCTCTGCCTGAGGCAACAGCTGCTGCGACACCCATGTGCGTATATTCTTCTTGATCATAACCTTTAATTTTTTCAAGGTGAATTTTCTGATAGTTTAGATAATAATCCACCAGAACTCGTGTTCCTGCCCCTTTCTGGCGGTTGATATACATAATATCCGGTCTTATGAGGTCGTTCAACGATACTATATCTCGAGGGTTATCCTTTTTTACGATTAAACCTTGCTGACGCATTGCCAACGCAATTACACGAACTTGTATGTTGGTAATATATTTTCTTATATAATAGAAATTAAATCCTCCTGTCTCTACGTCCAATAAATGAGAACCAGCAATATGGCTCTCTCCCCTGTTTAAAGCGATAAGTCCACCCAAACTGCCCACATTTACCGAAAGAAAACGGCGTTCCTTTTTTGATACAAACTCAGTTATCTTATCAAGTATCAGATCATGGGATCCTACACATAGTATTGTTCGTTCAATTTCTGCCTTTTTTTTGAAAAGGGCAACTTCAACTTTTTTTCCATCTTCTAATCCTTGAACACCACTTGGTACAATCAGTAACCCATCTGCTTGGGACAAAGATGAAATAACACCTGCCCCTCTGGACAGTGGTGTTGCTAAGAATTCATTACCCACTTTTGATATAACTACACGAATGTAATCATCATCCCCTGATGGGGAAGTCACTTTTCGGGTCAGTCGTGCACTGAGACGTTCTTCAATATGATGAGAGCAACCAAGCCATCTGATTATCAAATTCTTAACAAAAATATCCATCGTTAATGCAGCTGAAACTGGGTACCCTGGAACTCCTATTATGGGTACCCAACGTTCCCCAGCGTTAATCAATCCTATGATAACAGGGTGGCCAGGTCTTACAGCAACACCGTGTACCAATAACTTACCTGCTCGTTCAACAACTCGAGCAGAAAAATCTTCGGAACCAGCAGATGAACCACCGTTTAATAAGACGAGATCATAGTCAGAAGCTGCATCATAAACTTTCTCAAGTATTGTTTCAAAATCATCAGTAAGAATTGGAAATCTAGTTGCTTTCCCACCCCATTCGTTGATCTTACCTGCAATAATTAATGAATTGAATTCTAATATTTCGCCAGGTTTAGGATTGCTACCAATCGGGACGAGTTCTGACCCAGTTGGCAGGATGGCAACTCTCGGCTTTCTTGCAACTTCAATTTCTGAAAACCCAGCAGCTGCAATGACCCCGAGATCAACTGACCGTATCACATGGCCTCCAACAAATATCAATTGCGTTAGGGTTATGTCTTCTCCTAAAAAGCGGATATTCTTCCATGGTACTGTTGCAGATCGCAGTCGAATATACATTGGATGTCTTTTATCCTGCGATTTATCACCTTTTGTGTCAAGAGAATCGACATCCTCAATTGGAATTACAGCATTGAAACTTCCTGGGATTACATCTCCAGTATCAACATAAATTGCTTGTTCATCAACTGTAAGAAGTTTTGGAGAAGCCATTGTTGCCCCGGATGTTTCATCAGAATTGACCACAAATCCATCCATTGCAGCTGAATTATATCCAGGCGACGATATTTTTGCTTTTATTGGAAACGCCAAAACCCTTCCTAATGCATTTTCGTCCAATGGAATAACTTCAGTTGTTAGAACCTTCCAAAGATTCGCTTCTTTCAAAGCTTTTTCTAGAATTGATAATGCTTTAGCCAATGGGATATCGCGTAAAAAAAGAGACATCTTAACCTTTAATATTTACTCACACATAATAACTTCTACATTTTCGCCAGCTTCCAAGCCAGTTTGTTCAGAGTTTATCCGAATCAAACCACTTGCAGATACTAAAGAAAAAATATAATTACTTTTAGCAAATATCGGAGTAGCGATCCTCTTATTATTTTTTATTTTTAATAAGACTGGTATCCAATCTTCTCTCCCTGCTTGAGATGGGATATTAGAAGCTAATTCTGCTTGGATTGTAGGAGAAATTCCCGAGTCAATAATTCCAAGCATGTGTTTGATCAATGGAGCAATAAATAATTTTGCCGTAACGTAAGCACTCACCGGGTTTCCTGGAAGTCCAATCACTGGTTTTCCAGAACAATAAGCCAGGATCGTTGGTTTCCCAGGTCTAATGTTTACTCCATGAACCAGAACACCTGGTTTTCCCAAGGATTTAATTGCTGAAACAGTCACATCTCTAATACTCACGGATGATCCAGCTGTAATTACGACAATATTGCATTCTTCGTGGGCATGCTTTGCAGTGGCAATTAGATTATTTAAATCATCTTTTACAATGCCATAGCTAATCGGTTCACCTCCCCAATTTGAAATTAGATTTGAAAGCAAAGAAGTATTTACATCCCTGACTTGCCCTATATTCAAATCAGTATCTGGTGCAACAATTTCATCTCCGCTGGAAATTATTCCAACTCGAGGTTTAGTACGTGCGTGAATTTCCAAAATTCCAAGAGCCATTAGGCCACCAATTTCAACAGATCGGATAATTGTACCTGCAGTAATCACTACATCACCATTTTTTACATCTTCGCCAACACAAAGAACATTTTCCCCAACTGCTACAGCTTTTCTTATTTCAAGTTCATTTGTTCCTATTTGTTGTGTGTCTTCAATCATAATTACAGCATCAGAATTCGCAGGTATCATACCTCCAGTATGTATAATAGCTGCCTGACCTTTCGAGAGTTCAAAATCGCTATTCATACCCATAATAATTTCACCCACAATTGAGAGGTAAGTTGGCAAACTATCTGATGCTCCAAAAGTGTCTTTAGAAAAACATGCATATCCATCAACAGTACTTCGCGGAAAGCTTGGAAGGGGATAGGATGAAATAATATCCCTTGCAACCACATATCCCAGACTACCACTCGTTGGAATCAATACTTCAGGGTAACATTCAAATGGAACATTCGAAAGCAATAGTCTAATTGCTTTATCCGGAGGAATAAGATCGAGAAATTCAGCCACTAATTAATTCCCATCTAGTGAGTCCACAGTGTGAACGCTATTAAATATGCCGACAAATTATATACAGATGCCGCAATCAAATTAAAAAATGACCATACAGGTCTGGCTCCATGTACGATCTTTTGAAGCCAGAAAATTTGAAAACCAGCCATCGGCATTGTCAAGAGAGTTATCCAAAATATATTTGCAGGCATTCCACGACCGTAGCTAAAAAAGAAAAAGAAGTAACCGCTAATCAATAATATATGGTGAACTGGCACTGCACGCTGCCAGGTAATAACTCTGATAAAAGACATCCTGCCTTTTCTTTCGTCTTGGGCAAATGTCGAAAAATTTATCGCAATGTAATAGGCAAGTGCCAGCAAAGTCATGGGAAATACAATTAAGAGAAGCATTCGATGAAATTTGCCAAATAGTAGAAAAAAACTAATGGCAGGTATCAAACATCCTTGGAAAATTGCCATTGCTATTTCTTGATAGCCTTTCTTTGATAAATCAAATGGAGGTGTCACCAATGCCACCATACCTAACAAAGTAAGAGCGAACAAAATACCAATATATATGGTTACTTTATTATTCACTAGAAGAATTGAAATAAAAACTCCATTAACAGCGAAGAGTAGCATGGATAGCGTCAAAATTGATATTTTCTTCTGACTGAAGAATTTCGTCAATTTCCTTTTCTCAAGATCATTTGTTGAAGGATTTAAATTGAGTAATAATAAATATCCAGCAATCTGAACGCTTATTACCCACATCAAACCTTGCCAAAAATCAAGAGAGAGGAAATCGGCACCTAGATAATGAGCAACACCTCCACCCAAGATATACATCAAAATTGAAGCAGCTAGCATAAAGATATGCTGGTTATCAAAAAACCTTATATTGATTATATTTTTCATTTCTAAATTTCATTCACTACCTAATTCATTTAATCAGCCATCTGGCTCTAAAATGCAGTCACTAAATCACGTTTATGAATCTGATCGTGTAAGAAACTCATCTTTATCATTACTCATTATTTAGTTTCTTCCATCGCAGGATGTTTTTCAGAATTAGTGAACTCTTCTTGTAGTTGGCTCTATAGCCACATAACAGAAAATTTTCTTGTTTCACTAAACTATCTCAGAAGATTCATCGTATGAAAATTTTTCAATTTCTTTACTTCTGTATTATTAATTTCGTTAATTGAGAATTATTTCGGAATTCTTTGACCTCCATTTTCTAATTTTTTTATATATGAATGAATTTTCTGCTTAAATAATATGGGCGATGATAACTCAAATTTGAGTTTCCTCTTAACACGATACAACTAGATCCCAATTGAGATTCCCATGCAAGTTTGATTAGAATTGCTCCAATTTACCATTCAAGGAACAATTCTTCAGCGATTTTGTACATTGACATTAGTTAACCAATAATTACAACAATGAATATCCACCGTCAATTGTAAATACTTGACCAGTAATGTATTTATTGATCAATAGATATTCAACCATTGAGGTTATCTCTGAGGCTATCGCAGTTCGCTTAAGTGGGATTTTATCCTTTAACTTCGCCCAATTATTTTCATCTCCATAGTCTGGGGAAAACACCAAACCGGGAGAAATTGCATTTACCCTAATATCGGGAGCAAGAGCTTTTGCTAATATTTTGGTTAATACTTCTAACGCAGATTTGCTGATTGAATACACCGGATATCCCAACCAATTTTTGCTAGCCCCTACGTCGCTGATATTAATGATTAACCCACCAGATGTCATTTTTTTAGCTGCTTCCTGAGAGCAAATCAGGGGAGCACGTAAATTTAAGGCAATTGTCTCGTCAAAATCTGAAAGGGAAAGTGTTCGGATATCATTATTTTTCATTATAGCTGCTGAATTTATCAAAACTTCCAATTTTGTTGGCAAAGAGTCAATATATTTCCACATTTCTTTGATTTGGAGATAATCAGTAAGATCTGCCTTGAATAAATACGCAACCCCACTTTCCGCCTTTATTAATTCTGCTGTGTTCTCCGCTAAGAAATTTGATGAATTGTAATGTATAAAAATTGCATACCCCATCCGGGATAAAGACAGGGCGAATTCTTTTCCAAGTCGATGTGCAGCACCAGTCACAACTGCCATTTTATTTAGCTTATTTATCAGCATGACTTATTCTTATCAAAAAGGAAGTATTTGTCTTTGCATCTTTTTATATGGGTTACCGAATAAAGTTGTTGGTTATCTTCGAAATAAATTCGATATAAAGAACCAAATATTTGCTGGTCGTTCTGCTAATCTACGGACAAAATATGGGTACCAATGCGTGCCGAAGGGAACGTAAATCCGAACTGGATACCCATCATTTACCAATTTTTCTTGTAAATCACGTCGTATGCCGTACAACATCTGAAATTCTAATGCTCTTTTTGATAATCCTTTCGATATCTGGTATGAAATTGCAAAATTGATCCGTTTTTCGTCATGCGTTCCTAGAGCTGTAACCGGTGGAATTCTTCCATCCTCACTAATTTCCAGCGCGCCATTTTCAATTGCATAATTAAGCAATAGCCTGGTTAGATTATCAAAGTTCAAATCGACATCGATTTTCTTAGGATAAGCAATTTGAGCCGATTCTTTGTAAGCTCCTTTTACAAGCCGGAAACGAGTTCCCTCACCAAGCAATTCGAGTGTATCATTTTCTGTTCGATATAAATAGGATTGCACTACCAATCCCACATCCGAATAGCCCCTAGTTCTCATTGCTCTAAACAACTTGATAGTTTTTTCTGTGTATGGAGAATCTTCCATATCTATGCGAATAAAATTTCCAAATTCCTTAGCCTTTCGAAGGATGCTTTCTAGATTTCTTTCACAAATTATCTCATCAAGGGCTAACCCTATTTGCGTCAACTTGATAGACACATTTGCATGTACATTATTATTATTTACTTGCTCGAGAATTTCGATTATCCCTTGTGTCGATTGTTGAGCTTCGTTGAGTGTTGAAGTATGCTCACCTAATTGGTCTAGGGTAGCAAAAATGCCTTTTTCATTTAGATCTTTCACCACTTGAATTGCATCAATGATATCTTCACCTGCGACAAAACGAGACGCTGCTTTCCAGGCAAAACTCCATTTCGAAACCAATTTTTGCGCCCAAAATGCTTTTGAGAAATAGATGAGAATAGCTCTGAGCATAGGATCTCCTTTATTGGTGTTTGCATTCGCATTTTTGAACTATTTCGATGATTCTAGCACAATAATTTTAGAATTGCTTGTGTTATACTCCTCTTTTGGATAGCAAATATATGGAGGCTTAGTGAAAATTCGAAGCTCTTCTTTTTTTATACGATGGATTTATTTGATTTTAATCTCCTTTGCAGTTGTAATCTCTATTATTGAACTTGTTTCATATTCCCGCTTGCTCTCGAATTATCCCCCTAAAATGACAATGGGCGGGGTGTCGGTTGGTGGTTTAGATCCTCTTGCAGCATCCCAAAGAGTTTTGCAAATATATACTCTACCTGTTGAGATTCATTACGCCAATGCTATTATTCAATTGGACCCAGTTTTGGTTGGTTTTGAAGTTGATATTGCAAGCATGCTTGCAGCAGGAGATTATCAAAGGTCAAGTTCGTCTTTCTGGGTAGGGTTTTGGAATTATCTATGGAATCAATCAGCCTCGGTAATTGATATTCCTCTCGTTTCGACAATATCTGAGCAAAGACTGCGAACTTATCTGATTGAAGAAATTTCATCGCGCTATGATAAATTACCTACATCCGCTCAACCCATACCAGGATCGACCGATTTTAATCCAGGAACACCAGGTCAGGTTATAAACATCGATAGATCAATAGTATTGATTTCAGATGCTTTGCGTTCACCAACGAAGAGGACAGTTATTATTTCTTCACAAAAGATTAATGCCAGCCGACCACCAATCGCCAATCTACAGTTATTCATAAAGCAAATTATTGATGAAAATAACTTTGATGGCACGATAGGCATATATTTACTAGATTTACAATCAGGCGAAGAATTGCATTTTGCTTATCAAACTAATCAGTCGGTACCTGTTAAACCAGACATAGCATTTACAGCTTCGAGTACGATAAAAATCCCAATTATGATTTCAATTTTTAAGAATTCTAATGGTGTTCTTGACGATAATGAGTCGAAATTAATGATAGACATGCTGAAAAAATCTGAAAATCCAGCAGCAGATTCGCTGATGGCAATACTCGATAAAGATCGAGGCCCATTACATGTGACTGATGATATGCAATCCTTAGGTTTGGATAATACGTTTATTGCAGGTTATTTTTATGACAATGCACCAAATTTATTACCTTTCCATCAAACACCTGCAAATCAGAGAACAGACATTAATACCAATCCGGACTGGTATAGCCAGACTACTCCATCAGACATGGGAATGTTGTTAGAGGATATCTACCAATGCTCTGAAACTGCCGGAGGAGCATTGATCACCACTTTTCCGGGGAAATTAAGTAAAACCGCTTGTCAACTAATGGTTCAGTACCTAAAAGAAGATAAAATTGGTTTATTGATTGAGGCAGGGGTTCCAGATGGGACAACAGTCGCACACAAACATGGGTGGGTACTAGATGTAGAAACAGGTGTTTACCACGATATAAGCGATTCTGCAATTGTCTATTCCCCAGGCGGAAATTATATAATATCAATATATGCTTACCATCCAGTTCAAATAATTTGGGAATACCCAACATCACGCTTAGGAGCAGCCCGGATGTTCGCTGATATTTCACGTGTAGTTTATAATTACTTTAATCTACCAAAGCAATAAAAAAATCAAGGTGTATGCTCGAATTATATATTGTCTAATCTTATTCCGAGATTAATTTCAAATAGATGAATCAAATTATTGGATTTCTTCGTTTGCAACAAATCGATACTCGACTCGATCAAGTGAACACCCGTCTCAATCAGATTAATATTCTGCTTGAAGATAATAAAGCCCTTCAATTGATTTTAGAACACAAAAACACCATTAATCAAAGAATTGACTCAACGACCCAACAACTTAGAATATCTGAACAAGCTGTTCTTGTCCAACAAATCAAAATTCAACAAGTAGAAGCCAGGTTATATAGTGGTAAAGTAAAAAATCCCAAAGAATTGTTGGATTTACAGGCAGAAATCTCAAGCCTTAAACGATATTATTTAACACTTGAAAATTCGCAACTACAAATAATGCTGAGTTTGGAAAGTGATCAAAAAGAGTACGATTTTGTGAGTAGAAAATTAAACTCTGCAGAACAAGATTTTAATTCAAAGAATAAGGTTTTACTTGGAGAAAGGGATAGCATTTTAAATGATATTGAACGTCTATATGCGGAGAAGAAAGCTGCAGAAAATTCTTTAACCAGACAAGAGCTATCTATTTATAATGAATTACGCATAAAAAAAGGAGGTGTAGCTGTTACAACGACTACCGATGGTGCATGCAATTCATGTGGTGCGACATTGACACCCTCACAAGAACAAATAGCGAAATCTCCAGATCAGACAATATGCTGCCCATCTTGTGGTCGAATGCTTTATGTTGCCTAATTATGAACAAGAAATTACTAAACGTTATATGGTGATGTATTAAACTAAACTGAGATTTAGAAGAAAGCATCTCCATGAAATTAACTGCGCCTTCTGATGGTGATTGGTTAAAAACTCAAAAAAAAAACAAAATTAAAGGAATGGAATCTCACTTAATTTCCCTGTGGCAGTTATCTTGATTAAAATAAATTATTAGTGTTCAACAATCTGAAACCGGCTAATTTCTGCAATGAACTCTCTGCGAACCTTTTTATCATCAATTGTTTTTACTAAATCTTTCAAATATGTATTACAAAAAAATTCTTACTATTATTCTCTGGCAGGTAACCCCTAGAGGGGTCGTTTATTCTGATCAATAACAATTCGGAGTAAATATAAAATGCTTATCATCCATGCCACTATCATCACTTGGGAAAATCCTAACCGAATATTAGAAGACCATGCAGTATTAATTAATAAAGAATTGATCCAGGAGATCGGCCCTCAAAAAGAATTAATAAAGAAATATCCTGATGAGATTCAAATTGATGCTGATAATCAATTTGTACTTCCTGGAAATATTTGTGCACACACGCATTTTTATGGAGCTTTTTCAAGAGGAATGTCAATCCCTGGATCGCCGCCTAAGAATTTCCCAGAAATCTTATCGAAACTTTGGTGGCCGCTTGACAAATCCCTTACGCATGAGGACATATATTACTCTGCCCTGTTTTGTATGATGGACGCAATAAAACACGGGACTACAACTTTGATAGATCATCATTCATCTCCGAATTGTGTTGATGGTTCTTTGGATATTATTGCATCTGCTGTTAAGAAAACTGGGGTTCGTTGTGTTTTAGGTTATGAAGTATCTGATAGAAATGGTCCGGAAAATGCCAAAGCGGGAATTTCAGAAAACATTCGTTTTCTAAACACTCTAAATAATAACGAATTAAGTTCTTCATTGACTTCTGGAACTTTTGGACTACATGCAAGTTTAACCTTGTCTTCAGAAACACTGAATACCTGCAGAGAAAGTGTTCCCGAAGATGTTGGTTTTCATATCCATGCAGCCGAATCTCCGGATGATGAATATGACAGCATCTTCAAATATGGCTACCGTGTTATTGATCGATTAGATCATCATCAGATACTTGGACCAAAATCGATAATCGCCCATGCTGTTCATGTTGATGCCAGGGAGATATCAATATTAAAAGAAACACAAACATGGGTAACACATCAACCTCGCTCGAATATGAACAACGGGGTTGGGGTAGCTCCAATCGAATCCCAATTACGATCAGGGATCAAGCTTTGCCTGGGGAATGATGGTTTTTCCAACGCGATGTGGGAAGAGTGGAAAACAGCCTACCTTTTACAAAAAATATGGAATTGTGATCCTCGATCTAT
Organism: uncultured Anaerolineaceae bacterium; assembly: GCA_964370815.1. GTDB lineage: Bacteria > Chloroflexota > Anaerolineae > Anaerolineales > Villigracilaceae > UBA12087. The sequence continues at coordinate 375,085 of CAYJKQ010000001.1, read as the reverse complement.
GTCTGGTACAGATATTGTGCAAATGGCAATTTACAATAATGCTTCCCTGGTGAATGTGTTTTTTCCAAAGGCACCCATTGGTGTAATTTCTCCAGGAGCTATGGCTGATTTAATCTTTGTTGATTACCATTCACCAACTCCTCTAAATGAGGGAAATTTACCCTGGCATATTCTATTCGGGTTTCACGAAAGCATGGTTACCACAACCATTGTAGCTGGACAAGTTTTAATGAGAAACAGGAAACTCACATCTATTGATGAAAAAGAAGTTACAAGTATTGCTAAGAACCTCGCAGTTAAAGTATGGAAACGTTATGAATCAAATATATAACAAAAGAGGCAATCATGATTGAAAACAACAAAGATAATATTATTGCAGTCATTGGAGGAACTGGCAAAGAAGGCAAAGGGCTTGCATTTAGGTGGGCAAAAGCTGGTTATCAAATAATAATTGGTTCTAGAGATCTTGCAAGAGCATCCGAAACAGCAACTGACCTAAAAAACATACTTCCAATAGGCGCTAGACTCTCAGGATTAAACAACGCTGATGCTGTGAGAGAATGCCAGATAGCTGTATTAACAATACCTTATTCTGTTCACCGAAATACAATTGAAAGTTTATCGAATTTGCTCAGGGACAAACTAATCATAGACGTGACTGTACCTCTTTCACCTCCCAAGATAACACAAGTTCAGATGCCTCAAGCTGGAAGCGCTGCCCAGGAAGCATTACTTATTCTGGGGGAAAATACCATGTTAGCTTCAGCCTTCCAAAATATTTCATATGAGAATTTAATAAATGAGACTGAAAGTAATAACTGCGATGTTCTTGTTACTGGAACAAATAAGGCAGCGCGAAGCAAAACGCTGGAATTAGTAAAAGATGCAGGTTTTATAGGGTGGGACGCCGGCCCTATCGAGAATTCGGTTGTTATTGAGGGTTTAACCAGCGTTCTAATTGGGATAAATCGGCAATACAAAACTACACATGCAGGAATCCGGATTACCGGGGTTGATAGAGAAGATTAATGCTCGTACTAACTCCTCTCAGAAATTTTCCACTGGTCAGGACTGGTGATGACCTTGTAAAGTTTATTATTACATCTTTGTCAGCAACAAATATCGCTTTAGAAAACAACGATATTATAGTATTAGCTCAGAAGGTTATCTCAAAATCCGAAGGAAGACAGATAGACATAGAGTCGGTTGTACCATCGCTGAAAGCAATTGAAATTGGGACCCGTTGTGAAAAAGACCCACGATTTATTGAATTGGTTCTCCGAGAAAGCAAATCGGTATTACGCGTTCGGGCGGGGACTATCATTGTAGAACATCGACTTGGATTCATCTGTGCCAATGCAGGGATAGATCATTCAAACGTATCTTCCGAAAATAGCCCAAGCAAAAATATTGTTTTGCTACTACCGGAAAATCCTGATACATCAGCACAAATAATTAAAAAAAGGCTGGATTCATTTTTTGGAGTTAATATAGGCGTTTTAATCATTGATTCTCATGGTCGACCTTGGAGGATAGGAGTCGTAGGTTCATCAATTGGTATCGCTGGACTTCCAAGCCTGGTTGACATGCGTGGAAAACCTGACTTATTTGGAGAAGAACTTCGAATAACCCAAATTGCAGTTGCCGATGAATTAGCTGGCGCAGCATCACTTGTTATGGGACAGGCAAATGAAGGTCTACCTGTTATTCATGTACGAGGCTTTCCTTATCCATTAAGCAAAGGTAAATTCCAGGATCTAATTCGCCCGTTGGAATTAGATATGTTTCGCTAATTAATTCAAATAGGACAAATTTAATTTATGAAAATTGTTGCTCTGGCAGGTGGTGTTGGGGGAGCTAAAATGGTTGATGGATTAGCGAGAGCAGACACCACACTTAATCTCACGATCATCGTAAACACTGGAGATGATTTTAACCATCTCGGATTACGCATTTGCCCTGATATAGATACGGTTTGTTACACACTCGCTGGCCTCGCCAATCCAGAGACAGGCTGGGGAAGAATAGATGAGAGCTGGTATTTTATTACAGAGTTAAAGAAATTAGGAGGAGACGATTGGTTCCTGATAGGGGATAAAGACCTGGCAACACATATTGAACGAACAAAAAGGTTGAATGAAGGTCAAATGCTAAGCAGAATCGTACATGATTTTTGTAGATCTTGGAATGTTGAACATCAAGTCCTTCCTATGAGCGACCAACCAGTATCAACAATTGTCTGTACAAAAGAATACGGAGAACTTTCTTTTCAAGATTATTTTGTCAGAAAAGAATGCACACCTATTATTAAAAGTTTTAGGTTTGAAGGAATAAAAAACGCAATTCCTGCTCCAGGTGTAATAGATTCTATTGAACTAGCAGACATAGTTGTAATTTGTCCTTCAAATCCCTGGGTAAGCATCGATCCAATTCTAAATATTGCCAATATTCTCCCCAGCCTAAAGAAGAAGGTAGTTATCGCAATATCGCCTATAGTTGGTGGAAAATCAATTAAAGGACCTGCAGCCAAGATGTATATGGAACTTGGTATCCAACCGTCCGCTCTTTCAGTAGCCAAACATTATCGAGAAATTATTAAGGCAATTGTTTTTGATAATCAAGATTTGTCGTTATCAAAAGGTATTGCCCGACTTGGCATCATTCCTTTTAATACCAACATAGTAATGAAAACAACTGAGGACAGGCTAAATCTAGGTCAAGATGTGTTAGACTACATAGACAGGATACTTAGATAGCAAAATGACCATTTGGGCAATCGTTCCCGTAAAACCATTTAACCTGGGAAAATCCCGACTTGCGGGTACTATCTCAGAAGATGATCGAATAAAGCTCAATACTAGATTACTTGTACATACCCTAACAACCTTGTCAGAAATCTCAGAAATAAGCCAAGTCCTGGTAGTCAGTCGCGATTCAAATGTTCTTTCAATTTCCAGAGATCATGGCGCAAAAACTGTACTGGAGAATGGTTCACCAAGGTTAAATACCGCTCTTACAAGGGCTACAATTTTCGCTCAACTACACGCAATCTATGGAGTTTTAATTCTCCCAGCAGACTTACCTTTACTTTCAAAATATGACATTCTCTCACTAATTGAAGCAGCTTCGAACCCTCCGGTAGTGGTTATATCCCCAGATAGGCACGAAGAAGGCACGAATGCTTTACTGATCTCTCCAGCTGGACTTATCGAGTATGATTTTGGCCCAAACTCATTTGAAAGACATTGTCGCAATGCCAAGTTAGCAGGTGCAAGGCTCGAGATCGTAAACTTACCATCCTTGGCTTTTGATCTTGATATCCCAGAAGATCTTCAAATGTTAGATAAGCTTCAAGGATTTGAATAATATCTAGTTTTAATTCTAGGAGAAGATAACATGTCGCAACGAATCGCACTTTATCTGCAAGATTCCCACGACCTGAGGGACGGATTGGATTATGCCAAGTATGCTGAATTGCATGGATTTGAAGCAATCTGGCAAGCAGAATCAAGATTGGTTCGAGACGCAATAGTTCCAATGGCAGCATATGCGGCTGTGACCGAAAAGATTAAAATCGGTTCCGGAGTAATTAACAATTGGACGAGGAATATTGGATTATTGGCAGCGACATTTCTTACGCTTGATGATCTAGCACAAGATCGAATAATCTGTGGAATTGGCGCTTGGTGGGATCCATTGGCAAAAAATGTCGGAATTGATCGACGTAAACCGCTTCTTGCGATGCGTGAAACCATAGAAATTTTGAGACGATTACTAAATATGGAGCGGGTTACTTTTCATGGAGAATTTCATCATGTGGATGGTATTGAACTCGATGTGGTTCATGGAAGACGTGAACCAAGGCATGTCCCAATTATGATAGGCGCTACAGGCGATAAGATGATGGAAATGGCTGGAGAAATCGCAGATGGAGTGGTTTTAAATTATTGCGTTCCCCCGGAATATAACGATAGGGCGTTAGAAATGTTGGCAGTGGGATCTAATAAATCCGGAAGAACCTTTGAAAGTATCGATAGACCTCAACTAGTTGTCTGCTCTGTTGATTTTGACCATGATCAAGCATTTGAAACCTCAAAGATGCTTTTATGTCAATACCTTGCTCAACAGCCACATATCGCCAAAGCCTCAGGTGTTTCGTTGGAAATTGTCTCTAAAATTCAATCCATCCTGGGTTGGCCAGCAACAAAAGAGCAGATAAATCACGCCAAGCACCTGGTTCCTGATGAATTGGTAGGTCAAATCACCGCTTCGGGAACTCCTGACGAGGCTCGTTTAAAAGTAAAAGAATATATCAAACGGGGTTGTACATGTCCGATTTTATATCCGGCAGGTGGTAATGTAAAATTGCTTATTGATACATTTTCATCGATATAACACTCCATCCAATTATTGATAATAATTGCCAATTAACACCTATTTGGAAATTCTTATGGGAAAACAACCTAATTCATTACATTGTTTTATTTGTGGCATAGAAAATCCGATTGGCTTAAAGCTTAAGATTTACGATACAGAAGATGGTTCAGTCGAGACTACATACACTGCTCCAGACCATTTTCAAGGCTATCCTGGAATGCTTCACGGAGGGATCGTCGCTGCAATATTGGATGAAATTAGTGGACGTGCTTTAATGGGAAACCCTTCATCTCCCCGGTTTATGTTTACGGGAAAATTGGAAGTTAGATACCGAAAAAACGTTCCCATTGGAGTACCATTACGTATTGTTGGAAAAGCTTGTAAGGCGAAAGGAAAAATGGCTGAAGGATGGGCTGGAATTTACAATGAAAATGGTGAACTACTAGCTGAAGCCACCACTCTGTTAATTGATGTTCCCCCTGACTTACTTGGGCAAGTTGAATTAGATACCCTCGGATGGAGAATTATTCCTGATTGAAAAAGGACATTTACCTATGGCTCATTATTATCGACCACAATCACTGGCTGAAGCCTTTCTTCTCTTGAGAGGATCAAATACGATCCCGCTTGCAGGCGGGACCTACATTAATTCAAAAATCCGGGGGCAATTTAATGTTGTTGATCTTCAGAACCTGGATTTGGATAAAATCGAAGTTAAGAATAATAAAATTGAAATTGGTTCAACCACTAAACTACAACAACTTTTACAATATAAACAAATTCCCGATTTTTTTAGAACCGCTATTATGCTTGAAGGTCCATTAAATATTAGAAATTCTGCGAGTTTGGGTGGTTTATTGTTTATTTGCAATGGTCGATCACCGGTCGCTACTTCCTTGTTAGCTTTAAATGCAAAGATACTCCTTGAGCCGGATCGGGAAGAAGTTTTATTATCCGATTTTTTTACTTTTCGCACAAAATTCCCAAGAGAACGTCTTATCACAACGATAATCGTACCCAATGAACAATCTTTTAGCTTTGCTTATGTTGCCCGAACCCCGTTGGATCGCCCAATCGTATGTGCTGCCTTGTCCACCATGACAAATGGACGAACCAGGCTAGCGTTAGGCGGTTATGGAACACAACCCCTTCTCGTTATCGATGGATCTATTACAGACAACATTGCTGCAGCGGCAAAAAGCTCCTACAACAACGCAGAAGATGAGTGGGCTTCAGCAGAATATCGTTCTGAAATGGCTTATGTCTTATCCTGTAGATGCATCTTAATGATAAATTCTGGACTTAAATGAAAAAAAGTTGTCCATACTTGATCGAAAAATTAATTTTACTATGCAAGCAGGTGGTGCATATCTATTGGCGACAAATTTGATGCAATCTCTTTATAATTACCGCTCACTTTTGTCAAATTCACCTCCAATACCTGTAGAAAAAACAGGTCCTGTTATTACTCCCAAAGTTGTTATCATACTTATCGATTCACTTAGAGTTGATACTGCTTTAATTAGCTGGCTATTACTAGACATCTTCTTAAAAACATTTTTTAGATCACCAATGCGAATTTCTCTAACCACGTTATCTATTACTGTCTCCTTAATATTTATAGTCGCCTTTCCTATTAATTTTAATTATGCAATTGTTGGTCCCCTTGTTTCTTGTACATCGCCCAACATGCTCAGTATGTACCTGGCTGCCCTAATACAATGTCTGTTTATTGAAATTATTGGAAGCGTTTCTGCAGTTGTGTCAGTTCCTATTCACCTGGTAAGTCGAAGTTTCTCTGGAGAATAAACATATGAAGATTAACCTATTTATTAATGGTATAGAACATGAATTCACTATATCTCCTGTATCCACATTATTTAATCTATTAAGGAATGCAGGTTACTATTCCATTAAATTTGGTGATGAGCATGGTTTATCCGGTGTTGACACTGTATTACTTGATGGAGTACCAATAAACTCAAGCCTAATGCTAGCTGCACAGGCAGAAGGGCATAAAATAGTAACAGCTGAAGCCTTGGGTGAAATGCCCGAGCAAGGTTGGAAAAAATCAACTGGATTGCACCCCTTACAGGTTGCATTTATCAAGACTGGAGCTATTCAATGTGGATATTGCACTCCAGCTCAACTGCTCGCCTCAAAAGCGCTTCTGGATAAAAATATCAACCCCAGTGAAGAAGAAATCCGAGAAGCACTTTCAGGTGTATTATGCAGGTGCACTGGGTATCAAAAACCAGTTGAGGCAGTCATGCTTGCCTCTTCTATAATGCGGAATGAAATACCTATTATATTAAGTTCAAATTCATTGATTAAACTTGATTCAAAATTATCATTACAAGTAGTTGGAAAATCTGAAGTTAAAAGCGATGCGACAAAATTAGCCCAGGGAAAACCAGCTTTTACAGCTGACATTGATAAAAAGGGGATGTTATATGCCAAAGTATTATTCAGTCCCCATGCGCATGCGCGAATAAAAAATATTGACACGAGGCAAGCGGTTGCTTTACCTGGCGTTGCAGCAGTATTAACTTGGAAAGATATTCCCCGTGTAATTTTCTCCTCCGCCGGTCAATCGGATCCAATCCCAGGACCATTGGATACATTTTCATTGGATAATAAGGTTCGTTTTGTTGGTGATAGAGTTGCATTTGTTGCAGCTGAGAGTATTGAAATTGCGCAAGAAGCAATTAAACTTATAAAAGTTGAGTATGAACTCCTTGATCCCATCCTAAATCCTGCTGATTCCCAGAAAAATGGCGCACCTGTTTTGCATGATGAAATAGAATTTAAGAATTTTGCAGACTCCGATCCAAAAAAGAATCTTGCTGCTGAAATTCGGATAAATATCGGAAATGTTGAAAAAGGATTTGCGGAAGCTGATGAAATTTACGAAGGAGAATACGAAGTTTCAAAAGTTCAACAAACTCATCTTGAACCTCATGTTGTTATCTCGTATTGGGATGAAGATGATCGTCTTGTTATTCGAACGAGTACACAGGTACCATTTCACATTCGAAGAGTCTTGGCGCCAGTTTTGAATTTGCCTGTAAAAAGAATTCGCGTAATAAAACCTCGTATTGGTGGTGGTTTTGGTGGAAAACAGGAGATTTTAATTGAGGATATTGCGGCTCATTTGACTATTGCCACGAAAAAACCTGTTTTCTTAGAGTTTACTCGTGAAGAAGAGTTCACTTCATCGAGATCTCGGCACCCGATGAAAATTCATATGAAAACAGGGGTCAAAAAAGACGGCACGATCACAGCCAATGAAATGATCGTTCTCTCTGATACAGGTTCCTTTGGATGTCATGGTCTAACAGTAACCGGTAATACAGGTCATAAAGCAATGGCTCTTTACGTCGGCGATGGAGAATATCGTAAATCACCGAACATCAGATTTTATGCTGATGTTGTTTACACTAACACACCACCTTCCGGTGCTTATCGAGGCTATGGTGTTCCACAAGGATTCTGGCCACTGGAACGACATATGGAAAAAATTGCATATAAACTAGGGTTGGATCCTTTGGAGTTCCGCTTAAAAAATGCCATCCACGCAGGAGAAAAACATCCGTTTAGTACAGCCTGGAACGAGGGTCGTGAACCTCGTCCGGAAGTAATTAATACAGTTGGCTTGGAGGAATGTACCAAACAAGGTAAATTAGCGATAGCGTGGGACAAGAAATATAAAAATCAAAGTTGGCACGACTCAAATTCTGATCTCCACAATCCGGTTAAATCATCCATCCGTAAAGGAATAGGTGCTGCTTTGGTGATGCAAGGAACTGCCATCCCGTACCTTGATATGGGAGGAGCCTCAATCAAAATGAACGACGATGGCTCATTTAACCTGCTTGTCGGGGCAACAGATCTAGGTACAGGCTCAGATACAGTTCTTGGGCAAATGGCTGCCGAAATACTAGGTGTACCTTTGGAGGATATTATTACTTATTCTTCAGATACTGATTTCACTCCATTTGATAAAGGCGCTTATGCTTCCAGTACAACTTATGTTTCTGGCACAGCTGTTATTCAAGCAGCAAAGAAAGTTGCGGAACGGATCAAAATTCGGGCGTCGGAATTACTTAATGTTCCAGATCATACTCAGATAGAATTATCTGACAGGAGAGCTAATACTCCCGACGGGAAATTTGTCACATTATCTGAAATCGCATTGAGCACTTTACATCATTTTAAACAAGAACAGATCATGGCAGTATCCTCATTTGTGGCAGAAAGCTCCCCGCCTCCATTTGCAGCTCAATTTGCAGAAGTATCAGTTGATACCGAAACCGGTCAAGTTACTGTTGATCAACTAGTAATGGCTGTCGATTCAGGTCAGATCATCAATCCAAGCACTGCATTTGGACAAATTGAAGGTGGTATGACCCAAGCACTAGGGTATGCAATGTGCGAAGAAATGGTTTATGACAATCAAGGGAATGCCAGGGAAAAAAACCTATCAGACTATCACATCTACAGATCGAATGAAATGCCTATACTCAAATCAATTTTCGTCGAAACAAATGAGCCCAGTCACCCCTTTGGAGTTAAGGCAGTTGCCGAGATCCCTTTAGATGGCGTTGCACCAGCTATCGGAAATGCTATTTGGGATGCCATTGGAATTGACATTGATACATTGCCTATTACGCCAGAAAAGGTATGGCGCACTTTAAGACAGAAATAATGGAAAAATGATACCTATTTTATGAAATCTATATTTCAAGCCCTTTTCGAATTAGAACAAGATTCTAAATCAGCTGCTCTTTGCACAGTTGTCAAGACGAGTGGCTCAACACCACGTCATTCTACAAGCAAAATGCTGGTTTATCCTGATGGATCTATAATTGGAACCATTGGCGGTGGTGAATTAGAAAATCAAACAGTTATTGAGGCTAAACTTGTTATTAGCAACAATAAACCCAAGTTAATTGAATACAACATGACTGATCCAGAACGCGGCGATGTTGGTATCTGTGGAGGCCAAGTGATGATTTTTATTGAGCCAATTAACCCATCACCTTTAATTGTTGTTATTGGAACTGGACACGTAGGGAAAGCTGTTGCTCACCTTTCTAAATGGCTCGGCTATCGGGTAGCAATTTCAGATGACAGACCTGGTTTCTGTTCACCGGAAACCAATCCAGGTGCAGACAATTATTATCCAACGGAGATGAAGAACCTGCCTGAACAATTAACAATTACTGATCAAACCTATCTGATTTTAACAACACGCGGGGCTTCAACTGATATTGCAGGACTACCAGCTCTGTTGAAAACATCAGCAGGCTATATTGGAGTTATTGGATCCAAACGGCGATGGTCTGAAACTGTAAAGCAACTCCTAATCAATGGAGTAACTCGAGAAGAACTTTCAAGAGTTCACTCACCCATCGGCCTTGAATTAAACGCAGAAACACCCGAAGAGATAGCAGTCAGTATTTTGGCTGAGATTCTAATGATACAGAGAAATGGAACTGGGATTTTAATGAAGGAGAAACCCTGAAATTGCCAAATAATCAACGGATGTTTCATGGAGGTATAAAAGCTGCAGCCCTGGCAGATCATTTATCTGCAAGGTTTAACGACCGACAACATCGTACACATTTAGAGGTGAAAGGGGAATCTGCCTTGGTACAAATTGGATCCAAGCATGGCACACCAATCACAATCAACATCACTGAGACAGCAGGAGGTGTACTAGTTACAATGGGACGAGACCGAAATTGGTTAGACAAAATAGCCGACGCAAGTGATATCTTTGAACGAGCATCATCCAATCCCATATCCATAATATCAGCAATTCCTGATATCGTCGGAGAAATCAATAAGGGAAATCTTGCTCCATTAATTTGGAATACCATTTATGATATATGTGCACTTACTCAATCATTGGCTGGTGAAATTAATGCTCCAGAAAATCCTATTGTTTGCGCATATTGTAAAACCAAAAACGCCCTCGAATCGGTTTCCTGTATTTCTTGTGGGGGCGAATTATTAATTCCCATGCTCAGGATATGTCCAAAATGCCAACGAAACCATACTTCAGATGCATTGTTTTGCCAGGCATGTGGAACTCGTTTAATTGAAGGATGATCTTGCAACCTATGGAACGAACCTGCGTAAATCTTATGTGATTACTTGTATACTATCGCTGCTTAGAATATAATAAGGAAACTTCAGCAAAATTACTTGAAAGGAGTAATAAATGGCCAGGATTTTTGATGTAATAGAATACGCGGATGAGATGAAAGATGAGATTGTTCATCGTTTTCCAGAGAGTGGAATAGGTGATTACCGAATAGGTTCTCAGGTAATCGTAAGAGAAGCCCAAAACGCAGTATTTTTCCGTGATGGGAATGCTCTGGACACCTTTGGACCTGGTCGGCATACAATTGCCACTGCCAACATTCCAAAACTCATCGATTTTATTGGGAAAGCCTTCAATGATAGAACTCCCTTTCCAGCGGAAGTATATTTTGTTTCGATGAGAGAATTTGTTAATCGAAAATGGGGAACACCTCAACCTATAATTGTTCGTAATCCAGGAATGGGATTAGGAGTTGCTTTACTACAAGGGTTTGGATCATACTCATTCAAAGTGAGCGACCCTCAGCAATTTGTTACCCAAGTGGTAGGTACTCAGGGTACTTATCACATGAATGAAATAGAAGATCGATTACGCAACGTTCTTTTATCAAAACTGGCTGATATTTTGGGTGAGACAACCTCAGCAAAAAGTGTTGTTGAATTGATTGGATTAACCGAGGAAATTGGTGCAGGCATACGTGCGAAAGGTCAGGATGATTTTTCAGCTCTCGGTCTGACCCTTATATCCTTTTATATCGGTAATCTTAAACCTTCTGAAAAATCTGCTCAGGAATTACGGGATATGGGTATGCTTGATATGAGCACTTATACACAACTTCAAGCCGCAGATGCCATGCGTGATGCGGCTCAAAATCCAAGTGGCGGAGCAGGATTAACTGCTGGTATTGGCGCTGGTATGGGGATAGGGAATTTAATGCAACAAGCGACTTCAGGTGCCGTTGCAAGCCAACAACAATCCAATTCATCTGTATCTAGTACTGGTATGTCGGATGTTATGACACCTTCCGAGGCTGCAAAAGTGTTGAAAGTGTCTGAAGAAGATGTTATGGCAGCCATCACTTCAGGAGATTTAAAAGCAAAAAAACTTGGTAACTCGTATCGAATCAGCAAATCATCACTTGAAGAATTTCTAGGAAGTTAGCTTAAATAGTATTATCAACAAAAAACTGGTCACAAAAAAGTGACCAGTTTTTTGTTCTTGTAAAATTATATTTTTAAATAAGTAATTTCTGAATTTGATTGTGAAATAGCCCCACTTATTGCATCTGTTATATCTCCAGCAAGAATTGAAGTTACACCACCCATTTTTTCAGCTGCAAGTAAACCAGCTTTTGCATGAAACCAAGCACCTGCAATCGCTGAGCTATAAGCATCCAACCCTTGTGCGCGATAACCAACTATCATTCCAGCTAGCACATCTCCGCTCCCTGCTCGAGAAAGTGCAGGAGTTGCAACTGGGATTATTGTAGATGATCCATTTGGATCTGCTATTATTGTAAAAGCTCCTTTTAAAACAACCGTTTGGCGCCATTCTTTTGCAAAGTGTTCTGCAACACTCACTCGATTTCTCTGAATTTTTTCCTTTGATACTCCCGTCAATATCCCCATTTCGCCTGGGTGAGGTGTAAGAATTGAATTTTCTGGTAATATTCCTGGCCACTCAGGAATCTTAGCCAATAACTTTAATCCATCTGCATCTACAATTAAAGGAGGAATTTCAAAATATTTTTCTTGATCATCCATTTTCGGGTGTTGTAAAAAGCCTATCCTATCCTGTGTTTTTATGGTCCTAGAACGATCACATAAAAATGTCCGTATAAAATCAAAAGTTGTGTCTTCAGTTCCTAATCCACATCCTATCAATAGAGCAGTTGCTTTATCCAGATTTTTCATCAAAACAGAAGCTGCTGGTCCTGCAATTGACCCCATTTCGTTTGGCAAGAGCAACCAGGTCGCTTCAGGAAAATGCCCTGCTAATGCAGAATGCAATAATGATGGAATTCCCAAAGTCACTAAACCTACCCCAACTCGATAAGCTGCTCTACCAGCCAACAAAACTGCCCCAGAATAATTTAAAGAACCAGCAACTATCAATGCTGTCCCAAAAGTTCCCTTATGGGCTTCCAAAGGTCTTTTAACCGTAAATAAATTAATAGAACTTTCATCGGCCACCTGTCTTTTTACGGATATTAGCGATGAATTCTTTTCAGTAAATCCAATATCAATTAATCCCAGTTTTCCAGTATATTCATATGCTGGCAGTTTAAGTAATCCCTGTTTAACAGCTGCCATACAAAAAGTAAAATCAGCTCGGATCGTTTCTTCTGAAACTTCACCAGTATCGCAATTAATTCCCGAAGGGCAATCCACTGCTATAACGATTGGTTGTTTTTCTAATTCATTTAATTCTCGTTTTACATTATTAAGAGGATTTTTTATTTTTGTTTTTAATGGTAATTTGATACCTGTACCAAGTACACCATCGACCAGGATATCACATTTCATTATAATTTCCCCCAATATCATTAATTGTTCATCGTCTTGACTATTGTATGTTTTACCTCCAAGTTCATTAAACCTTTTAACTAATAGATCATCATTTGCTTCTCTATTAATCAGGTAAGCTGTTACAGAAAAATTTCGTTCTGCTATTTTACTCAAAGCAATAAGAGTATCTCCACCATTATTTCCTGGTCCAACTAACCCAAGGATATCGATTTCAGAATATATAAGGCTATGCGCAATTCTAATTATTTCCTTCCCTAAATTTTCCCCTGCATTTTCCATCATTTCTTTATAGCTCAAACCATTATCATTAGCTTCCTTTTCAAAATCACGTATTTGTTCCACTGAAACAAGTTTCATTTTCTCGCTCCACTTATTAAATAATTTATCAGGGAAAGAGTTTAAATAAAGTCTTTTACAAGATCATATAATCCCAAGGTTGCTAACTTATTCCTGGTAGGCTTTCCTGTTTCTTTATCCCACTCACGAGCAATATAATAAGCTTCTATCATTTCGTCAAAAGGAATCAAATATCCCGCAGAACCGCCATCAGATAATGGTTCAAAGAATGCTTTTGGCAATTTATCGTTCGATCTATTTAATCCCATTCTTATATTTATACATCTCTTGAGATTCCAAGCTCGTTCACCAGATTTTATTAGTTCTTCTGTTGTAAAATTAATACCTGTTGCTGCATTAACAAGATCCGCGATCATATCGATTGGAATATTTGAAAACAGACAAAGAACCAAAGCGTCAAATATTGATCGATAATCCTGATGCCTGGCAACATTGGCAGCTTTTTCAGCACCAGCTTGTCGGGAGAAATAATTAATTCCGATGGATTCATCTGTTTGCCCCCAATCAACCATAAAATAATCAGATTTATTGTGGCAGGCTCCTCTGGGACTGGTTGCGTATACAAGCGCCATCCCGGATGCACCACGTGGATCATGGTATGGTACTTCGAGCCCATTAACCTGGATTGCTGTTTCTTCGACACCAAACTCTTTGGCAAACCTTAAAGCACCGTTAGCCATGATATTCCCAATCCCGATACGCCTGGCAATTAAAGGGATTAAATACTCCAGATTTGAAGTATTTCCCCACACTAATTCAATACCATCTGTATCTGATTGATTGATCGAACCATCTGAGTACATTTTATAAGCCAGGCCAATTACATTGCCTGTACTTATCGTATCCAGTCCATATAAATCACATAATTCGTTTAATTTGACAATGGAAGCGACATCACTATTCATCAGATTTGGACCGAAACTTACAAGAGTCTCATATTCTGGACCTTTTCTATGCTTGCTATCTCCGATATCAACTACTCGTCCACAAGCTATCACACACCCATGGCAAGCTTTGGTACCAACCAATATAGTCTCACTTATTTTTGAACCTGAAATATTTTCAGACCCCTCAAACACTCCTTGTGAGTAATATTTTTTTGGCATGATCCCCAAATAATCACTATAGTCCGCGACACTTGCTGTCCCCAAATCATGAGCAACTTGTGTGACCAAATCCTTTCGCAAGAATTTGTTGGAATCAGATCGAACTCTGTTATATTCTTCCGGTTGTGTCAAAGGCAATTTACCTGAACCTTGCACAGCAATTGCCTTTAATCTTTTTGATCCCATCACTGCACCCAATCCGGTCCGTCCGGCTGTTCTTGCGTGGTCGCAAAAAATACCAGCAAATAATACTTTGTTTTCTCCAGCTGGACCTATTGCCAGGACTTTTGCCTTTGGCTGACCAATTACTTCCTTTACCCTCCATTGTATTTCGTAAGTGTCAAGCCCCCATAAATCATCGGCTGGTAGAAACTCCACTTTTCCATCAATAATGGAAATAAATTGTGGAGATTCAGCTATGCCCGTTATCAATAAACCATCATAACCCGAAAAACGAAGTTCAGGTCCCCAAAAACCACCACAATTTGATTCTGCCCAGAGTCCTGTTGCAGGTGATTTGCCACAAACCACAAATCTCCCGACTGCAGGTCCAAGCGTTCCTGTTAAAGGTCCACACAGAAAAAGAAGGGGTGAATTACTCGAATAAGGGTCCAATTCCTTGGTTAAATATTCAAATAATATTCGGGCTCCAAGTGCCGCACCTCCGATATAATCTTTCACCCATTGCTGAGGAATTTCGAATGATTCTACATGTTTTGTTGACAGATCTATTTTTTTTATGGCTTGCATATTAAATCAGCCTATTGTTACATTATTTCATTGGTAATCTCGCGTGCACACCTTACAAAATCCAAAACGGTTGGTACATTTCTCATCATAACAGCCATATTTCCCTTAACTTTCAATTTTCGTGTGAGCATAGCCTGCATTGGATCTAACTTGCCTTGCATTATCTGTGCAATATTGTCATAAGAAGCACTTAAAATAAATGCTGCCTTTTCTTCATCTGTATTTGTCAATATTGCAACCCGCCGACACTTGCCATGCCAAAGATCCAAATAATATACAATGGTTTGATTAATTTTTCCGCTTGGCTCAATTACAACACAAATATCCCCTTCCCACTTTGCAGCAATAGTATTATATTTCTTATCCTGATTCAACTTTTCACACAATAAATTCAACCATTCTGAACTTGGAAATATCGGATTCATACGCACCTCCATTAATTTTGCTTATTATATCAAATCAATCTATAATTCTTTTAATTAGAAATTAAAAATTTTAAAATTCAGCAGAAATTTGATTGTTTCGATATTAAATTGGCTTGCATTAATTAGGTTTCTGTACTATTCTTAATTGAAGGATTCGTATTTATCTCAAAGGAGGTGTGAAAATCAATTATTTTTTTAGGCGCTAAATGATTTCCATTGTAGTTATTTAAACACATCGGAGGAGAACATGAGAAAAATCACAACAATTACAGCTTTAATTATTATTAGTACTATACTCGCTGCATGTGCACCCAAGACCGTGGTTGCGACTGATCTGCTTGATCAGATAAAACAGCGTGGAACAATAATCGTTTCGACTGACCCCAATTATGAACCTCAATCGTTCTTGAACACCGAAGGCAAACGCCCCTCAGATACAAAATGTGGAAGCGAGACATTAACCTCAGCAGAAATGCAGGGTTTTGATGTCGATGTTGCTTTAGAAATCGGAAAAAGGCTTGGCGTTGAAGTATGCTTTGCAACACCTGATTGGGATATGATAACTGCCGGAAACTGGGCAGACAAATGGGATATCAGTGTTGGCTCTATGACCATTAAGCCGGCACGTCAGGTAGTGCTTGATTTCACCACACCCTATTATTATACCCCTGCCATGATTGGTACTTTTGAAGGCTCTGGTATCAATTCAATAGAGGACCTGGCAGGTCAGGCTATCTGTGTTGGTACTGCAACAACTTATGACGATTGGCTGAATGGCAATCTGGATCTTCCCATTTCATCTATTTATTCACAGCCACCGGCTGGCATCACGGTCGTTCCACTACCAACTGATAGTGAATGTCCTCAAGCATTAGCCGCAGGTCGCACTGATTTTGTTGCCTATGTAACCTCTGAAACAGTAATAAATGCAAACATTGCTGCTGGTATGCCAGTATTAAAGGTTGGAAAAGCAGTCTTTTCCGAAGATCTTGGTATTGCGATTGATAAGTCACACAGCTTAACTACAGCAACTTTATTTAAAGCTGTTGATGATATTGTAATTGCCATGCATGCTGATGGAACTTTATCTAAACTTTCAATGCAATGGTTTGGTGAGGATCTAACACAAGATCCTTCAAAATAAGGATTTAGTAATAATAAATAAAAATGTGGAAGAGATTTATTATCTCTTCCACATTTTACAGGTTTAATTTAAGGACGGAAAAATGTCCCTCTCTGGTCATAATAAAATACCTAGTCCACCAAAAACACAAGGTGAGCTGATTTTTGATGCGCAAAAGCGCACCAAACACCTTTTTACCACAAACGTTGCTATTTCTTGGATCTTACTACTTCTATTTTTAATATTCTTATTTAGCGGTGCAAATCTCACCCTGGGTGGATATACCTTCAAGACAATTAAATTAGATACAACTTTTATTCAGGAAAACCTCGGATTTATTGCCAGCGGCATTGGTGTGACCATATGGATATCTATACTCTCAATTATGTTGGCCACAATCCTAGCTTTATTAGCTGCTTTAGGTAGGTTATCAAAAATTCCACCTATATATGCGCTCAGTACGTTTTATGTTTCATTGATTAGAGGCACACCTCTTTATCTACAGATATTTTTCTTTTTTCTTGCTTTGCCTCAACTCGGCATAATACTTACAGGCTTGTGGGCTGGCGTACTTGCTCTAGGATTAAATTACGGCGCTTATATGAGTGAAATATTCCGAGCTGGGTTAAGTTCAGTAGGTAAGGGTCAACGCGAGGCTGCACTTGCGATAGGAATGACACCGAACCAAATGATGCGTAGAGTAGTAATTCCCCAGGCTTTGCGATTTTCTATTCCACCGACTGGCAATGAGTTTATAGCCATGCTTAAAGACTCAGCATTGGTTTCTGCTACTGGTTTTGTTCATGAACTCATGTGGCGCGCAACAAGAGTAGGTAGAGCTCAATTCCACAATTTGGAAGCTTTAATAATGGCAGCAGTTTTTTATTGGATTATGACACTTTTATTTACAGGTTTACAAGCCCGCCTCGAAGCTTACATGGCACGAGGAGATCGGTAATCATGAAACCAATTATAAAAATTAGCCACCTCGAAAAATATTTCGGTAAGCTTCATGTACTTAATGATATTTCCCTGGAACTCGTCCCGAAGGAAGTTTGTTGCGTGATAGGTAGAAGTGGCTCCGGGAAGAGTACTCTACTTCGTTGTATTAATTTCCTTGAAGAGCCTTCTGCTGGTATTATTGAAGTAGATGGCCTCGAAGTCAATGTTATTGTAAAAGGGAAACAAAGGCGTCAAATGGTACATGAATTACGCCTTAAAACAGGGATGGTTTTTCAGGAATTCAATCTATTTCCCCACCTTTCTGTAATTGAAAATGTCTCCGAAGGTCCCATAACTGTAAAAAACATGGATAAAGCCAAAGCCATTGAGGTTGCCGAAATGAACCTTGATCGTGTTGGTATGCTCGATAAAAGAGATGAATTCCCCAGCCGCCTATCCGGAGGACAAAAACAAAGAGTTGCTATAGCAAGAGCCCTTGCAATGGAACCTCAAGTTATGTTATTTGATGAGCCTACTTCAGCACTTGACCCGGAGTTGATCGGTGAAGTTTTGAATGTTATGAAAAAACTGGCGGAAGAAGGAACAACAATGATGATAGTGACACATGAGATGGGATTTGCACAAGAAGTTGCGGACAGAATTATCGTCCTCGCAGATGGAGAGATTATCGAGGAAGGGTCTCCTGATCAGTTATTTGGAAACCAACAGGACAAGAGAACTCAAGCATTACTCGAAAGATATATCAGTTGAGAGTTTGATTTATCTAATAATTGTCTTATTGATGCCGCAATTCTTAATAATTGGCTTCTTTTCACGAACAATCAACTGAACTAAATGGAATTGGGGGAGGACGGATTTACAATCCATTGAGAAAATTGATTAAAAACAATATTTTCAAGTCGATTAATAAATGTGATATAAATAAAAAACTTCGGTATCTAATAAATACCGAAGTTTCCTTGAAGATGCGCTGAGGGGGACTTGAACCCCCACGCCTTGCGGCACATGGCCCTCAACCATGCCTGTCTGCCAATTCCAGCACCAGCGCTTAAGCAAGGCGTATTATAATCGGCTTCAGTGGTATGTCAAGCAAAGTTATGTGTTTTACGTGCACCATCAATTTTCGGGAGAAGATATGAAAACTATAGTGGTCGATGCTATGGGAAGTGACACGAACCCAAAAACCGACATAATCGGTACTATCTCAGCTGCACGCGAATATGATATTAATATAATTCTTGTTGGAGATCAGGAAAAGATCAATCCAATACTGGCAGAATATAATACTGAAAACTTGCCAATTCGGCTTGTCCATGCACCAGAGACTCTTACAATGGAAGATAAAGGTATGAGTCTTGTTCTCAAAGCACGACGTCAAAATTCCCTAAATTCAATGGCTGTCGGACTGGATCTAGTTAAATCTGGTGAAGCTGATGCATTTGTAACTGCTGGCAATACTGGAGCTGCCAGTGTTAGTGCTTATTTTCGGTTGGGGACGATACCAGGAATTGATCGACCAGCACTTGCGCCTATCTTTCCAACTGCTACAGGATCATGTATTGTGTTGGACGTTGGCGCAAATCCAGATGTAAAACCTGAAAATTTATTACAATTCGCTATCATGGGAAAGGTTTATGCAGAGAAAGTACGGGGGATTTCCAACCCAAGAATTGGGCTAATTTCAAATGGAGAGGAACCTGGTAAAGGAAATCAACTCGTAAAGAATGCATATGCTCTTCTTGCATCTTCAGAATTAAATTTCGTTGGAAATGTGGAAGGAAAAGAAGTAATTGGGGGTTCAGTTGATGTAGCCGTAACAGATGGCTTTACCGGGAATGTTATGCTTAAAACATCCGAGGCAGTGGCGAAACTGCTTGTAGATAAGATCAAAGAAACCATCAAGTCTGGGGACCTCTTTACTAAATTGGGTGGCTTATTGATAAAAAAGTCTATGGGAGAAATTAAAAAACTTTTGGATCCTAGTGAAGAAGGAGCAGCTCCATTGCTCGGAATAAATGGCTTGGTCTTTATTGGACATGGTCGTTCAGATTCTTATGCAATTAAGAACTCCATCCGAGTTGCCAATCTAGCTGCAGAGTCTAATATTCTTGAGGCAATTCGTAATGCCATCGAAGTGTCAGTAAGATAATCAAAATTTTTATATTCCACAAATTGTTTAAAGGATGGTAATCATGAAAATTGCAACAAACCAAAAACTGATAAAACGCAATTCGCGAATTGGTCAAATAACCAGTCTAGTTGCATTGGGGATTTTGGCCGCAGGGATGTATATCACGTTTAAGATGCCCGACAAAGTAGGTTATTCTTTGGGAGCGCTGTTGTTTGGCTTCTTCTTATCGCAAATGGGAATGTACTATGGAAATCGATGGGGACGCAGCCCAAGGCCTGATGAGGTGCTGGATAAAAATTTAAAAGGTTTAGGACGGGACCACACAATTTATCACTATACAGCTCCAGCCCCTCACTTTCTGGTTGGTCCTTCCGGATTATGGGTCTTGCTGCATTATTACCAGGGAGGCACAATTACATATGAGAAAAAACGATGGCGTCAAAAAGGTGGTGGATTTATTCAGAATTATCTGAAGATTTTTGGGCAAGAGAATATTGGGCGTCCGGAAATTGAAGGAGCTGCACAGGTAAATTCTTTGAATAAATACTTCAATAAGGTTTTACCAGATATCCAAATTCCAGATATCCAAATTGCAGCGATATTTTCAAACCCCAAAGTCGAACTTACCGCAAATGATTCCCCAATTCCAGCATTGACCCCAAAGGTATTTAAAGAATTCATTAAGGAAAAAGGTAAGGAAAATCCTTTATCCCAACTGACAATCAAAGCGATCCAAGATATCCTTCCTCGACCAGAATCAGAACCGAAATAAGAATTGGTCACGTAGAAAATAGTTTGTTTTCAAATCAATCCAAATAATGTAATGACAATCATTGCTGCACTAGATATTGAGACAACTGGTCTTAATCCGATAAAAGATGCGATTATTGAAATTGGTGTTCGGCTTTTCGATGGTACCAGGGTTGAAGATGAGTGGTTTAGCTTAATCAATCCGCATTGCCATATACCAGAGTTTATTACAGGACTAACTGGTATTTCCAACGAGATGGTTCGCAACGCGCCTGGAATTCGAGATGTGCTGGATGATCTGACCACACTTGTTGGATCTGTCCCCATACTTGGTCATAATATTCGCTTCGACCTTTCTTTTTTTGCAAAATACAATTTATTTCCGTTTAACACAAGCATGGACACTTACGAAATGGCTGCTGTGCTTTTACCATCTACCAGTCGCTATAACTTAGGTGCATTGGCAAGGGAGTTGATCGTCCCGCATAGTAATCCTCATAGAGCTCTCAATGATGCGCGTGCGACCCATCTGGTTTTTCTACGTCTTTGGGAAATGGCAAGAAAATTACCAGAAGATCTGCTTGCCGAGATTGTACAACACGGAGAACCTCTTGATTGGGGAGGAAATTGGCCATTCCAGCAAATATTACTCGATCGCGAAAAAAAACCACAACTGAAAGTTCCTAGGAACAAAAAAAATTCAGTAAAATCATTCACTCCTGATGAAAAGATATCCGGGATTCCATTACAAATTGATCAAGAAATTCAACCATTAAACATTGATGAAATTGCCTCAACCCTTGAATATGGTGGTCCATTTTCAAGTTATTTTGAAAAATTTGAATATCGTCCGGAACAGGTAGCAATGGTTCGCGCAATAGCGGAATCCTTTTCATCCGCCCAGCATTTGATGGTTGAAGCAGGTACTGGGGTTGGAAAATCTTTTGCATACCTTGTTCCAGCAGCTCTTTTCGCAATTCAGAACAATACCCGAGTTATTATTTCAACCAATACCATAAATTTACAGGATCAATTAATAAAAAAAGATATTCCTGACTTACGAAATGCATTGGGTATTGATATTCGTGCATCAGTTCTAAAAGGCCGGTCAAATTATCTTTGCCCACGTCGTTTTGAGATGCTTCGTCAAAGAGCGCCCCAATCTGTTGAAGAACTTCGTGTTCTTGCAAAAACATTGGTGTGGCTGCAAACCAATAAAACTGGAGATAAGACTGATATCCATCTAAACGGTACAGGCGAACTGGATGTTTGGATTCATATTTCCGCAGAAGATGACCAATGCACAACTGAGACTTGCCTGGAGCGCACCGGTGGGGTCTGCCCATTTTACCAGGCAAGGCAAGCCGCGCTTACTTCCCACTTGCTTATTGTCAATCATGCGTTGCTCCTATCTGATATTGCTACAGGCAATCGCGTTCTTCCAGATTATGAATACTTAATCATTGATGAAGGGCATCATCTTGAGTCTGCAACAACCGACGCACTTAGTTTCCGATTGTCCGATTCAGATATTGAGCGTCTTCTACGTGAGATTGGCTCCAATTCTGGTGGAACTCTCTCGTATGCATTGTCTGAAACGCGAGGTGGTATAAGTCCTTCTAACTTTGCATCATTAAACCAATTGGTATCCCGTGCCAGCGAGTTATCTTTCCGTTTTGGGAATCAACAAAAGGCATTTTTTCTTTCACTGAAGAAATTTATTTCTGACCAACAGGATGGTCAGCAAACAAATCCATATGCTTTCCAAATTCGAATAATTCCATCCGTCAGAACTCTCCCAGGTTGGGATGATGTCGAGATTTCCTGGGATACCTCATACGATACACTAAAATTATTATCGGGTGTAATTGAGGACATCCAAAAAGCCTTTACCGAATTATTTAATGAAGGTTTGGTATCTGCAGAAAATATGATAAGCAACCTTGGTAACATAATTCGAAGATTGACTACTATTGAAATAAATGTATCATCTTTAATTGGTCAACCTAAACCTGAAGTTGTATATTGGGTAGAGGTTCAACCTGCTGGGAATCGAATATCACTACACGCATCTCCAATAAATATCAGCTCATTATTACAAGAATATATATGGCATAGTAAAACCAGCGTTATTCTGACGTCTGCTACATTGACTACAAATGGAGAATTTAATTATATTCGCAACAGATTAGGAGCAGAGGCTGCAAATGAACTTGCACTTGGTTCCCCCTTTGATTATGAAAACGCTGCTCTTTTATATTTATGCAATGATATTGCCGAACCACATACAAATGAATATCAATTCCAGCTTAATAATACTATTATCAATCTCTGCCGTGCATCTATGGGACGCACTCTTGTCTTATTCACATCTTATGCTCAGCTAAAACGCACTTCAAAATCAATTTCCGGTTCTCTAGCCACAGAAGATATCATTGTCTTCGAACAAGGGGATGGCTCATCTCCAAATACCTTACTTGAGAACTTTAGGAACTCAGACAAGGCAGTATTAATGGGAACTCGATCATTCTGGGAAGGAATTGATATTCCGGGGGAAGCGCTTTCTGTTCTGGTGATCACCAAATTACCTTTCGGTGTTCCAACAGAACCATTAATTGCAGCAAGATCAGAAGAATTTGAGGATCCTTTTAATCAATATCATCTACCTGAAGCGATTCTTCGTTTTCGACAAGGTTTTGGTCGGTTGATAAGGAATCAATCTGATCGAGGAGTTGTTGTAATTTTAGATAGGCGTATCTTAACAAAACAATATGGTCTTTTTTTTGTAAATTCCCTTCCACATTGCACAAAAGTAGTAGGTCCATCAAAGGACCTTCCTAAGAAAGTAGTAAAATGGTTGAATCAATAATAAATCTTTCTAGATTTCTTTAAACTAAAATTCTAACATTCAAATTATTATTTTCATATTTTTTTATATTTCCTGGTAGAATATTTCCGGGAATTCTAAAGAAATAAATCTTGAATTGAATCTCTGGAAATTTTAATGATCCAAATTTCGCCATCCCGATTTCTAAATGAAAATGAAATTTTGTTTGAGTATTTTAAAGCATCTGGACCAGGAGGACAAAATATTAATAAGGTATCAACAGCAGTTCGACTACGAATCCATGTACAATCGACTTCATCGCTTAACTCTGATGAGAAACAACGATTAAGCAGACTTTCGGGAAACCGCATGACAGATGATGGATTCCTGATTATTGAGGCAAAGACATTTCGTACTCAGGACAAAAATCGTATGGATGCGATTCAAAGATTAATTCACCTTTTTCAAGCTGCCATTAATATTCCTAAAACAAGAATAAAATCAAAACCAAGTCGGAATGCAAAGGCTACGCGAATGTTTGAAAAGAAAAAACGAGGAGAACTCAAAAAAAATCGCTGGTTTGTTACCGATGATTGGTAATCTCGAATCGAAAAAAAATGAACTACCCCGCGCCGTAAGCGGACGGGTTATCGGTCCGCTAAAACAACTTGTGTAGTTGCACGTGTAATTGCATATACTCTTCTTCTAGACCCTGGTTCTTTACATACTTCTTTATCACATCTACTATAGCATGTTGCCCTACGGTACCAACATAGTAACCATCTGCCTAAAATTCTCCACCCCACAACTGCTTTATGCTTGATGGTACCCGTGCGAATACTTCGAGCGCCGTGTTACTTTTGATCATCTTAATGATCTTCGTAAAACTTTAGGTAGGCACTGTTTGTAATAGAAAATGTACATTATCTTTATATGTTCCCATTTTGAGAAACTCTACTTGATAACTTTTGGCAATATTTATTCACACTTCTTTTAAAAAAAATGGTCTACCTTTTCGTCTAAAACAACCCTTCTGTATTTGGCTCGACACACAAAATGATATAGTAAAATCGATACATTATGACTTTTTCTGAGCAGACGACTCATGCGGTAGCCTTATCACGCCGTAGAGTGGCGGGGAATTGAACCCGCTATGGAATAAATTTAAATTAGTTACATTCGTTAGGTACATAGGTTGATATAATTATTAGGAGGTAAATCGTGACCAGATTAAAATGGGCTTTACTTACTGAAACCTATGGCCGTATGAATGCTGAATTACTTCAAAGCTTACTAAATGCAAATGGGATTGATGTAGAGCTCTTTCAAGAAGCAGTAGGAGGAAATTTTGCTTATCCAACAAATATCGGCGAGTTTGCAAGAGTTCAAATATTTGTTCCTATAAAACAATTGCCTGATGCAAAGGAAATATTGGAAAATTCTCAAGATGGATCCATGGAAAACTCAATTTATTAGTTCCACTACAA
Organism: uncultured Anaerolineaceae bacterium; assembly: GCA_964370815.1. Taxonomy (GTDB): domain Bacteria; phylum Chloroflexota; class Anaerolineae; order Anaerolineales; family Villigracilaceae; genus UBA12087. Next base: position 350,149 of record CAYJKQ010000001.1, on the reverse strand, counting down.
GTCTGGTTTTGGAGGCAAAAAATGGAATTTGATTTCTCGGCTGAACAAACAATGTGGCAAAAAACTGTTCATAATTTTGTTGCTAAAGAAGTAAAACCTTTTGCTCGCGAAGTAGATGAAAGTGGAGAGTTTAACTGGAATGCAGTTAGAAAAATGGGACCGCTTGGACTTCTTGGTCTAGTGGTTTCTGAAGACAATGGAGGATCAAACCTAGATGCCTTAAGCGTTGCGATAACCCTCGAAGAAGTTGGATGGGGTTGCGGTTCAACCGGATTAGCGATTGCAGCCCATAATGGGCTTGGCTGTGCTCCAATTGTCCTTTTTGGTACACCAGAACAAAAGAAAATGTTTTTAGAACCAGTTGTTACAGGAAATGGACGCTTGGCTGCTTTGGCATTGACAGAGCCAGGAGCTGGTTCTGACCTTCAAGGCGGCATCTCCACCAAAGCAATAAAAAGCGGAAACGATTGGGTCATTAATGGGGCAAAAATGTGGATAACCAATGCCAATATTGCTGACTACATCATCACCCTTATCCGCACTAATCCGAATGCGGAAAAGCATTCATTGAGCATGATCATTGTACCTGCAGATACTCCTGGATTGCGGATCCATCCTCCTGAAAAGAAAATGGGGCTTCATGGTTCTCAAACCTGTGCAATTACTTATGAAAACGTTCATGTACCCCTAAGCTATTTACTAGGGGGGGAGGGACATGGTCTATCGCAAACTTTAAAGACTCTCGATGGTGGCCGAATTAGCATAGGTGCACTGTGTCTGGGACTTGCCCGTGCAGCTTTTGAAAGCGCGATTGTATATTCCAAAGAACGAAAAGCATTTGGAAAACCAATAAGTGAAAACCAGGCTCTACAATGGATGCTGGCTGACGCTTCGACAGAGATCGAAGCAGCTCAACTCCTTGTATACAAAGCTGCTTGGTTAAAACAAGAAGGGCGACCTTTCAGCAAACAAGCAGCTATGGCAAAACTTTTTGCTTCGGAAATTGCGGAAAGAGTAGCCCGAAATGCAATTCAAATTCACGGAGGTTATGGTTATTCACGTGATTTTGATGTTGAAAGGATATACAGGGATACTCGTTTAATGACAATTGGTGAGGGAACAAGCGAAATTCAAAGGCTCGTTATCGCCCGATTTGTACTAAATAATAACTAATTTTTCCTAGGTGGATTTAATATTCTTTCGAGTTTGTTCTCATTAACCCAAATGACCTTTTGGAATGTTATATGTAAAATATCATTTCTTTGCTTTAAACCAACTATTTCCTTTCACATGTTTAATTTTAATTTCCTCAGTGAGTTCATGCAATAATGTAACTATTGCACTATCTGATAGAAATTTTGATTTCATCAGGAGTATATTCTCAAACACTCTAATTAATTTTCCAGACAAATGATCGTAATTAGGCTCAACAATCAGCAAACACCCTCCAGGCTTTAGAACTCTCCATGAATCCATTAAGACTTCTCGTTGATTGATGCAATGGTGCAATGTATCAACTATTAATACACGCCCAAAGGATTCGCATGGATAAGGTAATAATTCACCAAATGCAGAAATAGCAATTAGTCCTTTTCTTTTGGCAATTTTTAGCATCCCAAAGGAAACATCGATAATTATTAATTTTCCCACACTATTGATCATCGATCTTGAAACTCTTCCGGTGCCTCCCCCTATATCAAGAAGTTTGCCCGGAAATGGTAACTCCGCCCATTCAATTAATTCTTCATCTTCCTTATATGAGATAATTCTATCGTACCAAGGAGCTAGAAAACCAAAGTGATCCATGCCTGGCATAATATTTAATTACCTGTTGAAATTAGATCTTTAATTTTATCGAAAGTTACCGGACCAATCCCAGGAACTTTCTGAATTTCCTCTATGCTCAAATATGGGCCATGTTCCAAACGATAATCGACTATATTTTTTGCAAACGTTGTCCCAATTCCAGGAAGTGATTCTAATTCTGTTATTGATGCAGTATTTATGTTGATCTCATAAGTCTGCTGATTTTCCTCGAAGAGTAATGGCATGATAATGATATGACTTGAATCAATCAATAATGCTGCCTGGTTAATTGAATCGGTATCTGCTGAAGTAAGAAATCCACCAGCAATTTCGATAGCATCTCTTACCCTACTTCCTGGTGGTAATTGATAAACCCCTGGGAAGAGTACTTCTCCAGAAATATATACACTTAACAATTGTTCAGGTTGCCTTGTAACCAGGGTTACAGGCTTTCCACGAGGTGGACTTGCAGTAATCCATATAATCCCACTCATCAAAAAACCTATTAATATTCCAATTGTAATTAATAAAAGTGATTGCTTAACTGTCACATTATTCATCATCGATTATCCAAACCTTTCTTACAGATTTTATCCCAGTAAACCTGCGGCAACTATGATAGTAAATGATGCCACAAACCAATGGATCAAGAATGGGTAGATAAATGACTTAGTCCGCCAGGCTATCCATCCAAAAACAAATCCTCCAAAAATTGTTGTTAGAGTCTCAATATCTGGTTTACCGATATGGGCTAAAGCAAATGGAACAGCTTGAAGCCACAAAGCATCAGGTCCAAATTTTTTCCCATATCCAAACAACAACCAACCTCTAAATATAAATTCCCACCCCAGAAGATCAGCAAAGGTTGTCCAGGGCAATCCGTTTAGCTGATCCTGATAATAGTCCTGCATCCCCAAATTTCCATGTGTTACGATCCATAGAATGGGAGCGATCAAGATAATACTACCAATGGTTAACAATATCCCAATTTTCCAATCTCCCAGGCAAAAACCATAATCGCTTGGTTTTTCTCGAAAGACAAATAGAACGATCGCTAATGGAATTAATAAGTATAAAATTGTTCTGTCTAAAAATTTCCAGGGGGTTAATTGATAATAATGATCAACAATTATTAGGAGTGTACTAATAATCGTAAGAACAGCAATTTTCCAATCGAATATTAGCGCTTCCTTTAGCTTAATATCCATATTCAAATCCTCTCGAAAAATCTATTTTATTAAATAAATATAGGCTTTTTTCTAATATGGGAAATATGTTGTGTTTCCATTTATTCCGAACAAGAGAGCTAACATCTGTTTGTCTCGATAAAGTTCCATGATCCAGTTAGACAACATCAATCCCGAAACTGCAAAAGCAATAATCAAAACAACTTTTCCATTTCCAGTTTTCCATTTTCTCTGGATTTCAGGCCAACCAATTCCCCAACAATGAGCTGCAGCTATTCCTAAAAAAGGAATCAACGTTAGATGGAAGCGATCTTCTGCCAGGATTAGAATGTGTGGAAGTAGATATCCAACAATCAGAAATACAATAAGGATATTAGAGTGGTTCCATTTTGTCATGGCAAATCCTAATGTTGCCGATAAACTAACAATAACGAATGGAATTAGAAAAATAATGGAGATTAATATCAATAGGGGTTTTGTAATAGGTCCAAAAAAATTATTAGAATAAAAATAAGTTAAAGCTCTCCGCTCTAAACCCCAAAAATAACCTAATTTTCGGATAACTAAATAAGGTATGCGCGCCGGGTTAGTTTTAATAAAACCAATGGCTTCCTTTTGACCTATCTCGTCCCGTAAGCCATCATCAAGATATGGAATCAAATCCAACGAAATACCATATTGAAAGGTGCCCGACCCTTCAGGATGATAGCCAACGTACAGGTCATAACCAAGCGCAGATTCAATTCCTGTCAATTTGTGGTGAAAATAGGTATTTCGAAGCATCCAAGGCAATGTCACCATACTCACCAAGAGGAAGAAAATTATTGCAAATTTTCGTTCTTTTAGAATAAACCAAACCCAGCAAACCACCAATCCCGCAAACAACAGTGCCACTGATCTTGTCAATGAAGTCAAACCGATCAGAATCCCTGCTAAAGCAAACCATTGCCATTTACGTTCTTTCTCAGCCACCAATAGGGATAATACAGACCCACTGATTAATATAAAGAATAGGTTTTCAGTAGCCAACGATAATGGGTAGATAATTAGCATAGGGTAAAGTGCTATTATCCAGGCAGCGATCCTGCTCCATTTTAAATCTATTGGGAGAATATGTGTTGCGATTAAGTAAGTAAGTGGAGCTAAGATAGCACCAATAATTGCCTGAATTATACGGGCGATAAAAAATCGTTTCACACCAGCACCAAATATGAAATAAATCAATGCTAAGAAAACCGGATAAAGAGGTGGGCGGAACGAAGTCAAAATTCCTCTTGTGTCATATTCAACCATTGACATATCAAATGTGATATATTGCTGAGCGAGGTATAAATCTTCCTGTGAGTACCATCGATATCCGTTTCCAGATTCAATGCTTCTTGCCAACATGTCATATTGGAACATGTCATCCAAACCAATGCCAAGATTGGATGTTAACAGAACAGGAATCAATCTAAATAATAGAGCAATGATAAATATTCTGGTCGGGAAATATTTATCTGACCTAATCAAATTCACAATAAATCTCCCAAATTTAGTAAATGTTCGATAAAAATATTTTTAGTTTTGGTGAAAATCCTGTTGATTTATTTCGATATTTGCTGTTTTTAGAAAATTTAATGCATATTCGTCAGTTCTATACGCGATACAATACACCAAGCGGACAATACCCGCATTTATTAGAGCCTTAGTGCAATTTATACATGGAAAGTGGGTTACATAACAAGTAGCCCCTTTGGTAGAAACTCCATGAAGAGCTGCCTGAATTATCGCATTTGTTTCTGCATGAATAGTCCTTATGCAATGACCTTCAACAATTAAATGCCCTTCTTCATCACAGTGAGGTTGACCTTTTGGTGAACCATTGAAACCAGTAGTAAGAATTCGTTTCTCTTGGACCAACACGCACCCCACAAAAGCCCTGTCACAGGTGCTACGTTCGGAGACAGCATAGGCAATCTTCATAAAATATGAATCCCATTCTGGGCGCATGTTTCATCTCCTCATTACAATTTTAACAAATTATACCTCCCCAAGTTATAAATTTCGCTATAATAACTTATACTTGAATTTATTTATTGGTAAGAATGACCCCTTACTTTTTCTCATTTATTTAGTGATTTTGAAAAGTAACCTATATATGGGTAAGATTGCATATATAATTATCCACATCCGAATATCTTGCGCTAACAAATTATGACTAATGAATCATTGTTCTTTTGGGTAATAATCGATCCCTTGACTTTTATTTTAGGTTCAATAGGAGGTTATATCCTATTTCACGAAATTGTCGACATGGATCACATGCCAAGTTCTATTGAGCTTGTCAAAATCATAAGACACAGATGGCTGGCGTGCGTTTCCCTTTCCATCTCAATTTTATATTTTTTTTATCGTTTGTTTACGATATTACAAAACAATTAAGATTAACCATTTCTTCAAGTTTTGTTTTCCTGTTTTGAAAAGACTTCATTTGACAGAGATCAAATTTTTTTTTTATAAATCTTTTCATCAAAATTTTTATAGATATTACAATGGAGTTTTCATGGATATTTCATTTTTTAGTTAAATATTTAGAATTTAATAATATTTGTTAACGGCAAGGATGCCCATTATTTGGATACTACCGGAAAGTTGTTATTTTCAACCATTCTCACCTCAAAAATCCTATACTATTAATTATTTCATATGAATGATCTTTTTGACTTCGCCATGACAGAAAGTATCTCTCAAAATGCTCCATTGGCTGCACGAATGCGCCCTCACAATTTATCAGAGTATATTGGGCAAACTCACATTATTGGTGAGGGTAAATTACTTCGAAGGGCAATTCAATCTGATCGTCTATTTTCATCGATCATTTTTTGGGGACCTCCAGGAACTGGCAAAACTACTCTAGCTCAAATAATCGCCAATTCAACTCAATCTCATTTTGAAACAATGTCTGCTGTTCTGGCAGGCATACCGGAATTGCGGCGTGTAATAAAAGATGCTCAAGAAAGGCGGAGACTATATCAAAAACGCACAATTTTATTTGTTGATGAAGTTCACAGATGGAATAAGGCTCAACAAGATGCGCTCCTACCCCATGTTGAGAATGGGTTACTGATATTGATTGGAGCGACAACAGACAACCCTTATTTCGAAGTAATAAAAGCACTTGTTTCTCGTTCCAGAATATTTCAATTAATACCATTATCTGATACAGAAATGGGAGTGATCCTTCACAGGGCTTTGACTGACAAAGTTCAAGGATATGGTAATCGTACAATCATTATAGATTCCGATGCTCAATCACACTTAATCCATGTTGCGAATGGTGATGCCCGTAATTTATTAAATGCTTTCGAACTAGCAACCGAATCAACTACTACCAACTCTGAAGGCATTATCCATATAACACTTGACATTGCCCAGGAATCAATCCAGCGTCGAGCTGTTCTATATGATAAAGATGGAGATTCACACTACGATACGATATCAGCTTTTATTAAATCCGTTCGCGGATCTGATCCTGATGCAGCCCTCTTTTGGTTAGCAAAAATGATATACGCAGGAGAAGATCCGCGTTTTATTCTTAGGCGTTTATTAATCCTTGCAAGCGAAGATATTGGACTAGCTGATCCCCAGGGATTGGTTATTACCAATGCGGCAGTTCAATCGTATAGCTATTTAGGTTTCCCTGAAGGTATATATCCAATTGTTGAAGCGACGCTGTATCTTTCGACTGCTCCAAAATCCAACTCAGCAGGAGCATATTTTAAAGCATACAATTTAATTGAGAAAGACGGGGTTGGTGATGTTCCAAACCATTTAAAAGACACCAACCGGGATTCAGCGGCATTAGACCATGGCAAAGAGTACAAATACCCACATAGCGACGATGGTCACTTCACCCCTCAACAATATCTCCCAGAGGAACAAATGGGGAAATATTTTTACATTCCTTCGGGTGAAGGGTTTGAGACAGAAATCCGGACACGCCTCGACCGTTGGCGCGAGGCTCAACGCAAAGCACTTGGTTTAACAAGAAACGAAGTTCTTCCAGATCTTGATCAGGATCTAATAAGATTGATCAAACAGAATTCCAAATAACTGAAATCTATTTTTTCTAACCAAACAAATCATGATTTATGGTTTCTTTTGAATCTATTACCGGATACGCTTGCATAAATGTTTCTTTATTGCTAAATAAACGCAAAAAAATACTCAACACTCCTCCACCTATCCTCCCTCCACCTTGGCTTGCATGACAGCTTCCAGCTTTTTCTTTTTGTTTACGGAATTTCTTAATATTAATCACTGCATGAATAGGAAAATTCTCATAAGCAAAAGATTCGAGGTCAATATCTCCATTACGACCAAATTTTCCAGGATTTTTACCAATTATTCTTAACATTTTCACAACAATTCGTAAGAAACGCCTTGGAAATGTATGAAAGAAAAGTTTTTCAGGTTGAAATGGTTTGTTACCATCTATCTTAATGTTGCCATCCCCAGCATGATGAAAAGCATTTACAGTTGCATTGTGAATTGCAATATGGTCGGGATGACGATAACCTCCGATTGGATCAAAGGTAATAATTATATTTGGTTGCAGTTTCCTAATATAGCCAACAATTTTCCTGGAAACATCGTCTACAGATTGTGATACTAAGGACAGAGGGTGTTGGTTATTTACCGATCCTGGCATTCCAGAATCGCGGTAGTCCAGAAAATGAACTTTTTTTATACCCAAAAAACCAGCTGCACACATCAACTCTGATTCCCTTAATTCCGCTATAGAATCATGACCAATCAATTTTTCCGGGGTAACATCACCCACTTCACCTTTAGTGGCACATAACAAGTGAACATCGACTCCTTGAGCTGCGTAATACGCCAATGTACCCCCCATCCCAAATGACTCATCATCAGGATGAGCCAACACTGCGAGTAAAACTTTATTTCTATTCATATTCACCTATTCAATAAAATAATTCTAATCAAAAATAAACCTATTCCCCAAAGAGTAATGTTGTTTTTTTTTATTTGAATAACAACGAATGTGATAAACCTTATCTTTTTTTTACTTATAGGTACTTTAAATTTAAGTAGTGTTAACTTCTTTTGATATAAAGAGGTTTAATATATAGCCATATTATTGTCTATTATTCTTGCCCAAGCATTGATGCCACCATGTAAATGTTTAACATTGGAAAAACCCATTCCAGTCAGGATATCAATAGCCCTTCTAGAACGGATACCAGACTTACAATAAATAATAATTTCGTGATCACCACCCAATTCTGATAATCTACTTGACAACTGCCCAAAAGGAATATGTATTGCTCCTTCTATAAGCGATATCTCCAACTCAAATGGCTCTCTAATATCAACTAAGATAAAATCTTCCTTATTTGTTAATTTTTTTGATAATTGCCCTGGAGATATCTCTAATTCTTGTTTCTGAGTGCTAAACAGATGATCTGGACTTGGAAATCCACAAAACTCTTCATAATCAATTAACTTTTCAATAGTTGGATTCTGACCACAAATTTTGCATTGAGGATTCTTCTTTAGGGTGATATTTTCAAAGGACATATCTAGCGCATCGTATAACAATAAACGACTTACCAAATTTGAGCCGATCCCAAGCAAAAGTTTGATCGTTTCTGTTGCCTGAATTGTTCCTATCGTTCCCGGCAAAATTCCAAGAACACCTCCATCTGCACATGAGGGAATTATTCCTGGGGTTGGCGGTTCTGGGAAAAGACAACGATAACAAGGTCCTTCTTTTGCATAGAAAATACTTGCTTGTCCATCGAATCTGAACACAGAACCATATACATCTGGAATCCCAAGAAAAACACAGACATCATTTATTAGATATCTGGTTGGAAAATTATCGGTTGCATCAATAAGAACATTATATTCATTGGCTATGCGCATTGCATTTTCAGATGTAAATGGTTCATCGTAAGTAAATACCCTAATGTCTGGATTTAAATCAAATATTCTTTTTTGAGCAGAGAGAACTTTTGAAATTCCTATTGTTGATGAACTGTGAATAATTTGTCGTTGTAAATTAGAAGATTCAACCACATCAAAATCCACAATACCTATCTTCCCCACTCCTGCAGCAGCCAAGTATAAAGCGACCGGTGATCCAAGCCCTCCCGTTCCCAAAACCAATACTGATGAATTTTTTAACTTCTTTTGACCTTCAATTCCTACTTCCGGGATTGGTAAATGCCTTGAATACCTCAATATCTCTTCGTGTGTTAATCCTGTTTTCATTTTTTTACCCGTTTACAGCAGTTGAATAACTAGCACCTATGTTATCCTCTTCGATAATTACTGGATCCAATCTTTATAAAACTCCTTGTTTTTCTTTCTAATCCTAATAATCTAATTTTTGTTTAACAGAAACATTGCACCAAAAATTATTACTATTCATAGATATTTAATTATGTCCGCGGATAATATTATAAAAAGACACACACCCATCAACAGAAATTTGTTGATGGGTGAAAATCTTTTCGATGAAGATGTTTCAATGTTATTCTTCTTTCTTTTCTGCCAATTCTCTTTTATGAGCATCAATAATTTCTGCTGCGATGTGAGTTGGAATTGTTTCGTAATGATCAAGTTCCATTGTAAAATAACCTCGACCGCCAGTCATCGAACGAATTTGAGTTGTATAACGCAACATTTCTGCCAACGGCACATGCGCAATAACAACTGTGCTACCATGTTCAGATTCGGTTCCCTGAACGCGTCCACGTCGCGAATTCATATCACTCATTACATCACCCATATTTGAATCCGGCACAACAACACGCACGTTCATGATCGGTTCAAAAAGAACAGGACCAGCATCTAGCACCGCTAACTTAAATGCTTCACGTCCAGCAATTTCAAAAGCAACAGGCTTTGAATCTACTGGATGTTCTTTTCCATCATAGACAATTACTTTTACATTATTTAGAGGATAACCAGCAACCACTCCAGTTACAAGGGTTGCAGAAATCCCTTTCTCAATTGCCGGTAAGTATGATTTAGAAAGGTTCATGCCTACTAGTTCATCTGTAAACTCGAAATCATTCTCAGGCAATGGCTCTACACGAAGGTGTACTTCTCCAAATTGGCCAGATCCCCCGGACTGTTTTTTATGCCTATATTGAGCCGAAGCTTTTCTCGTAATGCCTTCACGATATGGTACCTTTGGTTCAAATATTTCTAATCCTACTTGAAATTTAGATTCTGCACGGCGGATGGCAACATCAATATGCTGATCACCCATTCCCTGCAATATTGTTTGTCCTGTTGCTTTCTCATTATGCCATGAGAGAGTCATATCTTCCTCACATAATCGCGTGAGTGATGATGAAATCTTCGTTGCATCCGCCTGCGTTTTTGGTCCAACTGCGACCCGGAACAAGGCACTGGGGTAATCTGGATTGGCTAAAACCAGCGGGTGCCCTTTATCGCTAAATGTATCACCGGTTGAAGATACAGCCAGCTTGGAAACAGAGGCAATATCTCCTGAATGGATGAATTTTACAGGTATTTGTTCTTTACCACGTTGTAAATGTAAACCAGACATACGCTCCTCAGTTTCCTTGGTCTGGTTCCAAACACGGGAATCTGCATTCAGAGAACCTGAATAAAGGCGAAAATACGTCATCCTTCCCACAAAAGGATCTGCTGTAGTTTTCCAGATATAAGCAGCCAAAGGACCATTGTCCGAAGCAATCAATTTTTCAGAAGAGTCTTTTCCCTGTGCCAATTGAGGTGAAACATTCAGAGGAGATGGTAATAATGAGATAATTGCGTCCAATAATTGACCAACACCTAATTCATGGCCAGCGGCTGAACATAAGACAGGCACAAATGCCCCTGACAGAACAATCTTTTTTAAACCTCGAAATAATTCATCCTCAGTTAATTCGCCAGTATCCAAATATTTTTCGAGTAATGCATCTTCACCTTCTGCAGCTGCCTCCATCAGTTCAGCACGAGCACTCTCCGCAGCATCTTTGTACTCTAATGGGATCTCTTCAGCAGTTTTGCCGTCTCCCCTAAACGCTTTCATAGCTATTAGATCAATGACGCCTTTAAAATTATGGCTTTCTCCCCAAGGAAGATGAATTTTTACAAATCGTGTATTTTTGATTTCAGAGATGGATGCAAGTGCTTTAATAAAATTGGCATTATCTCTATCCATTTTATTAATAACAACCATTCTGGGAAGATTAAATTGGTTACAATACCTCCAAGTAATTTCAGTTCCTACCTCAATTCCTGATACGGCATCCACTAAAACCAATGCTCCGTCTGACACACGAAGTGCAGAAATAACTTCACCTATAAAATCAGGGAAACCTGGAGTATCCAAAATATTTACTTTTATTTCCTTGTATTCTACCGGAAGAATACTTGTGTATAAGGAAATTTTTCGTCTTATCTCTTCTTCATCATAATCCGATGCACTTGCTCCATCCTCGATTTTCCCCAATCTTGTTGTCGCGGCTGAATGGTGCAGAAATGCTTCCGCCATCATCGTCTTTCCTGTGCTCCCATGACCAACTAATGCGACATTTCGGATAAACTCAGTGGTATACTCTTTCATTATAGATTGACCTCTCTCTTTAGTTTATATTACCGAGTAGGTATTGTAAGAGATGTCTGTTGAATTGTCAAAGACAATCCATAATGAATTAGTTACAAGCAATAATATCCTTTGAAAGAGACAGAAACGGAGTATTTACTTATCGCCAACACTCTCTTTGAATTTTACTTGACCGACAGATGGACAGGTGGTAAAATTTTACTCTTCAACAAACAACGCGGGGTAGAGCAGTGGCAGCTCGTCGGGCTCATAACCCGGAGGTCGCAGGTTCGAGTCCTGCCCCCGCTACTTTTCCAAAACGACCATTTCTGGTCGTTTTTAGATTATTCCAAAAATTATTCCTCCTCGTTGGATAAAATTACCATAATGACTAAATTCCTTCGATTTTTTTTAGCTTCTCTAAAAACCTGATTTGCAGGTAAAATGCATAAATCAATAATATTTAATACACATAGCTTTTTAAAGTTAATTTGGCAGTTTGGATTGTTATTACAACCGATTACCTGGCACACATCTGCATGATGTGATTGGTATCACAGATCACTATACCCCTGGATAGGGTGAAGTCGAACTCGAACAATGGTCCGGATATCTTTCCGTTGGATCCTACCGAACAATGGAAATTGAACCTAAAATACTATTGAACAAATTCATACCGGTCTGAAGATCTTGGCAGATTCGGGATGTGTCCTACCTCTCTAAGGAGTCCCTATGCGAATACAATTTAGGAAACGACAGAATATCTTCATCCGCCTGATCCATGATCAAGCTTCTCTTACACTGGAAGGGTTGGATGTATTTAAATCATACATGTATGATCAAACTGAAACTTCTGCGAAATTATTAACGATTAAGGAAAAAAAAGCAGATGAAGCCAGGAGAATTCTGATCGATGAGTTGAACAAGACATTCGTCACTCCATTCGACAGGGAAGATATTTTTACACTTTCCAGGACCATCGATGATGTCCTGGATTACGCATATAGTACTGTGAGTGAAATGGAGCTTTTCAAAGTTAAAGCCACTCCCTACATGCAGCGGATCGCGAGTTTATTACGTGATGCGACTTACGAGCTTTTTATGGCTGTGGAAATGCTTGAGGAACACCCCAAGATCTCAGGTGATCATGCTCAGCGCGCCAAAGCCCTTGAAAATCGGGTCGAAGATGTTTACAGGGAAGCGTTGGCAGATCTTTTCAGTGATGTTACGGATATCGAACATGTACTTACGATCCTCAAAATGCGTGAGGTATATCGCCACTTGAGCAATGCTGCTGACCGCGGTGATGAGGCAGCTAATGCTATCGCGGATATCGTTGTAAAGATCACATAATAAGAAGAGGTAAGGATGTCACCAGCCACAATTCTTGTCATCATTTTTGCGCTGGGATTCGATTTTCTTAATGGGATACACGATTCAAGCAATGTGGTTGCTACAATGATATCATCCCGTGCTCTCTCACCGCGCGTTGCTCTGGGGTTGACTGCCCTGGCAAATTTTGTTGGCCCGTTCATCTTCGGTGTAGCTGTAGCGAATACGATCGGTCATGAAGTTGTGGCAGCTGAGGCGATCAATGTAAATGTGTTAATTGCTTCCCTGATGAGCGCTATCTTGTGGAATATCCTGACTTGGATACTTGGGTTTCCGAGCAGTTCTTCTCATGCTTTGATCGGGGGTTTAATCGGTGCAGTTGTAATTAAGTCTGGATGGCATGTTATTGAGATCCCCGGTATCGAAAAAATTCTTCTAGCTCTGTTCCTTTCTCCGATCGTCGGGTTCATTTTTGGCTACGTTATCTTAAAGATTATTCTGTCGTTTAGTTGGAAAGCCAGCCCTAAAATAAATAAAACCTTTAACAAAGGACAAATTTTTACAGCCACTGCGCTGGCACTCAGTCATGGCACCAATGATGCCCAGAAAACCATGGGTATTATTACATTGGCACTTGTTACGGACGGGTATTTACAGGTTTTTGCAGTCCCAGAGTGGGTTGTTTTTCTGTGCGCAGGAATGATCGCGTTGGGTACTGCTGTTGGAGGCAATAAGTTGATCAAGACATTGGCTGGAAAATTCTACAAGATCCGGCCAGTGGATGGTTTTGCCTCTCAAATGTCTTCAGCAATCGTCATTCTTGGTGCTTCCCTGATTGGTGGACCTGTCAGTACAACCCAAGTAGTAAGTTCATCTATAATGGGCGTTGGAGCGGGAGAAAGGGTGAACAAGGTTCGCTGGGGAGTTGCCAAGGAAATTGCTACAGCCTGGTTATTGACCATTCCTGCCACAGCATTTGTTGCAGCGGGTTTTTATTGGGTAATCTCAATGATCAATTTCTAAGTTCTTGGAAATTTATTAAAGAGAAAGAAAATCTAAGTATCCGGTACTTGTCAATCGCCAACCTTTGTGCATCATTCCACAATTGGATTAGCTTGAGAAGTTGAGTTGCTTAAGACGTTTTAGAGAGATTTCAACACCCGGTAACATGCCTAATGTACCAGGTGAACTAGGCAAGAGAGGTGAAATCCATTATTAATAGGGATAATTAGATGTTCACCTACTTATAACTATTGTCTAAAAAATTTTTTCAACCCTTTATAGCATTGGATTCCCACTTTATGTCCGACTTCTTCTTCGCACAAATCAACTTCTGCTCCAGCGAATTTTAAGATATTCACCATCTCTTGTCCTAAATTGAGAGGAATTATTTCATCACCGATCCCATGAGAAACGAATATTCTCTTGCCAGTTAACAATCCAGGTCGGGCAATATTGATTCCTTCTCCTGGCATAAATCCTGCCAAACAGGCAGCCTTATCAATATTCAAACTACTACTCAAAAGTGAAGCGCAAATGAGAGCTGCACCTTGACTAAAACCTATTAAATCGATTGTTTTTAAGTTAACAGAATTATTAATCGCCCATTCTGCAAGAAATATGGCTAAATTTTCCAAAGTTGGATGGAAATCGCTGATTTTTGGCAACTCCCAGGACCTATCTTTTATTCCATTTCGCCATGAATAACCCATTTCCCCAGCCGAATACGGAGCACGTAGTGAGATCACCCAATAATCTTTTGGAATATCCTTCGCAAAAACCCACATTGAATTTTCATCTCCAGACCATCCATGCAACAATAAAAGGACACGATCTGAAGACTTATTGGCAGATTCCCGTAAACGATAAGTCCAATTATTTATTTCACACAAAAAAGTATTATTCTCGATTTGCATGTTTTACAATCCACTCAAGAAAATATATAACCAAAGCGATCATGAGAATTGGAAGCATTCCAATAAAAAGGCAGATCAGCCCCATCATACCCGGCCCATTTCCATAAATAAGGAAGATCAAACCATCCCCGATCAAAAAAACCAGTAATACAGCCCCGACAATGAGCCGAATGCTTGTATCTCGATTGTATTTATTAATATCACGCATCGCCATTTAAGAATCGTATACCTAATTGACAGAAATTCGCTTGATCCGCCGAGATAAGATACTTCTCCATCTGGTTAATTTTCTGATCTGATCAATATGTGGACCAACAGCATCTTCCCCCAGGCAGATAATCTCATGAACATCCACTTTATCCAATAATCCTACATGACCAACATCAGGACGTATGATTATTTCTGGATCATCAATTTTTAATCGTAATTCTGTTAACATTCGCCCACCAGCATCAACAGAAAGTAGAAAAACATTAAACGCTTGAGCCAGGCGTGTATGTTGAATTCGATTTGCCAGTGGAGAAGGTATTATTGCGGGTAATCGAATTCCTTTTAATTGTTTTTTTTCAGTGTCAAGAAACGGCGTTAATACGACTGCAACCACCGGGAGATCTTCAGCCAAACTTCGTACCACTGATACAGGAACCGGGTCCAAAACACCTCCATCCACAAGAAGGTATTCCCCTCTTGTAATTGGTGGAAAAATCCCCGGTAGAGCAATTGAAGCCAACAAGGCATCAACTACCCTCCCTTTCGTGATAATTACTTCACTAGCAGTTCTTATATCTACTGATGTTATGCCACAGGGAATAAGGAGATCTTCAATTCTCTTATCCCCAAATATTTTTACTAACAATGCTTCGACTCCTCCCAAACCTAAAATCGATGGTCCGTCTTTGGATGAACGAGCGAAAAGTTTTGATTGATCTGCTTCACTAAAGATTTTTTCCATCTCATCTGAGGTAATTCCTGCTGCATGGCAAGCAGCTACTAATCCTCCAGCGCTCGTTCCGGCTATTGCTCGTATAACGAATCCTTCTTTGATTAAACGGCGGATCACTCCTATGTGCGAGTGACCACGCGACCCACCACCACCTAAGGCAAGAGCAATATCCATTTCACCTCACATTTAACTTTTTATACCAGTCAGATTATATATACAATTATTATACTCTCCTTGGAAAAGGGCTAAAATGATTACAAAATCACAATAATCTACTCGAAGCTCTTCCTATTATTAATAGAACTGTCGCAGCAAAATTAAGAGGTGAACAATGCTATACTTACGATTCTCACTTCTGGAAAATACAAGTCTTACTTGCTTCAGGTTTTTAACTTAAAGAGTTTCTTGTCAAATAACCAGCCGATTTCAATCTAATCTGGATTATCCCCATATATTATTTTTTCTTCGCTCTATACATTGGTAAATCAACATAGATGTCTATGCGCAATTAGTCGGAAGATTTCCATGCATTTTACTTGGGAAACTGCGGGAGAAGCAACTTCCTACATTTCTATAGCAATTGTCGATCCTTTTCTCCCCAAGGAATTGTTATCACATTAAATGGTAGCTGTTCTATTGGAGATGTAATCCCATACCTCGATCGTTCCTAAAGGCAAGCCTAATTACTGCTAGATTCAAATAGTAAGTGCTCTTTTGACTTGGTAGTCTTGAGAGGTTTACCTTGCTGCAGGTTATCTCTTTTTACCTTGAAAGTTTAACTTACTACTCGAATCTAGCCTTGGAAATATCTAATTTTTTATTGTATCCTTTCTAAATCCGGTATAAACTATATCTAATATGATGCAGGTGAATTTATGAATCTTCTATTTATTCTATTAGCTCTTTCGCCAATAATACTCATATTAATTTTACTTCTCTGGAAACGATTAGCGGCTGATTTGGCAGGGTTGATTGGGTGGTTATTCATCTCAATTCTAGCCTTCTTTTTTTTCCAGACCCCTTTTTCTATCATCTATAAATCCAGCTTGGCTGGATTTATAGCATCATTCCCAATCACGCTCATGGTGGCAACCTCTATTCTTCAAGTTACTATTATGCTCGAAACGGGTGCTATTGCTCGAATCGTTGCAGTTATCAAATCAATTTCCCCAAAAGACAAGGTAGTCCAGATCATGATAATAAATATAGGATTTGGAACAATCCTGGCAGCACTTGGTGCAACACCAGTATCTATACTACCTCCAATTATGCTTGCTTTGGGATATTCATCCCTTGTTGCAATAGCACTACCATCGATTGGGTATGATGCACTTTGTACATATGCATTACTCGGCATACCTGTCGTTGTTTTCGCAAATATTACTGGTAAAACAATTGGTGAGGTAGGTTTTTATTTTTCCAAATTTATGCCAATCATAAGCACATGCATTGCAATTGGGATGTTATGGATTGTCGGAAGGTGGAATCTTGTATGGAAAGGCTTTTTCCCTGTAATCCTTGCAGGTAGTACTGCCGGGTTTTTAGCTATTCTTATGAACAAGTTCGGATTGATAACATTGACTGGCGTAGCTGCTGGAATAGGAGTAATTATTGTAATGTTGTTATATTTGATAGCTACGCGCAAACCTGTTTATGATTCTTCGGTCCTTACCGATTTTGACAAAGTTGCAGTAACTGAACTAACCATTTGGCGCGCATTATCACCCTGGTTATTATTAATTGGGTTTGCTCTATTAATTAATTTACCAAATCTTCCCTTTTATTCGCTGACCTTTACCAAACTTGCAATGCCAATCGAGATTATTCCAGGAGCTCCAGAAAAACTAAGATTATTTTGGCAAGCTTATTTTTGGATCATGATAAGTACGATTGGGTCATTTCCCTTTTTGAGACCGTCGAAGACACAACTTAATGTATCGCTTAAGAAATGGTTAAAGCGCGCCCCTCGCCCGATGTTGACATCAGCTGTTTTTTTCATCATTGCTTACATTTATAACCAATCAGGAAAAGATATCAACTGGAATTTAATTGAATCTTCAAGTAACATGATATCTGTGTTGGCTAACGGCTCTGCGGAATTGTTTGGTAGATTCTATCCATTGATAGCACCGTTCATGGGGATGTTGGCAGGGTTTATTTCTGGATCAGAAACATCTGCTATTGCAATGCTGACCAATTTGCACCTATCCACTGCCACCAAAATCGGTGTTGGTGGAATTTTGATCGCAGCTGCCAGTGGCATTGGGGGCGGCTTGGCAAGCGTGATCTCTCCTGCAAAATTACAAAATGCTGCCGCGAGTATTGATAAGATTGGGGAAGAATCATCGGTTCTTAGAGTTACATTTGTAGTCGCAGTTTTTATAACGACAATCTGTGCATTTTTAGCATTCTTTTGGTCGTTATAATACCCATATCTCAAGGAGGTTCTAATGGATAGTATAGAATTTTATAATGTAAAAAATATTAAAAGAAACCAATATTTATTTGGACGGAATTATTTCCAGCTGGAATATTTATTTCCCTGATGGATTTCGAAAAACTCTTGGTTTTATGTCACCCAGGGAGAATGAATTTAGTACAGGAGAACGCGAAACCATGGAAATCCTTGCAGGAAAAGTTACAGTATTACTTCCGGACAGCGAATATCGGGTACCTGATAATTCTGAACAAACTTTTGATGTACTGGCTAATATAAGATTCAAACTGAAATTATTAGTTCCAGTGGATTATTGCTGTTCATTTGGATAGAATTGTAAACAACCGATCAACCAAGGAGACACAATGTTCGTTAAATTCAGTAATCAAGGTTATCAAGAAAAATTAAAAGGTGTAAGGTTAAAAACACTTACTTATGGCAAGATTACCCTAATGGCAAGTATAAAGTTGTCCCAAGGCGCAATTATCCCACAACACCAGCATTTACATGAACAATCCGGGTTCCTGATATCCGGTAACCTGGAATTCGTAATTGGTGGAGAAAAATTCTCAGCTGGACCTGGAGATAGTTGGACGATCCTTGGAAATGTTTCTCATGGCGTTGAAGCTCTCGAAGAATCATTGATTGTGGAGACTTTTTCGCCTGTTAGAGAAGATTATTTACCTTAATTTTTTTATTTCTGGTTGTATGTGGTGTTAAGAAATTTATATCCTCTCTTAAAGATAAGTTCATTTATTTCACTCAAGGAGATAGCTATGCCTACAGAATCTGCTATTCACGTACTGTCAATATTACGAGATGGAAATCAGTTTCAGTGGTTTGTAAATCCCTTATTGGTATTTGTTTATAATTTATATACAGAGTAGTTGAAAAAAAATTAATTGGAATCTTGTGCTGGCTCAAAAAGCAGAAGGAGTTACTGGCAATACTTCAGGAAACCAATTGAAATAATATCCAACCCCTTTCTTTAGATAAATCAATCGCTACAAGGATATGGCAGATCAGCCTCAACATGAATGCTAAATAAATTTAACTTGGAGGAAAAAAATGATAACTCAAAAATCCGGTGCACAGATCAGCAAAAAGGCATTTCTACAATCCGTTGCGATCATATTTTTCTTGATGATAACAGCTGGTGTACTTACGCGCATAATTCCAGCTGGGCAATACACCCGCAGCCTAGTAGATGGGCGCGAAACAATCGATCCAAATTCCTATGAACTAACAATCCAACCAGATTACCCGGTTTGGCGTTGGTTCACAGCACCATTTGAAGTGCTTGGAGCTGATGGGAATATCACAGTGATAGCTATTATTTTATTTATATTACTGGTTGGTATCGCCTTTGCAGTTATGGAAAAAAGTGGCATTCTTAAGTCGGTGATCTCCCGCATTATAAAAAAATTTGGTGGACGGAAATATGCAATGCTCCTGGTGATTACATTTTTCTTCATGGCACTGGGAGCCTTTTTTGGTATTTTCGAGGAGGTCATTCCTTTGGTGCCGATCATAATTGCGTTGGCTTTCTCGCTGGGTTGGGATTCTTTGATAGGTTTGGGTATGTCCGTGCTTGCAACCAACCTCGGGTTTTCTCTGGCAGTATTCAATCCCTTTACTATTGGGGTCTCCCAAAAATTGGCTGAACTGCCAATGTTTTCTGGGGCTATTCCACGTATTTTCTTATTTTTAGCTGGGTATGGCATCCTGGCTGTTTTCCTTACATCATACGCCAAGAAAATTGACAAATATCCGGAGAAATCACCTGTTTATAAAGAAGATTTAGGTGAGAAACATCGCCTGGGATCATTTGAAGTGGATGAAAGCAATGACCCTCGAATGCGTCGTGCAATAATCTTTTTGATATTATTCTTCACCCTAATTTTAGGCGTTCTTGTTGGTTCACCCTTCATTGGATTTCTATCAGATTACGCTTTGCCGATCACAGGTTTGCTATTTGTAATAGGCGGCGTTGGATCTGGGTTAATTGCCGGTGCGGGAAAAGCAACCTGGAGAGCTGCATGGGATGGTTTCCTCGGAATTGCACCAGCAATCCCATTATTATTAATGGCTGCTTCTGTAAGATATATAGTTCAAATGGGGGGTATTTTAGACACGCTTCTTCACTCAGCATCTTCCTTCACTATAAATCTCTCCCCCTTGTCAGCTGCACTTTCCATCTACGGTCTTACACTCGTTTTGGAACTTTTTATCACTTCTGGTTCAGCCAAAGCTCTCTTATTAATACCCATACTCATTCCATTGGCCGATTTTGCAGGCGTAAATCGTCAGATAGCAGTTAGTGCTTATACTTTCGGTGATGGCTTCACAAATCTTGCATATCCAACCAATGCAGCTCTTTTAATAACCCTAAGCTTAACAGTTGTGCCTTACACCAAGTGGCTAAAGTGGATCCTTCCGCTTTGGTTCTGGATACTCTTAGTCACCATCGTGTTCCTTGGAATTGCCATTTTATTAAACTATGGACCTTTTTGATAAGTATCCTACGATTAAAACAAATATAGGTATTTATGTATATTACTCCTGAATCCTACAAACATTCACGTGATTTATTCATAAAAGATCTTCCTCTGATCAAATCGCATTGGAAATTAGCAAAACATTTCTCGTATGTTGTGTCCGAAAAAGAAAACTTAACAATTGATTGGATTTCAGCCAACGCAGTTCAAAAACCCGAAAAACTTTTTTTCCTTTCGACTGGACTGCATGGAATTGAGGGATACCTTGGTTCCATTATGATGCAGTTATTTGTGAAAGAATTCTTGGCACTTCTGGACCCATTGCAAGTTGGGATTCTTTTAGTGCACTGTATCAATCCATCAGGTATGCAGCGACGTTATCGTACAAATCCCGCAAATGTGGATCTGAACCGAAATTTTATAGATGATTTTGTTGAAATGCGAAAAACTAATCCAGATTATCCAAAATTAGATTCATTTTTTAATCCCAAATCCCCACTTAGAAATGAAAAGCTGACAATAATTAAATATGCACTTCAGACTATTAAATGGCTTGCACTTTTTGGGTCGAGTCGGATTCGCGAAGCAGCACTGATGGGTCAATACAATTCTTCTTCAGGTATTTATTTCGGAGGCTTCGAATATCAACTCGAAACGAAATGTATGATGGGACTTATCAACGATTGGATTCCTCGACATCAGCAAACTCTGCATCTCGATATGCATACCGGCTATGGCCCACGGTACCAAATGACGCTTGTTCAAACACCTTTGGAGCCAATGACTTCCCAAGAAGCCCAAGTTAGATTTAATGTACCCCTTGTTGTGGCTACCAATCCAGAAGAATTCTATCAAATCCATGGCGAAATGGCTGACTATATATATCAAGTTGCGAACAAGTCTAATAAAAATATTTACTCGGCTGCTTTCGAATTTGGAACCTATGGAAATAACCTTTTACAAGGGGCTCGCAGCCTATTGACAACAATTGCTGGAAATCAGGTATTATTTAATCACACACCTCAATTTACTCCCACCTGGGTTAACCGTGATTATGATGAACTTTATTTTCCATCCGAACCAGCCTGGCTTGAATCAGCGATAAATAATGGTCGCCAAGCTTTTAGAGGGGTATTGGAAGGAGAGGGTTATATTTGATTTTTCTATAAATACTAGTTAGGAGAAAAAATTAGCCAATTTTTTATTTTTGATCCTTGGGGTAGCCGATTCATATTATTTAGTGTATGGCTTATTGTCGCTTTGTTTTTATTAATTTTACTGAATATTGCCATTCTGGGGTTTAAAATTCATCTGAGAAAACACATATTACTGTTCGCTGGACATTGGCAATTATTCTGTGGATTGACGAACTTTCCTGTTATTTTTGGAATCTTAATTGGGGGAATTGGATCATCCAGACCATGATTCCTCTTTATATTTGCAGCATCCTCTTTTGGTCAGCAGGATTAATGTTAATTATTATAAATTTTCGATTTTCCGAATTTGTTTCTTTTAATAGGGTTGAATTTTTATAAAACCAACGATGCCTATTTATTTTGTTGCTCGAAATAAAAGTTTGATACCACTTCAATACCTCCCTCGTTCAAGAACACGCACTTCAGTTTGATGTTATTAATAAAAAAAATAATATTGATATTTCTTTTTTTTTCTTCTTATCTCAACCGCATCCCCCTATTGTCAATCAAATTAATTTGAATTATTTAAACAGCTTCCACTTTTTCAATATCTGGAAAAAATTGCCTAACGGTTCCTTCCACCCATCCATGCAATGTTGCCGGTGAAAGAGGACATCCCAGGCAAGCTCCGCCTAAACTGACGGTTAGTTTCTTTCCATCAAAAGAAACATATTCAACAGACCCACCATGGAAATGTTC
Source organism: uncultured Anaerolineaceae bacterium (assembly GCA_964370815.1). Lineage (GTDB taxonomy): Bacteria > Chloroflexota > Anaerolineae > Anaerolineales > Villigracilaceae > UBA12087. The sequence goes on along the minus strand of CAYJKQ010000001.1, from coordinate 327,542 downwards.
AATATATGCGCTTAATTGCTCTACCAAACCTTTCATCTGCTCTTCTTTTAATTTCATTTCATTTGATTCCACTTCTCGAGTCTCCTTGATATCCATCATACCGTCTTCTGGTTGAGAAATACATCTTGATATCAATGATATTACCTGAGATTGTTTATTTTGCCAACGTTCAGATATTACAGCCGCTAACCGGTCTGATATTATTTTCCCCTGATCAGGATAGATACTGCACAAAATCTGTAGATCACTCCCACGGATTTTAAGAGTTTTACAGTCTTTGATGCATTTAGCGCTTGAGGTGTATGATACATTTCCCATGGCTGCTGACCACCCAAATACACCACCGGAATGAATTTGAGTCACTTTCATTACGGGACCATCTTCCGGTTTAAAATATATATCAACTCTCCCTTCACAAAGGATGTATAGGAATTCTGCTTTTGCATCTTGTTTAAAAATGACTTGATGCGCCTTAAATGATTGATGTTTAAAAAATGGAGACACGCATCGCAACACTTCTTCATTAAATCCTTCAAAAAATGACAAATCTCTAAGGTCAGCAGAAATCATAATTGAATATTATTCACAATTTCTCATCATTTCTAGTGGCATTTTTCCTAATTCAATCGACATTTATCCCTTTAATATAATCTGAATGCATCTATGATCGAAATTGTGATATAAGGTTCTCTTATTATATGCATTGATCTGATGCAACTTTGAATGACAGGACACATCTAATGAATAAAGAAACAATTAATGATTATTCTGTTCAAGAAATAAAATCAGGTAATCGATCGGAGTTTGCAAAACTGATAGATACTCACTCAAATCAGATATTCCGACTTGCGCTCAAAATGCTAAATAATCCTCAAGATGCAGAAGATGTATTGCAAAATACTTTTTTAAAGGCATTTCAAAATATCAGTCATTTTGAAGGTCGTTCTAAAATATCCACCTGGTTATATCGTATTGCCACAAACGAAGCGCTTATGACCATTCGCAAACAACGTCCAGAAGTAAATATTGGCGAAGAGCTAAACGAAGATGACGATGATATTAATTCTCCAATTCAATTCATCGATTGGTGTTGTCTTCCTGAGAGCGAAATGGTTTCTACTGAATCAAGAAATGAATTAGACAATGCCATCCTACGATTATCGGAAGCTCTTAGAATAGTGTTTATCTTGCGAGATATTGAAGGTCTTTCAATTCAGGAAACAAGCAAGGTATTAAACCTCACAGAAACAACAGTAAAAACCCGTCTATTAAGAGCTCGCCTGAATTTACGAGAACAGCTTTCGACTTATTATGGTGATCGTTTTCTGGCAAGGAGTAAAGAAGAATGATAGAACATGAAAATTGTCAATATTTGTTGTCTTTTCTCTCAGATTTTGTGGATGGTGAACTGAACCAGGATTTATGTTCCCAAATTGAATCCCACCTTTCAGAGTGCCCTGATTGTTCAGTCGTAGTGGACACATTAAGAAAAACCATCTATTTGTATCAAGAATATTCGAATAGTTTAGAGCAAATCCCGGATGAAATTCGAGAACGTCTATTTAGATGTTTAAATCTTGAAGAATTTATAAAACCCAATTAAAGTTTAAATGACAAAAATCAACTTTCTCCAAAGTAGGTTTCACAATAAATATAAAATCATCTGGATGTTATTTATTGGCATGGGATTATTTCTGATTGGGATCGCAACAATTCTTTTACAATACCATTCACCAGAAGAAAACAATTTACTACCCAGGTACTCAACCATTCCTTTACCAGTCAATTATCCAGCTCCCGAGATAAACCTGACCGACTTATTTTCACAAAATGTTGCGCTAAAAGATTATCAGGGTGCGATTGTGCTTGTAAATAATTGGGCTACTTGGTGTCCGCCATGTAAAGCTGAAATGCCAACTCTTGAGACATATTATCAAGCACACGCAAAAGAAGGTTTTTTAGTAATCGCAATTGAATCTGGTGGTTCAGTAGAGGAAGTTTCCGATTTCGTTGAAGAAATATCTATCAGCTTCCCGGTTTGGATTGATTCAAATGGGATCGCCCTTGAGGCTTTCAGTAATTGGAACCTTCCAAGTTCATATGTAATAGACAGAACTGGAATGGTTCGTCTTTCCTGGACCGGAGAAATTAGTATTGAAATGCTTGATAAATATGTCACACCATTATTAATAGAATAATGATATACAACTTAACACCAAAAATATTTCTCAATTCTTGATTTTTTTATTTACCAGCAGTAATTTGACTGGCAATATTTGAGCAGTCACAAGCAATAACAGTATCGCTGCCGCGTGTTAACGTTCCCAAATAAGGTCTTGTTCCTTCATGAGCAATCCACCCTTCCAAATTAAATGGCAGGGTTCCATCTGCGGGTATCCACTCACCGTTATACTTGCGAGCGATGTGAATATGCGTCCCAGTCGATCTTCCTCCCTCACAGGAAGGATGACCAATAGGATCTCCCGCCTTTACTTGTGCACCAACGACTTGGCGTCCCTCTGTCGCAACATGCAGGTATAAGATATTCCATCCAGTTCTTTCCTCATTATCCCCATCAAGGTCAATTACAACAATCCCTGTCTCGGAACGAACCACAAATCCGTTTGCTACTGCAGTTGCCCAAAGTTGAGTAGGGGTACACCCCCCAACATTTGCAGGGGGTGCAAAATCAATTGCTGCATATGGTTCGAGCGTTCCCCAACCAGAATGTGGACCTCCTGTATATGTCCAAGACTCACCAGCCTGAAAAGGGAGAAGAAATAGTGGTTGTTGCAAGCTTACTGGTATATGGGGATTGTCTAAATCCCAAAGATCGCCAAAAAGGCTTTCAAGGGTTTTAGCAAATCCATCCGGTCCGATCGCCTTTGTATAAATTTCTAAGGGTGTATTTAGAAAATATGCCTGAATGGCAACCGTTGCTGCATTTTGCCACGGATCGGGTCGTTCAATTGTACCATCTGGATGTTCTAATGCCTTTAAGTGCCCACTTCTCCAGCCATAGTATCCATTATTAAGTATATTTGCAGCCCAGATCAATTGCAGGTATAAGCCTTCATATTCTATATCTTCGTAACCAAGTATGAATTTTGTTGATGGCTGGTATGGGTCAGTTAAAGCGCCAACCTGATACTCGAGTAACGCCAATAGGATCCGAGGGCTGATACTAAAATTGAGAGCTACAAAATTTATTATTTCTGCTCCAGAACGGATCTGACCACTTGCAAAACCTCGATAATCTTTTAACCACCCAGGTTGGAGTGCAACAAAATCGCTCGTATTAAATAAGATAGACGCAGGTCCATTAATATAAAAACTATCCGGGATAATCTGATACGTGGTTCCCCATAAAGGTAAATAATAGATCGGAATTTTCATAGGCATACCCGGAGGCATTGTTGTTGCATCATCTGGGATAATTGGATTAGCAGCTCTAATTTCATTCACATTAGAATTGAAGTGAATTGCAATGGACGCAAGAGTATCCCCTGATTGAGCTATATAATCCACAAGTTCGCCCGGGTAATAAGAAGTGCGAGTTGCCAATACTGTAGGAGTAACTGGATTCAACTCGATCGTTCCCTCCCCAAAAGGTATGCTCTCAAACTTCACTGGAGCACAAGAAGTCAGAAAAATGATGCCCACAAGTAAAAAAATAAATCTTGTATTCATATGTTGTAATGTTAAATACAGCTATTCGCTTTCTTCGCGAATTATTGATGTAATGGCTGAACCATTGGGAAGAGCGATGATTGTACGACCATCTTTGGTTAAGCTTCCATCATAAGGATTTTCCCCTGCATGAGCAACCCATCCACTTAGTTCAAAAGGTATTGCTCCATCAGCCAGTATCCACTCACCATTGAATTTCCTTGCAATGTGAAAATGTGTCCCAGTTGATCGGCCTCCTTCACAGGAGGGATGTCCTATACGATCATCGATGTTCAATAAAGTGCCATTTGGAACCCGGTCTGCTGCTGCAATGTGAAGATAAAGTAAATTCCATCCGGTTTGTTCATAACCATCATTATCCAGATCGAGAATCACTACACCGAAACTGGAACGAACCACCTGACCAGAAGCCGCAGCTAACACCCAAGATTCAGATACATAACACCCTTTTTGGTCAGCAGCTGGAGCAAAGTCTAAAGCTGCTAAAGCTCCTTGTTTTTCCCAGGCAGCATGAGGTCCACCAGTAAAATTCCAAGTTTCACCCGGAGAAAAAGGCAAATTAAGAGGGTCCTGGGTAAGACCTGGAGGAAACAAAGGTTCCACCTTTTGAGCACGCGCCCAAGGGTCTCCGAACATATTTTCATATAGTTTTATAAATCCTACATTTGGGTCGATAATTGCTAGCCAATCTGAATAACTATTTTTTAATGAAAAATAATACATAATCGATACTGTTCCTGCATTCAGTTCAGGATCAATTCTTATTCTTTCTCCTCCAGGGAATTCTAACTCAGTTAATTGTCCACTCCTCCAACCGTAATATCCAATGCTCAAGTCCCTTGCAGCAAGAAGGTACTGATTGAATAGTCCTTTATGAAACAAATCGATATAACCAAGGGGGAAGTCTAGGTCAGCTAAATTACTTGGTTGACCAGTAACCCACCCGCTTTGATATTCTAACAATGCTAACAAGATTCGTGGGTTTATTGAATTATCTAATGCCTGTCGATTGACAACTTCTATTCCAGAAGTTGTATTCGTTACCCATTCAGAATAATTAAATAAATAGCCTTCTGAAGCTGCGACATAACTATAAACATTAAAATTTATTGCTGAAGGAGAAAAAATTATTTCACTATCGGGCATGATCTGAATAGATGGTGTCATTTCAATATTCAATACAAACGGAATTGACAGTAATGTGTTTGGATCAATTAAACCTGTTTTCGGTATTTCTACATCTGAATGGATGTCTGAAATGTCAACCCCAAAACGAAGAGCAACTACTGACAGGCTGTCGCCGGGTTGAGAGTAATAGATTTTTGGGGGTAAACTTGTGCCAGTAGTATTGGTTGCTGTGTTGGCTACTTTCGTAATTATCGGTGTTGAAGTAACAGTCGGATCGATTGAAGGAGTTGAAGAAGGTGCAATAGAATTTGTAGAAGTAATGGACGGAATTAAGGTATCTATTGGTGTTTTTTCTGGAACAGAAACTCCAGGATCTTGCTCAGTAGCTAAAAGGGATACTGATCCCCATAGTGGAGTACAGGATGAAACGGTAAGAAAAATGATTATTAAAGCAGATCGTAAGAATACATAATGAAACGAATTTAAAATTAACTTCATATTAAGATTATATCATCCAGAATTATTTGTAGTTACGAGGTTGCACCGACCACAAGCAAGTTAATTGTATTATTTTTTAATTCTTATAGAATAATATTTGGTTAGCTAGAATTACTTAACCTAAATTGATTTTATCTTTGAATTTGGTTTACCGGGTTGATACCATCAAAAGCCTCAACATTTTGATCATTTTTATATAGAAAGCCATCATATTCAACTCCAGTTCCAGAAGATATCCATCCATCCAAGTTAAATGGAATTGATCCATCAGCGGAAATCCACTCACCATTAAATTTCCTAGCAATGTGGACGTGTGTTCCGTTGGATACACCACCTTCACACGATGGATGACCTATTCTATCTCTTGTCTTTAGGAACACTCCTTTGGAAACTCTATCAATCCTATCTATATGCATATACAATACAACCCAACCAGTTTGCTCAAAACCATCACCATCCAGGTCCTGTATCACTGCCCCATTTTCTGATCGAACAATCAACCCATCAGCCACCGCAGTAACCCAAGCATTGCTCATAACACATCCTAGGGTTTCTCCAGGAGGTGCAAAATCAATTGCTGCCCATGCAGAACCCGAGTCCCATCCTCCGTGTGGTCCACCCGTGAAGAACCAGATAAGGTTTTCTTCGAAAGGCAAAGTCATCACTGGCTGAATAAGATCAATTGGAACAAGAGGCTCAATTGCGTAATCAAAAGGATAGCCGAATAAATTTGTAAATAATATAATAAAACCATCCGGAGATACATCAATTTGCCAGTTTGCGTAATCATCCAGATTCGAAAATAGAAATTGTATTGCTGCTGTACCAGGATTGATCGTTGGATCCAATGGTACAAATAACCCATCTGCAAGTAAAACACCGGGCAGAGCATTTACTTTCCAGAGGTAATAGCCACGATTTAATATGTTCGCTGCCCAAGTTAATTGCCGGTATAAACCAATATGCCAGTTGTCATTAAACCCCAATGGGAAATCAAGTGTATTTGATTCTGGCTGGGTTTTTGTTAACCATCCCGAACGGTATTCCAATAGTGCCAATAGAAGACGTGGATTTACTGAATAATTTTGAGAAACCAAATTTATTATCTGTGCCCCATCCATATTTCTTTCATCAACGTCCTCTCGATAATTTGATAAAAAACCTCCGTAATTTTGAATAATTCTTCCAATGTCAAATGTCATACTCATAGGACCAAAAACCAATTCGGAGTCGGGAATTATTTTAAATGCTGTGCCGGTATCCTGAAGAGAGGGTTGTGGTATTTCAAGAATTTGACCAATATATAAAATGTTTGGATCAATCAATTCATTTGCCTTCATAAGTGAGTCTATTGTTATTGAAAATTGATTCGCAATTATTCCAAGAGTATCACCTGATAGTACCGTATACTGGCTGGGATTTAAAGATTGGGTTGCGAAATAACGCGGATTATCTGGCGTAGAAGTTAAGATTGGCGAACCAGGCATCCTGGTTGGAGGTAAATGAAATGAAGGAGTTGGAGTTGAAGAAAAGAATATATTCTGTGTAGGATTAATTGCTGGAGAGCCTGGTTTCCATTCTGGTAACTCTGGTGCAGAACGAACACATCCAACTAATAATAAGAGAAGTCCGCTGAAGACAATGAGTAGAATTGGTTTATGCATTTTTTTAATTCTAATGCACTTTTGGGTTATCTGCCTACCCTCAATCCATATATGATAATATCTGAACATAAATATTATCTTCAATAATTATTTACCAGGAAAACTAATGCACTTACTATATAAAAATTTTAATGTTGTATCCTATCTCTCGGATACAATCGAGGAAAGTTCAACCAATGTAATTGTTGAGACACCAGTTGATATTTCAATTAATGGAAGATTTTGGCTAACATTGATGTGTACTCCAACGAATCTGAATGAGCTTGGAGTTGGTTTTCTATATAATGAAGGTTTAATAAATTCATTCCAAGAAATTAAATTGGTTGAAGTCTGTAATAACGGAAGCAACATTGATATTTGGCTAAATCAAGCAATCGATCCACCTGAAAAATGGCAACGCACATCGGGTTGCACAGGTGGAGCTACTTCAGTGATTCTTAACAAATCTATACAAACAAAACTATTACCTACAAGTATTTCCCCACAAAGAATATCACTACTTCTTGACCTCCTTCTTAAAAACCAGAATTTATACAGGTTGTCTGGTGGGGTTCATTCTTCTGCATTAAGTGATGGCGAAAAAATTTTAATAGTTATGGAAGATATAGGCAGGCACAACACACTTGACAAAATCTCCGGTTTCTGCTTGATGAAAAATGGATTTCCAGAACCAGGTATAATAATTTCCACTGGTCGTATAAGTTCTGAAATGCTTCAAAAAGCTGCGCGTATTGGTGCATCCATTATTATTTCACGAACATCACCGAGTTCTTTATCGATAGAATTTGCCAATCAAATGGGTATTTGTATTATTGGTTATGCCAAAAAGGATCGATTTAAGGTATATTCCCACTCTGAATATGTGGATAGATCAAAATAAGGCGTTTGTATCAATTTTATTGACGTTCTTTTTTTGTTTCTTAATGGAATCTCATCATATATTGGATTTCAATGAAAAAAAGATTAAATCCACTTTTAATGAAAACTTTTAAGATATTAATAGGTTAAAGGAAATTCAATGTCGGTTCAATTAATCGAATGCATACCTAATTTTTCTGAAGCTCGAAGGCCAGAAGTGATCAAGGATATTTTGCTCACAATTGAGTCCATTCCTAATGTGCAAATATTAGATTCTCATTCCGATAATGACCATAACCGGACCGTTGTAACATTTATTGGGACTCCTGATGCAGTTGAAGAAGCTGCTTTTCAGTCAATCAGAAAAGCCTCCGAGTTGATAAACTTGGATCTCCATACAGGTTCACATCCCCGTATTGGAGCAACAGATGTGGTTCCATTCGTTCCTATTTCAGGAGTATCAATGTTGGATTGCATTAAAGTTGCCCGTCATCTTGCAGAAAGGGTAGGAATGGTTTTACAAATCCCTGTTTACCTTTATGAAGAAGCGGCATCAATTCCCGAACGAAGAAAACTGGAAGACATACGAAGGGGAGAATATGAATTGCTAAAAGAGGAAATTCAAACTAACATCGCACGAATTCCTGATTATGGACCTTCAGTGTTAAGACCTTACGGAGCAACTGTAATTGGTGCACGCAATCCGTTGATTGCATTCAATGTTTACCTTGATTCGGATGATCTCGGTAAAGCCAAAACAATAGCACGGGCAATTCGGGAATCCTCGGGAGGTCTGGTTTTTGTTAAGGCATTAGGGATGATGGTGAATGGACTCGCACAAATCTCGATGAATCTGACTAACTTTCGAATTACTTCCATATTACAAGTATTTGAGGCGATTCGTAAACATGCAGCTGATTTAAATACCAAAATTCATCATAGTGAATTGGTAGGGTTGGTTCCTCAAGATGCACTAATGGAAACTGCAACTACATATCTTCAACTGAATGATTTTAAGTCAGACCAGATCTTCGAGCGCAATCTAATTAATTCCAGTTCAGCGAAGAAACCTGTTGAGTCGAATTTATTGGATGATTTAGCATCAAACAAACCCTCGCCGGGCGGAGGTTCTGCTGCTGCTTACACAGGAGCTATGGCAGCCGCTCTGGTCTCAATGGTAGCTCGCCTTACAAAAGGCAAGAAGAATTATTTACCAGTTGAAGCACAAATGGATGAAATCCTTCTCCAGTCAGAAAAAATTCGCTCCCAATTGACTGATTTTGTCCAGAAGGATGCCTTGGCTTTTGAGGATGTGATGCTTGCCTTTAAGCTTCCGAAAGGTACACCTGAATTGGAAATTACCAGGATGAATGCAATTGAATGTGCAACACAAGCTGCTGCACAAATACCCATGCAAGTGGCTCAATCAAGTCTTACAATACTTGCACTTTCAGAAAGAGTTGTCGTTTTAGGGAATATTAATGCTATTAGTGATGCAGGATCTGCTGGAGCATTAGCGTTAGCATCCATAAAAGCTGCAAATTACAATGTGAGGATTAATCTCTCCAATATGACAGATACAGTTATACGTGAAAGCATGCAAACACAAATTGATCAAATTGAAAAAAGGGCATCAATTCTCGAGAACCAGTTGGTAGAATCTATTAATCAACGAGGTGGTTTGTAATCTTTTCATCTCTTATTTAATCTATTCCCAACGATTTTCCAATTGATCCCCACTAAAATAATTATGAGAATAGGAAAATCTTTGCAACCCGGAGGAGAACGAATTGTGTCAATCCGAGGATATTATCGGGTTTTGGCGCATTATAAACATGCACGTTATTAACTTGACCCTTCCCGATGACCAATTAAGCCCCCTCCTCAAGATGTGATAATTTGTGAAATTCAAAGCCCATTTTTTGGTAATTGAAAAAATGACCAATTGTTAAACAAATGGATGCAGTTTTTTGATTAAGACTGCATCCATTCAAATATCTTATGCAAATTTTCTACAAGTTCATTTGCTTTCACATCCGCAATAGCTTTCTTAACATTTACAAATGGTAGTAAGATCAATCCCAAAACGAAGAAAAATATTAACGACAAGATCGCAGGGCGCAAACTTCCGAACAACTGGTTTACAACACCAAAAAGCATTGGACCAATCCAGGAGGTGCCTCGCTCACTGATCTCGTAAAAAGAGAAATACTCAGCTTCTTTTCCAATTGGAACCATTTGTGAGAAAAGGCTGCGGCTAATAGCCTGGCTGCCACCCATAACTAAGGCAATAAAGAAACCCAACACCCAGAATTGTAAAACGCGGGAATCTCCTTTCAATCCAAAATAAGCAAAGATAGTAACACCGGACCAAATAACCAAGCTAATAATGATGGATTCCTTTGCACCAACCCATTTCGCCAATTTTCCCCAGAACAATGCGCCTCCAAATGCAACAAATTGGATCATAAGGATTACCATAGTCAAAGTACTTTGGTCAACTTGTATTCCTCCCCGAATTATTGGTGCAGCTGCAAATGTGGCTGCAACAGCGATTACAGTCTGGATACCATCATTATATAAGAAATATGCAATGAGATATTTTATTGTCTCCGGGAAATTCTTTAATTCTTTGACCGTTTTTCTCAATTGCTTAAACCCAGCACTGGTATATGTTTCATTAACGGGTAATGGTCGCGCAGCTTTACGGGCTCGTAAATGAGACCAAGTTAAAAACGAGAAACCCAACCACCACACGCCAGCACTAGCCAGATTTATACGGATGGCAAGTCCTGTAGGAACACCAAGTTTTTCATGTGTCAAGTAGAAAACCAAATTTAATAGTAGTAAAAGTCCTCCACCTAAATATCCCATTGCCCAACCGAAAGATGAGACGCGATCGCGTTGATCTTCACTGGCAATATCCGGCAAATATGAATTATAAAAAACCATGGCTGCACCAAAAGCTAAGTTGGCAATCATAAAGAGTAATCCTCCCAACCACCATAATGGTTCAGTCACAAAAAATAATCCAATTGTTGCTACAGCACCCAGGGTTGCAAAAAGACGCATCATTTGTTTACGAAGGTGTGAATAATCCGCTATTGCCCCCAAAATTGGTAAGAATATGACCTGCAAAAATACGGACAAAGAAACGCAATATGGTAAAAACGAATCTGGTGCAATTGGAATTCCAAGAAAACGCGCCATACCATCTGTAGACCCCATTGCTGCGGTCGCTGCCAATGATGCAAGATATGGACCAAGAAAAACCGTGCCTACAGTTGTGCTAAAAGCTGAATTTGCCCAATCATACATTGCCCATCCACGTATCTCTTTCTTATCGTTTACCATTTGATTTTTTTCCAATTCTGTCATTTCTCCTCCAATTTAAATATTATTTAAGGATAACCCCCTATTGTTTTAATAGTTCCATGATATATTACATGATATGAATTTGTTAAGCAACTAGCTAATTTCTTGATATAAAAATTAAGAATTCAATTATCTTATAAAAATCATCGAAACCCGAGTTTTTTTACTCATATCCCTTGTTAACTTTTAGAGAATATTTAATGCATGAACTAGCCATCACCCAAAGTATCTTAACTATTGCCCTGGAAAATGCCCGGAAAGTTGATGCAAAACAAATAACCGGTATAAATCTCCAAATTGGGCAAATGACGAGCCTGGTGGATGATTCTATCCAGTTTTATTGGGATATTATAAGTGAAGGTACAATTGCTCTTGGGGCAAAATTGAATATTAAGCGCATTCCAACAGAAATGCGCTGTTTTGATTGTGGTCTTATTTTTGTCCCCAATTCTGATTCATTTGATTGCCTAGCATGCAAAAGCATTCGAGTCCAAGTCATCCAGGGTGATGAGATGCGTGTTGAAAGTATTGATGTGGAGTAATTTATGTCAACCCGTATACAAGTTACTGAAAAAATCCTATCTGCTAATGATAAACTTGCTGAGATTATTCGCCAGCAGTTTGATACTGCCGGCGTCTTTGTAATTAATATCATGGCCTCTCCTGGTGCAGGTAAAACTACCTTCATAATAAAGTTACTTGAAGCGTTACGCAACCGTTTGCGCATGGGAGTAATAGAAGGCGATTTGGCATCTTCAATTGATACAGATAAAGCAACTGCTGCTGGTTTACCAGCAGTTCAAATTAATACCGGTGGTGAATGTCACCTTGATGCAGCAATGGTGGCAGGTGCATTGCCATCCCTCCCTCTCAATAATCTTGATCTTGTAATCATCGAAAACGTTGGCAATCTTGTATGCCCAATAAACTTTAAGATTGGTAGCCATATGAATTTGCTTGTTGCTTCCATTCCTGAGGGTGATGATAAACCCTATAAATATCCGGGAGCTTACCGGGGTGTGGATGCTCTGGTTATTAGCAAAATCGATCTTATGCCTTATGTATCATTTAATATGGATTACTTCAGAAAAGGCGTGGAGATACTTAACCCCAACCTGGAAACCTTTCCATTATCAGCTAAAACAGGTGAAGGCATGGAAAAATGTGCTGATTGGCTGGTAGACAAAGTAAAAAATTGGAAGTCTAATTTATTGTATGATCAATAATCAAATTTGAGGTGTATCATGTGTCTTGGAATTCCCGGGAAAGTAATTGAGCTTTATGAATCTAATGGTATGAAAATGGCTAGAATTGATTTCAGCGGGGTTATTAAAGAAGCCTGCATGGAATATTTGCCCGAAATAAAAATTGGCGACTATACACTCATTCATGTTGGATTTGGCTTATCAATCATAGATGAAACAGAAGCACTTGAAACCATGCAACTTTTAAATCAGATTGCGGCAATGGCTGACGAAGAAGGATGATGAATTGAAATATATTGAAGAATACCGTGACGCTGAACTAACAAGTAAACTCTTAAAAGAATTGGCCAGCGTCCTTACCAGAGATTGGACATTAATGGAAGTCTGTGGAGGTCAGACTCATTCCATAATCAAATCTGGTCTCGACCAATTATTACCCGAAGAAATCAACCTGGTGCATGGACCAGGTTGCCCGGTGTGCGTGACACCTCTTGAATTAATTGACAAAGCAATTGCATTGGCATCCCGTAAAGATGTTATCTTCACATCCTATGGAGATATGTTGCGTGTTCCCGGATCTGCCAGTGATCTCTTATCTGTTAAAGCAGCAGGGGGTGATGTACGCATACTTTACTCCCCCCTTGATACCCTTAAAATCGCTCATGATAATCCCGATAAAACCGTTATTTTTTTTGGAATAGGTTTCGAAACCACAACCCCTCCTAACGCCATGGCAATTATTCAAGCCCAAAGACAGGGAATCAATAATTTTGCCATGCTGGTTTCGCACGTGATTGTACCGGCTGCCATAATTGCTCTAATGGAGTCTCCTGATGTCAAGGTTGACGGGTTTCTGGCTGCTGGACATGTTTGTACGGTAATGGGTTTCTGGGAATACGAACTCCTTGCGGAAAAATATAAAATTCCTATCGTAGTCACTGGATTCGAACCAGTGGACGTTGTCCACGGAATCTTGAAATGTGTAAATCAATTGGAAAAGGGTCAACATAAAGTAGAGAATGCGTATTCCCGCTCAGTTGTAAGGGAAGGAAATCCTTCCGCTCAAGCCATTATCGAACGTGTTTTTGAATTATGTGACCGACCCTGGCGCGGTTTAGGAGTAATTCCTCAATCAGGTTACCGTTTACGCCCGGAATTTGCCGAATATGATGCCGAGTTGCGTTTTCCCGAAATCCAATCCATAGAAACAAAAGAATCTGATTTATGTATTAGCGGGTTGGTCTTGCAAGGCAGAAAAAAACCAAACGAATGTTCTGCATTTGGGAATAAATGTACACCTCAAACTCCACTTGGAGCTACGATGGTTTCAACAGAAGGCGCTTGCGCTGCTTATTATCGATATGGACGTTATGAAAAAGAATAATGGTTCATTCTTATCTTCTCAATTAGGAGCAAGGGATTAAATTTTTCAAATTTTCTGCCAACACAAACAATCCCATTTTTACCTGAATTATTGAAATGTTACATTCATTCGTTGGAGCCAAATGACTGATAATACCAAAATCGCAGGCTGGACTTGTCCGAGACCACTCCAAAATTACCCAACTATAGTACTTGGTCACGGTTCGGGTGGAAAAATGATGGACGATCTAATCAAACATCTCTTTTCCCCAGCTTTTAATAATGAACTACTTGGCCAACTGAATGATTCGACCACTATTGATCTGGCAGAAATATTTCAAACCATACCATCAAATCGTCTTGCTTTTACGACAGATTCATTTGTTGTAAGCCCATTAATTTTTCCAGGAGGAGATATTGGTGAACTAGCCATTTTTGGCACAATCAATGATCTCTCCATGAGTGGTGCAAAGCCTCTATATCTATCTGCAGGTTTTATTTTAGAAGAAGGCTTGCCAATGGAGACACTCGGAATAATCGTAAATTCAATGGCTTCAGCTTGCAAACTTGCAGGAGTTAAAATAATCGCAGGTGATACGAAAGTAGTCAATCGGGGACATGGAGATGGTATGTATATCAATACCACAGGAATAGGGATAATTCCTGAAGGTATAAATATTTCTTCAAAATTTGCCCACCCTGGAGACGTCATCATAATCAGTGGAAGCATTGGTGACCACGGGATGGCTATTATGTCTGTACGGTCGGGATTGGAATTTAAAACAACTATTGAGAGCGATACTGCACCTCTCAACGGTCTGGTTGATACAATTCTTTCCATCACTAACGAAATTCATTGCCTAAGGGATGCTACACGAGGTGGATTAGCCGCTGTTCTAAATGAATTAGCAATTGCTTCTAATGTTGGCATTGAATTTAACGAGACGGATATCCCCATATATTCTGAGGTGAATGCTGCTTGCGAAATGCTGGGGCTTGACCCATTCTATATTGCAAATGAGGGGAAAATGATCATAGTACTTCCCGAGAATAAAGCTGACAAAGTATTATTGGCTATGCGCAGCCATCCACTTGGAAAAGACTCGGCCATTATTGGCAAGGTTGTTAATGATCACCCTGGAATGGTTACTGCTCGAACTTCAATTGGGGGCATGCGGGTAGTGGATTTACCTGCTGGTGAACTTTTACCCAGGATCTGTTGAATCATAAAACAATTTTTGCCAAATTTGTTAATCCATCCAGATCGTCAAGATCCAACCATTGAAGCATAACACGCTGCAGACCAGCATTCTCAAGTTCTATTAGTTGTGCCTTGATTTCTCCACCAACTCCAACAATTATTCCTCTTTTGCGTAGATCTTTTACTGAGTGCTCGGAATTTGCCAGCTTGGCATCCAACTCATGCTTGGTACGACCAAAACGCAATCCAGTCATCATTGATCTTGTAAGAGATTCAGGTATTCGTCCAAAAGCCTTTAGAATATTGTTCATCTCAAGGTTTAACTCCCGATATTTTTGGGGATCCAGAAACAAAGCATTCCATTCTCCAGCGAATTTTGCAACAAGAGGTAAAGTCCGTCTTTTCCCAATTCCACCAATTAATATTTCAGGTCCTCCTAAGCGTTGCGGCCTTGGGAGCATGATAGCCTCGTTTGCATTGAAAGAATTGCCCTCAAAATTAAATGGATCTTCGCTCTCGAAAAGCAATTTGATCAATCTCAGACCTTCCTCCATGCGATCAAAACGTGCATTAGGTTCCATCAAGTCAAAACCAAAAATCTCATGCTCACGTCTCTGCCAACCAGCACCTAAACCGAGAATTAGCCTTCCACCAGATAAATCGTCCACCGCCGAAGCCATGCGTGCTGTGATCACAGGGTGCCTGAATGAAAAAGGAGTCACCAAAGGTCCAAATTGGATTCGATGGGTATGACTTGCCAGCCATGTGAGCGAAACCCATAATTCAAGAGAATCCTTATCCGGGGGTGCCATATTGGTAAAATGGTCAGAACGAAATAAACCAAAAAATCCCAAATCTTCCACAGCAGCAGCCAAATTCTTCCAACGGTGCCAATTTAATCCATTTTGTCCTTCCACCATGATAGCTATATCCATTTTTTCTCCATTTCCTCCATTAAGTTTGTATCTGTCTAATTACTTGGGGAAAATTAAAAATAATCACAATTCAATTTCTGGCAGATCTATTGGATGCAAATATCCAACATTTGTTCCGGATTTTTAATTCGTTCTTCTTTAATCTGGCGAAATTATTCTTACTTTTTTTTCCTAGACTTATCTGCAATTATGGTGTTTTACCTTGATTCTCTTCTTAAACAAACTTTTTCTAATTGCTTGTTCCAATACTTCAAATCCCTGATCCAAAAGAGAATCCAACTTCTCTGAAGTTATCTTTGAATATCTCCCATTATGTTCTTCCAGGCATTCCAGTAATGAACCACGAATTCCACTTGCTCGATGGGACCATATTGAATCAGCAGACAAGCGCTCCAATCTGTCGATAAGCAAGTTGATATGCTCCATTTTATGATACTGACGCATTTTTCACTACCAACGAAAAACTAATACAAGAACAACCACAAGCGAAGCGATTAGAATTATGAATGTTAAGATTGAAGAAAAATATTTTTGGATTAAATTGTTTGCGTGGATACCCATTATCTTTTTACTATTAGTGAGTTTAATTCAATAATTCAATAATTCAATAATTCAATCAATTCAATCAACGTAAATTATATTCAACTTCGGATTTACGAGAGTGAGCTACAATCAATGTTATGTTCTCGCGCGAATATACACCCACGTAAAGTTTACTTTAATACTTTTTCTAAATTATACTGTCAGCTGAATCGTGTGATATATACGAACAGCCGATCCCAAATGATCGACTGTTTTTTTAAGTCGGGGCGGGCGGATTTGAACCGCCGACCTCACGATCCCGAACCGCGCGCTCTACCGGGCTGAGCCACGCCCCGATGTGTGTAAAATTTTATCATAAAATAAGATGACTAACAAGCTATACTCAAAAATATGATCAAAGAAATCAAAACAATGTCATGCTCTCAAGTGTTTCTCAACTGAATCCCCGGTTTGGATTGAAATACAACAAGAATCTGTATCGTGGCCGCCAACTTCAATGTAATTACTGCGATTCACGCGGCGAGTGTTACCAGATCGAAGGTTCTTCAGATATCTAAATAAAATCCAATACCATTGAGCTATTAGAAAAGGAGTTATCCAAAAAAATGTGAGCTTTGATCGGAAATGGTTCCATGAATGACCCTCATATGCCGCTTGAGGCAAAATTAAAAATAACCAGGGAAGCCTCAAACCTAAAATTGTACCAATCGTTTCAGCTATTGACATTAATTTCCCAGATCCTTTATTAATTAAAAAAATAATTTCCAAATTACGACCACCATTTAAGTTGGTTGATTTTTCCATGAGCTGATTGACTTGAAGCGTATAATGCTGTAAACTTTTAACAATAATTATCCTATTTTTAAGGAATCAGAATGAATAAAAACCGAAAAACATACCCTGTATTCGTTGTTGTAATATTCTTTTTCTTTATATTCCTTCATCAGACAGATAAATTGCTTATAGGGTCCCTTCAAATACCTATTAGTAAAACTTTTAATTTAAATGATCTTCAATGGGGTTTGGTTAATTCCGGAGCATTAATAATCGGTACAATTCTTTTCCCAATTTGGGGGTATTTGTATGACCGATATGCTCGTGCAAAGCTTCTGGCGCTTGCATCCTTAATCTGGGGTGCGACCACCTGGTTGAGCTCTATCGTAATAACTTACCCCCAATTCCTTGGAACCCGTGCAACAACTGGTATTGATGATTCTTCTTACCCCGGTTTGTATAGCCTGGTCGCTGATTATTTCCCTCCGAAAGTTCGTGGTAAGGTTTATGGGATTCTTCAGGTTCCCCAACCGCTGGGTTATCTCGCAGGTATGATCCTGGCTTTGATGATCGCCCCAACACTTGATGGAAAGCTATTTAATCTTGAGGGCTGGCGTTCTATCTTTTTGATCACTGGCTTCTTAGGGATTATCATGGCTATTTTAATATTCTTTTTTGTCAAAGATATGCCTCGAGGACAAGCAGAACCTGAATTTGAAGGTATACAAGAAGTTGGACAATTCAAGTTCTCAATAAAAGAAGCAAAATTAATTTTTAAAAAGAAAACCATGTGGTTTATCTTCTTACAGGGATTCGCAGGTGTCTTCCCATGGAACGTGATCACTTATTTTTTTATAGGTTATCTATTGTCTGAACGAGGTTATGATAACAATTCTGTATTATTTGTTATGGGACCTGTAATTCTTATCCTATCATTGGGTTATTTCGTGGGGGGTACATTGGGCGACTGGTTATTCAAGAAAACCAAAAAAGGTCGCATAATTATTTCTTCCATCGGCGTAATATTAGGCGCACTGTTCTTACTACTGGCTTTGTTAACACCAGTCGATCAGAAGACCACTTTCTTCGTTTGGATGTCACTTACTGCTCTCTTTATGCCTTTTTCCTCGCCAAATGTTCTTTCAACGATATTTGACATAACTCCTCCAGAGGTACGTTCGACCGCCCAGGCTGTGGAATATTTTATTGAGAATAGTGGTGCTGCGCTGGCTCCAATTATTGCAGGCTCAATTGCTTTAGCCACAACCAAACAAACAGCAATTTTAACAATTTGTGTTTCGACTTGGGTATTATGTTTCTTCCTTTATCTGGGAGCTCTATTTTTTATTGATGGAGATATCAAGACTCTGCGAAATCAAATGGCAGAAAGAGCAAGTCTCCAGAAAAACAATACTGATGTTGGATAACCTTCAAACCTTCTAAAGCCCTTCAACGCTCAGTTTATATATGGAAATTGTTCAAGTTAACCCATCAAATAAAAAATTGGTGCGTCAATTCATGCGACTGCCATTCATTATTTATAAGAATATTCCTGAATGGGTTCCTCCCCTCTTAATGGATGAACGAGTAAGATTCAACGTTCGAAAATATCCTTTTTACAAACATTCACAGGCAGCTTTTTTCCTTACCAAGAGGGATAACCTACCTACTGGTCGAATTGCTGTTACCAACAATCGTCTATTTAACGACCATAACCAAGAAACAACTGCCTTTTTTTATTTATTTGAGTGTGAAAATAATCCTGAAACAGCCTCCATGCTTTTTGAAGCTGCAATTGGTTGGGCAAGATCACAAGGATTAAATAAACTCATAGGTCCGAAAGGGTTTACGCCCCTGGATGGATTCGGAATGTTAGCAAAAGGTTATAAATATCGACCTGCGCTTGGAATTCCTTATAATCCACCTTATTACATAGATCTTTTAGAAGGTTTGGGGTTTGAGGTCGCCAGCGAATCTGTTTCCGGTTATATGAATGCTGCAATGGAGTTTCCAATTCGAATTCACGAATTATCAAAGCGCATTCAACAAAGACGGGGATTAACGGTTTCGCGTTTTAAAAAACGTAATGACTTAAAAGTATTGATCCCAAAACTAAAAGATCTATACAACGGTGCATTGGGAGGGACATCCGGAGGAATACCCCTTACGGATTTCGAAGCAAAATCACTTGCCTCACAATTAATGTGGTTTGCAGATCCATCGTTGATAAAAATTGTTATTCATACCAACTCCGAAAACCATGAAATTAAGAAAATGGTTGGATTCCTCCTGGCGTATCCTGATATTTCTGGAGCACTTCAAAGAACAGCGGGACGGATCTTTCCATTCGGATGGGTAACTCTTTTACGAGAGTTAAAAAAAACCGATTGGATCAATATCAATGGAGCAGGGTTAATAGAAGAATACCGCGGCCTGGGAGGTACTGCTTTGCTTTTCAGCGAAATGCAAAAGTCCATCGTTGAAAGTGGTCAATTTCGCCATGCTGAAATCATTCAAATTGGCGTAGACAACTATAATATGCAACGTGAATTGGAGAATTTCGGAATCAATTTCTCCAAAATACACCATGTATACCAGCTTCACTTCAATTAATCATCTATTAATCGCGATAATTCAATTAACCTTAATATTTATGAATCTTGACCCACACGACTGGTGGTTTACATTAGGAATTATCCAATCCAGTTACCCCAAATTGATGTGGATGGCGAGCTATTGTAATTTATCCACTCCTTAGACTAAAGCAATCGAGATGTTGAGCTTTTTGACCACCAAATTATAGAAAAACCGAATTAACACCGGATTGCTTGAAATCATCAAGGTAAAATCTCACTCAGATTCTCAATTCCACCTTTTTATATGCATGCAGATGTTTTATAAATGTTAAATCCCTTGTACGATAATTACCGAATTGCTCGAATACAATAAAAAACCAATCTATAAAATTTCTGAAACGATCATTATTCAAACCACCCAAGTTTTCATGGTGGATGGTTTAATTGTTCCTCTCTGAAAATCCTCCTTCCTTGTTAAGGTATAATTTGAATGTACCTGCTGGAGAATCAAAAGAGAGGTAGTTGATTTTTTTAATTAGATTTATCCCATAAACAAATCATTTCCAAGCAGGTATATACAAATAATCGTGACTTTTTTGTCATGATTGATCCATCCAAAAGGAAAGGTCAGCGCATGGACTCTGGTTTCGATTACCAGAGTTGACGAGGATGAGGGTTCCCTGCTTCGAAGCAGGGCTAATTCTGACTAAAAATCAGGAGAAAATCGAACGATCAGCGGAAGCCCTCTGGGAGTGCCAATCCCAACACCTTTCCCTCCAATTTAATATACTGCCAACAATCCTAACCAGGCAACTTTTTAGGCAAAAAAGCAGTTATGGCAATAACAATGGAGGGGTTTTTATGTGTGGTATTGTTGGTTATATTGGACCACGTGATGCAACACCTATTATTTTAGATGGACTAAAGAGGCTTGAGTATCGTGGTTATGATTCTGCTGGAATTGCAATCATTCAAGATGGTGAGATCATCATCCGCCGCGACTCAGGAAAACTCGAACGCCTGGAAAAATTAGTCCATGAGTCTCCTATTACCGGAACACCCGGCATAGGACATACACGCTGGGCAACGCATGGTGCCCCAAGCGCGCGCAATGCCCATCCCCATTTAGGGAATTCGGGTAAAGTTGTTGTTGTTCACAATGGTATCGTTGAAAATTTCCTTGAATTACGTGATGAATTGGCGAGTGAAGGTACAGAATTCAAATCTGATACTGATACTGAGACAATCGTTCAACTTGTAGAACATCATCAGGCTTCTGGTCTTCTTTTAGAGGAAGCTGCCAGAAAAACCTTTAACCAGATCCAGGGGGCACATGGAATTGTTTTGCTCTCATCGGATGAACCTGACCGTATTGTCTGTGCCCGTATTGGAAATGCCGGTGGCGTTGTAATTGGGTTAGGCGAAGGAGAGAATTTCATCGCATCGGACATACCTGCCATCCTGGACCATACCCGAAAAGTCATTTTTCTCGAATCGCGCCAAATGGCAATTGTTACTCGAGATTCTGTTCGTGTGGAAACTCTGGAAGGAAAACCTGTTGATCTCCAAGTTCACACCATTGCATGGGATTCGGTCTCTGCGGAGAAAGGAGAGTTTCGGCATTTCATGCAAAAGGAAATCCATGAACAAGTACGCTCACTAACCGACACACTTGCGGGACGAGTAGATCTAAAATCTGGAAAAATCCGGTTACCAGAATTAAACCTGACCCCTGAGCTTGCCAATCAAATTAAGAAAATATATATTGTTGCCTGTGGGACTGCAGCCTACGCAGGGATGGTAGGTAAGTACCTGATTGAGAAAATAGCACGGATACCATGTGAATTGGAGATTGGGTCTGAATTTCGCTATCGTGACCCCATCATTGACTCGCATACTATCGTTCTTGCCATCAGCCAATCCGGAGAGACAGCAGATACTTTGGCAGCCATGGAAGAAGGAAGACGAAAAGGAGCCACAATATGGACCATCGTAAATGCAATTGGCTCTCAAGCTATGCGATTTGCTGACGGTTTTATCGCCATGCAAACAGGTCCAGAGATCGGGGTCGCTTCTACCAAAGCATTCACAGCTCCAATAATTGATCAGTACATGCTTGCCATATTATTGGCAGATCTGCGAGAATCAATTGATGCCAACACACGGTTCCAGCTTGTTTCTGACTTGCGACTGATACCAGATCTTGTCAGCAGGGTTCTTAACACTGAACCCGAGGTTGAAAAGATTTCTTTTGCCTTAAAAGATATTCGTGATTGCCTATATTTGGGCAGGGGTATAAACATGCCCATTGCTTATGAAGGTGCACTAAAACTAAAAGAAATATCCTACATTCATGCTGAAGGATACCCAGCTGGTGAGATGAAGCATGGACCTATCGCTTTGATAGATAAAAATATGCCAGTTATATGCCTGGCACCAAAAGATCCGTGGCATGAGAAAATGATCAGTCAGATTCAACAAGTCAAAGCTCGTGGTGGAATAGTGATCGCAGCAGCCACGGAAGGGGATGAGTTGATAATACCTTTGGCAGATCATGTACTCTGGATTCCTGAAACTCCTTGGATGTTATCACCAGCGATCATAGTAATTCCCCTTCAAATGCTCGCTTATCATATCGCAGCCTTCCGCGGTTTGGATGTTGATCAACCACGAAACCTTGCTAAAAGTGTAACCGTGGAATAGATATTCTAATGTTTCTTCCAACAACTCATCAAGAAATGAAAAAACTGGGCTGGGATTCCCTCGATGTGATCCTGGTAACCGGCGACAGCTATATCGATAGTCCATATATCGGTATAGCTGTCATTGGAAAGCTACTTGTGAAACATGGATATCGCGTTGGCATTATTGCCCAACCTGGCATAAATGAGACAGTAGATATAGGGCGTCTCGGGGAGCCGGCTTTGTTTTGGGGTGTATCTGCCGGTTGTGTTGATTCCATGGTTGCAAACTATACTGCGTTGAAGAAAAACCGACGATTGGATGACTACTCTCCAGGCGGGATAAACAATCGTCGACCTGATCGAGCGAGTATCGTATATTCCAACCTTATTCGCAGGTTATCCAATCAGAATCATCCACAATCTCATGCTAAACCAATTGTTCTGGGTGGAATCGAAGCCAGTCTGCGACGTGTTGCACATTATGATTATTGGGACAATCGAATAAGGCGATCAATTTTATTCGATGCAAAAGCAGATTTCCTTCTTTACGGGATGGCAGAATTATCAATTCTGGAGTTTGCCAATTGCATCAAGAATGGGATAAACCCAAATCTGGTTAGTGGTCTATGCTACATATCAAACGAAAAGCCTGAGGAATATCTGGAATTACCTTCTTTTGAAGATGTGGTCCAAGATAAAAATTCTTTTACCCAAATGTTTCATACCTTTTACCGAAATAATGACCCACTTAATGCAAAAGGACTTGTACAAAAATATGCAGACCGGTTTCTGGTTCAAAATCCGCCTTCCAAGTACCAAACCCAGGCAGAACTTGATGAAGTTTTTTCCCTTAATTATGAATATGGACAACACCCATATTACGAAAAGTTCGGACCAGTCAAAGCACTTGAAACCATCAGATTTTCCATATCCGCTCATCGTGGCTGTTATGGGGAATGCAATTTTTGTGCAATAGCAGTTCATGAAGGGCGTACTATCCGGTGGAGAAGCCAGGCATCGATTTTAGCTGAAGCCGAGTTATTAACCGGAACTACGGGTTTTAAAGGCTATATTCAGGATGTTGGTGGTCCAACTGCAAATATGTATGGATATGAGTGCCTTAAAAAACTCAAATATGGAGCATGTCAGGATCAACGCTGCCTTTCCCCGGATGTTTGTCCAGCACTAAAAGTAACCCATTTACCAAACATTAATTTAATTAAACAGATTCGTAAGATCAAGGGTATAAAAAAAGTATTTATATCTTCAGGTATTCGTTATGATTTGCTTTTTTCTGACAGCATCTATTGCGATGATTATTTTCGCGAATTAACGAACCATCATGTTTCAGGTCAACTTAAAATTGCCCCTGAGCATTCTGAAAAAAAAGTCCTGGAGAAAATGGGAAAACCAGATAATAATAACCTGCTACGTTTCAAAGAAAAATTTGATGACTTTTCCAGATCTTCTGGAAAAAAACAATTTCTAACCTACTATATGATCGCAGCTCACCCTGGTTGTGATGAAGCTGACATGCAGAAATTAAAAACATATTCCAGTAAGAAATTAAATATTAATCCAGAGCAAGTTCAAATATTTACTCCTACCCCATCCACATATTCAACCTTGATGTATTATACAGAGCAGGATCCTTTCACGGGTAAGTCAATTTTTGTAGAAAAAAACCCTGAACGCAAACAAAAACAAAAGGAAATAATCATACATAAAAATGGATGATCTCTTTGCGGTAGTAACACCTGGGCTTGAATATATTGCAATAAATGAATTGATAGGATTGGGTATAAATACAGGGAAAAAAGAGAATGGTGGTATTTTATACACTGGTGATCTGAAGGCAATTTATCGATCCAACCTTAATTTGAGAACTGTCAGTCGAATACTGGTTCGACTTGGTAATTTCCATGCGTCTGCATTTTCAGAGTTACGGAAAAAAGCAAGCCGGTTACCTTGGGAGAAATTCATTTTCCCTGGGCAACCCATTTCAATGCGAGCATCTTGCCATAAATCACGTCTTTATCATTCCGATGGAGTTATAGAAAGGGTTGTAGGTGCAATAAGCGACAGGCTTGGATCAGTTTCCATTAACTATAAACCAAATGAGATGGAAGATGATAACCTGCATCAATTAATTGTCGTCAGGTTAATAAATGATGATTGCACGATAAGTATAGATTCTTCAGGAGATTTGCTTCACCGTAGAGGTTATCGATTTGCGACAGGCAAAGCCCCAATACGAGAAACACTTGCAGCAGCAGTCATATTGGCATCGGAATGGAATAAAATTGATCCCCTGCTTGATCCTTTTTGTGGGTCTGGGACTATTCCAATTGAGGCAGCTTTATTAGCGAAGTGCATCCCTCCTGGTTTACACCGGAAATTTGCTTTTATGTTATGGCCCAATTATGATAAATTGATTTGGGAGGATTTGCTAGCTACTATTCAAACTAAAACGATAAACAAAATACCGATAATCCAGGCTTCTGACAGGGATGCCGGGGCAATAGAAATATCAAAAGCCAATGCCATGCGAGCCGGAGTTGGAGATTTAATAGAATTTAAATGTGAGGCCATATCTTCAATTTCGCCTCCTCCTAAGCCAGGTTTTCTAGTGACAAATCCTCCATATGGATTTCGGGTAAATTCGAACAAAGATCTACGGAATCTCTATGCGCAATTGGGTAATGTTGCCCGTACTCATTGCAAGAATTGGAATATTTCAATACTATGTTCTGATTTGAAATTATTGTCTCAAATTGGAATCAAATTGGACACGTCCATCCGATTTAATAATGGGGGTATTGGTGTATATCTTGGGAAAGGCATTGTTCCTTAGTGCCCGACAAAACTACAATACAATATGCCTCTATCATCTCGTTCAAGCTTCGACACCTGAGATATTTTTATCCCCACCAATTCTTCTAACATGAATTTGTCCATCAAGCAAAGCTCAGGGTGATGTTTAATTATCTTTCGGTAAGGACAATTCCCAAAGTTTATCCGTGGTCCAGATGGACTGGCTTCCCATTTAGCTTTATAGTGAAGGTCATTCAAGTAGGTCATACAAATTGTCAGTTTCCTGTTGAATGTGTATTTTCCAACATCTACTCCATTCCCCACCAAATACATGGCGATCGCCTGCATTTTTCGGCTTAACTCATCATGGGAAATAGTAGAAAACCATATTTTAAATATTCCTTCAATAAGTGTTTCAAGACCATCTTCTTTGAAAACTCTGCTTACCGCATAAACTGCTTCCGGTCGCCCCCTTCCAATTTTTTTGCGTGAGTCAATTCTTTCAACTAATCCATCCGCTTTGAGAACCGAGATATGATGCCTAATATTCGCCGGTGTCATATTCAGGAATTGATTGAGCTCTGAAACAGTTACTAGTTGTTGTTTTCGGACAAATTCCAAAACTTTTTGTCGGGATGTTTTTTTCATAGTGTCATCTATCATATTATAGTCATTTTCTTGAATTATGCAAATATATATTTGCATAATTCAATTGACACGTCTTAGTCAATAAACTATAATCCTAATTTGAGTTTTAAATCCAGTTATTCTTAGGAGACTGCAGGATGGATGTAAAAGATATCAATACACCCGGTTACGAAATCCCTGATGAGATTGAGGGACAGGTAGCAATTACAACTCTCGATAAAATTTACAACTGGGGACGCAGTGCATCGGTCTGGCCGTTAATGTTCGCACTTGCATGTTGTGGTATCGAGTAT
This sequence comes from uncultured Anaerolineaceae bacterium, assembly GCA_964370815.1. Classification (GTDB taxonomy): domain Bacteria; phylum Chloroflexota; class Anaerolineae; order Anaerolineales; family Villigracilaceae; genus UBA12087. The sequence continues at coordinate 301,294 of CAYJKQ010000001.1, read as the reverse complement.
ATTTGTGCCCAAGCCAGTCGATTTGACCTTTCCCGATTTGGGATGGAAGTTACACGCCCCAGTCCCCGTCAAAGTGATCTGATGCTCGTCTCTGGCACGGTAACCAAGAAGATGATGCCGACCATCGTGCGGTTATATAATCAGATGCCTGAACCGAAATACGTTATTGCTATGGGTGCTTGTGCTTCAGGAGGTGGACCATTTAAAGAGGGCTACAATGTTGTTTCTGGTATCGATCGATATATTCCTGTAGATGTTTACATCCCTGGTTGCCCCCCCACACCACAGGCTTTGATCCACGGATTGATCAAACTACAAGAAAAAATTAGCAAACAATCCCTAAAATCAGTTAGATGGTACCAAAAGGGTGAGGATCAAGTATCCATACCAGTTCCCATTCTTGGCCCAGATCTTATCGATCCGCGCAAAATTCCTCTTATCAGAAATCACGAGGCACAGGAGAACCTTTCATGACTACACCTGCACCCGTTGAAATACTAGATTTCACCAAAATATTTCCTACACATGTAGTTGCAGATACCCGTCCAGGTTATTCTGGCTGGGTTATCGAAAAAGATCATCTAGTCGAATTTGCTACAAAACTACGGGATGATTTTGGATACGATCTTCTTACATCTGTCACAGGCGTAGACTACCTCCCAGATCAAATAATGGAAGTTGTTTATCATGCGTTAAAAACAACTGGAGGTCCAGTTCTGAATTTTAAGGTTCAGATCCCGCGCCTGGATCCCATAGAAGTTCCTTCCCTTGTTTCTGTATTTCCGGGTGTTGAACTTCAAGAGCGTGAAATTTGGGATCTTTACGGAATTATTTTTACTGGACATCCAGATCTGCGCCGAATTCTTATGTGGGAAGGTTTTTCAGGGCATCCTTTGCGAAAAGATTGGAAAGAAGCTTATTTCGAAGAGGAAAGCAAACCCTTCAAATCAAGATGGCCTGATGGGAAAATAATTCAAGCTGAAGAAAATAATGTGTTCAGCGATAATATTGTTTACCCAACCGATTTTGATCCCGAAAAGTGGATTCCTGAAGGGGAGGACGCTCTTTATGGGGCTTTAGCAAAGTACGAATATACAAGCAAGGATGGAATTAAAAGCGATAATATCGTGGTCAACCTGGGTCCTCAGCATCCATCCACTCATGGTGTATTTCGAGTCTCCGCTGTTCTGGATGGGGAGATCATCGCTAATCTCAAACCAGTAATGGGATATTTGCATCGGAACCATGAAAAAATAGGTGAACGAAATACATTCCTGCAAAACATGCCTTACACTGATCGTCTGGACTACTTATCATCTTTAAGTAATAATTTTGGATATGCTTTAGCAGTAGAAAAATTGATGAACATTGAAGTTCCTGAAAGGGCTGAATATATCCGGGTGATTATGGCTGAACTCAACCGGATCACCAACCACTGCATGGCACTCGGTGCACTATTTAACGACCTGGGAACCTTTTTCACGCCATTGATTTATTTACTTGAAGAGCGAGAGCTGATCCTGGATATCTTTGAAGCTGTTACCGGTTCAAGGATGATGTGCAACTACTTCCGGTTTGGTGGTGTCGCTCGCGACTTACCTGAAGGTACCCTCGAAAAGATAAAAGGTCTTGTATTTGAAAGATTACCCAAGAAAGTCGACGAGATCGACAGATTCATGAGCGATAATGAGATCATACGTTCTCGTGGAGTTGGCCAAGGTATTTTATCAGCTGAAGATGCGATCAGATATTCAGCGACCGGTCCACTTTTACGTGCATCAGGTGTGCCATATGATATCCGCAGAGCTGATCCATATAGTATCTATGATCGCTTCGATTTTGACATCGTCGTCCGTCAAAATGGTGATATTTTCGACCGTTATATGGTTCGCCTCGATGAAATGCGCCAAAGTATTCGCATCGTTCAACAAGCCATAAAAGGGTTACCACAAGGCGAGATTCAAACCGGTAAACCTCAATACCAAGTTCGTGTTCCAGCTGGAGAATCCTACGGCAGAGTTGAAAGCCCAAAAGGAGAACTTGGATTTTATATCATTTCATCCGGAAGACCCAATCCATGGCGATATCATGTGCGGGCACCGTCATTTATTAATTTGACCCCTTATGGCCATATGTGCATTGGGCAAAAAATTGCGGATATCGTTGCTATTCTTGGTTCTATTGATATTGTTCTTGGTGAAGTTGATCGGTAGGAGAAGAGCATGTACGGAAAAGGAATACTAAAAGGATTAGGTGTTACAATAAAACGTTATATCGAAACTTACGTGGATGATATCCGCTGGATGGGTAAACGTTATTATAAAGTTGAAGGTATTGCTCACCGCTCAAGCAAAGATGCAAAAGGTATATTCACAATTCAATATCCAGAGGAAAAATTACCCTCTCCAGAAGAATTTCGTTTTTTACCTTTCCTGGTATATGATGAAAGTGAAAATGGAGAACATATCACACGTTGCACAAGTTGTGGAATTTGTGCCAAAGTCTGTCCACCACAATGCATTTGGATCATACGCTCAACAAATCCAGCTACAGGTCGCCCCATCCCCGACCCTGCAGAATTTTATATTGATGCAGATATCTGCATGAATTGTGGTTTATGTGCAGAATATTGCCCATTCGATGCCATTAAGATGGATCATGCATATGAATTGGCTTCTTATTCCCGCAATATTATGAACCTGCATACCCTTTCAAAATCAGCTAACTACTATAAGGAAATTCGACCAATCAATGCTACAAAAGAAAATCAAGCACGTGAGTCTAAACAAGCAGCACGAGCTTTAGTTGTTGCAAAGACCGAATAAGGCAGAAACCAATCATTATTTGAAATTAGGTTGTTTGTAAACAGCCATCTATCTGTCATTTACTAATTTGAATAAGTGCTAAACCGAATTACTTTTTTCAGCTGAAATTATTCCATGATTAATTAATATGAGTGGAGAGCGATGGCAATTATTGATAAAAAGAATTGGTGGATTTATTGATGCTGCAAGAATTGAAGTTAAAGATTATTTGGAATATAAAGGAGAACAATGACTAATTTTATCAGCAAGGATAGTGTTCTTGCTGCTCTATCAAAAGTTCAGGAACCAGAACTGCATAAAGATCTGGTAGCTTTAAACATGATCCAAAATTTGGAGATCAAGGATAATACTGTATCTTTCTCGATAATACTGACAACTCCAGCCTGCCCATTAAAAGGTTTAATCGAGAAACAAGCCCGCACAGCTGTACAGGCAATTCCAAATGTGAAAACTATAATTATTAAAATGGATTCCAATGTGCCCAATGATGGTCGGGATAGAGGTCTTTTAAAAGTCCCTATACGCAATGTAATAGCTGTTGCATCCGGAAAAGGTGGAGTTGGAAAAAGCACAATAGCAGTTAACATGGCAATAACATTAGCTCAAAGTGGTGCCCGTGTGGGTTTATTGGATGCTGATATCTATGGTCCAAATATTCCAACCATGATGGGTATTAATCACATGCCTGCTCCACAAGATAGCAAGCTTGTTCCAGCAGAATCGTATGGTGTAAAAATTATGTCCATGGGTTTCCTGGTAAAACCTGGACAACCTTTAATTTGGCGTGGACCGATGCTTGTTTCTGCCCTACGGCAATTCATAAGTGATGTCGAGTGGGGTGAGCTGGATTACCTGATCGTAGATCTACCTCCAGGAACCGGAGATGTTCCACTTAGCCTTGCTCAAGCTTTACCATTAAGCGGTGTGGTTATCGTGACAATACCACAGAGTGTATCCCTGGAAGATGCCAGTCGTGGTCTTGAGATGTTTAGAACACTTGAAGTTCCGATTCTGGGGGTCATCGAGAATATGCGCGGAGAGATATTTGGCAGTGGAGGTGGGGAAGATATGGCGAATATCGCCAAAGTCCCATTCCTTGGTGCTGTACCAATGGAATCAGATGTGCGAATCGGAGGAGACACCGGGGAGCCAGTTGTGACATCCAATCCTGGTTCAGAAGCAGCAAGAGCGCTCCAGGCTATTACTGAACAGGTGGCCGCAAAAATCAGTATTGCTGCTTATAATAAATCTATACCTGAAATCAATATTATTTAATAACTTCAGTAAGGATATAATCCTTTTTATGCAACCTATAATCGTTGGAGTTCGTTTCCAAGAAATTGGCAAAGTTTATCATTTTGATGCGTCTCTAGTAGAAGGTATCCAAGTCGGGGATAGAGTAATTGTTGATACAACTCGTGGTCATCAACTGGGAGAAGTAACTCAATTGGTGGCAAATCCATCCCATCCAAATGACGGCAAGTGGAAACAAGTTGAAAGGCGCGCGACTACCCGTGACTTGATTCTTAGAAAATCCTGGCAGAACAAAGAAATAGAAGCCTTAATTAATTGCCGAGAAAGATCTGCTCAATTAAGGTTACGCGGAGTTAAAATAATTGCTGCTGAATTTAATTTTGACGGTTCAAGACTTACCTTTATGTATAATTGTGAAACTGAGGAAAAGGTTGAATTAAAATCATTGCGCCAGGATATGGGTAAACTGTATCCGGGTTCGCAAGTTGAATTGCGTCAAATTGGTCCGAGGGATGTTGCCAAAATTCTTGGTGGAATGGGAGCTTGTGGACTTGAAAAACGCTGTTGTTCCAAATTCCTAACTGATTTTAGCCCTATTTCAATAAAGATGGCCAAGGAACAAGGAATCTCTCTAACTCCTGCAGAGATCACAGGTATGTGTGGGCGATTACGGTGCTGCCTTTATTATGAATATGAAAATTATCTGGCTGCACGCAAAGAATTACCCAAACGTGGCAAACGTGTTATGACACCAAAAGGAGAAGGGAAGGTTTCTTATATTAACCTTATTACAAAGGTTATCGTTGTTGAATTACCTGAAATAGGTAGAATTGAATTTTCTAGTGATGAATTAGAACCATGGGATGAACTTGAGGCTTTACGTCGGAAATCCCAGGAATCTTGTCAGAACGGAGATGGTGACTGCAATTGTGGAAAAACAGACCCCATTAACAAATAAGACTCAGGATCCTCAAGAGTTGGGAAATTGGGATGCACATAAAAAAATTCTTGTCATTCTTGCGCATCCGGATGATCCTGAGTTTTTCTGCGGTGCTACTTTAGCAAGGTGGGTAAAACAAGGGCACGAGATTCATTATTGTCTGCTAACCTGTGGGGATAAGGGATCTAATGATCCAGAATTATCTTCGGATCAGATATGCAAAATTCGGCATGAAGAACAACACGCAGCAGCCTCTGTCATCGGTGTGACTTCAGTACAATTTCTCGACTTACCAGATGGATATATACTTCCGAGTATAGAATTGCGTCGAAGTATAGTTCGGGTCATCCGACAGAAAAAACCGGATATTCTCGTAACTTGCGATCCAACGAATTTGTTTCCAAGTGGTTCCTACCGGCTAAATCATGCAGATCATCGCTATGCTGGCCAGGTAGTTTTAGATGCAGTATTTCCTGCCGCTGGAAATATCCATTATTTCCCCGAATTATTAAAGGAAGAAGGATTACAACCCCATTCTCCGAAAGAAGTGTGGATATCACTGACCAGTAATCCTGATATTACCATTGATGTAACGGATACTTGGGATATTAAATTGAGGGCATTGTTAGAACATAAAAGTCAAATTGGTGATCCAATTAAATTCACCGAAAGAATTCGTAAATGGAGAACATCCGGGAGCACTGAAAACCATCCTCGTTATGAGGAAAAATTTCGATTGATCAAATGGGATTAGCTTAATTTGACAGGAGATGAACATGATCGACTACATTAAAGAAGCTCAACTGCTGTTTCCATATACACAATCGTTGCGAAGAGATTTTCATATGCACCCAGAATTAGGTTTTCGTGAAAAACGTACTTCTGAAATAATAGCTCGTGAATTAACTGATCTTGGTTTGGAAGTTCATTCAGGAATTGCAGAAACAGGAGTCGTTGCTCTATTGAAAGGGGGCAAACCAGGACCGGTCTTGCTTATTAGAGCAGATATGGATGCCTTACCCCTACAAGAAGAAACCAATGCAGAATATGCATCTATTGTCCCTGGAGTTATGCATGCCTGCGGTCACGATGGCCATTCAGCAATTTTACTATCAGTTGCAAAGATCTTACGTACCCATCAAGGTGAAATGCCTGGTGTCGTTAAATTCGTTTTTCAACCTGCTGAAGAAGGCCTTGGTGGAGCAGAGCGCATGCTTATCGACGGTGTTCTAAAAAACCCAGTTCCCGATTTCACTCTGGCATTACATCTTTGGAATGATAAACCTGTCGGTTGGATCGGTATCTCCCAGGGTGCTTCCATGGCAGGAGCAGAAATATTTAAAATTAAGATTCGAGGAAAAGGTGGTCATGGAGCAGCACCACATTTGGCGGTTGATCCCATTCTGGCTTCTGCCCAAATAATTAATGCACTGCAAAGCATTACTTCACGTAATATTCCACCGTTAAAATCTGCAGTTGTGAGCGTTTGTACGATTAATGGTGGCGAAGCTTTTAATATTATTCCACAAGAAGTGTTGCTGGCTGGCACTATTCGTACTTTCGATCTGGAAGTACGCGACAAAGTGCTTGAACGTTTTGAGGTTATTGTGTATGGAATGGCAGAGACAATGGGTTGCCAGGCAGAGATTGAATTGAATCGACTCACACCAGCCGTAATCAATAATTCTGGTATTACGGATAGAATTATAAAGATAGCTCAGACCCTTTACCCATCTGCCGATGTGGAGAATAACAATTACATAACCATGGGATCAGAGGATATGGCTTTTATGATGGAATTAGTACCGGGATGTTTTTTCTTTATCGGATCTGCAAATAGTGAAAAGAAACTAGACGCAAGTCATCATCATCCCCTCTTTGATTTTGACGAGGAAGCATTACCCCAAGCAGTTGCTATCATGACAGCTTCCGCTATGGATTTACTCAATAACCCGTTAAGTTAGCGCTTTGCTACCAATTTGCAGATGAATTTTACATCTCTAATTATTTCTTACGACCAGTAAACAATTGAAGCAATCCTCCATATTTTATTAAATTTCCCATCAGAATTATCCTAATCCGACATTTTTAATGGTAAAATAGATTAATCTGATTAATCAAGATTACCATGATACAAGATATCAAACCATTTGACCCGTTATCCAGTTTTGCCAAGTTTCTTGCTATTCATGACCAAGAAGGTTCTCAGAGTTTGCCTTCTCTGTCCCAGCTCAGCAAAACCCTTAACATTAGTGTCGCCAGCCTCCGGGAGCAGTTAGAAGTTGCCAGAGCACTCGGGTTGGTTGAAGTTCGGCCAAGGAAAGGGATTCAGAAATTACCTTATAAATTTTCTCCTGCCGTTCACCTAAGTTTGGCATATGCTCTCGCGAATGATATCTCCCACTTTGAGGAATTTGCTGACCTCCGCAAGCATATTGAAGAGGCATACTGGTACGAAGCAGTTGCTAAACTTACCAAGGATGATCTCGTTTTTCTAAACTCACTGATTGAACGCGCGAATAATAAACTCAACGGTGACCCCATTCAAATTCCTCATGCTGAACACCGGGAATTACATTTAACCATTTATAAACGACTTAATAACGAATTTGTTTATGGACTTTTGGATGTTTATTGGGATGCATATGAAACCATTGGGTTAAATGTATATACAGGGTTAACCTATCTTCAAGAAGTCTGGCAATTCCATCGTCGAATAGTAAATGCAATTTGCAGCAATGATTTTGACTTAGGGTATCGCCTTCTTCTGGATCATACTGATCTCATATTCCACCGTCCAAAAAATCAGGATGAAACTTAATAAATATCTTCCCTACAAAAGGAAGAAGGAGTGATTTATGCTAGACCAAAAAAAGATAATTAATGATTTTTGCATCACTATTGCTACCGTCAATGGGTCGGGCAGTCAAACTGCAAACACTACTTTGTTACGCGCCTTATTTAAAATGGGAATACCAGTATCTGGAAAAAACCTTTTTCCTTCAAATATCCAAGGTCTGCCAACGTGGTATACCATCCGGGTTAGTAAAGAAGGATATACTGCACGCCGTGATGAGCATGAAATTGTTGTCTGTATGAATCAAGCTTCTTTTGTAAAAGATCTTGCAAGTGTGGTTCCAGGGGGTGCCTTTTTTTATACAGATGACATAAGTAGCCCAATTAACCGCACAGATATCTCGGTTTACCCCATGCCTATCAAACAATTGGTTAAAACCGCGGATGTATCACCAGCGCTTCGTGATTATATTGCGAACATGGTTTATGTTGGAATTCTGGCGCACATAATAGGTATTGATATTGAAAAACTACACTCAGCTCTTGATTTTCATTTTAAAGGCAAACCCAAACCGATTGAATCGAATATCAACATGGTTAAAGCTGCAGCTGAATGGGCTGCCACAAACCTCACGAAATCAGATCCTTATCGGGTTGAACCAATGGATAAGACCAATGGGTTGATCATGTCTGATGGTAATACTGCAGCAGCGTTAGGTGCCATTTATGGTGGCGTGCAATTTGCAGCCTGGTATCCCATTACCCCTGCTACCAGCCTGGCCGAATCGCTGAACGAATATCTTCCTAAACTTAGGAAAAACGCTGAAGGTGAAAATACTTATGCAGTTATTCAGGCAGAAGATGAATTATCTGCAATTGGAATGGCAGTTGGCGCAGGTTGGGCAGGTTTGCGCTCAATGACTTCCACGTCTGGACCTGGCTTGAGCCTGATGACTGAATTTGCTGGATTGGCTTATTTTGCGGAAGTTCCAATTGTCGTTTGGGATGTTCAACGCATTGGACCAAGTACAGGGTTACCAACTCGAACGTCACAGGGTGATTTAACCTTTACATACTTTATGGGGCATGGTGACACACAGCATGTAATTCTATTGCCCGGCTCAGTAAACGAGTGTTTTGAATTCGGGGGTATGGCATTGGATCTAGCTGAACATCTTCAAACTCCAATATTTGTACTGAGTGATCTTGACCTAGGTATGAATCAATGGATGACCGAAGCCTTTAAATATCCGAATAAACCCCTGGATCGCGGTAAAATTTTATGGGAAGCAGATTTGGAGAACGATTACAAAAATTGGGGACGGTATCGTGATATTGATGGAGATGGAATTCCCTATAGAACTGTGGCTGGTAATCGACATCCCAAAGCTGGATATTTTTCACGTGGTACTGGTCATAACGAGAATGCAGTTTACAGCGAGGATCCAGATGTTTGGGAAACTAACATGGATAGAATAAAGCTTAAATACAAAACAGCTCGCTCAGTTGTCCCTAAACCAATCGTTGATAACTCGGAAAATTCAAATATCGGGATCATCACTTTCGGATCAAATGAGCCTGCTGTTTACGAAGCACGAACAATCCTGAAAAAGAACGGATTAACAAGTGATTATCTTCGAATAAGAGCTTTACCCTTCACAGACGAAGTAACCAGTTTTGTCCATATCCATGAGAGAGTTTATATCGTTGAAACTAATCATGATGGGCAATTAAACCAATTAATAACCATTAATATGCCAGATCAAGCAATAAAATTTCGATCAATCTGTAAAGATAACGGTCTGTCATTATCTGCTCGCTGGGTAAGTGACAGAATCAAGGCATTGGAGGCTATATAACATGGTCACAACGGTTTCAAACACAAACCAGATCGGATTAACTAAGAACGATTATAAAGGTCTCCCGTCCAGTTTATGCCAAGGGTGCGGTCATAACTCGATCTCCAACCAGATCATTTCTGCTTGTTATGAATTGGGAATCGTGCCTGAAGAGATTTTAAAATTCAGCGGTATTGGCTGCTCCAGTAAGAGCCCAGCTTATTTTCTGAACCGCTCTTTTGGTTTTAATAGCCTGCACGGACGAATGGCTCCTCTTGTTACCGGGGCTATTTTTGCCGATACCAGCTTGAAAGCCCTCGGAATATCGGGGGATGGAGATACTGCCTCAATTGGTATGAGTGGGTTCAAACACATGATGCGTAGAAATACTCCCATGGTCTATATAGTTGAAAATAACGGGGTTTATGGATTAACAAAAGGTCAATTTTCTGCCACTGCCGAAGTCGGATTAAACCTTAAGCATCAAGGGACAAATCCATACATGCCAGTAGATATTTGCATGGAGGCAATAATTTCAAACGCAACATTTGTAGCACGTTCCTTTGCCGGTGATGCCAAACAAGTTAAAGAATTGATCAAAGCTGCTCTAAATCATAATGGTGTTGCGATATTAGATGTAATCAGCCCTTGTGTAACATTTAATAACGAGGTAAATGCATTTCATTCCTATACATGGGGAAAAGATCATGAAGCGCCTCTTCACGAGATATCCTTCGTTCCAATACTTGATGAAATTCTGCTGGCTGACGATATTTTGCCCGGAACTGTAACTGAAGTTTGCCTCCATGATGGAAATATGATAATGCTGAAAAAACTTGAAAAAGAATACGACCCCACAGACAGATGGCAAGCTCTCCGCATGCTCGAAGAATCGCAACAGAACAATTTGCTTGTAACCGGGTTGATTTATATTGAATGTGATAGACCATCTTTAATTGAAAGATACAATCTACCCGCTGCACCACTTAATAGATTAATTGATAAAGATTTACGACCTGCGCCAGAAACGCTTTCTCAAATAAACGAAGATATGTTGTAGACTTTCTTCATAAAAAAGAGCGAGGAAAATTCCTCGCTCTTTTTCCTATACAATGATTTTGGATATTATCAATTTTCTATTTTATGCAAAAATACCATATTCGGCGGGACCTTCGATCCTACCGGATAACCAAAAACCAAAACGACCTGCTGACCGGGTAAAATTAATCCAGATGAAATTAATTCGATCTCTACACAACTGATCAATTCTTCCACAGTACTTACTAATGGAACTTTTCGGGGGAAAACACCCCATAATAATGAAAGTTGCTGGTATATTCTTTCCTCTGGCGTGAAGGCTACAATCGGCGCAAGTGGTCTCATTTTTGCCATAAGATTAGCAGTTTGTCCAGAACGCGTAAAAACAGCAATAGCAGTCACATCCTTTGCATTAGCCAATTCACGAGCTGCCTTCACAATTGCAATCCCATCATAATAATTTGAACTCTGATTCTCTTGTATATGACCCCATTCTTGATAGGCTGCTTCTGAACGACGGATAATCCGATCCATTGCAGATACAGTTTCAACCGGGTATTTTCCTATGGCTGTTTCCCCTGATAACATAACCATATCTGAGCCATCAAATATTGCATTGGCAACATCTGATGCTTCAGCTCGAGTCGGATTTGATTCATAAATCATTGACTCAAGCATCTGGGTAGCAGTGATCACTATTTTATTCTTATTATTGGCGGTTCTTATGATCCTTTTTTGTGCTACCGGTACATCTTCAAGATCCATCTCCACCCCCAAATCTCCTCGTGCTACCATAACGCCATCTGATACTTCTATGATTTCTTCAAGATTCTTCAACGCTTCAGGCTTTTCCAATTTTGCGATCAACAATGGATTCTGGTCTTTCGAAATTTTCTTGATTAGTTGGCGAACTCGAATAACATCTTTTGCATTTCTTATAAAAGATATCGCTACAGCATCAACACCCATGGATAAACCGAAGGCTAGATCGTCCTCATCTTTTTCTGTCACAGCAGGAATATCCAATGCAATACCTGGTAAATTTATACCCTGCATGGAGGAAAGGTTCCCACCATCAATAACCCGAGTAGTTATAGCTTCGTCTGATGAACTAAGAACTTCAAGATAGATGTTGCCATCATTCATCAGAATCTTATCCCCTTTTTTAATTGTTTGATACAACTCAGGAATATCGATAGGTATTTCTTGGCTATTCATTTTTAGGTATCTTTGCGGGACCAACTTCATAATTTGGTCTTTTTCAAGAAAAATGGGAGTGTTCAGGATGCCTATGCGCAGTTTAGGACCTTGTAGATCTTGTAGAATACCTACAGGAGAACCTAATTTCATAGATAATTCTCTTGTTTTAATAATTACAGCTAGGTGGTCTCCTTGTGAACCATGTGAAAAATTTAATCGAACGATATTCATGCCAGCGTGAATTAACTGCTCAAGCGAATCATAATCTTGAGAGGCAGGTCCTATTGTTGCTACAATTTTACATTTCCGCATTATTACTTTTAAATCCTACCTTAAATGTAGTTTAACACTCCTGCTTCTTTTTCAAGTTCAGGTCTAAAGTCCGGATGGGCAATATTGATAAGAGACATAGCACGTTGTCGAATTGTTTTTCCGTATAGATCTGCTACACCATATTCTGTAACAATGTAGCGCACATGATTTCGGGAAGTAACTACTCCTGCACCTTGCTTTAGCATGGATGCAATCCGACTGATACGGGTTCCATCGCGCAATACCGTATCACTTGGTAAAGCAATTATTGGTACACCACCTTTGGACCGTGATGCTCCATATATGAAATCCAACTGACCACCCACCCCACTATAGAGCTTTGGTCCTATACTGTCCGAACAAACCTGACCTGTGAGGTCAACTTCAATGGCGGAATTAATCGCCACCATTTTTTCGTTTTGCGAAATAACAAAGGGGTCGTTGACATATTCTGTCCGGTGAAGTTCAATCAGGGGATTATCATCTATCCAATTGTAAAGCCTTGTTGTACCCAAGACAAACCCAGCTACTATTTTTCCAGGATGCAGTGTTTTACGTGAGTTCGTAATTACACCAGCCTCTACCAATCCAATCACACCATCCGAAAATAATTCTGAATGAACTCCAAGATCTTTTTTATGATACAAGTATTTTAATACCGCATCTGGGATTGCACCGATTCCCAGTTGCATGGTAGCACCATCTGGTATCATTTCAGCAATATACCCTGCAATCTTTTCAACTATTTCAGAAGGTCCATCTTCACTCATTGGCATTTCCGGAATAGGATAATCAACCGGAACCATAAAGTTTAATCGACTGACATGGATAAAAGAATCTCCTAATGTACGCGGCATTTTCTCGTTGACTTCTGCAATAATGATTTTTGCAGATTCAGCCGGTGATTTTGTGAGTCCGACTTCAACTCCCAAACTACAAAAACCATGCTCGTCTGGTGGGGATACATGGATTATGGCAACATCAATCGGCAAAATACTATGTTTAAATAGTAAAGGAAATTCAGATAAAAATACCGGAGAAAAATCAGCTCGCCCATCGTGAACTGCTTTTCGAATATTCGCACTGATGAAAAATGTATTTACCTTTAAATGTCCTTCCATATCTGGTGATACATAATCCGCCGAACCGATTGTCAAAGCCTGACAAATTTCTACATTTTGTAAGTTCGGTGCATATTTCACTAATGCAGCTAGAATTGTTTGTGGGACAGAAACATTTCCTGTCATGAATAACCGGTTACCCGAGGTGATCGCCATGACAGCTTCTTCTGGAGTAACAATGCGTGACTGGTATTGACTATTCCAATCCATGGTTACCTCCTACGCTTGTCAAGCGTTTCAAATGCCTGATTTCTCCGTGATATGTATTTACGGCAGTTTCAATAGCCTTGTTGTCCACAATTGCTTTTTCAATCCCTAAGGTTGCAAGTTCCAAGAGATACGGTATGACCGCATTGGCATAGGCGTGGGTTGCTGTTCTTGCAATCACTCCCGGGATATTCGGTACACAATAATGAATCACACCTTCTTCAATAAAAGTTGGATTTTCATGATTGGTGGGTCGAGATGTTTCAAAACATCCACCCAAATCAATACTGACATCAATAATCACTGATCTAGGCTTCATTTTTTGAACTACCCTACGCGAGACTACAACCGGTGAGAGTTCGCCAGGTTTCAATACCGCACCCACAATAACATCAGCATAACTACAAACACGTTCAATATTTCGATCAGTTGCCATCAATGTTACGACTGATGGGAACCGTTCATTCAACTTTTGAAGGGCATCCATCGTATTGTCTAATACTGTTACTTGTGCACCTAAACCTATGAAAGCCCGGGCAGAATTTGTGCCCACAACTCCAGCACCAATAATGACAACTTCAGCAGAAGGTACACCTGGAACACCACTTAACAATATTCCCTTTCCTCCTAAATTGCTCTGCAAAAAACGCGCAGCGATTTGGGCTGTCATCAACCCGCAAACTTCACTAAAAGGTCTTAGTACTGGCAATGATCCGTCTGCCAGTTGAATTTGCTCAAATGCAATGGATGTAATTTTTTTATTCAATAAATGATCAATCTTATCCTGTCTGGCAGATGCCAATAACAGATATCCTGCCAGGGCTGATCCAGGACGTAAAAAATCCAATTCATCCTGAATAGGTCTTTGAACTTTCACAAGCAGATCTGATCGACCAAAAACTTCCTCCATCAGATAAACTATATGTGCACCTGCATGTTCATATTCCAGATCGCTGAAACCTGCTCCCAATCCTGCATTATGCTCAACAAAGCAGGTATTTCCTGCTCGACAGAGAATTTCTACTCCTGAGGGAGATAGTCCCACCCGGTACTCAAAAGGCCGTCGCTCTTTAGGTATCCCGATATTCATTTTTTTCTCCATTCATCCCATTCTTTATAAAACTAATTAATTATTTCCAGGATATTACTTCATCCTTAAAACATCACGTATATGTGGTAAAGCCCAATCGATAATTTCTTTGTCGATTATCAAAGGAGGTGCAAAGCGGATAATATTTTGATGAGTTTCCTTCGCTAATATCCCATGCTTTTGAAGTGCTTCACAAAAACGCCGAGCTCCACCTGCGTTTGAATTTAAAACCACACCGATGAACAATCCCTTTCCTCGAATTTCTTCGATATGCCCGCTGGAAATTTCGCACAAATGGTCTTTAAAATATTCACCTAGAATGGCGGAATTTTCTATCATTTTTTCATCCAACAACACTCTCATTGCTTCCCTTGCAATTGCAGCCGCCAAAGGATTTCCGCCAAAAGTGGAGCCATGTTCCCCTGGTGTAAATAACCCTAAGAGCGCTTGATCAGCTACAATTGCAGAAATTGGATAAAATCCTCCGGAAAG
The DNA here is from genome assembly GCA_964370815.1 of uncultured Anaerolineaceae bacterium. Taxonomy (GTDB): domain Bacteria; phylum Chloroflexota; class Anaerolineae; order Anaerolineales; family Villigracilaceae; genus UBA12087. Next base: position 286,181 of record CAYJKQ010000001.1, on the reverse strand, counting down.
AGCTTTCCCAATTATCGTAATATCGGGGTGTACATTTTCATGTTGGCAGGCAAAAAGTTTTCCTGTGCGTCCCAGACCAGTTTGGATCTCATCGGCAATAAACAGCACATTATTTTCCTTGCATAATGCTGCAACTTTTCTTAAATATCCATCAGGAGGAATAATGACTCCTGCTTCACCCTGGATGGGTTCTAATAGAACTGCAGCAGTATTAGGGTTTATTACCTCTGCAATCGCACCAGCATCCCCGTAGGGAACAGAAACAAAACCTGGTGTAAATGGTCCAAAATCATCCCTGTACAATGGTTCACTTGAAAAAGAGATCGTGGAGATTGTACGACCATGGAAATTTCCTGCACAGGTGATTATTTCTGCCTGGTGCTTTGGAACCTTTTTCACCTGGTATGCCCATTTCCGCACCAATTTTAACGCTGTTTCTACTGCTTCCGCCCCACTATTCATCGGGAGCGACATTTCATAACCTGTTAGCTCAGAAAGTTCTCGATAAAATAATGGTAGCTGGTCATTACGAAATGCCCTGGATGTTAAAGTAATCTTTTTTGCTTGTTCTATCATTACAGACAATATTTTAGGATGAACGTGTCCTTGATTAACGGCTGAATACGCACTCAAACAATCAAGATATTTATTTCCGTCCACATCATAAACCCAAACACCTTCACCTCGTGTAATTACCACATCCAGAGGGTGATAATTATTTGCTCCATATTTTTCTTCCATCTGAATATATTCATTTGCATTCATAAGATCATCCTTATGGTTTAAGCCAAACTCAATAATCTAGCCAAGATCGCTTTTTGAGCATGAAGGCGATTGTGTGCTTGATTAAAAATCACTGAATGAGAACCATCAGCAACTTCGTCGGTCAACTCATGGTTCCGATGTGCGGGTAAACAGTGCATGACTATTACATCTTTATCTGCTTTAGATACCAAATTCGAGTTAACCTGATATGTTGGAAATAGTTTTTCCCGTTTCGATTGTTCTTCTTCCTGTCCCATACTGGTCCATGTATCAGTATAAATTACCTGTACATCTTTGACCGCTTCATCAGGATCAGTTATGAATTTTAGAACCGCACCAGTTTCCAAGCTAATTTGCCTGGCAATCTGAATTGGTATTTCTGGAATTGCATATCCTTCGGGGTTGGCGATCGTAAAATTGGCACCCAACTTCGCACAGACATGCATCAACGAAACTGCTACGTTGTTTCCATCGCCAACGTAAGCCACATTAATTCCTCTTAATTCTCCAAATTTCTCATAAATCGTAAGTGCATCTGCCATCCCCTGGCACGGGTGATTGTAATCACTCAATCCATTTATCACAGGGATACTTGACCAATTGGCTAATTCCAAGATATGCTCATGAACAAAAACCCTTGCCATTAATACTGAAACATAACCAGCCATTACCCTGGCTACATCAGCAATAGATTCGCGTTTTCCCAAGCCAATTTCATTTGGAGACAAATAAAGTGCATCCCCACCCATGTGACGCATAGCCATATCAAAGGAAACTCTTGTCCGCAAACTGGGTTTCTGAAAAATCATCCCAAGAACTTTTCCCTTGAATATTGGTTTGTTTCCACTTCTAAAATACTCTACTTTAAGTTGAACAGCCAGATCTAATAACGCTTGTATTTCTTGTGATGAATAATCAGCTATTGCTATAAAGTCTTTCATCTGATCTCCTAATATTTTTATTCTAGAGTATCAAGCCTTATGAGTTAATCGTCCAGTGTTCACAATCAGGATTAATAGTGAATTTAGTCACAATTAATTTACATTTCTGTATTTATTCCAGTATCTGGAAAGTCCATCAGCACCCATCCAAGATGGGTTCGCTATTTCCAAAGTTCGCAAGGTTTCTTTGTTTACTCCAAGTCGAAGGCCTTGCTCATATAGAAAAGCCACATATTGCTCCCTGAGCAATTCGATTGGTTTTTCATCCAATAAGGCTTGATCCATCCAGTTCTCGTTTTCATCAAGAATCTGTCTGGCAAGAGTTAAATGAGTCACAGCATCGCTGAAAATACCAAAGTGTGTTGGGGCAATATATTTAAAACCACATTCACTTAGTTTGACTAAACTTTGTCTCCATTTCTTGAAGTGTAATTCAGGAGGAACTATCGGCAATCGTATATATAATACGCCTGGTATACGGACCCCTCCTACATCTCCAGTAAAACATGTATCTTCAAAAAGCCATGAAATATGATGCTCAGCGTGCCCAGGAGTATGAATTGCAGTGAAAACAAGGTCACTTATCTTGATTTGTTCCATATCACTCACAGATGACAACTTTTCTTCAGGAACCGGCAAGAAATTTCCCCATAATAAATCCATCTTATCCCCATAAATTCGTTTTGCACTTGAGATAAGTTTATCAGGGGTTTTCATATGCTGTTCACCCATTGGATGAACAAAAATATGCGCACCTTGTTCTGCCAACCATCCTGCCGCGCCAGCATGATCCATGTGGATATGAGTTAAAAAGACATGAGTCACATCTTTTGGTTTTAATCCGTGGTGATTAAGCTGGTTTGTAAGAGTATCAACTGTTGATCCTGATCCTGTTTCCACTAAAATCGCACCACCATTATAAGGGATCAGATATGCAGCGATAGCCTCCTTTCTGTTCAAGAAATTGAGATCCAATGTAATAATAGAATGCATTCAACATCTCCTAAAAAAATGTGTGCCTGAGAGCAAGGTTAGTATACTGTAAAAAATCTGGAGATTTTTTCGTCAAATAGGTGCCCAGGTTCTCGCATTTCCTTCCTGGATCTGTCCCAGTTGCTTGCTCAAATCTTCCCCGCAGTTTATTTTAAACACAGGGACGTTGCGTCGTTCTAGTCCTTCAAATTTCTCTTCTCCGCCGGATGGACACCCAAACGATTCTGACATGATCATAACAACACTCGGATGTAGATTCCTACGAATTAAGTCTTCAATAGCGATCAATAATCCATTGTTTTGAGAAGTTGTGACAAGAATTACTCCGCTACCCATTGGCAGGTATTTTGAATGGACATTCACACACCCAACTATTGGGAGCTCACCATCAGCTTTTAGAAAAGCCAGAGTCTCTAACAATTTCCCTAATTGTCTATCTCCACGTTCAGAAGGAATAACTGTTAATTGTCTTCCCGAACTTACTAATCCAACAGCTTTCTTTTGGTGTAGGAAGTATTTTGCCAATGAAGCAGTTGCGCTGATGGCATACTCATATGTATCATCAGGAAGTTTAATTTGAGTTCGTCGATTTATATTTAAATAATCTTCTCTTGTATCACTTTCACTTTCCGTTGACGAAAACTGGATTTTCTCTTCTGAATCAAGGAAAAACCAAATTTCCGCTTGAGGATCTTGTTCGTAAATTTTTACCATGAATTGCTCACGCTTGGCTGTTGATGGCCAATGGACTCGTTTAATTGGGTCTCCAGGAACATACTCCCTCACTCCAGTAGCGTGAGGAGTAACATCCATCGTTTTTTGATGGATATCTTTACCCCCAGGTAAAATACCCTCAGGAACAGGAAAGAATGGAATATCCACGGTCAATGGTAATACAATCAAAGTATTTTTTGCTGGGTCTAAACGGGAACAAAAGAACATCCCAAAGGGATCACCGGAAGTAAGTTTTGTAGGTCCCAAAGTATATGCACCACGTTTAGATATCCTTGTTCGGGCTGTATACGTTCTTTGTTGCATTCCTCCAATGCCTGTAAGCAATCTGGAACCGCTTTTATTTGGAATTAGGGATAAATTTTCAATTTCCAACCACATGCAAGCCCATCTGGATACATTTTGAATATCGAAGCGCTCATCAAAAATTCTTCCAACACTTGTTCGATAACTTCGAGATTTCCGGTTGATCCGGATCCCCTTGAGAGCAACAATATTCCATAGGTATGAGCCAATCAGGATCAAGGTGATCATCAAGAATAACCGGATATAGATCATAACGCCGGTTATTGCCCATCCCATAAATAAGATGGTCATTACACCAGTCGGTAACCAACGTGTTCTGATAGATCTCCTCATTCCTAATTAATTTCCTTGTAAACGCCTCCAGGTACCGGAATGTTTTCTAATATCTCTTCGATAATTCTGGTTGAACTTATCTCTCGTAGTCTGGAAGATGGGCTGACGATGACCCGGTGCGATAAGACAAATGTGGCCATTATTTTTATGTCATCCGGCAAGACGTAATTTCGGTTTCTTAAGAAAGCGAGTGCCTGCCCGGTTCTAAATAGCGCCAAGCTTCCCCGGGGACTTGCTCCAAGGTAAAGATCGTCATTATGCCTGGTTTGTGTTACGAGGTCCACTATGTATTTTTTTATTGGCTCCGACACATAAACTTTCTTAATTACTTCTATTTCATTTATTAATTGAGATTCACTTACAACTGGCTTTATTAATTCGAACGGATGTTGAAATTGCTGCATCTCAAGAATATTCACTTCATCCGTTATGGTTGGATAACCCAGTTTTATTCGAAGGAGAAAACGATCCAACTGTGCTTCAGGGAGGGGAAATGTTCCTTCATATTCAATAGGATTTTGAGTTGCCGCTACCATAAATGGTCGCGGTAATAGGTGAGTTATCCCATCAACAGTTACCTGTCTTTCCTCCATGGCTTCGAGCAAAGCTGCCTGAGTTTTGGGAGTTGCTCGATTTATCTCATCCACGAGCACAATCTGAGCAAATATTGGACCTGGTCGAAACTCGAAATCCCGCTTGACCTGATTGAATACAGAGACGCCTGTTACATCGCTAGGAAGCATGTCAGGGGTAAATTGCAATCTACTAAAAGTGACTCCCAATGATCGTGCCAAGCTTCGAGCTAAAACTGTTTTCCCAACACCTGGAACATCTTCGATCAAAACATGCCCCTGGCATAAGAGTCCGACGATCATCATTTCAATAACATTTCGTTTACCAACGATAACTCTTCCAAGATTTTCTATTAGATCTTTGCTTAAAGAGTGGATTTCATCCATACTTCATCCTTCCAAAAGTGTATTAGATCAATTCAACCAATATCCTGGTATTTTAGACCAGAACCTGTCAAAATTACTACTATCGGTCCATCACAATTATCCACACATTGCTTTAAACCACTCCAAACCAATGCAGAAGTTGGCTCCACGTGGAAGCCCTTCCGGGCGAATTCTTCTACTCCATTTTTTATTTCGAATTCATCCACAGCTACAAATTTTCCCATAGTCGATCCTATCTCTTTTAGAACTAAATCCCCTCGAATTGGCTGCCACACTCGAACACCTTCAGCCAAAGTTGGGCTATCCGTGGCAAATCTTAAGCCATCAATGCCACCTGTAAAGAGAGACCAAAGGGGAGAACATGCACGTGCCTGAACTCCCACGATGGCTGGGATTTTTGTAATCTTTTCTGCTTTTCTGAGAGCAGCAAATCCTCGCGCCAATCCGATCAATAACCCTCCTTGTCCAACTGGCAGAATTACTGTTCCCGGGGACTTATCTCCCATCTGGTCAAATATCTCATATGCTACGGTTGCATATCCTGGAATATTAAATGGTAAGTAAGCATGACTGGCGTAAATATTACCACTATCAGCAAGTTGTTTTGCGACATCTTGTATCTCTCTACGTGTCCCTTTTAATGGAATCAATTTGGCACCAAATGCTTCTATTTGTTTTCTCTTTATCCCCGAGGCAGTTTCTGGTATGTAAACCTCTAATTCTATGCCTGCCCTGGCAGAGTAAGCTGCTAACGATGCACCAGCATTACCAGACGAATCTTCAATATACCTATCTATATTTCTTGATTTAAAAAAAGAAGCTGTTAAACTAGATCCACGATCTTTAAATGAACCAGTCGGATTTAGAAATTCACACTTTATTGCGACTTCATGTCCAAATAATTCTGTCCAAACAAGAGGTGTATCTCCTTCCCCCAGAGAAATGGCATCAATATCATCATTAATATTGAAAGTGTACCGATATTTCCAAATTCCAGGTTGAAGGAAATCAATTTTTTCAGGATCAAATATTATCGGATCCCGAAAATCAAATACACCTCCACATACCATGCAACGATATGGATTGCTTGTATGCGGGTATTCCCGACTGCAATTCGTGCAAATAATGGTTGAATAATTCATTCATTCGCCTGGTAGGGGAATATGATCCCCTTCTATCCAGGATTCCCCCTGAGAGGTATATTCTTTCTTCCACACAGGAACGATATCTTTTAAGCGATCGATCCCATATCTGGCAGCATCAAATACGCCTGTGTCCCTGTGTGCTGCAGAACATGCAATTGTTACTGTGGGATTACCAGGTAAGAATTTACCTGTCCGTTGAATTATTGCGATCGATTCGATTTCTGGCCATTTTGTGCGAATTTCATCAGCAATACGGTACATCATTTTTTCTGCCATTGGCTGATAAGCCTCATACTCAAGTTGTGCTGTAACATGCGGGTTACCTTTACCGGTATATCCACGAACCAACCCTGTGAACATGACAACAGCTCCGGTAGAGGGAAGCGTAAGTCGCATAATCAATTCATCTAAATTGATGTTGGATTCTAAAATCATACAAATCGTTTTTCCTGCCATTTATTATCCTCCTGAAACTGGCGGGAATAAAGCAATTTCTGCATCTGAGGGAATCGAGGAAGTATCGAATGCAAATTCGTGATTCAGAGAAACTATTACCGAAGGCATAATTTCTTTTAATCCAGGGAATTCTTCCACTAACAAATCTTTCAACCCAGATATCGATATATTGTCAGGGATAGATTTAATCATTCTACGTTGGCCAATAATATCACGCACCGTGGCGAAGAATAATAATGTTACTTGAATCATTGTTCCTCCCAGCTCTTGTCTAATCTTCTTCATTCATAATATCGCCAGAAACACCACCATGCTTTTCGAGTAGGCGGATATTTTGTATACTGATTGTCTTTTCAACAGCTTTTGCCATATCATAGATTGTTAATGCTGCAATTGCGACTGCTGTCAATGCCTCCATTTCAACACCAGTCTTACCAATAGTTCGGGCAGTTGCTGTGATCATGACTCCCGGGATGGCATCTTTCAGAATTAGATCAACATCCACTTTTGTCAAAGATATGGGATGACACAATGGTATCAGGTCGGATGTTTTTTTTGCTGCACTTATACCTGCAATTTGAGCAACTGTAAACACATCACCTTTGGCTAATCGACCACCACGGATTAAATGAAGAGTTTCTGGCAGCATTCTTACTTCACCTCGAGCAATTGCGATACGCTCATTTTCAGGCTTTGTACCAATATCCACCATCCGGGCACGACCCTTACTGTCTATATGTGTAAGATTCTTATTTTCCATTCTCAAATTATACCCTCCCCTGATATCCACTTTCCATGATTTTTGATTAAGTCTTTCTAATCATGCTACAAAATTCCCAATTTAATTTGGTGGAAGCCCATATAACCAAGTATGAAATAAAATTGAATACATCCAATGGATGTTATAATCCGCGTGTCATGGATCTCAAAATCGCACAGCATCAATCTGGTAGTTATACAGTAACCGTTCCAGTATTTGAGGGACCACTTGACCTGCTTCTTCAATTGATCGAACATTCAGAACTGGATATAACTTCAGTCTCACTGGCATTGGTGACTGACCAATTTTTGGATTATATTCATCACATGAAGACTATTGAAGCTGAAGAAATCTCAGCTTTTTTAGTAATCGCAGCGAAACTTATCCAAATTAAATCCGAAGCCCTACTCCCAAGGTTTTCAATTACCGAAGTTGACAACGAAGATCCAAGTCTTTCACTGATCCAGCAATTACTAATATATAAACAATTTAAAGAAAAATCATTATGGCTACAGGAAAGAGAACAAGAATGTCTGCGTAGTTATTTGCGCATCGCCTCGCTTCCAAAATTTGAAAGTCGACTTGACTTAAACGATATTAATTTAAGTGATCTTATAATAGCGGCAGAAGAGGTCCTGCAAAAAGAACAAGAAAAACAAGACCTTGATACAATAATTCAAGCGCCAAGAATAACGATTCGTGAGAAAATTGCATTAATAATCAGCCAGCTATCCATAAGCCAACGATCCACATTTTACGAAGTGATCAGAGATTCAAAAACCCGGCTCGATGTTGTGGTTACATTTCTAGCCTTACTTGAATTAATTAAAAAATTTCATGTAAGTGTTTATCAGGAGTCGCTTTTCGCTGATATCCAAATTGAAACAATTTCCGAATTATCCGAAATCAAAGAGTTTGATATTGAGTTTGGGGAATAAACACTTATTCTTTTACTAAAAGGAAATCCACGAGTATCTTGTTAAATTCATCAGGTTTTTCAACGCTGGCTGCATGACCTGCTTCGGGTATTATTGCTTGCTGTGCTCCAGGAATGCAGGAAGCCAGATGAGCCTGGTGCGCAGCTTGGATCGTTGTGTCTTTCATTCCTGTAATTACAAGCGTTGGAATTTTAATTTCTGTTAATCTCTTCCTTGAATTAAATGTAGCCAAAGAACGCATGGCTGCCCGGTAAGCCCGTGGATCTGCATTTATGATCTGCTGGATCATTTGTTTCTGTAATTCGATCTGGTCGGGTCGTGGAAAAATTCTATTTGCCACAAACTTTGCTTGCGCCGGGAGTCCGAGTGTGTGTACAAGAATAATTCGCTGCACAAAGTACATCCAACCTTTCAGAGTTGACGGTCTTAGAACAGAAAATGTGTTTGCCAATACTAATTTGGATACAATTTTTGGGAAATCGAATGCAAGTTGCTGAGCGATCGTTCCTCCCATAGACAGACCAACAACATTTACAGACAGAAAATTTCTATCACACAAGAAAGCAGCTATTTCATTCGTAACACGCTTGATACTCCAGGTTGAATTTCCATATGGAGAGCTCCCAAAGCCGGGTACATCTACTGCTATAGGGCGAAATCCGGCGTCAATCAGAGCGGGGAATTGAAGAACCCAGGAAGAACTATCCACTCCCAAACCATGTAACATCAAGACTGGAGTTCCATTGTGTCCACCCGGATCCAAATAATTAATAGTTGTCATTAAATATTCCTTAAATTAAGTAAAAATCCCAACCAATTTGGCGGTTGGGATTAATTTAATCAATTTCGATCATGAGGTTTTTCATTATATATCAATATCGATTTCTCGGTGATGGTCATATATAGTTAATAATTTTCCAATCGTAAAGGGAAGAATTATGTATTCTTCCTTCCCCAAATTATACCCTCAATCCTCAGCCATAACCGCCGTAAGGATGATCGAGTTCGTGCAAGTAGGCGAAAATAGGTAGGTCGGATAACGCGTTCTGTTTCCTTGACACCAGTCCATTGCGCGACTGTTGCCCCCCAGGTTAAACCTGCTCCAAATCCCACTAGAACGAATTTATCCCCCTTTTGCAAACGTCCATCATGAATAGCTTCACAGATCGCTATCGGTATCGATGCTGTTGATGTATTTCCATATCGGTCCAAATTTATCACGAATCTATCGAGAGGAAGTTTTAAACCTCGAGCAGCTGCTTCTATTATTCGCAAGTTAGCTTGATGAGGAATTATCCAATTCACTTCTTCAATTAAAATACCAGCCGCAGAAATCACTTCCCGTGTCGCTTGAGCCATAACACGTGTCGCAAACCTGTAGACTTCCCGTCCATCCATTTGGATAAAATGCAAACCAGCTCTAATTGTTGCTTCTGTAGCTGGATTTTTACTGCCTCCAGCTGGAATTGTCAGAAGATTCGCGCCAGAACCATCGGAGTGCATTACATTGGATAAAACTCCTCCAGGATTGTTACTGGCTTGTAAAACCAGTGCACCAGCACCATCCCCAAATAAAATGCAAGTATTACGATCCGTCCAATCGACAAATCGAGAAAGCGTTTCTGCCCCTATGACTAGTACTACCTTTAAACTTCCACTTCTTATCGCTTGAGTTGCCATATTTACTGCATAAATGAATCCGGTGCAAGCAGCAGATAAGTCAAATGCCCCGGCTTTTGTAGCGCCAAGACGGTCTTGCACCAGACATGCAGTAGCTGGGAAGAAATACTCAGGAGTAGACGTAGCACAAATAATCAAATCTACTTCAGTAGGTTTGAGTTTGGCGACAGAAAGCGCTTTCCAAGCTGCTTCTACTGCCAGAGATGATGTTGTTTGATCTTCTTTGGCTATATGTCTTTCTTTGATCCCAGTTCTTTCAAAGATCCATTTATCATTTGTATTAATGATCTTTTCAAGATCAATATTAGTTATTATTTTTTCAGGAACCGCCATTCCCCAACCAGTAATATGTGCGAAAGGCATGGAAACACCTCAATAATTCACTTCATAATTTATCGAAACTATATTTATTATCCTGTATATTTATTTAATACAATGGTAGCATTATGTCCACCGAAACCAAATGAATTAGACATGACGTGCATAATGTCAGATTTACGGGCATAATTCGGCACATAATCTAGATCACAATCTGGATCAGGAGTTTCATAATTGATCGTTGGCGGAATCACTCCATCCTTGATTGCCTGAACCGATATCGCTGCTTCCAATGCACCAGAAGCACCCAATAGATGCCCAGTCATGGATTTGGTTGATGAAACTTGAAGTTTATAGGCTTGCTCTCCAAAAACTGTTTTGATTGCTGCAGTCTCACTTTTATCATTCAGGTATGTGCTCGTTCCATGAGCGTTAATGTAATCAATATCATTTATGTTTAACTTTGCACTTTTTAATGCCAACGACATACATAATGCTGCACCAGCACCATTTTCTGCAGGTGAAGAAATATGGTAGGCATCATCGGATGTCCCATATCCACCGATTTCTGCCAAGATGTTAGCATTACGAGCCAATGCCGAGTCAAGAGTTTCAAGAATCAATATTGCTGCCCCTTCGCCCATTACAAAACCATCACGGTTTAGGTCAAACGGTCTGGAAGCACGTTCAGGATCGTCATTCTTCGTTGATAATGCTGTCATTGAGCCCATACCAGCAATGGCAATAGGAATTATTGAAGATTCCGAACCTCCAGCAAGTATGACATCTGCTGAGCCACGCTTAATCATCTCTGACGCCTCTCCAATAACATTAGTACCGGTCGCACAGGCAGTAACAATCGCCATATTTGGCCCGCGCACACCCAGGTGTAATGCCACCATGCCCGGACCAGAATCAGCCAACATCATCGGTACCAAGAAAGGGCTAACCCTATCAGGTCCTCGCTGATCAAGGACAGTCTGTTGCTCGAGAAGTGTCCCTAACCCACCAATTCCTGTCCCAATTACTACACCCACTCTATCCCGATTATCATCGCTTATTTTTATTCCTGAGTTCTCAACCGCTTCCAATGAAGAAGCCATAGCTAATTGAGTAAAACGATCCATTCTTCGAGCTTCTTTATTTCCAAATAGACTAACCGGATCAAAACCTTTTACTTCGGCAGCAATACGGGTTTTATAATTGCTCGGATCAAAGCGTGTGATGTTCGATACACCGGATATTCCAGCTAACAGGTTCTTCCATGTTACAGGCCAATTATTTCCCAAAGGACTGATACATCCAAGACCTGTGACAACTACCCTAATTGCCATAATTTTTATCCTCCAAAAATAACGTCCAACTAATTCTCTGACGTTATAACACAACCCGATTGAAAGGGATGCGCAGGATTAATTACTGTGAGCGTGGTTTAATAGACGATGGATCTGTTTGATGTGGTCTTTATCATGTCCGACCATCCTAGCTACTAATTCAAGTATTGTGTTTGATCCGAAAATTGAATGACTCAAGGGTTTATCCCACTTTAACGGAATATTTTCCAAAAGGCTGATTGTCTTTGATCGAGCCTTTATGAATCCATGCAAGGCTTCCACCCCGTTCTGCCCGGCACAATTTTTTTTCAATTACCCATGAATCAGAAATAATATCAGTCTCAGACGCTTTATCCTGACTTAATATCCATTGGATACGAGGCAGATTAACCTCGAGTTCCACATCCCGTAGATGACATAATACCTCTTTTATCGACCTTTCATTCACATTTGAATGACAACTGATTTTTTCTTCATCGAGACCGGATAAAAATGTTTCTAATACAGCAGGTATCGAACGTATCACCGCAATCAAAGCAGTAGGTTTTTGACAGGAATAGAGAAGAGATTCAATTGGGATCGCTTCCAACCAATTACGTAAGTCTTCCATTCGACCTTGAGGAATTTCTTGATGTTTTATTGCCCCTCTTACTTCATTATTTAACCAAAACACTAGTATTCCAGCTGCCATGGCTGGTTCTATATCCATTTTTAAGTCGTTCCCAACCATAACTACCGGATCATCTGACCAACCTAACTTACCAAGTATTTCTGGAAAATATGAAATATTCTCTTTTGTAAAGTGGAAGTTTTCATAAGTTGTAACCATTACAAAAGAATATTTTTCTGGAGGCAGTCCTGCCCAACGCAGCTTGTGATTAATTGCTTTTATAGGAAATAGTGGATTTGTTGCGATGATTATTTTAATATCTTCATCTATTGCCCAATTAACAAAATCAATAGAATCCTGACGCTGTTTTGTCAAATACTTGAGATCCGGAAAAATATTATCATAAAAATTGTTGATCTTCGGAAAAAGATCTTCTTTATCTATTCCAATTTTCGGATAGAAATAATCATCAAATACTTCATATAAGTAAAGCTCCGGATCTTTATTTTCCATCATTTTTTTCGTCCCACCCAAGAGTGCCTGGATCATAATTTCTGGCGAAACTAAACCTTTCAGGGCACCGGACAAAGCTTGAAAATAAGCAGGTACAAAATCTACCATATTTGAATCGAGCAGAGTATCATCAAGGTCAAGTAAAAGCGTTAATGTCATTTTTTCACTTTAATATTCGGAAGGATGGGATGGCATTCACCACAACCTATATGGGGTTCAATAACAACCTGATCTGTTTTTTTACAATAGGATTCAACTTGAACGCGCTGTTGAAAAAATGCAATAGCAGGTCTTGTGATTCTTGGGGTTAAGCGCATAAACTTACATGCATTTGCACGTAGAATTGACGGAACAGGACAAGTCTTGCAAAAGCTGGGTTGCCATTGATGTGAAAATTCCTTTAATAGGCTGCATTCCTCATTTTTTCTTCCACGATAATAATCTCCATAGAAATAATTACACTCAATACCGGAGGGTGTACGCATTCCAAATCCTTTCACATTAAATAAAAGTGAATAGAACCGTTCTTTTCGGTCTATTCGCTTTCACATTTTAGGCAAAAATACCTATTCTTACGCTCGTGTTAAATAAGCGCCAGTGCGAGTATCAACGCGGATTGTATCTCCTACGTTAATGAAATTCGGGCACTGCACCTCAAGTCCATTTGTCGTTTTTACTTTCTTGGTTACTCCTGTTGCTGTATCACCTCTAACAGAAGCTTCTGCGAATTCGACTTTTAAGTCTACTGAAGAAGGTATTTCGATATCAATTGCTTCCCCGTCATAATATGTTAATTTCACTTCCATGCCTTCAACCAAATACAGAGCTGTATCTCCTAACAAGTCTGCCTTAATTCCTGGTTGCTCATAAGTTTCATTATCCATGAAGTAATAAAAATCGCTATCGGAGTATAAGAACTGAACATTATGAAAATCAAGGCGGGCTTCTTGAACCTGATTGCCGGAAATAAATGTCTTATCCAAGGTGGCGCCTGTTCTAAGGTTTCTAGCCTTTATTTTTATGGATGCATTTCCTCGACCTGATTTGTTATGGTTATAATCCAATACTTTAAAAAGCGAACCATCTAATTCGAATGTTACACCCTTTCGAAGATCATTTACGTCAATCATACTTCCTCACAATTTCATTATTTTTCTGGAATTATACTTCTAAAAATAATTAAAATCTCATTTCTGTTATATTTAGGTTTTTAAGTCTAAGGTAATTCTTAATGGTGTTTTTCAGATTCCGGATCGTTTTTCAACAACTCAACAGCGTGAGCTAAAACTGGCTGAACCACTTTGAAATTTTCAATCGCTGCTCTTGGACTTCCTGGAAAATTGATGATGAGAACTTCTTTGCGGATACCTGCTATTCCCCTTGACAACATGGCATGTGGAGTGGCTTTCATACTGAAAATTCGCATCGCTTCAGTCATACCTGGAGCTAGCCTTTCTACTACCGCAAGGGTAGCTTCAGGTGTAATATCTCTGGGTGAAAAACCTGTTCCACCGGTTGTAAAAATAACATCCATTTCACCGCCATCAGTCCACGAGATCAAGGTTTCTTTAATAATCTGGAAATCGTCTGGAACAATGGCTACGCGCATAACCTGCCAATTCTCAGATTTAATTGCTTCCTCCAAAGCTGGGCTTGTCTGATCTTTTCTTTCTCCTCTTGAGGAACGATCAGATGCAGTCAATATTCCAATGCGCAATGACATATTACCCAATATCCTTCCCCATGATAAATAACTCTAATTTATCCCATCCCCGATTTAGATAATACTCAATGTTTTTTTGACTATCCATTGTAACCAAAAGGTAGCATCTTATGCAACCCTTACGATGCAATCGATCTTCAAGCTCGGACATCAAGGATTCGCCAATTCCCTGCTCTCGATATGGTTCTAATACAGCCAGATGATAAACTATACCCCTCCTGCCATCAAAGCCTCCCAATACTGTACCGATTACTCCACCATCAAAATCTGCGACTAAGAACAGATCTGGGTCTCGCAATTGTTTTTTTTGAATCTCATCCAAACTGTCTGATGCAGTGATGTGAATACCTGGTCCAGCAGATTTCCACAGGCTAAGAATCCCCTGGTAATCACCTGGAATTTGCGCTTCCCTAATATTGATCCGTGGATTTTTCATTTTCTTTATTCAGGGAAAAAAGACTTAATTTTTTCTAAAAGCTCATCGGGCATGTATGGTTTTTGAATAAACTCGTCTGCTCCAGCGGCCTTACAATTCCCTCCAAGATCTAATCCTGAAGTCATAATCACCTTAATTGTCTTTAAGTTACTTAATTCTTTAAACCCCTTTACCAATTCAAGCCCATTTTGTTGACCAAGGTGAACGTCCAGTAAAATTAAGTCGGGTAATGTATCCTGCACGAACTGAATAATATCCTGGTCGTACAAAGAAAGGTTTATTACATGATAACCTTCCAATCCAAGAAGAGTTCCAAGGAGAGATACCATAGCCTCATCATCTTCGATTATTAATATTTTTATCATAATCGTTAAGTATTATCCACTTCATTAATCGTTGATCTTAATTTGATATATTATTTTAAATCTATTGCATTCTCCAAAACTTCACTCACAGTTTCTACAAAAATAAATTTTAGAGAATTCTTGATTTCATCAGGAATATCATTGATATCCAATTCATTGCGCTTGGGCAATATCACGGTTTTTAAGCCAGCTCTATGTGCAGCAAGCATCTTTTCTTTTATTCCTCCAACGGCTAAAACCTGTCCTCTTAAAGTGATCTCTCCTGTCATTCCAACCCTTTTTTTTATTGATCGGCCAGTTAATAGAGAAACCAAAGCCATGGCCATTGTTACGCCAGCTGATGGACCATCTTTCGGTTGTGATCCCGATGGAATATGCATATGAATATCTGTTTTTTCAAAGAAATCTTCAGAAAGACCAATAGCTGACGCATGGGCTCGTACGTAGGATAAGGCTGCCTTTGCAGACTCCTGCATTACATTCCCTAGTGATCCTGTTAATTGAAAGCCTTTACTGCCAGGCATTTTTGTAGCTTCAATAAACAATACATCCCCACCAAAAGGTGTCCATGCCAGCCCAGCAGCGACACCTGGAATAGATGTGCGAGAGTCAACTTCCTCAGGTTCGACAAAGATGGGATTGCCTAGAAATTTCTTAGCTGCATCGCTTGTTATCCGTGGGTTTACTTCCAAGTTCTCAGCAATTTTCATACCTATTTTTCTGCATACAGTACCAATTTGCCGTTCCAAGTTTCTCACGCCTGATTCACGGGTATACAATTCAATTATTGTTCTTAGAGCTGCAACCATGAATTTTATTTCAGGCTTGCGTAAACCATTCTCCTTGATCTGGCGTGGGACAAGATATTGTTTGGCTATCGCAATTTTCTCGCGTTCAGTATATCCTGAGAGCCGAATGACTTCCATTCGATCAAGTAAGGGTGACGGAATCGTTCCGAGTTGATTCGCTGTTGTAATAAACATCACCTGTGACAGATCATATGCCACTTCAAGATAATTGTCCCTGAATTCATTATTCTGCTCCGGGTCAAGTACTTCCAATAATGCTGAAGCAGGGTCACCATGATTGTCAAAAACAAGTTTATCAATTTCATCCAGCATGAAAACCGGATTCTTTGATTCAATTCTTCTCAGTGCTTGTAATATCCTTCCAGGCATTGCGCCAATGTAAGTCCGCCTGTGACCTCGTATTTCAGCTTCATCACGAACCCCACCGAGTGATATACGAACAAATTTTCTCCCCATTGCTCGTGCTATGGATTGCCCAAGAGAAGTTTTCCCTACTCCGGGTGGCCCAACAAAACATAGGATCACTCCTTCACGCTCATGGCGTATCTTATCTTTATATCCATTATTTAAATTGGTCTTTCGTTCAATCCTTAATTTTCGTATTGCCAGATATTCGAGGACCCTCTGTTTAACATCAATCAATCCATAGTGATCATCATCTAGAATTCTGCGGGCATATGCAATATCCAAACTATCAGTTTCTACATTTGACCAGGGAAGAGATACCAGCCAATCCAAATATGTACGTATGACTCCGTACTCAGCCGCTGCTGTCGGCAGACGAGAGAGTCGATCGAGTTCACGCCGTGCTTGTTTAGCAGTTTCTTCGGGCATCTTCGCGATACTAATCTTTTGCCTGAATTCCTCTATCTCAACTGCCTGTTCGTCATGTTCTCCCAGCTCTTTCTGAATCGCTTTTAATTGTTCTCGTAAAAAATATTCTCGCTGAACTTGTTCGATCTCAGATCTGGCTTGATTCTGAATTTTCTGCCCCAGATGTAAAACCTCGCTTTCTCGAACCAGAAAACCGATTAATTTATGGAGCTTTGCTTTTGCAGAATCCAATTCCAATATTTTTTGGGCATCATCGAGTTCAATTCGCTGGAAATTAGCGATCGTATACACAGTTTGTAATGGATCTTCAAGTATTATTATGGAAGAAGCCAATTCGCGTGGTATTGATTGATTGATCTCAGCTAATTGCGCAAATTGATCCCTTGCATTTCGTGCCAAAGCATCAATCTCAAGCCCTGTTTCCACATCTTCAGGAAACAATTGGATTGTAGCCTTATAGTAAGGTTCGCTTTGAACAATTTCACCCAATTTAAAACGAACCAATCCTTGAACTAAGAGTCGTATTGTGTCATCAGGTGCACGGAACAGCCTGTGGATGACAGCGATGGTTCCGACAGAATATAAGTCATCCGGTTCCGGGTTTTCCAAATCTGGTTTGCGGGAGGCTATCAACCCTATTAAACGGTCGCCTCCTGCTGCATCATCCACCAATCGTATCGATCTCGCTTGTCCAATAGTTAATGGAATTGCAGTTTGTGGATAAACAACTACTCCTCGCAATGGAAGTATGGGAAGTTCATCAGGGAATTTAATGGTTTCGTCGGACGTTTCGGAAGACATATCTACCTTCGGGGTGTTTTCACCCTTCTTTGTTAATCGAGTCAATATAGATGGCAAAAATAATTCCTCCAGTGAGGCTTCAGGATCGCCTAACCAGTCAAAAAAATCAATGATGTTTGAATGCCAACGTGAAGCAGACATATATTTGTTATTTACCTTATGATCTGAATTGTGGTTATTTTAGTAATTGGAATAGTGATTGATAAAAATTCATCATTATAATATGCAACTAAATTCTCCAGTGACACACCTTTTAGAAGATCGACAGTTGTGTCAAATTCTCCAAAATGGAAATGATGAGTCTTCCAATCACAAACAGAAGTTTCCAAAGATTAACCAGTCGCGATGCCCCGAATTACCTATAAATGTTATTAAACCTATGCTCCCAATCTCCATATACTTAATCCATTTCCTTTAAACATAACGAATTCAATAAGGCGCCTCTGGCGGGACTCGAACCCACAACCAACAGCTTAGAAGGCTGCTGCTCTGTCCATTGAGCTACAGAGGCAATTAAATTATTGGTGAATATATGGTCGGATACCTTTGTAAACCATCGAACCACCCAATGTCTTCAAGATCAATCCGGCCGGTCGAACTAAATATTTACCTAATTCTTCAGCGGACATTGGAGTATTTCCATTTGATAAAAAAGTACGAAAGACTGCATCGACCAAGGTTGTATGATCATTAAGAAATTCATCCTGTAGTGCGCAATGGTTGGTTATCATATACTGTAAACCATCCATAGGTATTACCTCAGCTGATTCAGGATCGACCCAGTCTATCATCTGATCCTCTGGTAAAGAATTGAATGCTTCTTTGTGTTCAAAACATAATAGCCCACGCAAATCGACACGCCAATTACGATCCATCCCTTTCCACCACTCAAAATCCAGATGAAAAGGTGTATTGATATTTGGTTTCATCAAATTCATTCTCTTGAATTCCGACATAAATCACCTCTAATTAAATCGTTTCTTTCAATCGATAATGCAGGTCTCCAACATGTGCAAAAGTATCCCTTGTGGCTAACAAACTAAAGATGGGTCCTGGAGGACAACGCATAACGATATTAATTGCTGAATATAATTCCTGAGCATGAATATGACCTTGTAAATTTAGCCTCGTCAAATCTCTCATGATTGAAACAACATTTTCCTCAAACGATTTTTTATTCTGTGAAAATTGTACTCTCGCAGTATCAAGTCCTGCCATATCAGGAACTGCTACAACCATTCTTTCATTATAATCAGCAAAAATGTTCTGCTTTAGCATTGCAAATACAATACCGCCGTCTCTTCCCACTAAGACTGTTCGAACCCATTCCTTTTTAGGACGTCGGGTCTTAGCGTCAATTAATACGATCCCCTGTTTATTACTCTTTCGCAACGAGATCAAACTACCTGGAATCAATCCGTAGCGATCATAAAAATCCTTTAATCCGTACACATATCTGTTCTTTCTTACAACCCATGCAGGAATCTCTTCATTCGTTTTTTCATCCACCAAAGTGAAGCGAATCCGTTCTGATTCATAAGCAAACGGGATATGAGGGTTTACTCTATTAGATACAGGCAACGTTCCTGCCCTCCAATGTGAATAAGTTAGGCTCACAATCGTATCATTTTGGTAATCTTCAATATTGGGTAAATCACTCAATTCATCATCAAGTTCCAATACTAATTCGAGCATTTCTTCTGATAAAATAGATTTATCGTATTCTACAGGATCGTATAGTAACTGTGCTGGAATATTCCTAACCCCTTCAGGTTCAAGGCGTTCCAGGCACCAAAGAACTTCCCCAGCAGGACCAATTTCATCGAAACGATTGTCTTCTTGTAAAGCATAATTCATTGAGAATTCAAGTAAGTTTGAGTTGGTATCCCCGTTAATCTCAATTTGCTTCAGAATTGCCGGGGTGGTAAGAGGCGTTCCTTTTGCTTCATCAAGAATTGCTTCAGCCAGGTTTAATTGACCAAGGTTTATATTTATAAGGAGTGCTTCTGGAAACCATCTTCCAGCAATCCTAACTAACCCGTTATCATCAATTAACGCCGTTAATAATTTGCATTCAATGGAAGCAGCATATAAGTTTGATAATTCTTCGTATTCTAAATCACTTTCAGCTTCAATAATTTCAGTTTCTTTATTTAATTTATGGTCAAGCAAATTTCCTGCAAATTGTGAGATCTGGTGATCATTGAAATCCACATACAAAACATCAAACTCTCCGATATTTGGGTTCACTCCTGGACGGATCGAAGTTATGGTACCTTCCTGCCATTCACGCTTTGGGAATACTAATTTTTCGCCGACAGAGTATTTTTCACTTGGCAAATATGCTTTCCCATGACTTTTTTGTTTCTCCAATAAAAGCTGTTTTTCCTTTTGGATCCTTTCTTTGATTAACAATGGGACCAATTCTTTCGCTGTGTGAGGAATTTCGTTTTCAAAAAGGAAATTGTTGATAAAATCAATGTCATCTTTACTGATTGAAAAAGATTTCCAATAATCTTCTGATAAACCTTGGAAAACAGTGACCATAAACATCCTTATCTACTATTTTTTTTCTGAAAAATTAGCTAAATAATTATACCTCACCTTGACATGTCATCGGCAATAACTTAGCATTGATATTGAGTATTTTTATTTTATTCAAAACAATTCCGTTGATATTGTGAACTTATCTTCGTTTAGGACTTGAATATGGGTAACAAGAATCAAGAACTCGGTAAATGGGGAGAGCAAGAAGCTTCCAATTACCTTTCAAAAAAAGGCTATGAAATCTTAGGAAGGAATATACGTACCCCTTATGGAGAAATTGATATTCTTGCTTCATTGGATCAAGTGATGATATTTGTTGAAGTAAAAACACGTGGAAATATTACATTTGGAAATCCTGAAATATCTATCGATTCACGTAAATTAAACCACATGGAAGCATCTGCAATGTTTTATATCCAAAAATGTAACTACCTGGGAGCATGGCAATGTGATGCCATAGCAATTCTCAAATCTCAATCTAAACCCATTGAAATAGTTCACTTTGAAAATGTTATCTCCTGATATGGACAATCCCCTGATTGTCATTGTTGGTCCAACATGTGTAGGTAAAACTGAAGTGAGTATTTATCTTGCTGAGACACTTAATGGAGAGATTATATCCGCAGATTCAAGAACCTTCTATAGAGGAATGGACATAGGGACTGCAAAACCGACCAAAGCGGAACTTGATCGAGTGCAACACCATTTAATAAACGTCACCAATCCAGATGATACTTGGAACCTAGCAATTTTTCAAAAGAACGCACAGGCTGCCATCGAGGATATCCACAAAAGAAATCATATTCCTTTTTTAGTCGGTGGAACTGGTCAATATATTCGCTCCGTCGCATATAACTGGTCTCCTCCCTCAACACCTCCAAATCCAATTTTAAGAAATACACTCGAAAAAATAGCAGAAATTAATGGAAAAGAGTTTCTTCATGACGCTTTGCATAAACTGGATCCAGAAGCTGCATCAATGATCGATTCTCGAAATGTACGTCGCACAATACGCGCACTCGAAGTTATATTTAGTTCCGGAGAACGATTTTCGTCCCAAAGGAAAAAAAACATCTCCCCATACAGGCTGATCACAATTGGTTTGGATAGACCGCGTGTTGAATTGTATGAGCGAATAGATTTACGCATAGAGAAGATGTTCGCTGATGGACTTATCTATGAGGTAAAAACACTTCTTGAATTGGGGTATTCACCTGAATTACCATCATTGTCTGCTATCGGTTATCGTGAATGTGTAAAAGTCATTTTTGGGGATGTATCAGTAGAACAGGCAATTAAAGACATCAAAAAGAAAACTCGAATTTTTGTGCGAAGGCAGGCAAATTGGTTTAAAACCACTGATACCAATATCCATTGGTTCAATATTTCAGAGCAAAAGATCTCAGACATAAAAGATCTCCTTATGTTTTTTCTCAAACGATATTAAACACATTTACAACAATAAAGTTACGATTCCTAATTGACTTTTAGGATTTTCTCCTCTATACTAATATACGAGGTGTTATTCCCCATTTCAATTTTCAATATGCAATTCTCTTGAGGAGGAGATGACTTATGTCTGAAAAACCTTGGTTAAAGAATTACGATAAAGGAGTACCTGTTTCAATAGATTACCCTGCGGAACCACTTTTCTTCTTCTTGGAAGAATCAGCGCGTAAATTTCCGGATAGAGCATGCACTATATTTAAAGGTGCAGAAATTTCTTATCGGGAAATGAATGATCTTACAGATCGAATTGCTGCAGCAGTTAAATCACTTGGGGTTAAAAAAGGTGATCGGGTTGGAATTTTCATGCCTAACACACCTCAATTTGTCATGGTCTATTATGGAATTTTAAAAGCAGGTGGTGTCGTTGTGGCTACCAACCCGCTGTATACTCCGCCTGAAATAGAACACCAAGCTAATGATGCTGGCATTGAAATAATGTTTGTAATGAGTAATTTTTATAAAACAATTAAGGAAGCCCAGCCAAAAACAAAAATCAAGACTCTGATCGTTTCAAATATTAAAGAGACATTATCTCCCCTTATGCGAGTTCTCTTTACCCTCGTGAAAGAGAAAAAAGGCGGTTTCAGAGTAACTCTGGATTCAGGTGATATATGGTTTCAAGATCTTTTGTCAAAATTTACAATAGAAGATCGCCCCATCCTAAAAATATCTCCAGACGATACAGCCCTATTCCAATATAGCGGAGGAACAACAGGTATATCAAAGGCAGCAGTTGCAATGCACCGCAACCTAGTTGCAAACACCCTTCAAATCAAGAAATGGATGACAGATCTGAGAGAAGGCGGAGAGATTGTTCTGATGGGAATTCCCCTCTTCCATGTTTATGGTATGGTTGCTGGGATGAACTTTGCATTAGCTTCTGCATCTACAATGATTATGATCCCTAATGTGCGCGACCTGCACGATGTCCTGGAAAATATTAAAAAATATTCACCAACTATTTTCCCAGGAGTACCAACACTTTATACTGCACTAAACAACCATCCAGATGTTATTTCTGGAAAATATAATCTCTCTTCTATCAGAGCATGCCTTTCAGGCTCTGCCCCGCTGATGCGTGAAACCAAGGAACGATGGGAAGCGTTGAGTGGGGGAAAATTATTCGAAGGCTTCGGACTTTCAGAAGCCCCAACAGCTACACACTGCAACCCCTTAATGGGTGAGAATCGGACCGGATCCATTGGTTTGCCTTTGTCGGATGTCGATAGCCGCATTGTCAGCCTCGATGATGGAAAAACCGTTCTGCCGATAGGAGAGATTGGTGAATTGGTCATAAAAGGCCCACAAGTTATGAAGGGTTACCATAACATGCCGACTGAAACTTCAAATGCTTTACAGGATGGTTGGTTATATACAGGTGATATCGCCCGGATGGATGAGGATGGTTACTTTTATATTGTAGATCGAAAGAAAGAATTAATAAAACCAGGTGGATATCAAGTTTGGCCACGTGAAGTAGAAGAAGCCCTCTCGGCAAACCCGAAAATTTTAGAAGCAGGTGTGGCTGGAATACCAGATCCCTATCGAGGAGAAACTGTAAAAGCCTGGATAGTGATAAAACCCGGTGAAACCCTTACCGACGATGAGGTAAAAGCCTGGTGTAAAGAACGGTTAGCTGCGTATAAAGTCCCCACACATATTGAATATCGAACTGAATTACCAAAAACAACCGTTGGGAAAATATTAAGACGAGAACTAGTTCGCCAACACAAAGAAGCTGAATCCTGATTAATTAGGTGTTCAATCAATAAAAAGCATCCCGTCATTGCGATGGGATGCTTTTTATTGAACTACTTTGTTAGTATTTCAGGAGTCCCACTTTTCTTGGGATCAGGAGGAGGAAATATTGCTTCGAATTCTTCCCGATTAAGGGTTTCTACCTGTAACAAACGCTGTGCAACTTCTTCCAATTTATCTCGATAGGTTGTTAAAATCTCCCGAGTTCTCAAATACGAATCATTCACTAATTTCCGTACTTCCTCGTCGATTTTTACTGCGATCGCTTCTGAATAATCTCTCTGTTCAGAGATTTCGCGACCGAGGAAGATCATTTCTTCTTTCTGCCCGTAGACCATTGGACCCATTTCACTGCTCATTCCCCATCGCGTAACCATGGTTCTTGCAATTTTCGTAACCCTCTCTATATCATTTGAAGCGCCAGATGTAATATCATTAAAAACCAGTTCCTCAGCTACACGTCCTCCAAGCAAACCAACTAGCTCGGCTAATAATTTCTTGCGTGAGATCAGCATACTATCATCAGTGGGAAGGGCAAGGGTATAGCCTCCCATCTGGCCGCGAGAGATAATTGAAACTTTCTGTACGGTATTCGCTTCAGGGATCACATTCATGACAATGGCATGACCTGCTTCATGATAAGCAACCACACGTTTCTCTTCTTCACTAATCAAGCGACTCTTACGTTCTGGACCAGCTATAACACGCTCAATTGCTTCTTCAAATTCCGATTGACCTATGGCTTTCTTATTACGTCTTGCAGCTAAAATAGCTGCTTCATTAACCGTGTTTTCCAGGTCTGCTCCTACAAATCCAGGCGTAGAACGTGCCAATACTCCCAGATCTACCTCAGCTTCGAGTGGTTTTCCTTTGGCATGCACTTTTAGAATTGCCTCTCTACCTCTCATATCAGGTCGATCAAGTGTTACTCTACGATCGAAACGACCGGGTCGCAATAGGGCAGGATCCAAGATATCAGGTCTATTCGTAGCTGCAATAATGATTACGTTGGTATCGGTATCAAATCCATCCATCTCCACAAGTATTTGGTTTAATGTCTGCTCGCGCTCATCATGTGAGCCACCTAAACCAGCTCCACGTTGTCGACCGACAGCATCGATTTCGTCCACAAATACAATACAGGGTGAATGACGCTTTGCCTGTTCAAATAAATCACGCACTCGACTAGCACCAACACCAACGAACATTTCAACGAATTCAGATCCGGATATAGAGAAGAAAGGCACACTGGCCTCTCCGGATACAGCTTTCGCCATGAGTGTCTTTCCTGTTCCAGGAGGACCTACAAGTAAAACACCTTTTGGAATTCGTGCACCCAGTGCAATAAATTTTTCAGGTTCCTTCAAGAACTCAACTACTTCCTTCAGTTCTTCTTTCGCTTCTTCCACACCTGCCACATCTTCAAATGTTACTGTTGGATGATCACCGGTGAACATTCTGGCTTTTGACTTCCCAAAAGCTGCGGCAGCATTGTTAGAACCCTGTGCTTGTCTGAATATGAACCAGAATAAACCCGCTAATAAAAGGAATGGCAAAACATAGCCGGCTAGAGTCATAATCCCTACCCAGGGGCTTGGTGCCTGAACTTCAATTTTTACATTATTTGACGTTAGCTTGGATGGAGAAACGCCTAAATTGATCAGTTGTTCGATCAATGTGGTTTCTGGCTCTTTCCGTGTGGTTTGTTCAATCTTGGTATCATCACGGAAGATCACTTTTACGGTGTTATCTTCTGCCACAACCAATCTTGCAATTGAATTTCCATCCTCTAATTGTGTGGCGAGTTCGTTCAACGTTAGTATTTTTTGAGAATCTCCCTGCGAATTAAGGCTAAAAAATAGCATCGAAGCAATGGCGATAAAAAGCAGAAAGTAGATTAAATATGACTGGTTACGAGTATTCACAGAAGCCTCCTGATATTAGATAAGATTATACCAACCTATGATAGATATAACCAGACCGCCATAATATCTTATATAAACTTCTAATATATTCTTAATTAACCGAATTATGACTCTATCGGTTGCATCATCTAAACAATAATTATGGTAAACTTTGATTATTCAAGTGAGATGCCATGTCAGATATTTTAAAAAAGAGAATTTTATGTATTGAAGACGACGAGGATATGGTCGATCTCATCCGATTAATATTGACTCGAAGGGGCTTCGAAGTTTTAGGAGCTAGTAGAGGGGCTTCAGGTTTAGAAATAATTCGTAAGGAAAAACCAGACCTGGTACTTCTAGATCTTATGATGCCTGAAATGGATGGTTGGGAGGTTTACCAACAGATAAAATCTGATGAAGCAACACAAAATACCCCTGTGATCGTTGTTACCGCCAAAGCCCAAAGTATCGACAGGGTATTAGGCTTGCACATAGCCAAGGTAGACGATTACATTTCCAAACCATTTAGCCCGCAAGAATTACTGGATAGTATCGAATCTGTCTTTTTACGCAAGACTAAATTAGATAGCAATTAGTCCTTATAATCTCCAAATATACCCATATTTTGTATAGAACCTTCCTCCATGCAACCGAAAATAGAAATATTCGTTAACAACCAACCCCTTAAAAACCCGATCCTAGCGAGATATTGCGATACCTTCTTCTGTCGATTGCTAGGATTTATGTTTCGTCATAATATTGCACTTGATGAAGGATTGCTTCTGGTTCAAAATCGTGAAAGCAAAACTGATTCATCAATCCATATGCTCTCAGTTTTTATGGATCTGGCAGTAATTTGGATAGATTCAGGTCTATCAGTTGTGGATAAAATTCTCGCAAAATCCTGGCACCTTGCATATTTCCCAGTTCGTCCTGCAATGTACACTTTAGAAATCCACCCAGACCGGATATCAGAATTTAAAATTGGGGATAAGGTTTCTTTTAATGAAATCTAAAAGAATCATTATTTCCATTCTTGTGACAGTTATTTCATTCTGCTTCACGGATGCTCATGCGCAAACAGATAATCCCCCCACAGGTCCTATTTATATTGTAAGCCAAGGAGATTCATTATTAGAAATCGCGGTTATTTTTAATATCAGCTTAGAAGATATTATGGCCGCCAATAATATTATCAACCCAGATCAATTATTTCCGGGTGATGAACTTCTAATTCCCGGGCTGGATGGTATTGATGGTGTTTTGGCTTCCCGAATCGTTTCTTTCGGAGAATCGCAACGAAGTTTGTCGCGTCAATACCGTGTCCCGATTGTTCAACTAAGAAAACTAAATCACATCATTAGTCCTACTGAATTTTATGCCGGTGCCAATCTGATCATTATTCAGGATCCAGAAAAACCAGCATGGACTGGCAGAATTACTCTCGGATCTGAAGAAACCCTTCTTGAGCGCTCCATTTTAGATAATACTGATCCTTGGACAATTACAGAAGTCAACTATCTGACCAACACCTGGGAAGCAATACCCGGGGATGTCTTGTATACTCCCAGTGCAAATAATAATACAACTCAGACAGGTTTGCCTTCTATTTTCAGCACTGTAAAGGTTGACCCTCTACCAATAACGCAGGGAAAAACAGCACAGATCCAAGTAAAAACATTACAGGAAATTAATCTTAATGGGACTCTGGTCGATCAGGAGCTACATTTTTTCCCCCTTGAAAATAATTCATATATTTCCCTGCAAGGTATCCATGCCCTTACTAACCCGGGATTGTATCCTCTGCGTTTGGACGCGATCCTGCCAGATGGAAGTATTCAATCGTTTGAACAGATGATACTCATCCAAACTGGTAACTACCCATCCGAGATACTCTTCGTTGATCCTGAATCGATTGATCCTGCAGTTACGAAACCCGAAGAGGATTTTGTGCTGTCCATTACAAGCAAAGTTAATCCGGAAAGTTATTTAAATGGACCTTTCAATAGTCCTGCTATCCAATATGAGTCCACAGGTTATTTCACATCAAAATTTGGAAATCGACGAACATATAAAGGGATTGGAACAGATTTGGAAATATTCGGGTTCCATTCCGGGTTGGATTTTGGTGGTGGAAACGGATTACCTATTACTTCACCCGCTCCCGGGATTGTTGTTTTTGCGGGTTACTTGACTGTGCGAGGGAATGCAACAATAATTGATCATGGATGGGGTGTTTATTCAGGTTTCTGGCATCAGTCAGAAATCAAAGTTGCGCAAGACGATTTCGTTGATACTGGACAGGTAATCGGATTGGTTGGAGGCACAGGTCGTGTTACAGGGGCGCATCTCCACTGGGAAATATGGGTTAATGGTATTCAAGTGGATCCGATGGATTGGCTGGAAAAAACTTACCCTCATCCATGATTTTATTTAAGAAAATACTAAATCCAAAAAATGGATTCTACTCTTAAAAGGATGGATATCAGGTCTCTCTATTAGCGCACTTGTTTAACCGATTTCTTTAATTTTTCTTCCTTCGGACGATCTTTAGCAGGTCGGTTGGTAGGAGATTGGTGGTTTGGTGGGGATTGCCAGCGCAGATGCAATATATACCTCTTTTTCTGGATATTGCACATCTTCTTCTTTCTTTCTTCCTTGCTAGCGGTTTTTTCATGCAAATTATGCCTCAGCACTTCATTGGCGTGGGTGGGATCGATGCATTTTTTAATTCAATGGCTAGCTGGAAATCCATCAACAAATAAGGGGAATAATTAATTTTATCCATATATAAGCATATTGTGTGAAATTACCCAATTCAAAGCTTGACTATAGTATTAATCTATTGTAATATGAACTGAATTGCACATTCTCATTAATTTCTTCTTTGAAATAAAAAGAATCTGAACGGAGGTGATATCTTCCGCTAATAAATTACAATCAACCTGTAACACCAACAAAAGTCAATTTTTTTTATTCCTAGAGGAGGAAGAAGTATGTCTAAACGTTTGTTAATTGTTTTTTCAGCTTTAATTCTAGCCACAATGGTTCTATCAGCTTGTGGTCCCAAAGCATCTACATATGTATGCACCGATGCGATTGGTTGCGTTACAATTGCTCCTGGCGACCCGATTGCTATTGCTTCCGCATTGGTTATTACAGGACCAGATGCCACCCTGGGTCTCGACTCCCAATATGGTGTCGAGATCGCCATCGCTGAAAAGGGTCCATTGCTCGGCCATGATATTCAATTAAAAGCAGAAGATGATGGTTGCTCCGCAGAAGGCGGTCAAGCAGTCGGCACCAAACTCGCTGCTGACACTTCATTGGTTGCCATTATCGGCACATCTTGCTCAAGTGCAGCCCGCGTTGCCGCGCCATTGATTTCCCAAGCTGGCCTCGTCATGATTTCTGCTTCAAACACTGCTCCTGAACTAACCATTGCTGGTAATCCTAATAACTGGCCTGGCTTTTTGCGTACAGCGCACAGTGATGCCATCCAGGGTCTTGCTGCTGCTAATTTTGCTGTGGAATTCCTTAAAGTTACCAAAGCAGCAACAATCCACGATGGTTCAATCTATGCCGAAAGCCTCGCCAATGTATTTGCTGATAACTTCAAGAAATTAGGTGGAACCATCACTGGTCAAGAAGCTGTTGATCCGAACCAGACTGATTTCAAGTCTGTTCTTACTAGCTTGGCACCTGCTGGTCCTGAATTGATCTACTACCCGATTTTTGTTAAAGCCGGGAGTCTGATCACTCGCCAGGCTAAGGAAACCACAGGTCTTGAAAACACCTACTTGATGGGTGCAGATGGCATGTTCTCACCTGACGTCTCTTCAGGCGCTGGCGATGCAGTTGAAGGTTTGTTCGTATCCAGCCCCGACCTATCTGCATTCAGTGCAAAATACAATGATTACTTCCTTCCAAAATACATGGAAATGTTCGGTTCAGATCCTGTCAGCATTTTCCACGCTCATGCCTATGATGCAATGTGGATAGTTATGAATGCCATCGAGAAGGTTGCTGTTCAAGATGCTGATGGAACGCTACATATTCCACGACAAGCTCTACGTGATGCCATGTATGCTACTAAAGATTTCCAAGGTCTGACAGGCGTCCTAACATGCAGCCCCACCGGAGACTGCGCAAACCCAGTGATTGCTGTTTATGAATATCATGCTGGCGAATATCCTCCACTCAAGATCTGGCCGTAATCGAGTCTCTTGCTTAACAATCAGTAATATAACAATAGAATTAGGAGGGGCGAGATTACTCGCCCCTCCTAAAATAATACCTCTTGGTTCAGGAGTGGAATTATGCTGCGAAAATGGCGCCAAAGAATTACAATTGCAGATATCGTAGTTTGGATAATCGGTCTTGCCATCGCCTTTGTGGTTGTTTATGGCTCGATTAAAACGATACAAGTTGGAAAATATGACACCCGGGTCTGGATCGACCTTTCCATAACAGGTTTAGCCCTGGGTGGCGTTTATGCCTTAATTGCCCTTGGCTACACAATAGTATATGGTGTCCTTAAGATGATAAATTTTGCCCACAGCGAAATTTTTATGTCAGGTCCTTTCACTGCTGTTTTTCTAGCAATTGCACTATATAATAACGGATATTGGAGTTCTCATCCTTATATTAGTTTTTTATTGGTCACATTACTTGCAGTGACAATTTCGAGTACTCTTGCTGTTCTCCTTGAACGGATCGCCTATCGACCTCTTCGCAACGCTCCCCGTTTGGTCCCGTTGATCACAGCCATCGGAGCTTCCTTTTTTTTGCAATACGCATTCCGAGGTTTTTTCGGTTCTGGATTGCAGGCATATCCGGAATTGGACATCCTTAAAGGTACTTGGACCATCGGATCTATTCCGGTTTATAAAACGCAGGTCGTTGTTATTGTCAGCGCCATGATCATGATGCTTGTCCTTTACAGCGTCGTTCAATTAACCAAAATGGGGAAGGCTATGCGGGCAGTTTCCGAAGATAAAGAAGTTGCCAGCCTGATGGGTATCAACATTGACCGGATAATCATGCTTACCTTCGCTCTTGGCGGAGCCTCCGCTGGGTTGGGAGGTATCCTGTATATCCTTCTATTCCCGGTAGTGCACTTCTTTATGGGCTTTATCCCAGGACTTAAGGCATTTACAGCAGCCGTTCTTGGCGGCATTGGAAATGTTCCTGGCGCATTTTTGGGAGCCATGATCCTAGGAATTCTGGAAGCTGTTGGACCAAGTCTCTTCCTGGATGGAATGGGAATCGCTGCCCCCTATCAACTTAAAGATGCAATAGCTTTTACGATCCTTGTATTTATCCTGATCATTCGTCCTTCGGGTATTCTGGGCGAGAGAATCACTCAGACAAAGGCTTAAGGAGTTATTGCTATGAAAAGTAAATTTTCTTTTAAACAATTGTTCTCTGCGGGTCTGATCAACGGAGGAATAGTAATTTTCCTGAGTCTGGTAGGAATGATCGAAACATTCAGCCAAAGAGATATCATCTCTGGTTTAGTATCCATGGGTTTTCTTCTCTTGTTTCTGCCTTTTTTCCTATTTGGATATTTAACTGCTAATAAAGAACCGGATCACACCCTGAAAACTGTACTCTTAACTGGAGGTACAACCGGATTGGTAGCAGGATTCACTGCTGCTTTATTACCTATTTTGGGCAAATTCGTGGATCTGCGTGATATGTTTATGAATGCCTCACCCACACTCTTTTCTATCCTAAATTTTAATCAGGGAATTTATCTGGGTGGATTGACTTTGATGTTTGTCTCTGGAATAACAGGTGCGCTTGGGGCAGGGTTCGTGCTCATTCCTTCAAGGCTAAGAAAAGCATTAATTCAAGCCATCGTATGGACTGTTTTACTCGGCTTGATGAGAGACATCTTTACTGTTATGATTGCTCGCTGGGGTTCAATTTCCTATCTTTTTAGATGGTTATTTGCAACAAGTGGGTTAACAATTATCGGTGCTATGTTCATTTTGATGTTAGTAGGTTTTATCTCCTATTGGCGTGCTGGTAAAATACAAGAGATCCCTGCAAAAATAATTCCTACAAAGAAACAAAATAATATTCAACTCAGTAAAATAGTTGTTGGGGTAATTTTTATGTTGTTCTTGCCACAAATCCTGGGAATGTATTTCAGCGAAATCCTTGATAATGTGGGAATTTATATCTTAATGGGTCTCGGTTTGAACATTGTAATAGGTTTTGCCGGTCTGCTTGATCTTGGATATGTAGCATTTTTTGCAATTGGCGCCTACACCGTTGGAGTTCTCACATCTCCCGAAATGATTGCAACTCCCTTTACCTTCTGGCAGGCGTTACCCTTTGCCCTGCTGGCATCGGTTATCGCTGGTGTAATTTTGGGCTTACCTGTTCTGAAAATGCGTGGTGATTATTTAGCAATCGTCACCCTGGGTTTTGGAGAAATCATACGACTTCTGTCACTCTCTGATTGGTTGCGCCCTTACCTTGGGGGAACTCAGGGTATTCAACGAATAGCCCGCCCAATTATTGGGTCTTTAGAATTAAAATCCCAGGTGCAATTATATTATTTAATTGTGGCCGCAATCCTGATCGCAGGTTTTATCGCCTTCCGTTTGAAGGATTCCCACATGGGACGATCGTGGATGGCTATGAGAGAAGATGAAGATGTTGCCCAGGCTATGGGAATCAATCTGGTAGCTACAAAATTATCTGCATTTGCCACAGGAGCTTTCTTTGCTGGCCTGGCGGGTGCAATATTCGCGGCTAAACTATCGTCTGCCTATCCTCAAAGCATGAATCTCATGGTCTCGATCAATGTTCTCTGCTTGATCATTGTGGGCGGCATGGGCAGCATACCAGGTGTATTTGTTGGCGCTATGGTTTTGATGGGGATGCCAGAATTATTAAGAGAATTTTCTGATTTCCGCTATCTTGTTTATGGAGCACTTCTCGTTGTAATGATGCTTGTCCGCCCTGAAGGATTATGGCCTGAGGCACGCAGGAAACTCGAATTACACGAATCCTTGGAACCGGATTTTCTTCCAAAAGACATTCCACCTGCGATGGAGAACCCAACGGGGTAGGAGATTGATCATGGATATATTAATCGCAAAAAATGTAACAAAACGTTTTGGTGGTTTGGATGCTCTATTGAAAGTGAATTTGGAAGTAAAAGAGCTTGCCATCCAGAGTATTATTGGCCCTAATGGGGCTGGAAAAACAACCTTTTTCAATTGTATAACTGGCTTTTATAATCCAGAAGAAGGGGAAATTCTTCTGGAAAACAAACTAATAACTGGATTGTCTCCAGATCGGGTTACTCGTCTGGGTATTTCAAGAACTTACCAGAATATTCGCTTATTCAAAAATATGACAGCAGTTGAAAATATCCTGGTCGGAATGCACCCTCATTTGAAATCTGGAATGATCGGTGGAATCCTTCGTGATCCCCGCACCAACCGGGATGAGCAGGAAGCTCTGGTTGAAGCAAAACGTATTTTGAAATTTGTAGGCCTGGTTGGCAAGGGTGATATGATATCGAAAAACCTGCCATACGGCGCTCAGCGTAGGCTTGAAATTGGGCGTGCCCTGGCAAATAAACCTAAATTGCTGCTTCTCGATGAACCCACGGCTGGAATGAATCCCAGTGAAACGCAGGAAATGACCAATTTCATTGGTCAATTGCGCGATTCGCTAGGCATCACAATCTTACTGATCGAACATCAAATGCGTGTTGTGATGGGTATCTCTGAGTTGATCACTGTTCTGGATTTTGGTCAGAAAATAGCTGAAGGAACTCCTGCCGAGATCCAAAAGAATTCCCATGTCATAGAAGCATACTTGGGCCGGGGTGCAGCCAGCGGTCTTTCTGAAGCCAGAGCTTAAGTTGGAGATGACATTATGGCGATGCTAGAAGTTATTAACATTCATTCATTTTACGGTAACATCCATGCCTTAAAAGGTGTATCACTGACTGTAGAAAAAGGCGAGATCGTTACCTTGATCGGTGGTAATGGTGCCGGAAAGACAACTACCTTGAGGGGTATCTCAGGGATATTAAAACCTCTCGAAGGGACAATTAAATTCGAAGGCGAGGATCTTGCACCATTCAAACCCCACAAACTAGTTGCAAAAGGTATCTCAATGGTTCCTGAAGGCAGGGGAGTTTTTTCCAGGTTGACTGTCGCAGAAAATTTAGATATGGGCGCATATGTCCGTTCCGACAAAGCAGGCATAAAAGAAGACCTCGACCGGGTTTTTACACTATTACCTCGTCTTAAAGAGCGTCGCTCTCAAGTGGCAGGAACCCTTTCGGGGGGTGAACAACAAATGCTGGCTACCGGGAGGGCTCTTATGGCGCGGCCACGTTTACTTTTGATGGACGAGCCTTCCATGGGTTTAGCTCCGGTATTGGTGGAAAGTATCTTTGAAAAGATTGTTGAAATAAATAAAGAAGGAATGACAATTTTACTTGTCGAACAGAATGCTCTCATGGCGCTTAGTATCGCCAATCGTGGTTATGTCATGCAGACAGGCCTAATTGTTCTGCATGATAAGGCTTCAAATTTGCAATCCAACCAAATGGTGCAAAAAGCTTATCTCGGAATGGAATAAATATTATAACGGCACAATAATCCATAAGAGACCCGTTTTCTTACTGAAGACGGGTCTCGTGCAAAGTATTCTTGACCACACTGCTAATATTATTACTATGAAAATATTAACTAAAGAAGACGTTGTTCGGGCATTACCGATGAAAGAGTGCATTGAGGCAATGAAACGTGGTTATATTGCGTTGGTCAATGGAAAAGCAGAAGTACCTTTAAGAACACGATTGCAAATTCCGTCTCAAAATGCCGTCAGTCTTTTTATGCCAGCTTACGTTCGCGAGGATTCTGGAAATGCACTCACAGTTAAAATAGTTTCCTTGTTTCCTGGAAATCCTGATATAGGTTTACCATTCATACAAGCAGCGGTATTGGTCTTGAATCCTATTACAGGTGCACCTATTGCATTATTGGAAGGAAGTTCCCTGACAGCTATACGTACTGGTGCAGGCAGCGGTGCTGCCACTGACCTGCTGGCGAGGGATGATTGCCATATTGCAGCAATTTTCGGAGCAGGCGCACAAGCAAGAACGCAGCTTGAAGCAATTTGCACGGTGAGATCTATAAAACAGGTATGGCTATACGACTCTGACCCAAAACGGGTAATTTCATTCGTTTCTGATATGCGTGGGAAATCACCAATCCCATCTGATATTCGTATTGCGAAGAATTCAGATCAGGCCATATCGAATGCAGATATCATTTGCTGTGCAACAACATCAAAATCACCCATATTTTTGGATGCATCACTTAGACCAGGTGTTCATATCAACGCAATAGGTTCATATACACCAGAGATGCAGGAAGTCCCTTCTGCAACTATTCGGCGCGCTTTGGTAGTTGTTGATTCACGCTCAGCCACTCTTTCTGAATCTGGTGACCTGATAATCCCAATTCTTGAAGGATTGTTTTCAGAAAACCAAATCCATGCAGAATTAGGCGAAATAGCCCAGGGGAGTAAACCTGGTCGCACGAATTCCACCCAGATCACTTATTTTAAATCCGTTGGTTTAGCTGTTCAAGATGCAATGGCTGCACAACTGACCCTGTTAAATTCAGAATTGATGAACATCGGGCAAACAGTTTCATTCTAAACACAGAGGGTAAAGAATATGACACTCCCAAAATCAGCAGATATCATTATTATTGGAGGAGGAGTCATGGGTGCTAGTACTGCATACCATCTAGCAGCTCGTGGACAGAAGAATATCCTTTTACTAGAAAAAGAAGAGTTTTTCGGGTTGGGTGCTACAGGTCGTTGTGCGGGTGGTGTTCGCTATCAATTCTCAACCGAGATAAATGTTGAACTGTCCAAGAGAAGCTTACCCATGTTTGAGAACTTCAAGGAAGAAATTGGACAAGACATATGTTACCAGAAATGTGGTTACTTATTTGCTTTAACCAGATCTGAAGATGTTGAATATTTTCACCACAACGTTGAACTTCAGCACAAATTGGGAGTTCAGACTGAATGGCTGACAGGAGATGAGATCAGGCATCGCCTACCATTAATGCGATTTGATGATGCTCTCGGTGGGACAGTAAACGTAAATGATGGTTTGGTTGATCCCAATAGTGTGGTTATGGGTTATATAAATTCAGCTATTCGTCTTGGTGTTTTAGCAGTAAATAATGTGGAAGTGACCGGGATTCAAGTGGTAAGTGGTGAGGTTCATGGAATAATCACCAATCAAGGTGTGGTTTCTTCGCATGTCATTGTAAACGCATGTGGTCCATGGTCTGGCAGAATAAGCGATATGGCAGGTGTTAATATGCCAATAACACCTATACGGCGCCAAATGTTGACAACATCCTCTCTACCACAAATTCCTCATGATTTCCCATTTGTTATTGATTTTGCCCAATCTCTCTATTTCCATCGTGAAGGAGATGGCTTGTTGACCGGAATGTCAAATCAGGATGAGAAACCCGGGTATGACCAGAATGTTGATGAGGAATTTGAACTGATCAACCTGGAAGCTGCAATCTCCCGTATGCCGATACTTGAAAATGCTGGTCTAACTTCTCATTGGGCAGGGCTCTATGAAGTCACACCAGATGCACATCCGATTTTTGGCAGCACACCTGTGAAAGGCTTTCTGGTTGTGACAGGATTTTCAGGACATGGCTTCATGCACGGACCAATCTCAGGGAAATTGATGTCTGAGTATATACTTGATGGAAAATTTGAATCGTTGGATGTATCAACATTAGACCTGGCTCGATTTGAAGAAGACCGAATGATTAAAGAATATAATGTGGTTTAGGGACAATAAACTATTTTCAGAACCAGAGAATAAATGCCATCTGCAGAGATAATTGCGATTGGTACAGAATTGCTTCTAGGGGAGATTGCTGATACCAACACACAATACATTGCTCGAACAATCAGGGATTTAGGGATCAATCTTTATCGAACTACTATTGTTGGTGATAATAAAGAAAGGATCGCATCTGTGGTACAAGAGGCAATGAACCGCTCGGATATAATATTTACCACCGGAGGATTAGGTCCAACGGTGGATGACCCCACCCGTGAAGCCCTGGCGATGGCAGCTGAAACACATCTTGTTTTCCATCCTGAATTGTGGGAGAGAATAACTTCCCGATTTTTTATTTTAGGACGCTTGCCTGGTGAAAATCAAAAACAGCAAGCATTTATTCCCCAAAACGCAATAATATTCAATAACCCAGTTGGCACTGCACCAGCCTTTTTAATCAACACAAATCATAATTCAATAATTGCATTGCCTGGTGTTCCTGTTGAAATGAAAACAATCCTTGACCAGTCTGTTGTTTCATATCTTAAAGAGTACTTTAACCTAACTGAAACTATTAAGGTTCGCATCCTCCATACCAGCGGTGCTGGTGAAGGTTGGATCGATGAAAAAATTAGCGATCTTGAAACATTAATTAACCCAACCATCGGGTTGGCTGCTCATTCTGGAATAGTGGATATCCGAATTACAGCCAAGGCTGCAAATAATGAGAAAGCTGAAGAAAGTCTTTTCAACATGGAAAATGAGATCAGAAATCGATTGGGGAATCACATTTTTGGATCAGATTTTTCTTCTTTGGAAGAGACAGCGTTGGATGCCTCGGTAAAATTTGGGTGGACTGTAACTTCGGTCGAATTCGGAACTGGGAACTTATTAAATCAACGCCTTTCGATTCTGAAAAATCCTGCTTATATTGGCGCAAGCCAATACCCCACAGATATAATATTGTTAAAGCAAATCGTTGAAAATATTCAAGCAAATGGAAAGGCAGATATAATATTAGGATTATCGGTCATCAAAAATGGTAATAATTCCACGATCCAGATGATTATTCATTCTCCAATTAATGGATATGACCATCAATTTAACTATCCCGGCCACCCACAGAATGCTCCCATCCTGGGAGTAAACCTGATACTTGACCACCTTCGACGAATGTTGGCAAATACATCTTCATCGAAATAATTAATCAGTCTTAAGTAATTTCATGCATTGTTGTAATGAAAGGAATTGAATATGGAACAAAGGGTTGATTTACTATTAATAAATGCCCATATATTGACCATGGATGAAGACCTCCATCAATATGATCCAGGTGGAATTGCAATCAAAGGTAAAGCCATTGTTGGGGTTGGTCCAGAATCAGAGATCAAAGAAAATTATGCAGCCAACGAAATAATTAACTGTGCTGGAAAGATATTAATGCCTGGATTGGTAAATGCACATACTCATGTTCCTATGACTCTCATGAGAGGTCTTGCAGATGACCTGCGCCTTGATGTTTGGCTACTTGGATTTATGATGCCAGTAGAGCGTGAATTTGTGTCATCTGATTTTGTTCAATTGGGTACAAAACTAGCCTGTGCTGAACTCATTAGATCTGGAGTGACTTGCTTCGCTGATATGTATTATTTTGAGGAAGATGTCGCCATTGCAACTACCGAAGCTGGCTTAAGGGCAGTATGTTCCCAAACAGTCTTAAAGTTTCCAACTCCCGATGCAAAATCGTATGAAGAATCTCTGGCTTACGCTCGAGATTTTATTCAACGCTGGAAAGGGCATTCATTAATTGTTCCTTCGGTAGCCCCACATGCACCATATACTTGTACAAATGAGATCCTCCAGGCTACTTCATTATTAGCACAAGAATTCGATGTGCCATTGCACACACACCTATCTGAGACTTTTCTCGAAGTTGAAAACATGCGCAAGGAAACGGGGGGAATGGCGGTTATTCCTTTTGTTAAAAAACAAGGTTTATTTGAGGCAAAAGTCTTAGCTGCCCACTGTGTACACGTCGATCCAGGCGAAATAAGAACTCTTGCACACGCAGGTGCTGGAGTATCTCATAATCCATCCTCAAATCTCAAACTTGGATCAGGAATAGCACCTGTCTCAAAAATGCTGGAAGCAGGTATTAATGTTGGGATTGGTACTGATGGACCCGCTTCAAATAATGATCTGGATATGTTTGAGGAGATACGTCTAACCGCATTCCTGGCAAAAGGTATTAGTGGCGATCCAACAATTATTCCCGCTGCAACAGCCCTAACAATGGGAACACGTCTGGGTGCAAAAGCTTTACATATTGGCGATATAACTGGATCCCTGGAATCAGGTAAAAGAGCTGATCTTATACTAATTGATATCAACCCCATACATAACTCCCCAAGGTATAACCATGAACCAGATAATGCATATGCCAGTATTGTTTATGCTTCTAAATCAACTGATGTTACCGATGTAATGGTTAATGGAAATTGGGTTTTACGAAATCGTGTTTTATTGACCCTTGACCAGGAGGAGCTTAAATATCAGGCAGGACAATATGCTAAAAGAATTGATACATTTTTGATCCAACGCGAACAATCGGTATTTTCAAAATTAATTGCATTAGGTGGTTCCAGCGAAGCCGAGTCCTTTGAAATACAGATTAAAGTTGCTATTTCTGATATATCTGTAATCACAAATGCGCTTAATAATTCATGTATCGACATCCTTTACCACAAACATTACCGTCAACATGATTCTTATTTTATTTTCTCGGATCAAACACAAGGTCGATTACGATACCGGGAGGATGAATCCATCAATGATAAGGGGCAAATTACCAATGTTCGCTCCCGATTAACTTTGCTTGGTCCTAAAAGTGAGAATAATCTAAAAAACGATGTATTTTTATCGCGCAGCCGTTATCTTGCCCCTGCCGGGAATAGTTTACGGTTCTATAGGGAATATTTCAAACCCTCTTCAGAAATCTCGGTTGATAAAGATCGATTACGCTGGTTCGTTCGTTATAAAGAAACAGAGTTTTATATAAATTTGGATACCTTTATTAATCCCGACATGGGGATATATCTTGAAATAAAGAGCCGTACCTGGAGTTTAAAAGACGCTGAGAATAAGGCTATTCTAACCAGTGAATTGATCAGATTACTGGAAGGGTCATTGGACAATACGATAACCCAGGATTATATTGAAGTGATCCAGAATAAGTAATACCAATCATAAAGTCGCATGGTATCTGTTGACAGAAAGTTCGATATTAATGATCAATTTGGTTAATTTAGGAGATATCCCAATGTAATCAATAAGAAAATATTTCCGGATATTTAAGGATGCACTGGTTGTATTGTTGATTTCTGAGACTTAAGAGGACATGAAAAGATTGATCTCTCTTGCTAATATGAAATATTTCACTATAATTAACTTATATACAAGGAGGATGAATTATGAAGACGATTCGCCAGGCGATAAAGGATAAAGGTACGGAAATCTGGAGAACATCTCCGGATACCCATGTTTATGCGGCATTAAGTTTGATGGCTGAAAAAGGAGTAGGCGCATTAATTGTTATTGATCAAGAGAGAATTGTTGGAATATTTTCGGAACGCGATTATGCCAGAAAAGTGATCCTTATGGGGAAATCGTCAAAAGATATTTATGTTCGCGAAATTATGACGACAAACGTACGTTTCATAACACCAGAGCAAACGTGCGAACAAGCACTCGCTTTGATGACAGATAAGCATATTCGGCATCTTCCAGTACTTGAGGGTGATAAATTGGTTGGGATCGTGTCTATCGGAGACCTTGTAAAAGCTGTTATCGATGAACAAAAGAAAACCATCGATAAATTGGAAAAATATATCCTGGCGAATACAAGTATCACCTAAGGCGAATTTACTAAAATCCTCATCGATTGTTTTCCAAGCTTCATCTTGAATGAGCTAATTACACCCTTTCTGTAAATGCTGCTCAAAAGTTTCTGAGAAGGAATGCAAACCTGATCCATCGCATTGTGCTCGGAAATAAAAGTATGGCGTCTGGGCTGGATAAGCTACCGCCCGAAGCGCGCTTAAGCTGGGATTCGAAATTGGTGACGGAGGCAGGTTGGAATAAATATAAGTATTGTAGGGGGAATCAATAGCTAAATCCTCCAGCGTTAGGGGATTTTTCCACCAATTTTCTTTTTCATCATCAAAACCGACTGCATATTGTACTGTTGGATCACTATCCAATTTCATTCCTTTGTTTAATCGATTATAAAACACAGATGCTATCATCGGCTGTTCATCTGGAACGATTGCCTCTCTTTCAACAATAGAAGCAAGAATTACAGCTTGATAAATATCCAAACCCTGCCGCTGGATGTTTTCCTTTAAATCAGAAGTTAAATATAAGGAAAAATTTTGTATCAGAATTGAAACCAATTGATCAGCATTTGTTTCTCGCGGAAGTAAGTATGTGCCCGGGAACAAGAAACCTTCCACGGATGCATTATCAGGCATGAAATCGATCAAATTCATTGGACTTTTGACAGCAGACATAAATTCTTCAGGTGTGATTTTTAATCCTGAAGTTGGCAATGATTCGGCAATCTCTTCCATGCGCCAACCAGCCCATACGCTAAATGAAACTTCTGTTGGAGTGGCATCCTGTAAAGAATATGCTATTTCAATTCCTGTCATTCCCGGGTTGAGTTTATAATTTCCAGCTTGTACAGATGTATCAAGACCTTTCCAAACCAAGTAAATTCGGAAGATCTTGGAATTCTTTATTAAGCCTGATAATTCCAGATGTTCACTGATCGCAATAACCGAATCACCTGATTCGATAACAAAATTCTGGTCTACCCCACCGGGAAGAACTGGAGAGGTCAAGTCACCACCACTCCATAATAAAGAAATTGCATAGCTGTAACGGTCTGTCAGGTTAAGAACTGGATTGGAAGGACCATATGATTGCTCTGCGAGAAGAGGGATATAAAAAATAACTGTCAAGATCAGAATGATCAATAATAACAATAGCAATAATCCAATGCAAGAATAATTTCGTCTCATTCAAAGTATTCCTTCTCAACAGATTGTGCATCCAGGTAGGATTGTAATATCACACATGCAGCAAGATCATCAATGTGGCCGCCACGTTTTTTTCTTGGTCCTCCCATCAGAATCCTTGCTCTTCTTGCATCTTGGGTACTAAAATTCTCATTCCAGAATTTAATTGGAACTGAGACTTTACGAGCCAAGGATTGGGCAAGCCTGATCGAGCGTCTTCCTTCATAAGTAGGTTCTCCATTATCATCCAGAGATTGCCCGATAATGATCAATTTAATATCATTTTTCACGACTTCCTGGGAGATATGATCAGTATCAGATTCGCGTGATTTATGCTCAAGAATCATCAATGGGTTGGCGATCGATCCAGTTGGGTCGCTGATAGCCAATCCTATATGCTTGGAACCCGGATCTATCGACATTATCTTCATCGTTTCTCAATCAAATACGGCTATGCGCAAAGTAACAATTGGTAATCGCGGCCACCAGGAAGGTGATAATTCCACAACAGGCTTGGTTTCTGGACCAAACTTTTCATTTATTATATTGTATGCCTCTTGGGTAGATAATCCCTTAACAAGGCGGGTTATATAAAAACCATTTATTTCTTTAATAATTTTCCGGTGTGCTTGTAACCTTAATGTGGTTGTGCCATTCGAATTTGTGGTTGGGTTTTTTAGCAAATTGAAAATAATATTGTCTCCCACCTGAGGCAAATATCCTGCCGGTAAGCCAGCATTTAATACAGTCTCACCAAGTGTTACCAGATCTGAATACTCTGTATATTGCATCGAATAAGATACTCTAAGTTCCAAGGATAACCTGTCCCCTGGTTGACCCGCGATCGGTACATAGATCTCCTTTAATATCTCACTTATTTTTATTGTTTCTGGAAGAATAATATCTCCTTTAGCAAGTTGTTCTTGAGCAGACTTCAGAGCTTCAACCCTCAAATCGGATTCCAATAGACTTAATAAACTATTCCTATCGCTTTCATTAGCCATTTTCGCAATTCGGTCAGTGCCCCCAAAAGTAGGATCTGGATTTATCGCCAACAGGCTGGTACCAAGATCCCCAATTATTGAGCCAAGCGAATTTGCTTCCATATTACCAGCTTGTCCAGGAGTTAATGCACGGACAGGCAATTCTATTGTCTGCCCGACTCCTGCCTGTAAATCTCCCGTTTCAATAACTTCAAATCGAACACCTGACTTATCCAATCGTGAAATGATCAATCCTAATGGAATCCTAACCTTATTTTCGGTTAAGTTTGTAAAAAAAATTTTTCCTACAGAATATTTATCAGGTAAGCTGGTTCTGGAATTGATGTTAACCAACCGAATTCCTTCTACAGTAACATTTTTTTTGTGAACAGGAATGATGCCTGAAAGGTTTACATTATCAACTGTCTCATCCACATTGAGATTAATAATCATCATTTGTGTTTGG
Source organism: uncultured Anaerolineaceae bacterium (assembly GCA_964370815.1). Lineage (GTDB taxonomy): Bacteria > Chloroflexota > Anaerolineae > Anaerolineales > Villigracilaceae > UBA12087. Next base: position 243,309 of record CAYJKQ010000001.1, on the reverse strand, counting down.
GCTTGCAAATTGAGTTTTATTTTTGCAGAAGGAATGAACAGGAGAATGATGAGGAAAACCGATAAGACCCCCAACGAGAAAAAGAATAATCGGACCCCAATTCTATTTTTCCATCCAGGTTCTTTTATTTTCGCCTCCAACCCTATTTTTCTAATTTCGGTTGCAGATTTTCTGAAAAGGAATTTTTTTTCACCAGAGCTAAGTGCTGCCCATGTTCTTCGCTGAGCAAGTTTAATAGATTTGAATACTGGAATCCTGACTTCAAGGGCTAGTAATTTGACACTTTTTGTTCTGGAGACAATTCCCAGCGAGAACCCCATCCTTTTCGCTGCTCTCTTTATCAATAACAAGTCAATTTTTCGCAAATTCAATCCCTGAGAATGTGGATACACCAGAAGGACTCGCTGTGCTTTTCCCCACGATAATTTATCTGTTATAGAAACTACATTATCGTCATGATCCAAGTGGATTATATGAGTCTTCATACACCCGGATTATAAATCAATCCTGGCTTAGAATGAGAATCTGAAAGTAGATTTTCTCTAAATAAGAATAACAATTAAGTTCTTTGCTTCAAGTTCATCTCAATAAAATTGAATACGCTTTCCATGGCACCTTCCAATTTGGAAGGGTCTTTTCCTCCAGCCTGCGCCAAGGAAGGTTTTCCTCCACCAGTTCCACCCAGAATCTCTGCGATATATTTCACCAAATCACCTGCTTTTATTCCTCTTATTATTATATCTTCTGTAACCGTCGCAATAACCAAAGGGCGCCCCTTAATTACTGATCCAAGCACAGCAATTCCGCTGGTATATTTATTCCGGAATTTATCACACATAATGCGGAGTGTATCAATTTCAGCTCCATCAAAAATTGCTTTCAAGACCGGAACATCCCTTATTAACGGAATATTGTCCATCAATAAATAAAATTTTTCCAAAAGGAAAGAAGTCTGTAATTCGACCATCTGTCGATGGGATTCACTTAACTCTTCCTGAATGGTTTTTATTTTAATTACTATCTCCTCTGGAGCACTTGATAAAATTTTCGATACCTTTCTAATATCTAATAATCTATCTGCAATGATTTGATTGGATATTCGACCAGTAACAGCTTCTATCCTTCGAATTCCCGAAGCAGCTGAACCCTCATTAAGGATCACAAATGTTCCAATGTTTCCTGTACGTTCCAGATGGGTTCCGCCACATAATTCATAGGAATAATTTGTAATCTTTTTATTTTCTGCGGATTCATCAATAATTGCTATAGTTCTGACAACATCTCCGTATTTTTCCCCAAATAATGCAATTGCACCTTCTGAAATGGCTTGATCGCGCGATTTCTCGGTTGCGACTACCGGCATATCCGCAAGAATTGCCTTGTTGACACCCGCTTCAATTAATTGTAATTGTTGTTCAGAAATATTATGACTATGATTAAAATCAAAACGCAGTTTATCAGGAGCAACCAAGGATCCAGCTTGTTGTACATGAGCCCCAAGAACCTTTTGTAAAACTGCATGCAAAAGATGGGTAGCTGTATGATTACGCATCATGTCCATTCTACGATCCAGATCAACCAACAATACCGCTTCATCACCTACCTTAGGTTGGCCACGAATTACTTCTCCTATGTGTGTGATCATTCCTGCAGAAGGTTTACGCATTTCATGGATTTCTATTTCCCATTCATTATTTACATCACTTATCAGACCGACATCGGATAGCTGCCCTCCCGATTCAACATAAAAACCTGTTTGGGGGACAACAACAGCAACTGACGCACCCATAAATACTTCTTCAGCCAATTGACCTTCTTCTAATAACGCTAAAATTTTTCCTTTCGTTTGCATTGTTTGGTAAGGATAATATGCAACGCCATTCTCACTGAGTTTGCCTTCTTGAATTAATTCTTTAGTTAACTTGTTATACATCTCAGAATCTTCACCACCAAGTGTACCCATCGCTTTTCCACCACCCGAGGCGATACGATGGTCATCCATTGCCGCGCGAAAACCAGACTCATCAACATTCATTTCTTGTTCACGGGCAATATCACGTGTGATCTCGAAAGGTAAACCGTAAGTAGCATATAATTCGAATGCTTTATCGCCTGATAATGTAGTTGTATTTGATTTTTTAAGATTGTTCAACAAAGAGTAAAGTACTGTTGTGCCACTCTCCACTGTTCTCTCAAATCGAACTTCTTCACGTGTCAAATTATCGATGATTATTTGACGATTTTGAATTAACTCCGGAAAGTATTCACCATAAACATTTTCAAATGCAACTGCAACACGCGCCAGGAATGGTTCATAAAGGCCAACTTTTGTTCCAAACCGGGCGGCTCTCCTAATGATCATCCTACAAACATAATTTCGTCCGGTATTTCCAGGTACAATTCCGTCGGAAATTAAGAAAGCAGCTGCCCTAGCATGGTCAGCAATTACACGATACGGGGTGAAATTCGCCAACATTTGGGTTTCATTATCACCTGTCAACGATCGGATAACTTCCAATGGTTGAGAAAACAAATCGGTTTTATAATTAGAGTCTACTTCCTGAAGAACTGAAACAATCCGCTCAAAACCCATTCCAGTGTCCACATGCGTTGCAGGAAGAGGAATTAATTGTGTAGAACTTATTCTGTTGTATTGAATAAAAACAAGGTTCCACAATTCCAGAAAACGCTTGCAATCTCCATTAACCATGCACTGATGACCTTTAATATTATTTAAATCACAATATTTCTCTCCCCGGTCGATGTGTATCTCAGAACAAGGTCCGCAAGGACCAGTTTCTGCCATTTCCCAAAAATTTTCCTTGCGACCAAAATACAGAACATGATCTGATTGCATTCCATCTTGCTTTCGCCAATTTTCTGCTGCTTCTTCATCGGAAGGAATATCACCTTGGTCATCTTGAAAACATGTAGCGTACAACTGGGATTTTGGTAATTTCCATACATCTGTGAGTAATTGCCACGCCCAGGATATCGCTTCTTTCTTGTAATAATCACCAAATGACCAGTTTCCCAGCATTTCAAAAAATGTATGATGTGTATCATCGCTACCAACATCTTCCAAATCATTATGCTTACCGGCTACACGCATACATTTTTGAGAATTCGTTGCCCTATTATACGTGGGCTTATCTTTACCGAGGAAAACATCTTTAAATTGAACCATACCAGCATTTGTGAATAATAAAGTGGCATCACTCCCAGGTATAAGGGAAGAACTCGGAACAAATGTATGCCTCTGTTCGGAGAAAAAATCTAAGAAGGTTCGTCGAATTTCCGCAGCACTTGGTTTATTTTTCATAAATATCTCCATAATAATTACACTATAATTGAATAGAAAAAAGGGTACAAAAAAAGTACCCCTTAAAAAATTATGGTTTTTTTAGAGAATTATATGCTATGAGAGAAAAAGCAGCAATACTTAGCCGATATCTATCAGTAAATTATGGATTGAAATTAATGATTTTTTCCAACATGGCAGCTTCTTCTTCAGGAGATCCTATTTCTCCATCCAACCATGCTGTTCTTAATTGCTCAATGATCTTTTGATAGATTTTCCCAGGAGGTAATCCTCTATTAATTAAATCTACTCCTTTTGTTATTGGAGAAATATTTCTCCAATTTAGAATATATTTTTCGATTAATTCTAATGCAGAAGAGTCAATCTTCAAGGAAGCAACATATAATGCTAATATAGGTATTCCATCAAACTCCCGGTAAACTTGCGATGGAAGGTATTTTCCCATTTGTGGAACTGTTAGAACGATTTTTTGAATAGCCTGAATATTATTTTGCAAAGATGATGAAAATTTAAACCTTTTACAAACTGATACCACCTCATCCTTTGGCAAATTAGATAACCAGACCAAATAAATCAAATTTCTTCTTTCGGAGGATAAATTCATATTTATTGAAAATCCCCAGGTTTTGGGGGGTTCTTTGGCCATAGTATTAACTAACTCCAATTCGATTGTTTGATTCCATGGTAGTGATGTGTGTATGGCCGTCAACAAATTCAAATCCGCTAGACGGGAAAGAGATTCGAAATTTTTTTCTTCTTCCAGGATTAAATCTATTTCATGGCGAATCCTATCGCCGGAAATATTGCCAAGTAAACCTTTTGCATCCGACATTAACTGAAGAGTTCGATCTTCAATTCGAAACCCAAATCGTTGCTCAAATCTGATGGCTCGAAGCATTCGGGTTGGATCCTCTACAAAAGAAAGAGAATGCAAAACACGAATTATGCCAACCTTAATGTCGGTTAATCCACCCCAGAAATCAAATAATTCTCCGAAATACCTACCATCCAGTCTCAATGCCAGCGTATTTATTGTAAAGTCGCGCCGGTGGAGATCATACTTTATACTACTGCGCTCAATTGTTGGTAAGGCTGTGGGGTGTGAATAAAATTCCATCCTGGCGGTGATAAAGTCAATAAATTCAGGTATCTCCGATCCCTCAAACCCCGATTTTTCCGTATACCATTTTGCCGTCCCAAATTGCCTATGGATTGTTACCTTGCCTCCATATTCGGATGCGACAATCTTTGCCATTTCAATTGCATCACCTTCAACTACAATGTCAAAATCCATACTTGGGCGATCGAGCATTAGATCTCTTACAAAACCACCTACAATATAAATTGGAAATCCCAGCTCGACAGCTTTTTCAGCGACCATTCGAATTATTGCCATATGGTTAGCTGGAAGAACTTTCACTAATTTAGCTCCCAAATTCCCACGATCCTTCTTTGCGGGTTTTTGGGTGAGCATTTTTAAAAGGTCGGTACGAGTAACAATTCCAATAATACTACCCGATTCTGGATCAACAACTGGTATTTGTCCCCACCCACTATCGGTCATACAAGATTGTAACTTTTGGATCGAATCGGCTGGACCAATCCAGACTTCATTGGCATCCATCAAACCTGCTGCCGTAAGATTTAATTTATGGTTTATGGCTTTATCTACAACTTTGCGAGTTAACAATCCAACAACCTTGCCATTATCTACGACAGGATATCCTTCATAACCATAATATTGCATCAGACGAGAAGCTTCAGCAACAGATGTATTCGGTGAGAGTAAGTGTGGTCTTCCTGACATTATCTGCGATACTGTGATCGAAGGAGTTACATAATCTGGTAATATATCTATCAGTTGCTGATAGATATATTCGTAATTATTTTCTACATCTTTTTGAATCAAGGCAGCAGCTGCCCTATTATGTCCTCCCCCACCAAAATAACCAGCTATCGATCCTACATCTATATGATCGGTAGTGGAACGCGCAACCAAGCGTATTCCTTCATTTGTAGATACTATGACAAACAATCCATCCGGATCATAAAAATCTCGCAATTTGTGCGCCAGTGTTGAAATCTCTTCATTAAATTCATCCATATTCCCATATGTAATAATAATGTGATGACCATTCATGTTATGTATACTTGCATTCGCACTTAATTTATCATAGAATTTTTTTTGTTCTATCGAAAGTGGAGGATTTAAATATTTTGTTACAATTTCCAATGCAGCCTCCTGATCGACCAAGTATGCTGCAGCACGCCCATCTCTTCCAGTTGTACTGGTATACGTTAAAGACCCTGTGTCCTCATATATCCCCAACAACAATAACGTTGCGTGCACCACTGATAGATCTCTGTGAGCTTCTGAAATTAATTCAACGAGGTAGGTTGTTGTGGAGCCGGTATTAAGGTGAGTAACATCCCAATTGGATGGTAGACCTTCACGACTTGGGTGGTGGTCTATCACCCTCACTTTGGTATGCCTGTCCATCCCCTTGATAGTATTTATGGATTGAGTATCTACAAGAGTAACTGATTCAATTTTCCCAACTTGCAGATCGTTTGCATCTATAAAAGGTAATTCTGCTCCATATAGCGTTAAGAAAGATCGAACGTTACGATTTAATTTTCGAGGTAAAACAGGTATTGAGCTTTTATCCAATAAATAGACACCAAGCAACGATGCCAGGGCATCAAAATCAGCTTGTTCATGTGTCATAATAAGCTGCATTAATATTTCTCCATAACTACATTTTTCTCGATTATTATCGGTTCTTCACAATTGTAGCATATTGCGAAAAGATTGCTTTCAGGTATAATACAATTATGAATAAAACTACCCCGTTTCCAGCTCCCACCAGGTTTTTCCCAACCAAGTCTGGCTAAATCAAGGATTGCTTGAGAATCAGCGGCTCCCAGACATATGGCGAGCCGTTTTTATTATCAGTGGAATTATTATGGACATTAAAACACTTACATTGGAAATGCACAATTTTGTAACATCCAAGGGTTGGTATAAATCGGAAAGTCATCGATTACAATCTGCCCGAAACTTGGCTATATCTTTAAATTTGGAAGCAGCTGAAGTACTTGAACTTTATCAATGGTCAGAAAATTGTGTTAATAAAGAGCGTCTAGCTGATGAATTGGCAGATGTTGCATTATATTTACTTCAACTTACTTCAATTTCGGAAATAGATCTTGAAGATGCAATATTAAAAAAACTTTCAATCAATTCCAATCGTGAATGGGACATTTAACATTGAATGTAACAGTTTTCGGAAGTTCTTCACCCAAAAAAGGTTCTCAAGCATATCAACAAGCATATTCTCTTGGTGAAACTCTCGCCCGCGCTGGGCACTCAGTTTTAACTGGTGGATATATTGGTACCATGGAAGCTGTCTCTCGAGGGGCTGCTGAAGCCAACGGTCATGTTATTGGGGTAACATTTTCCCAGATTGAAAGTTGGAGACCTGTGAAGGTAAACTCGTGGGTTAATGAGGAACGAAGGTTTAGATCTTTACAAGATCGATTGCATGAGCTGATTTACAATTGTGATGTAGCAATGGCTCTCCCAGGGGGTCCGGGTACATTGACCGAAATATCGCTAACTTGGAATCTCATGGTTATCAACGCCATTCCTAAGAAACCTCTTATTTTAATTGGTAAAGAATGGCTACATGTAATGAACTCGTTCTTTCAAGCTATGAGTGCTCACAGTCACCCAGATCAAAACAAACTTCTTCGCTTTGCAAATGAAGTTGGAGATGCATGCTCAATGATAACTTTATGACTTTTTTTTTCCTAATAAAGTTCTGAGATCTCGATTTTCATGAATTTAAATTTATTAATAATACTCATGAGGTAATTATGGCAGAAGAAAAACTTCCTTCCCGAACAGAAGATTTCGCAGAATGGTATAACCAATTGGTAATAAAAGCTGAAATGGCTGATTATGCTCCTGTTAGAGGTTGCATGGTGGTCAGACCTTATGGTTGGGCTCTTTGGGAAAATATTCAACAAGCTCTCGATGCGCGTTTCAAAGCCACAGGGCATATGAACGCTGCTTTTCCACTCTTAATACCAAAATCATTTCTGGATAAAGAAAAAGAACATGTTGAGGGATTTTCCCCTGAACTGGCAATAGTAACCATCGGCGGTGGCGAAATATTGGAAGAACCTCTTGTTATAAGACCCACCTCGGAAACAGTAATTGGTTATATGTATGCGAAATGGATCAAGTCTTACCGTGATCTACCCGTTTTGATCAACCAATGGGGTAATGTTATTCGTTGGGAACTTAGAACAAAACTTTTTCTCAGGACCCTGGAATTCTACTGGCAGGAAGGACACACTGCCCATGCCACATCAGACGAGGCGGAGGAAGAAACTCTCCGTATGTTGGATGTATATGCAGATTTCGCAATAAATGAAGCTGCAGTACCAGTAATAAAAGGATTCAAAAGTCATAAAGAAAAATTTGCCGGTGCAGTTCAATCCACAACAATTGAAGCAATGATGGGAGATACTCGCGCCTTACAATCTGGTACATCCCATTTTCTTGGGCAGAACTTTGCGAAGGCATTTAATATCCAATACCTGGATTTAAATAACACATTACAATATTGCTGGACAACTTCCTGGGGTCTTTCCACCAGGTTTATTGGAGCAATTATCATGACACATGGGGACGATCAAGGTTTGATCATTCCGCCCAGAATAGCACCTGTTCAAGTGGTTATTGTTCCTATTTATAAGAATGATGCGGAAAGGGGTCCTGTCATGGAAGTTGTCGAGAAAATTAAAGGAGAATTAAATAATTTCCGTATAAAAATAGATGACCGAACCGAAGTGACACCTGGTTTCAAGTTTAATGATTGGGAAATGCGTGGAGTGCCTTTGCGAATTGAAGTCGGTCCTAAAGATGTTGAAAAAGGTAACCTGGCATTATCGCGCCGTGATAACCCCGGGCGTTCTGGTAAATCTTTTGTTCCACAATTAAATATTTCATTCACAGTCGCTAATATGCTTGAAGATATTCAAAAATCTTTGCTCGCTAGAGCTACAGATTTCCGTGATGCAAATATTCATGATCCACAAAGCTACGACCGACTGAAAGAAAGCGTGATGAAAGGATGGGCATTTTCCTGGTGGTGTGAAAGTGATGAATGCGAAACTCGTGTGAAAGAAGACACGAAAGCGACAACTCGCTGTATTCCAATCGATCAACCATCCGGGAGTGGAGCTTGTATTGTTTGTGGGAAAAAAGCAACCAAGAGAGTATATTTTGCGAAATCATATTAATTTTTCCCAATTTCATTAATCGAAGATGCTCCATGGATTTTTAATTATGAGAACATCACATTTATTTGGTCAAACATTACGAGAAGCACCAGTTGAGGCAGATGTCATCAGCCACAAATTCTTAGTTCGAGCTGGTTTTATCCGACAATTAGGCGCGGGAATATTTACATATTTACATCTGGCAAAACGATCCATAACAAAGATCGAAGATCTTATTCGTATGGAAATGGATGCCATTGATGGCCAGGAAATCAGCATGCCTGTCATCCATCCAGCTGATATTTGGAAAGAAACTGGGCGCTGGCAACAAATAGGCTCTGAGATGGGGCGCTTCAAAGATAAGAATGAGCATGACATGGTCCTGGCCATGACCCATGAGGAGGTTGTTGGTGACCTGGTGCGCAGGGAAATCCAATCTTACAAACAACTTCCCAAGTTAATCTATCATATCCAAACAAAATGGCGTGACGACCCAAGACCTCGCGCTGGATTGATAAGAGTTCGAGAATTCACTATGAAAGACTCCTACAGTCTAGATATGGATAGTTATGGGTTGGATCAACAGTATCGTGCTCATTACCAGGCGTATTTCAATATATTCACCCGATGTGCCCTGCCAGTTATATCAATCAAATCTGATACTGGCATGATGGGTGGAAGTTTGGCTCACGAATTTATGTATCTTTCCAATATCGGAGAAGATACATTATTGATCTGTAATCATTGTGGATATAAAGCCAATCGTCAAGTTGCCCGTTTCAAAAAAAAACCTCTGCCAAAAGAAGAGATAAGGGAAATAATCAGAGTCTTTACTCCCGGTACGCATACAATAGAGAGCCTTGCAAATTTTTTAAATATTCAAAAGGAAAATACAGCCAAAGCAGTGTTCTTTATGGCTCAATTCCCGGAGGCAAGCGATAATAAAGAGGTATTTGTTTTTGCGGTAGTGCGGGGAGACATGGAAATCAATGAGACAAAACTCTTAAATGTGCTAAAGGCCAAAGATCTACGTCCTGCCAGAGATGATGAAATTCTAAAGGTAGGTGCTATACCTGGTTTTGCATCCCCGGTTGGGTTAAAAGATATCTTGATCATTGTTGACGATATAATCCCGGATTCTCCCAACCTGGTAAGTGGAGCAAATGAAACAGATTTTCACCTGCTTAATGTCAATTTTCCCCGCGATTATTCTTCCTCCCAGGTTGTGGATATCGCTAGTGCTAATGAAGGTTGTGGATGCCCTGAATGCGGGAGCCCCCTTTCAGCATCAAGAGGAATAGAAGTTGGTAATATTTTCAAACTTGGGACACGCTACAGCGAAGCATTACATTGCAATTTTCTTGCAAGCGACGGGAGCTTGAAACCAGTTTATATGGGATCATATGGAATTGGAATCGGACGCCTGCTAGCTTGTATTGTTGAAGAACATCACGACCAAAAAGGAATCATTTGGCCTGCATCCGTAGCACCTTATCAAATATACCTGGTTCTCCTGCGAGGCAGAGGTGATGATACTTGTGAAACGACCGCTGAGATATTATATAAAGAATTATTATCATCTGGTTTGGAAGTCTTGTATGATGATGGTTTTGACAGCCCAGGTATAAAATTTAATAACGCCGATCTGATAGGGTGCCCTATTAGAATCACAGTAAGCGATCGAGCTTTAGCTCAAGGTGGAATTGAAATAAAATTTCGTAATAAGGACGATCGTCAAATCATCCCAAGATCCGATATCATTGAATATTTGCAGACTAATCTAAAGTTACTCTTAAATGATCTTCTTAGCAAAGTTAAAATCATTTCATATGAAGATTAAACAAACTTTTCGAGAATATATTTATGGCTGCGATAGATCTAACCAAACTGAAAAAACAATGTGCAGAATTAGTTATCCTCTTTGACCAATCGGATCTCTTTTTACATCAATTAAAAGAAATTCTTGAATACTACACTAACCGCACTCTTCGCGTAAGTCAAGTTATTCAAAAATCAAACCTGCAAACTTATAATACCCCACGACCAGTATTACTTCAAATTGAAAATACAATTGAAAAACTGGGTGACCAATTTCCTGAAGCTGCTATTAACTTGACAAAATCTCTCTGGAATACTGCCGTTTATGAAACCCGGCTTTTGTCTGCTTTCATATTAGGAACGATTCCACTCGCTTCATCAATCAGTTTATTAACAAGTTTACCCGATAAATTGTATGAAACCAAAGATCAAGGTATAAAAGATGCCTTGCTAACATCTGCTCTTGCACGCCTCCGAAATGAAGATCCACACACGATGTTGCTATTGATTAAGGATTGGGTGAATGCTCCTGGTCCAAGGACCCAAGCATGGGGGTTAAACGCTTTCCTCCCTCTGGTACATAAGCTTGGATTTGATGATCTGCCACAAGTTTTCGAGATGTTACGTCCTGCGATTCAAAGCTTAACTCCAGCCACCCTAACGGATATACAAGCCTGTATCAACAGCATATATCTCATTTCGCCGGTGGAAACAATCCATTACTTGACTGATATCATTCTGGAAACAAAAGATGATCAAGATTTACGTGGCTTCATGCGTTTATCTCGAGATCTCCCCGTAAACGCTCAAAAAGAACTTAGCGCTGTAATTAAGACCGTAATAAAACCTATTTCGACATTTAGTTAATCGATCTTAATCGTTTCCAGAATCTATGAGAATCCTCTTTATGGAAGACATTTTTGGAACCCGTTATCTATCTTTCATATCAAGCTCTTTTATCTAAACTAAGAAATTTGTAAAGTATCATCTTTTTCCCCCTTTAATTAGGAAAATGAAGTTAAAATACTTATTTGTAATTTGTTTGAAGCATACATACTAGTAAATCAATACCCAATAATTGGGTATTTCTGTTATAATTATTTTCCGTGACTGGACCTGTTGGTGGCGCATGCTACTGATATGGAGACCTGCAACAATAATTTAAGGAGAAGCAAACGTCATGCCATTATCTAAAGAAGTAAAAACAAAATTGATAGAGGACTATCACCGCCACGAAAGTGATACGGGTTCACCTGAAGTTCAAATCGCCATCCTGACAAATCGGATCACCCAACTTACAAATCATTTACGATCCAATAAACATGATGAATCCTGCCGACGTGGATTACTGATGCTGGTTGGTCAACGACGAAGGCTGTTGGCATATCTTAGAAAATCTGAATACCAACGATATCTGGCGATCACTGAAAAGTTGAACCTGCGTCGCAAATAATACAAAGTTTACCCGGGTAGATGGGTTATCACCCATCTACCCTTTTACATCTTCACCAGTTGGGAATTGAACAGTGCTGCCAACAAGAGGTTGGCACCTCTTTTCAGTCCCTAACTGGGCGGAATAATAGGAGAAACAAGAATAATGCAAGCTGAATTCAAACGTTACACCACTATAGTGGGTAACCATACTTTTGCCATAGAAACCGGCAAACTAGCACCACAAGCAGGTGGTGCTGTAACTGTGCATCTTAATGACTCGATCATATTTGCATCCACCACCATGAGCCCAAATACTCGTGATGGCATTGATTTCTTTCCTTTGAGCGTTGATTATGAAGAGCGTATGTATGCTGGCGGAAAAATTCCAGGCTCCTTTTTTCGTCGTGAAAGTAGACCGAGCGGAGATGCCATTTTAACTTCGAGACTAACCGATCGACCTTTGCGGCCTCTTTTCCCTGAAGGAATGCGAAATGATGTCCAGGTGATCATTTATTCGCTTTCTTCGGATGGCGAAGACCAGTTGGATATACTTGCAATCAATGCAGCCTCTGCTGCGTTGATGATCTCAGATATACCTTGGAATGGTCCGATAGGTGCTGTTAGAATCGGTCGGATAAATGGAGAATTTATCATCAATCCAACTTTCCAGGAGCTGGAAGAATCTGACCTTGACCTTCGCCTGGCAGGCACACGTGAAGCCATTTCCATGGTTGAGTGTGGTGCAAAAGAAGTACCAGAAGATGTCATGGTGGCCGCCCTTGAATTAGGTCATAAATCAATTCAACCGCTTATCGATCTGCAATTGAAAATGGCGGAAGAGGTTGGAAAACCAAAATTATCTGTCATCACATCCAACTTGGATAGCGAGCTCGTAAATAAAGTTTACAAACAAATCCTCCAGCCCTTGACAGCTATGCTTGAGAAAACTCTTATGAAATCAGAATTCTATGCGGGTGTAGATTCATTGAAGCAAGAAATCCTGACTGAATTTTCTGGTTCAAACGGATCCGATTCGATCTCACCTGAAGCAGCAAAAGCTGCCTTTTCAGCAGCAGAAGCAAGGATCATTCGTGACCGGATTCTTAAATCAAATAAACGTATTGATGGTAGAACAAATACCGAAGTCCGGCCTATCTGGTGTGAAGTTGGTTATAGCCCACGTGCTCATGGATCTGCAATTTTTACCCGCGGTGAAACCCAGGTACTTTCATCTGCTACCCTTGGCACTTTGGGGGATGCCCAATTATTGGATACCCTCAGCCCTATGAAAACCAAACGGTATATGCATCATTATAATTTCCCGCCATTTTCAACCGGTGAAGTGAAAACTCTGCGCGGACAAAGCAGGCGGGAAATTGGGCATGGTGCGCTAGCGGAAAGAGCACTAGAACCAGTCATCCCAGAGAAAGTTGATTTCCCTTATACGATTCGTGTTGTCTCTGAAGTTATGGCCTCAAATGGTTCTTCTTCCATGGCTTCTGTTTGTGGTTCCACTCTAGCACTTATGGATACTGGTGTACCTATCAAAGCACCTGTTGCAGGTGTTGCGATGGGTCTTGTTATTGAAGGTGACAAATATGCGATTTTAACTGATATTCTAGGTACTGAAGACCATCTTGGTGACATGGATTTTAAGGTAACTGGCACTACCCGGGGTATAACAGCACTCCAGATGGATATCAAAGTTAGCGGTGTAAGCTCCAAAATCATGTCGGAGGCTCTTGAACAAGCGCATGAGGCACGCCTACATATTCTGGACAAGATGCTGGCAGTTCTTCCCGCTCCGCGCCCCGATCTTAAGGACCATACTCCACGGATAACCATTGTGAAGATCCCAGTGGACAAAATTGGAGCTATTATTGGCCCTGGTGGAAAAAATATTCGCGCCCTTCAGGAAGAAACAGGTACCAAAATTGATATTGAAGAAGATGGAACCATTTATATCTCGTCAACAGATAGTGTAGGTGCAGAAATTGCCAGGGACCGGATCGAATCCATCACTGAGACTGCGCAAATCGGTCGAATCTACACCGGGAAGGTAGTTCGTACCGCAGATTTTGGCGCGTTTGTTGAGATTCTACCTGGAACAGATGGATTGGTGCACATCTCACAATTGGATAGTGAAAGAGTAAATAAAGTCGAGGATTTAGTGCAACTTGGTGATGAAATAACTGTTATGGTCATTGGAATAGATCCGATGGGGAAGATACGACTTTCCAGGCAAGCTGTTTTGGAAGGTTGGACTGCAGAACAAGCCCAAGAGCGAGACAAAAAATCAAATGGAAGTGGTCGACCCAGTGGCGGAGGACGTCCCGGAGGCAATCGTTCAGGTGGACGGGATGATAATCGTCGTGGTGGTAGCACTAACCGCAGATGATATCCAAAAAAGGCGACTTCCAGGTCGCCTTTTTTGATACTATTGGATCTTATTTGACCAACAATTCTTCAATTCGTTTTTTTACACAAGACCATTCAGAATCCAAGATACTGTAATAAACGCTATCCCGGATCAGACCTTCGGGAGTTATCATATGTTTTCGGAGAATGCCTTCTTTAACAGCCCCCAACCGTTCAATCGCTATTTGAGAGCGGATATTTCGAAGATCTGTCTTAAGTTGGACACGGATGCATCCCAAACTTTCAAATGCATATTTTAATAATAGGTATTTGCTCTCTGTGTTTACTTTAGTGCGTTGAAATTCCACCGAGTACCAAGTTCCACCTATCTCAAGTCCTTTGTGCTCGGGGCGTATATCCATGTACCTGGTAGCTCCAACCACTTTTCCAGATGCCAATTGGATGACTGCGAAAGGTAGCTCATTCTCTAAATCTCGCCGTGCCAGAATATCTCTGACCCATTCCAACATAGAATTCTCAGTTGTCGGTTGACCATACAACATATAAGTCCAAATACTCCTATCTTTTCCAGCAATTGCCAGTTCTTTGGTGTGATCTTCAGATAAGGGTTCCAAGCGAACAACATTTCCGTTCAACGTAACCCGATTCTTCCAGATATCATTCATAACAAATCTTCCTGCGTTGGTAAGAAAGGCATTTTCGGTCCATCTATCCCTAAATTTTCAGCAAGAGCTGCGCGCAGCGCTATTCGATCGTCCCAGGCATATTCGATTGTTCCAAAACACATGGATTGTTCATGTCCTTTACCACAACAGATAATCAGGTCGCCAGGTTTTGCAAATATAATGGCTTGCCGGATGGCATCTCCTCTATCTCGAATACACCAGTAATTTTTCCCCTGCACTCCATCCTGCAATTTCGCTCCATAAGCCATCTCATTTAAAATAATATCCAAAGATTCTGTCCGAGGGTCCTCTGCTGTAAAAATTGACATATCTGCCAGAGAAATGGAGGTTTCAGCCATTAATTTTCTTTTTTCCCTATCCCGTAATCCTGCTGACCCAATGACAACAATAATCTTCCCTTTTGTCATCTTCCTTGCTGTTTGCAAAGCAACTTTTAAGGCATTCGGAGTATGTGCAAAATCCACGATCGCAATAAAATCCTGTCCGCTGTTAATCTGTTCCATTCTCCCTGGAACTCCTTCCATTGCAGCGATCCCTTTTGCTACAACATCAGGATCAATATTCAATCCTCCAATCCCTGTTGAAAAAGCTGCAAGGCAGTTCAATACATTAAATTCACCCACCAGATTACATGAAACCTTGACTTCTTTATTCCCAAAGAACCTTATATTAAATTCTGACCTTTCGTTCATCAGAATTATGTCTTTCGCAATAATATCTGCATGAGAATTAATGGCATAGGATATTGTTCTCAAATTGGGGATTGCTTTTAAATATTTATATGATGGATCGTCCTTATTAAGGACAGCTAATCCAATCGCATTTGATTTTTTTTTGTGAGTCTCAATTAAGGAAGTAAAGAGTCGTGCCTTTGCTGCCCTATAATTATTGAATGAGCCATGCTGGTCCAGATGTTCATGAGTAATATTCGTGATAACCCCTATATCAAATTCGCAGGCATCTACCCTGTATTGTTCCCAACCATGTGAAGTAGTTTCCAAAACAACATGCGTAATTCCTGCATCAACCATCCTCGAGAGCAGCTGTTGGACATCCGGAGCATCTGGTGTAGTTACATGAAAACCAGTGTCCATGACTATATCACCTATAACAGCACTTACGGTTGATATCATTCCTGCCTTGAATCCTGCAGTCAGCAATATTCTGTAAATCAAATTTGCTGTGGTTGTTTTTCCATCAGTACCAGTTACGCCGATCATAACCATTTTTGAAGCAGGATAGTTATAAAAAGCTGCTGACAAATAAGCTAACGCTCTCTTTGAATTATCAACTCGTGTATAAGGAACTTTACAATCAACAATATTCTTTTCACCCACGACAGCCACCGCCCCCTTTTCTATAGCTTTCTCGATAAAACTATGCCCATCTACAGATTTCCCGGGGCAGGCAATGAAAATATATCCGTGGTCCACTTTGCGAGAATCTGCAGTAATTCCACATATACTCATGTCAGGAATATTTACTGGTTCAAATGGAAATGGGAAAGATGCAAATATTTCTACAAGCGGGACAATCCGATCGGGTATTTTCATTGACACTAATTATCTCACTTCCAGCTAAATGCGTAAACATCCTTTTCTCTTCCAGCAACTGCATTCTTTAATCTTTGATTGGTGCAATTAGGACCAAATCCTATACGAAACTTGGTTCATTTTTCTCTTTCAAGATACTATCTTCCTTGTGGGTAAGAAATAAGTCCGAATCTCAATATCGATAGACTTCACAGATCTAATTAAATTATAAGAGGGTTTTGTTTGAATCAGACAAAACCCTCTTATGCCCTTTAATGTAGATTATTGAAGATTCTGGCGTAAACCATCCAATTTTCCAGCAACTGAGCCATCGAGCACTTTATCGCCTACCCGAACAACCAAACCACCTAGAATGGAAGGATCGATCTTAAATGAGACTTCACTTTTTGAACCCATTTTCGCCAATATCTCTTTCTTAACAATAACTTGTTCATCGGAAGTTAATGGGAGAGCGCTTATTACTTCAGCGGAAGCACCTTTTAATGGTTGATCCTCAAGGACCACAACTTTGCCTTCTTTAACACCTGAGAAGAATTCAGCCAAAAGAGCATGCTGACGTTTTTCATCTAAAGCCTCGCCAACAAGTTTTTGAGCAGCAGCAATCGCCAGTGCAGCAACCTGTCCGCGTAAATCGCCCAGCATACGACCGCGTTCATCTTCAAATTCGACCATCGTTGCAGCACGCTCTTTAATTATCTCGTGTTCTGCTTCTGTTTTAATCTCCACAACAACTTTCTCAGCACGTTCCATAGCTTCATTTACAATTTGTGTTGCTTTGGTTTGAGCTTCAACTGTTATTTTTGTTGCATCAATTTCTGCATTCGCACGGGCTTCTTCAGCGATACGTGCATCTTCCAAACCCTGAGCGATGGTCGAGCGACGTTTTTCCAACATAGTTATCAAAGGTTTATAGACCCATGCTCGTAAAACCACAAACAAAGCCAGAAAGTTGAATATCTGGACAAGAATATAACCTAGGTTTAAGCCTAATTTTTCCAATGTACTATCCTCCTGTTATAGTTTAAAAAACAAATAGAATCAGGAGAGCCACAACCAAACAATAAATAGCCACAGCCTCTGCGAATGCGATCCCCAATATCATATTAGTTTGGATTGTCCCTGTTGCATCAGGGTTGCGTCCCATTGCCTGAACAGCACCACTTGTTACAATACCAATACCTGCCCCTGCACCGATTGCTCCGATCATTGCGAGACCAGCACCAATTAACTTACCAAGAATTTGAGCAGCTTCGAAATCCATAGTTAATCAACCTCCATATTAGTTTCGGGCGGGGAACCGCCACTTTAATAGTGTGTTTTACCCGGGTGTCTCCACCCGAAGACCTACAAATAATTATGCGTGAGCCTCTTCCTTGTGATCGCCACCATGACCTTGAGTTGCCTGAGCCATGAAAGTCATTGTCAGCATACCAAACACAATAGCCTGGATCATACCAACGAAGAATTCAAGCATCAAAAACCCTGTTTGCGCAAATACCGGGACAAGTGTTCCAATCACAAATAAGAGGACTGCGCCGGCAAATACATTTCCGAACAACCGGAAGGCAAATGAGAGAATTTTTGAAATTTCAGAAACCAATTCAAGAAGACCTACTCCAAAATCAATTACACCAAACATAGGTTTGCTAAAGAGTGTTTTGGTATTCCAGAATTTTGTAAAATAAGCCCTCCCTTGAGCCCTAATTCCTATCACCTGAACCATAATCACCGCAATAAGTGCCAGTGCGACGGTAAAGTTCAAGTCAGTCGATAAAACACGTACAAAAGGCACGATCGTGAATCCTTCTCCAGCATGAACGACTTCCCCAGCTGGAGTATTAACAATTGTGGTCAACCCTAATATTTTCTGAAGGCTATACCCATGTTCTGCTTTCTCTAAAATGCCGATACTATCCACGCCAGGGATCAATGACATCCAGTTGGCTGTCAACACCAGTAAGGTTATTGTTGCAAACCAGGGAAATACTACTTTTGTCCACTTTCCTGCTGTAGTCTGGGTTAAATTGTAGATGACTTCCAATAAGGCTTCCAATCCTCCCGAAAATCCTTTAGGGATCAATGATCCGGTTCTTGAAAATCGATAATAACCAAACCCGAGCAGTAATAGAATGGCATCTACAATTAACATGGCTACCAATGTGTTCGTCAAGTACAAGCCTGTCACAGGTGTTGTGGTTGCATGCCCAACTCCACCTTCAACCAGACAATGCGCCGGAGGATTGTCTCCTAAAGGAGCTGGCAGTTCTAAAATAGGAGTACAGGATAATTTTTCTGCTGGAAGTTGAATATGAGGTTGTACAGGTTTAATTCCAAGTGTATATGCCGTTACCACACTACCAATAATTAATAGCAGGATAAACCAGCGATTTACACCCCAACGCCACCATTTCTTCTTAGGGGGTTTTTCCACTATTGACTTCCTCCTCAAAAGGTTTATTTATTGTTGTGAGTTTAATTCTTGATGTTGCAGATCTTACAAAATAAAACATTATGATAAGTGTAAGTGGAACACTGCCAAGAATTAAACCAATTGTGAACTTATGATTTGTATCAAACTTATTATCCAGCCAAATTCCAGCAAACATGGCCAGCAAGACGATCAGTAAAGTTATGAAACCAGATAACCCAGCTACACCTGCCAAAGTCAAGTTAAGTACCCGTTGCCGGTTATTTTTTTGATCATTATCGTCCGCTTTCATGGTTGCGGATTATATCATAGCGGTTTAAGGTTCGTCAATTAGAATAAGTTAATTGCCGCACTATTGGCAATTTCATACCATGGACCAAAGAAAGCACCGATCAATAATATTCCTATTGAAAGAACTGTTAAAGCGATAGCATATGGGCGGGATAATAGAATCGAGTGCTTTTCCTCTTCTTCCCCTTCCATTCGATACAAATATACATACTTTAATACTGTGAGGTAATAGTAAACACCTATGATCGAGTTCAGAATACCCACAACTGCAAGCCAGATCCAGCCTTGTTCAATGGCAGCGCTGAACACAAAGACTTTTGCAACAAAACCACCAAATGGTGGCATCCCTGCAAGTGACAGGAATGCAACCAGTAAAACCAATGCCAAACCCGGTGCCCGACGATGCAGACCATAATATGCCTTCATCTCATCTGAACCGGTTTCACGTCCCACCACTGCTACTGCGCCAAAAGCAGCCAAATTGGTTAATATATAGGCGATCAAGTAAAAAGCTGTCCCGGTTACACCTAGTTTTGAAAATGCAACTACACCTATCATGGCATAACCTGCATGCGCAATTGACGAATAAGCAAGCATTCGCTTAATGTTCTTCTGGGCAATTGCCAACAAATTTCCAACGGTCATGGTCAATGTTGCCAGGACAGCCAAAATAAGTGTCCAATTTGCAGCGATCCCTGGAAAAACAATCACAAAAAAACGCAGAATAACCACGAAACCCGCTGCTTTGGAAGCAGTCGATAAAAAACCAGCAATTGGTGTAGGCGCACCTTCATAAACATCAGGTGCCCAAAAGTGGAAGGGAACCAAAGATATTTTAAAAGCTAATCCTATCAGGACTAGTATTAGGACACCAAAAGTTAAAGGATTGAATGTTGCAAATTGGCTGGCAAGTGCAAATAAGCTTGTTTCCCCGGTAAAGCCATACAATAAGCTGAAGCCATATAACAAAATTGCGGATGTTAATGCCCCGAACAACAGGTATTTAAAACCAGCTTCCACAGAATGGTCATCATCTTTTAAGAATCCTGCCAGGACATAAAGCGGAATTGAGGTAGTTTCGATAGAAAGATATAGCATCACCAGGTCAGCTGAGGATGCCATCAAGGTCATACCGATTGTTGCTGCGATCAAAAGTAAATATGCTTCAGCACGACGACCAACATGCTCGATATCCATCAAAAACATGGCCGTTATGGCTGCACAAAAAATAAAGAACATTTTGAAGGAGAACCCTAACCAGTCAAAGCGGATCATGCCTCCAAAAGCAAGTTGGGCATCCCCTGGACGGGCGATCAGAATACTAACTACAGCTACTATTGCAAGTCCACCGGTAGTCATCCAACCCAGGTTAACTCTCCGGTCAGCTTCCTTCCAAAAAGGATCAATTATAAGGATTAATAAGCCAAGAACCAGTAAAAGGACCTCAGGTAAAATTGCCATCATATTCCCGGACACTTATGCACCTCCCAGGAGATTTAAAACGTTTTGAACGCCGCTTTGCACCCAGGGGACCATTATTGATGGAAATATTCCAATAATAATCATAATCAAACTCAGGAAAACAAGTGCGACTTTATCCAATGGGGTAACTGGTCCTATATGACCTTCCAATTCAGCGGGTACTTCTCCGAAGAAAGTTCTTCGAATAACCAACATGATATACGAAGCAGTGATAATAATTGAGATCGATGCAATTATGGCAACCCATGGATTCACCTGCCAGGCTCCCATAAATATGGGGAATTCGGCAACGAAACCTGAAAAACCAGGCATTCCCATAGATACCAATCCGGCTACAATAAAAGCCAAAGCAACCCATGGCAGTGGTTTTACCATGCCCCCAAGTTTTGAAATCTCCCGTGTATGCGCCCGATCATAAACCATCCCTACAGCAGCAAAAAGTAGAGCCGTCATTATACCGTGTGAGAACATCTGTACTCCGGCACCGATCATGCCTTGCTCATTCAATGTTGAAAAACCTAGCATTACCAATCCCATATGCGAGACGGAGGAAAAACCAATAACATATTTCAAGTCAGTTTGAACCATGGCAATAAAAGCGCCATAAACTATGTTGACTAGAGCCAATCCCATGATCCACCCAGCCCAATGCCTAGCACCAAGTGGTAAAAGCATAATACCAACCCTGAGTGCCGCAAATGCGCCTAATTTCATCAATACGCCTGCATGAAACATGGATACAGCAGTTGGAGCAGCAACGTGACCATCCGGTGACCAGTTGTGAAAAGGGAAAATACCTCCCAAAACTGCAAAACCCAGGAATACAAACGGGAACCAAAGTATTTGAAATTCAGCTGGAAAATTAACCTGCTGTAAAACCAACATATCAAAAGTATTAGCTCCACTTTTCCAGTACATGGCCAGTGCACCAACCAAGGAGACAACTGAACCTATGAACAGGTAAAGTGTGAGTTTCATAGCTGCATATTCACGGGTTTTGATCCAACCCCATATAGCAATAAGGAGGTACATCGGGAATACAGCAATTTCATAGAAGAAGAATAATTGGAAAAGGTCCAGCGCAACAAATACACCAAAAACACCGCTAGCTAGGATGAATAAGAAGGAAAAGAACTCACGCGGTCTGTCTTCGATCCCCCACGAAATTAAAACACCTGTGACCATTACAATGCCAGTAAGAAGTACCAACGGAGCGCTCAATCCATCCACACCCACATGGTAACCGATCCCCAGCGAAGGCATCCAATTGTGTTTTTCTATGAACTGGTAACCTGCTGCGATTTTGTCATAAGAGAAATAAACCCAAACAGAGAGAATCAATTCAAAAACTGCAGTAGCCAGAGCAGCAACCCTGATCTCTGTCTTACGCTCCGGTTTGATCAACAGAAGCAGAACAGCCGCTACCAATGGGCTAATAACGATGATACTCAGTATAGGAAATTGCATTGTTCACCTCAATTAAAACAGCATGGTTACGGCTTTATTGATAACTTCCAGGATCCAGGCCGGCCAAATGCCAATGACTAGGATTAAAACCATGAGCGGTACCATGACAATCATTTCCCGGGTGTTAATATCAGTCATGTGCCCAACCCAGCGCTCATTTAAAGGTCCATGTAACACTTTCTTGATACCTTTAAGTATGTAAGCACCGGTAAATAATAAGCCTATCATTGCGATGGCAGTATAACCAGTCAACACTGGGAAAGCTCCTCGGACAACCAGGAATTCTGAAATAAAACCATTCAAACCTGGTAATCCCAGTGATGCCATGGAAACGAAGATAAGGATACCTCCATAGACAGGAACCAACGGGAATAATCCACCCAGCTCTTCCAAATTGCGTGTATGAGTCCGTTCATATACGACGCCAACCAGGAAAAACATCCCAGCCGCTGACAACCCATGATTGAACATTTGCAATATTGCTCCATTTAGAGCAATTGTTGAATTTAAGGTCCCAATAGCTTTTGCAGCAGCCGCGATTCCCAATAGAACAAAACCCATATGATTGATCGATGAATATGCTACGAGACGCTTAAAATCTGTTTGACCAAAGGCTGAAAAAGCTCCAAAAACAATAGCCATCACAGCCAGGAAAGCCAGCACATCTGCATAATGTTGTGACTGGGCTGGATAGAGCGGTAACACCAGCCGCAAGAAGCCATAAGCTCCAAGTTTCAAAAGAACACCTGCCAGGATCATAGAGCCAGCAGTAGGAGCCTCTGTATGGGCATCTGGTAACCAGGTATGAAATGGCCAAACAGGTACTTTAATTGCGAAAGCTATCACAAAAGCCCAAAAAGCAACTGCTTTTACCGTCTCAATTGGTAAACCAAGCGGGATATTCTTAAGTTCTGAAGCTACAGGCCAAAGATTGAATAAATCAGGTAAATTGTATGTCCCAAAACTGACACCAATCATCTGGATCGCCAAAAGGAGCCCCAATGATCCTGCCATGGTATAAATAATAAATTTGAGCGAGGCGTAGTTTCGATTTGAGCTTCCCCATTGATTGATCAGGAAATACATAGGCACCAGACCAATTTCCCAAAACACAAAGAAGATCAGCAAATCCAGGGATAGAAATACTCCCAACATGCCTGTTTCCAACAGTAAGAAAAGCATCATGAAAGCCTTGACGCGATCTTCAATCTTAAAGGATGCCAAAATTGAGATAGGTGTCAATAATGATGTCAATAGCACCATGGTTAATGACAAACCATCTACACCAACAAAGAAAGATGAATTAATGGCTTGATACCACGGATATTGTTCAGTAAATTGAAAACCGGTAGCATTCGCATCAAACCGTATCCATAACCAAATCGAAAGTGCTAACGGTATCAGACTGGAAAGCAGAGCTGCCCATCGGATGACCTTCACATCTTCTTTAGGTAGAAACAGGATAATTATTGCAGCCAGGACAGGAAACAACAGGATGGTTGTCAGCATATGATTACTTATAAAGTCCATCAATCTCTCCCAGTCGCTTTATATCAGCAGGAAATAATAAAGAACAGCAACGATTGCAGCCACAACCAACGAAGCAATCATGTAGTATTGGATACGACCTCTTTGAATAATCGGTGCCAAAGTTTTTCCAATCTTCTTAGTACCTTCACCGACCATGTCACCAAAGCCATTTACTACAGGTGCGTCAAAATATTGCCTGAAAGCATGACCAATCCCTGCAGCAAACCTACCAATCCGGTTAAGAAAACCATCAATTATCATCTGGTCGAGGAATTTATAAGCAAATGTCTCTGAAAACCAAAAGGCAGGTTTTACAAACAAGTAGTCATATATCTCATCAAAGTAATATTTATTCTTAAGCACTTTGAATTGCAGTTTGTCTTCTTCCGCAGATTTAACATTTCGGTATACCAACCACCCCGCCAACAACCCACCCAACGCCACTGTTAAGGATGTCAGCAGAGGGAAAATATTAAATTCCAGAACTTCCGGGTGCTCTGCCAGTGTGCCACCTACAAATTCATGAAACCAATTTGGAATTACGCCACCTAATAATGGAAATTTCTCCGGTATACCAACCCAACCAAGGCTAATCGCAAAAATGGAAAGAATGACCAGTGGCATTGTCATCGTCCAGGTTGTTTCTTGAGCATGTGCTGCAGATTTTGTACGTGCTTCACCAAGAAAGGTAAGGGTGATCTGACGCATCGTATAAAAAGCTGTAAAAAAGGCAGCAACAGCAAGGGTGATGAATACCGCCATATGACCATTGGCAAATGCATCCGCAAGGATCTCGTCTTTCGACCAGAAACCGGCAGTTAATACCGGGAAACCTGATAATGCAAATCCACCGATCAGAAAAGTCCAAAATGTGATCGGCATTTTCTTCTTTAATCCTCCCATGTTGAACATATTCTGTGTATCAATGGATTGTTCGCCAGTATGAAGGACACCATGTTCCATGCCATGGATGACTGATCCAGAACCAAGGAATAGCAATGCTTTGAAAAATGAGTGTATTATCAAGTGAAATATCGCAGCGACATAAGCTCCAATTCCCAAAGCAGCGATCATAAAACCGAGCTGGGAAATTGTCGAGTAAGCCAGGACTCGCTTGATATCATTTTGAGCAACTGCTATAGTAGCTGCAAATATGGCTGTGAAAGCCCCTGTAAATGCAATAATGCTCATGGTTATAGTCAGACCATGACCTGTAAAGTCTGCTGTGATCAACGGGAACATTCGGATCACAGCATAAACACCCGCTGACACCATCGTGGCTGCATGGATCATTGCTGAGACTGGTGTGGGACCTTCCATTGCATCTGGCAGCCATACGTGTAATGGAAATTGGGCTGATTTTCCTACTGTGCCAATAAAAAGAAGTAAACCAATTAAACCTGCCGCGGATAAACCAAATATTGGGGTTGCAGTTGAGGCTAAAACCGAAAGTGTATGTTCCGTAAATATTTCACGGAAGGAAAGAGTGCCTGTTGCCCAATAAAGAAAGGATATGCCTAAAAGCATAAAAACATCACCAATTCTCGTCGTCATGAAAGCTTTGATGGCTGCATTCCGGGCGGAGGGTTTTCCATACCAGAAACCGATCAACAAATAAGAGCAAAGCCCCATGATCTCCCACCCGACAAACATTGTCAGCAGGTTGTCTGAAACCACCAGGGTATACATACCAAACGCAAACAAACCAATTAATGCGAAAAACCGGGAGTACATTGGTTCGATGGATGGAGTCAAATGTTTGTGCCCATTCACATCTTCGATGGTTGCCCCATGAGGAGGAAGACCAGCTTGATCATGGTCCCCTTTTGGTTGTCCAAAGTTTTGATATCCAACACTGTAAATGAATATCATCAGAACAGTCCATGCTACGAAAAAGAGCGTGACTGCTGAAAGGGGATCAAGAAGCACGCCTATTTTTAGCCAGGTATCTCCAGTTGGGATCCAGTTGATGGATGAATGAAAGACTTCTTTTCCAAAATGTTCTACACCCACTGCCTGGAAGAAAACCACCATCCCACCGAGCCATGAGAGTGCAGCTGCTCCGATGGCAACGCTATGACTCAATACCTTGCTTTTATTTGTAAAAAGAACGATCAGAAAAAACGCCAATAGAGGTGGAAGTGGAATGAGCCAGATGATTGATTCAGTCGACATAAAGTTCTCCTACCATTTAAGTAAATCGAGATCATCGGCTATTACAGTAGAGCGACGACGATAAACTGACATGATCAAGGCCAGACCAACAGCAACTTCAGCTGCTGCCACAGCAAATACAATAATGGCAAAAACCTGTCCTGCTATGGAACCATTGCCATATCGCCAAAAGGCTACCAGGTTGATATTGACTGCGTTGAGCATCAATTCTATTCCAAGTAGAATGGCAACAGCGTTTTTCCGAGCCAAAACGCCAAATAAACCGATACTAAAAAGTGCCGCTGATAAGATCAGGTACCACGAAAGAGGAATACTCACACCTGCCTCCTATTCCTTACTCACTGATGCGATAAAGACTGCGCCAACCAAAGCTGCCAATAGAAGAATTGAAGCAACTTCAAAAGGTAGGACAAACGCATCAGGTGAGACCAATGCATTGCCCAACATCATTAATGAATCCGTTCCGGAAGGGAGTGCTTTTGCTGTGCTTGAAAAGCCATCCCAACTTGATAAAATGTAAGCGAGACCACCAAAGGTTAACAGTGCCAATAAGGCAGCAATTCCCCAATTCTGGTTGACTTGCGGACCTTTATCTCGCATCTCGCGCCGGGTTAACATGACGGCAAAGATGAATAAAACAGCTATCGCACCAATGTACACTACGACTTGTACCAAGGCAAGAAAGCCAGCCTGCAATAAACCAAATAATATTGCCACGCCAAACAATGCAGCTACCAGCCAGAGAGCAGCATGAACTAAATTACGGGTGGCAACAACCATCAAGGCTGAGCTAATGATCAATGCTGAACAAAGTAGAAAGATGATTTGATCAGGAGTCATTTCAACTTACTCCTCACTTAATGATGCGCTACCTGGATTACAGGTTCAGCGTTTTTTTCATGTTTAATGCGTTCACGTTTTGAATATCTTCGCAAGATTTCAATCACAATCAAGGAGAGAACTACGTTGCTTAAGAACATTCCAAGAACATAGAATTGAGTTGGAGCCAGGATTTTATCGAACAAGGCTGTCGACATGAGCAATACGAATGCCAGAGGTGTCAGGAATTTCCAATTGAATGTGAGCATATGATCGATTCGAATACGGGGCATGGAATATTTGACCCACATGATGATCCAATATCCAATTAATGCTTTTCCTAGGAAAACACCCAATTCGATAAACGGATTGGATAACCATGTAAAACCTGAGAGTTTCTCCAATCCAAAGAATCCACCGTATCCGCCAAAGAAAAGTACTGCCATAAATCCACCGAACGTAAAGGCATGCAATAACTCACCAGCGTAAAATAACCCAAATTTCATTCCTGTATATTCGATATGAAATCCTGCCACAATTTCAGATTCTGCTTCGTTAAGATCAAAAGGTGATCGCCCCAGCTCTGCAATAGCGCTGATCATAAAAAGAAGCAATCCTAAAGGTGAAAGAATTACGAACCACAAATTACTTTGAGCTTCGGTTATTCCTTTTACGCTCATTGTTCCTGCAATAATGGTCGGGATCAGCAAAGCCACAACCATCGGGATCTCATATGAAATCATCGTTGCCACCATCCGGAAAGCACCGATCAGTGCATATTTATTATTGGATGCCCACCCAGCCATGATCACTGAGAGAGTACCAAATGATCCCACTGCTACAAGATAAAGAACTCCTACATTGATATCCACCCCATAGATTTTCGATGCCAAAGGGACAATTGCCCAGATCAATATAACACTTGCCAATGACATTACCGGTGCTATATTGAAGACTACCTTGTCAGCTCCAGCAGGAGTAATATCTTCCTTAATAATGAGCTTAACAATATCTGCAAATGGTTGAAAAATACCAAAAGGACCGATTCGGTTTGGTCCTAACCTATCCTGAAAGCGCGCGACAACTTTTCGCTCCACCCATACAAGGGCTATAGCGATCAGCATAGCGAAGAGGATCATTACAATTATGCCAATGAGAGAAGTAATTACATTTGCTGGTCCAGCTCCCATCCCCCAACCCATAAAAAAGGAGCGCAACCAGCCGGCAAAAAAGTTGATCGGATCATTCCAAAATGTCATAAGTTAACTCCTTGCAACAATAAAAGGCTGAGAGGTTTAAGCCTGTCAGCCTTTAACATATCAACTTTATGTCAAGCCCATTCCAGCAGACCTCTTCGCCAAGTGAACGTAAGTCCGGCTAACAAGATGAGAATAAATATTATTCCTTCAATAACTGCAAACAATGGAAGGTTTCCCATAGCTAAAGCCCATGGGAATAAGAAAACTGTTTCAACATCAAAGACTAAGAAAATGAGTGCAAAAATGTAATATTGAGATTTGAATTGTACCCAACTCTCACCAACTGTTTCAATACCACATTCGTATGTGCTTTGCTTTACTGGGTTAGGTTTATGTGGAGCTAAGAAATGAGATGCGATAAGTGGAACTATCGGTACTATTACTCCGATCACTAAGAATAATCCAATATACAACCATTCATTTTGCATAAGAACTCCAGATCTCTAGTATTTTATCTTCCTAAGCGTATAACGGGCGAATTCTACCATGAAATAGTTCGTTCTAGCACTAACTCAAATCAGTAATTACTATGACTTTTGTCATGAAATAATAATATTTGTGATTTTTTACACTATTTAATAGCTGCAATCTCACAAAGTTGTCTTAAAATATGATCATTTGCAAATAATAAATTATCTTTTTCGACATTTATTAATAATAATCCTGTAAACATTCGATGTGCACGCAATAATACGTGCTTTTTGAAAGAAAATTCCACCAATAATCCCAAAAACACCAATTACTCGCCAGTATTTACTATTTATACCTAAAATAGATATCACTTTAATGTCGAAAGATTGAGCTGAAACAGCTTTATCGATGGAATTGCCTTCTATCTTTGGAAATAATCGTAAATACAACCAGGCAACACCTTCATATGAACCATCTTCTTCCGGAATGATTTTCCAATTAAAAACATTATCCCGATCTTCTGGAAGGATTCGCCCGGAAATGCTTGCAGGTTTTATATTAAAACCGGATAATTCTAATCTTGCTTCAGTGTTGACAGTATAAACATCAAATAAGTTTGTATAACTTTCCAATTTTGCAGGTTCTTCGCTGCTATTTCCGAAATTCTCTGTGGGGGGAATATTGTAACTAGTAAAGCTGAGTGTTACTTGAGAATGATCACCCATCCTGATAATTGGCATCCACTCCAAAGTTATCTTTCTCGTATCTCGAAATGCCATTATGTCGTCTGAAGTACCAGTTTCATCTTCTTGCCCTAACCCAACAACACCTGAAGGGACTTGAACCCCCAATTCACCAGGTTGAAAAATAATATCTCTGGTTTCTGGTTTAATTGGCCATTCAGTCCAAATCAATAAGGTTATGCTCAAGGCACACAACAGGTATCCTGCCAGGAAACGAGTTCAGACATTTTTCATAGAAATTGATTATATCGCTAGATTTCCATGTTAAACTTAGCCAACTGAAATTTTCATTTTTTTCCAAGGAGAAATAATGGCTGCATACACCCCCGAACCCTTCCGCATCAAAATGATTGAACCAATTCGCCTTATATCCTCTGAAGCGAGGGAGATCGCCCTGTTAGATGCTGGTTATAACGTATTTTCTCTAAAAGCTCAGGACATATTCATAGATCTTCTTACTGATTCTGGTACAGGAGCAATGAGCCACCAACAATGGGCTGCCATGCTTTCTGGTGACGAGTCGTATGCTGGTGCCCGCTCTTTCTTTAGATTGGAAAAGGCAGTACAAGAAATATTTGGTTTTAAATATTTTGTACCTACGCACCAGGGCCGTGCTGCGGAAAATATTCTCTCAGCAGTGATGGTAAAACCCGGTCAATCCATTCCTTCGAACATGCATTTTGATACAACAGATGCAAATATTCGTGCTCGTGGTGGTCGACCGGTCAATTTGGTGATCAATGAAGCGTTTGATCCAGAAATTCAACATCCTTTCAAAGGCAATATGGATATTGCCAAATTAAAAGATTTTATTTTAAATACAGGTCCTGAAAAAATCCCCTTCGGTATGCTAACAATCACCAATAACGCAGGTGGAGGTCAACCTATTTCACTGGAGAACATCAAGGCTGTCTCAGATACCTACCATGAATATAATATCCCATTTTTCATTGACGCTGCAAGATATGCAGAAAATGCGTACTTCATCAAAATGCGCGAACCCGGTTTCCAGGAAACATCTGTACTTGACATCGCCAGAAGAATATTCGCCCTTGCGGATGGTATGACCATGTCTGCCAAGAAAGACGCCATCGTAAATATCGGTGGTTTATTGTGCCTGAATGATGCCTCGATATTTCAAAACATCAAGAACGAATTGATCCTCCGTGAAGGTTTCCCGACCTACGGGGGGTTAGCTGGTAGAGATCTGGATGCCATGGCAGTAGGTTTATATGAAGGACTGGATGAAGATTACCTGAAATACCGTCTTGGACAAACAGCTTATCTTGCAAAGGGAATAAATGATTGCGGAATTCCAACCATCCAACCAGTTGGAGGACATGCTGTTTATGTGGATGCAGCGAGTGTGTTACCTCATATTCCACAAAGTGAATTTCCAGGTCAAGCATTATCCGTTGAACTATTCCGGGAAGGTGCCATTCGCGGTTGTGAGATCGGATCTGTCATGTTCGCCTATCCTGATCCCGATACCGGGGAAATGATCTACCCCAAGCTTGAATTAATGCGATTGGCAATTCCCCGTCGAACCTACACGCAAAGCCATATGGATTTTGTTATTGAATCCTTTAAATCTATTAAGAAACGAGCTGAATCAATCCGCGGTTATAAATTTATTTATGCTCCTCCTCTTCTACGTCATTTCACAGCCCGATTCGAGCCAATTTTATAGTGATACTTTCAGAAAAAATATAATATCCCGCTGGTTTATAAACCATGCGGGATATTATTGATTCACAAATCACCAAAGTATTTATTAGTCTTAAGAAATAAGTTAATGAATCATAATTCCCAAATGATTACCAACTGCGCGTTCAATGCCAGGGAAATTTCTATCGATGGGTGAATTCAATACTCTCACTCCCAAACCACTTTGCACGACAAGCGTGGATGAACCACCACCATCCAGATTCATGGCAGTATCAGCACCATATAATATTAAAATCTCAGCTAATTCGGACATAGTGGCACCCTGACTATATAAGAATTGGCGCCCATCCACAACTACGATCACTAACTTGCTCCCCTCCCCATTTATCCCAATCGCAGTTCTAGGTGCTGGAATTTCATCATCCAATCCCGGCACCGCCTCCTTATTTTCAACTATCATACGGTCCCCTGATATTGCGTTGTAAATCCTTTCATCTCCAGGCATGGAAAAACTTACCTTATTGTTGGCGGTGATATAAATAGTTGGTTGATTTGAACCGCCATGATACTTAACCCCTTGTGAAATGGCATTTCCGTTGGGTACCACTCCATCTCCTGGATGTGGATAATAATTAAAAAAACCACTCGTAGACCAAGGCGTAAAACCATCTCCATTAATTGCAACTTGAACATCAAATTCTTTAGCAAATTCAGAAGTTGTTCTTGCTTTTAATGGGAATTCTGCACTTGGATCTCCTGGAGTGACCAGGAATTCCAGACCTGGAGTACTTAAATCCACCGTGATAATATGAGCTATAAGCAGTCGTGGTTTTACATGAAAACGACGATAATAAATGACCCCATCAAATAACTGGGTTCTCAGCGGGACTGGTAGGGGGCGCCCTGCGTAATAGATTATAGGAATCCCAATTATGCACAACAATATTAGTATTGAGATAATAATCGGTATCCTCTTCCTTTTTCTTATTGTTTTCATTAGTTCCTTAATTTCCTTGATTAATTATGCTCAAGATCTACCTCTTCCAGATTGTTAATGTTGTAATGGGATGGTTTCATCCACCCATTACAACATCATTTTATCGCTTTCTGGTATTAATTATTATTCTATTTCTTGGTTATGCGCAATAACTAATTAATTACTATGATTTCCCAATCCTTCCAGAAGTCTCGCTCTGATCAGACTTGTTTATTATGAAGACCTCCCGGAAGGCGATTAAATTTGATTATTTATTCCAATATCTTCAGTTTTACGCATGGTTTGAAATGCAGCGATCGCTACTTCCAACATCTTTAGATCCGGTTCTCTTGTTGTCAACTTCTGAAGCGCTAGATTGGGTTTTATCATGGCGCGGACAAATGCTAAATCAAGGTGCCTGGCAGTCCAGCGAATATACTCGTAAGAAATTCCTGCAATTACTGGAATTAAGAGGATTCTGCTGCTCAAACGCCACCACAAAGATGGCAAGGGACCCAAAAGTGCAAAAACTAATACTGAAAACAACGCCAGTGTGAGCAAGAAAGCTGTTCCACAACGGGGATGTTGAAGAGAATATGTTGAAACATTCTCTGGAGAAAGCTCAGCTCCGGCTTCATAGGCATTTATTGTTTTATGTTCTGCGCCATGATATCCAAAGACCCTGCGAATATCTGGCATGAATCCTATAGCCCATATATACACAATCAGGAAAAGTAATCTGACCAAGCCTTCCACCAGGTTGCCAAGCCAGGAATTCAATTTCAGGAAATGGTCGGTTAGATACCCGATACCAGCTGGCACGAGCAGAAATAACATCAAACCGATAAGTATTGAGAAACCTAAGGTTAAATATAACATTGGACCTTCTATTTTTTCATCTTCTCCCGTTTGGATATTTGCTGAAATAGTTAATGCTTTCATACCCAATCCCAATGAATCCCAGAGTAAGATCAAGCCTCTTAAGAAAGGAATTCTTGCTATCCGGCTTTTATAGATGCCACCCAGTTCTTCAGTTTGAATAATTATTTGCCCTGAAGGATCGCGCATCGCAATCGCTAGTGATGTACGACCCCTCATCATCACCCCTTCAATTACTGCCTGCCCACCATATGTTATTAATTGATCTTCCATTTTTCTCCATATCACAAAGCCGCCGGTGTATCGGCGGCTAGAATTATTGAAAATCCACACAACCTAATCCGAAAGGTTTAGAAAGAAATGTATCAGGGCATTGATCCCTTTATACCATGTTGGAAGGTGGATTTTTTCATTTGGGGCATGTAGATTATCATCCGGAAGCCCAAATCCTGTTAACACTGAATCAATACCAAGGATTTCCTGCATATATGTAACAACAGGAACACTTCCACCTTCACGTTTAAAAAATGGGGTGAGACCCCATGAAGTTTCCAAAGCTTTTTTTAACGCAACGACACCAATTGAATCTCTGCTGGAAATCGATGCCCTTCCACCTGCCATAGCTGTCAACTCCCAGCGGATATTGTTAGGGGTATTGGTTTCGAGGTATTGTATTAATTGTTTGTGAACTTCTTTTGGATCTTGTTTTGGAACGAGGCGCATGGAAATCTTTGCCATAGCCCAGGCTGGGATGACCGTCTTTGAACCAACTCCCGTAAACCCTGAGAGCAAACCATTTATATCCAATGTAGGACGAGCGCTAGCCTGCTCCACTGGCGTATAACCTGCCTCACCAGACAGAGCAGGAACTCCTGTTTGATCGAGGAAATGTCTTTCGGTAAGTGGCAATCTTGCCATTTCTGAACGTTCCTCGTCACTCAAATTAATAACGCTATCATAAAAACCAGGAAGATTAATCCGACCTTGCTTATCGTGCATTCCTGCTATCAATTCTGCAAGCGCATTGGCAGGATTATGTACAACTCCACCGTATATACCTGAATGCAAATCGGTTGCTGGTCCAAATATTTTCAATTCGAAATAAGCCAAACCTCGTAATGCATAAGTAATACTTGGCGCATCAGCACCGATCATTCCGCTGTCTGGATTCAATGCGAAATCGCATGCTAACAAAGCTTTGTGATCAGAGATAAACGACTCAAGGTTGGGGGATCCGATCTCTTCTTCACCTTCAATAATCCATTTAACATTGACAGGCAATCCACCAGTTTTAACTAACGCTTCGATGGCTTTGATCACAGCAACGATCTGACCCTTCATATCAGATGCTCCACGTGCGTATAAATTATCTCCACGTTTTTCTGGTTCAAATGGTTGACTATTCCATAGCTCCAAAGGGTCCACAGGCTGAACATCATAATGTCCATAGATGAGAACAGTAGGTCTACCTTCGGATCCTTTCCATTCTCCATAAACAATTGGATATTTGGCTGTTGGATACAAATTGACCATTTGCATCCCCAGTGATCTTAATTGGGAGGCTACCCATTCAGCAGCATGCCCCATATCTACAACCCTGGATGGGTCTGTTGATATTGAAGGAATGGCTAATATATCTTTTAAGCAGATTAAGAATTGTTCTTTGTTAGAACCAGCATATTCCAATGCAGAAGTACGTTGATCGGTCATTAAATCTCCTTGAAATCTTTTACCACTATCTTGAAAACAATTTTTCTTATAGAAACCAATAAATAGGTTCTGAGAAAATTGCTTTCATATATTTTGCCCGGAAAAACCTCCATGCTTCAAGCTGGATCTCTGTCTCTCATCCAATCCGCTAAAAGCATCTCGCTTTTTGAATTTATCTGCTAATCATCTGGCGATAAGTGCAACATTACACACCATTGAACTTCTCTTAAATATAATTTTCCGAATTCATCTGGATCATTCCAATAATCCATTAGATAATTCTTCCACAAAACCAAATCTTGACCTTGTTTCATGGAATTTTTTTACCAATCGACCAGGCGTTTCCATTTTATTGTCTCAAGATTAAGGTCGCCTTATAGGAATAAACCCAAATCTTCTGACTCTGGTTCTCTTCCTAATGGTCCGATTCAAGTTAATAACACCCACCCCAATTTCAGCTTGGATAACCCGGGTGAATTCCAACTAAGTTCTGAGGAAAATAGATACTCCTTCATATCATCCGAACAATTATTAAAAAAACCAGATCATTAATGATGTTGTTCATAAGACTTCAATTTCAGGGTTGTTCGGTACCAGTTTGAACATTTTCAAGAGTACGCCGAGTAACGAGGTACCAGTTTTTGATGCCTTCAAAACGATCTCTAATCGCAGAAAGATAAGAAATCTGAATACCGGACACTTGGGAATCAACCCCAAAAGTAAATACCGGATAATAAAGTGGTAAAGCAGGTAATTCCCTGGAAAACAGGATCTGAAAATTTCGATATAACCTGATCCTAAAGGGGATATCTACTATTACTCTAGCTTGCTCTATATATTCACTGGCACTACGGTTATCCCATTGGGAATAATTCTGACCACCGCTTGCTTCTGCTTGGTGCCAGAATGGGTAAGGATCTGGATCATGAGAATTACTGAAATCCAAATCGACCAGGGCGGCTTGATAATTCCTTGAAACTAGATAGTTATTTAATAGTTCGTCGTAAGTAACCGCCTGGAGTTCCACTCTGACGCCAAGATTTAGCCAATTATTTTTAATTGCCTCTGCAACGGAAGCATGCTCTTCATCATCCGGATAAAGTAATGTGAAAATTAATGAATTGCCATCTTTTTCCAAGATACCACTTCCATCCATCGCCGGACTGTAGCCCAATGTATCCAAAATGGAAACAGCCCTCGAAAGATCGAAATCATTTTTTTCGACATTATCATAATAAGCCCAATTTCCAGGAAGAATGGGGCTGTTTGCAATAATGGCTTGTCCATTTAATACGTGGTCAACCAACCACTGCCGATTCAATCCCAACATTAGAGCAGTGCGAATTTCCTTATCCTGCAAAAAAAATACATCAGGATTATTGAGATTAAATAATACCATGCTTATTTCAGGTAATCGGCTACTATAGGTGGACAAATTTGGTTCAGCCAAAGCGTTTTTCAATATTTCAAGTGAAATCCTGCTTATCCCCATCACTTCACCTAGTTGATATGCTTCCAACGCGGATTGGGAATTTGGGAAATATTGAAAGGCAATTTGCTCGATATATGGAATTTGGCCATAATAATCAGGAAAGATCTTTAGAACCACACCAATGATCTCACCATCTTCTGTCATTAAAGAATCAAATTGATAAGGTCCACTTCCTACCGGATGTAGATTAAATTCAGCAGTCTTTAATTGATCCAGTGGTATTTTGTCAATTATATGCTTGGGTAAAATTCCGAAATCAAGATAATCCATGAAAGGAGCAAATGGTTCAGATAACTCAAAGCGTATTGTTTTTTCATCTAAGGCAGTAACATTAACCTGGTCCCACATGGAACGAACATCTTTCGAAATTGCAGAGATATCACTCCGCAATAAACTCAACGTAAAAAGAACATCATCACTTGTGATCGGCTCACCATCGTGCCAGAAAGCCTCAGGTCGGATGGAAACATTGTAGATGGTTCCATCCAATGATACCCCCCAGGATTCCGCAAGATCTGATCGTGGAATACCAGCAGGATCAAAGGAAATTAATCCACTAAATATTAACTTGTCTATATCTCTATCTGCAGGGTTATTAAGATCAAAAAGTGGATTTAAACGACCGAATTTTCCGATCATACCTTCAGTGTATATTCCCCCGCTTGCTGGTTGTGGCAGAATCACAATAGAGGTTGGCTGCTGCCTGATCAGTAAAATTCCGACGACAACCAACGTTAAAAGGACAATTACTATCTGCCAACGAATTTTTTTCATTGAGGAGAATGCTGAATAAAGGAAGTCTCTTGCTGGAAATTTTTTTCTCTCCGGCATTTGTCTTCCTTGTTCAATATTAAATAATTATAGATGTGCCGCGATTATTACAGCAGATATCGCTAAAATAAAGAAAATAATACTGAGTACTAATGTTACCCAGAATAATGTTTTTTCAATGCCGCGTCGTGCTGTAAACACACCACCAGTGTCAATACCGGTGAAACCGCCCAGACCAGCACCTTTGGATTGTAAGACAATACTGATCACCAAAGCGATCGAAATGATGATCATTGCAATACTAATATAAGTTTCCATAAATAAGCCTCCGTTTACTTAACGGACTAATTATACCTGTGAGGAAGGTATATCGTCAACGCTATTAAAATAAATCTCAACATTAAACAAACCCGCATATTTGCGGGTTTGAATGCCGGAGGAGGGATTTGAACCCTCACGAGGAAACCCTCACTACGCCCTGAACGTAGCGCGTCTGCCAGTTCCGCCACTTCGGCTTGCGGTTTGTATTTTATCGTAAAAACAAGTTTTGTCAAGCAAGGACTGCAAAAGACAAAATAAGTTGACAAATATCCAGCCACATAGTAACATCTACAGGCTAAATTTGGCGGGGTAGCTCAGTGGTAGAGCAGGGGACTCATAAGCCCTTGGTCGTGGGTTCAACCCCCACCCCCGCCACAAACACCATATCTGGAAATTATTGAGCAAATTCGGTAATACTTCCAAATACGGGGAATCTGGGTGGAAAAAAATTCATCCCCTTCTATTTTTCAGCCTTGTTCTAGGGTAGTTCCATCGGTGCCAACGAGGCGTCAACCATACAAATCCAAGCAATTAACATATCCTTGCGGGCTATACAGTGATATTTTGCAAATTCTGGAGGGGTAATCCTTCAATACTCTTGTGAAACTCTTCGCGAGCAAATCGAAATTGCTGACAAGGTTTCCTCAGATACTTTTCCTCTCGAAGGATCGTATTAGCTTTCATTGTATTCTGCCCTTTGTTTACCCACTTGCTATGATCGATCGTGGCGAGATGTTTCTTGCAAAGCAAATCATTTTTGTCATCATCATTAGCAGATGTTCTCAAGGGGATCATTTCCATTATCTTTAACATATATTTCAATGATATTTCCTGACCATTCCACCTAAAGCCAAATCCACCAACCAGGGCAGGTGCGCATCCAACCAAATGACTGGTTGCATCCACCAAGGGATCACCAATGCGCGTCGGGGATGTTTTGCCAGACCAACTACTTTTAGGGCAACATATGGAGAGGACATCCTCAACCATGCGGGAGTCTTCACGCTTCGCTTAAATTTTGAATTCCCTGAATGCTGACTGAATTCTGTGGCTGCTCCTCCAGGATATATCGCACACACCTGGATACCATATGGTTTTACCTCCCTTCGGAGGGATTCTGTGAAGCCTCTCACTCCGAATTTGGTCGCTGCATAGATCGAATATAAGGGTGCTGCTATCCTGCCTGCTATTGAAGACATGTTAATAATCGTGCCCGACCTTTGTTCTTCCATGATAGGCAATACAGCACGCGTCACCTGGATCAGACCTCGCAAGTTAACATCGATCTGTCCGTCTATATCTTGTACAGGCTCAAGATTCTCCAGCCAATCCAATCGCCCAAATCCAGCGTTATTAAATAAGATATCTATGCGTCCATATATTTTTACTACTTTTGCAACCATTTCATCTATCTGGATTTGTTGAAGTACATCCAACTTAACAGGCATGGATATGCCACCTTCTGCCTTGATCTCTTCAGCTATTCTTTCCAATCTCTCCATTCTGCGGGCAGCCAATACGACAAAGCAGCCTTGCCTTGCAAACAAACGAGCCGCATCTTCTCCAAATCCGGATGATGCTCCTGTTATCAAAACCACTTTTTCTTTCAGCATAAAAAAAACCTTCATCTACACGAAATCACTTTGATCTTGAGCCCTAATCTTCATCTCCATCTATTAATTCTTCTGTTCTCACTCGAGGTTTTGGTGGTTCAACAGTAACCAGTGGAGATAACGCCACTTTGAGCACCTGGTCCATATGTGTTACCGGGATGATCTTGAGTGAATCCCTGGCAGTTTTAGGCACATCCACCAGGTCTTTTAGATTTCTTTCCGGTATCAAAACAGTCTTGATGCCTGCCCTGTAAGCTGCCAACAGTTTTTCGCGTGCACCACCTATAGTTAAGACTCTGCCTCGTAAAGTGATCTCGCCTGTCATGGCAACGTTTTTATAGATCGGGCGTCCTGTGAAAGCGGATACGAGAGCTGTGCATAGTGAGATACCAGCGCTGGGACCATCCTTGGGAATGGCACCTTCCGGTAGGTGAAGATGAATATCCATCCGCTCGAAAACTTCTCCATCTATACCCAGAAAACTGGCACGTGATTTTAAATATGATAAAGCTGCTTGTGCAGATTCCTGCATAACGTCCCCAACTTGACCAGTGATCTGCAAGTTGCCCTTTCCTTCCAATACTGCTACCTCTATAGACAGGATCTCGCCGCCATTTTCAGTCCAAGCCAGACCGGTGGCAACACCCACCTCATCTTTTCTTTCAGCTTCTGTCAGGAAAAATTGTGGGGGACCCAGATATTTTTCAATAAGCTGGTTTGTTATTTCGACAGGGAATTTCTTGCGTTCCGCCTTCGTGCGGGCAACCTTTCGGCAAACCTTACCGATCTCTCTTTCAAGATTACGCACTCCAGCTTCATAGGTATATTCCCGGATCATACGTTTTATGGAATCGTTTGAAAATTTCAATCCGATTTCCTCAATTCCGTTTTCTTCCATTTGGCGGGGGATCAGGAATCTATCGGCTATGAATAATTTCTCTTCTTCAATATATCCGGGGAATTCTATCACCTCCATCCTATCCAGCAATGCATGCGGAATCGAACCCAGATAATTGGCAGTTGTCACGAACATCACTTTGGAGAGGTCAAAAGCTAATTCGAGGTAATGATCTGAAAATGAGTTATTTTGTTCCGGGTCCAAGACCTCAAGCAGAGCAGAAGAAGGGTCGCCTCTAAAATCAGCGCCTAATTTGTCAATTTCATCCAACATGAACAACGGGTTCGCTGTGCTGGCGCGTTTGATGGTTTGAATGATCCTGCCAGGCATCGCCCCGATGTAAGTTCTGCGGTGCCCGCGAATCTCGGCTTCATCACGCACACCACCCAATGACAGTCTCACAAACTTACGACCAAGTGCCTCTGCGATGGAGCGACCCAGAGAAGTTTTACCTGTTCCAGGAGGACCGACAAAACATAAAATCGGTTGGCGCTCTTTTTTGGGATGCAGACTTCGCACAGCGATATATTCAAGAATGCGATCTTTTGCCTTCTTTAATCCATAATGGTCGCGTTCAAGAATTTTTCCGGCGTTCCTTACTTCCAGGTTGTCTTCAGAGAAAGTGGACCAGGGCAAATCCACGATCCAATCAATATAAGTTCGGATAATGCCAACTTCTGGTGCCATTGGAGGCATTTGAATTAACCTCTCCATTTCTTTTAAGGCAGTTGCTTTAGCTTCCACAGGCAAATTGGCATCTTCCACTTTTTTTCTGATATCGGCTATATCACGAGCGAAGATATCACCTTCACCCAATTCAGTCTGGATGGCCTTCATTTGTTCACGAAGGTAGAATTCCCTTTGTGAGCGATCCACTTCCGATTGAACCCGATTGTGGATGTCTTCCTCCAACTCCAGGACATCCACTTCTTCTGCCAGAAGACTGATAATGTGGGTGAGACGTTTAGCTGGTTCCGGGGTCATCAACAATGTCTGTCTTTCTTCTATCTTGATTGAAACAGCAGTCGCTAGCATATCTGCCAGCCAGCCAGGCTCTGATATATTCAATGCAAACAGATGTGCTTCTTCTGGAATTGAACGGTCCAGTTGCACGCAATTTTCAAACAAATCGAGAGCTGTCCGCATTAATGCTTTGGTTTCCCGGTCTGGAGCAAGCGGTTCATGAATAATGCGGGCGCGAACTTTCAGAACAGGAGTTACCTGGATAAATTCCAGGATGCTCACTCGCCGCCGCCCTTGCACCAGGGCAGAACTTGAGCCATCCGGCATATTCAACAATCGTCCTACAGCTATTTCCACACCAATCGGCAGGAAATCATCCGCACCAGGATCTTCAACATCCGGGTCTGTTTGTGTGAGACCTATGACCGTTTGGGTTTGAGTGTGGGCTTCCTGGATCGCTCGCAATGAGCCCGCACGCGCAACAAAAACAGGGCTGACCATGTGCGGGTAAATTACAAGGTCAAGCAGTGGCAGCACCAGGGCTACTATGATCCCATCTTCGTCCGCTTGAAAGTTCGGAACACGGTATAGCTCTTCTGTTCTTTGAGATAAAGCCAAGTTAAAATCTTCGTCATCTTCTTGAAAAGACCAATCATTTTGAGGCATTTTTATTCCAATCAATTGAATTCATCAGATGTGTGTTTTTTTTACACAACATCTGGTTGGTAGATCATGATGCAGCTTGAAATTTGTGCCAGGCAGTTCGTACCTCTGCGGTGACGAACATGGAACCTGCTGAGAGAACAATTACACCAGTTTCCGCTGAGATGGTAAGTGCTCTTTCCAAGGCAGCCTCTACAGAAAGGACGACTTCACTGGGAATTCCGATATCGCGTCCCAGTATTGCCAATTGACCTGGATCAAGGGCACGTGGATGATCGGCTTGCGTAGTGATGATCTGGCTAAGACAGGGTTTCCACTCTGTGAACATTCCAGCAACATCCTTATCTTCTGAAGCTCCGAATATCAAAATCACTTTCCTGCCGGGAAAATATTCTTTCAGCGTATCGTGGAGTTTGATCGCTGAATCCTGATTGTGGGCTGAATCCAATATAACAGGAGGCTCATTTCGGACAATCTCAAAACGAGCTGGCCAGAATGTTTGTGAAAAACCGAGTTGAATATTTGCATCAGTTATTTTCAATCCAGCCTGGTGAGCAATCTGAAGCCCTGCATAAGCAGTGGCTGCATTTTGCACCTGGTGGGCTCCCAACATGTGAATATGAAGCTTGACATGCTCGCTGTCCTTCTTCCAAACTTCCATATCCTGTCCTTGTAAGGAAGCCTTCCTCCCTGCAAACATCCAATCACGTCCAACCAGGAAAAGCTTTGAGGAACGCTGTTGGGCTATCCTCTCCAAAACCAGCAATGCCTCTTCTTTTTGTGGAGAGGATACAACAGGTATGTCTTCCTTAATGATACCCCCCTTTTCGCCTGCGATCAGCGCCAAGGTGTTGCCAAGTACTGCTATATGATCCAATGAAAGAGATGTAATAATCGATACCAGTGGTTGGACAATATTGGTGGCATCCAGTCTGCCTCCCAAACCTACTTCAATTACTGCTGCATTAACCCCTTTCCGGCTGAAATGCAAAAAAGCCAAAGCAGTGGTTAATTCAAAAGTAGTTATGAAAGGGATTTTTGCGACCTCCGGCTTGATCATTTCCACCAACTCGGCTAGTTCATTATGGGAGACGGGTTCATTATTGACCTGGATACGCTCACAAAAATCCTGCAAATGTGGAGAAGTATATAAACCTGTTGTATAACCAGCTTGTCCTAAAGCAGAAGCCATAAAAGCGGAGGTTGAACCTTTTCCCTTTGTTCCTGCTACATGCAAAATTGGGTAATTACGCTCAGGATTACCCAGCAATTTCATTAATTCAAACATCCGATCTAGATTAAACTCAGCTTTTATCAGCTCAGATGTATGTTTCAAGCTATAATCAACAAATCCATATAAGTAATCCAATGCCTTGTTGTAAGAAATCTCAGTTTCCATAAGAAAACATTGTAATCGCCGCAAGTTCTTAAAGCAAGAGTCTATTCAATTATGATCGGTCTGCTTACTATTCATCTAAATCTTCCTGGATGCAGATCCTTGAAAGAAAAGCGCAGCCAACTAAAGCCGTTACTGGCACGGTTGCAGCGCGAATTCAATATTTCTGTAGCTGAGATGGGTTTACAGGATAAATGGTTTGAATCTATAATCGCTTGTGCAATGATAGGTAACGATGCAGCCCATCTGCAACGCTCCTTGATGACCACCTTAAATTGGATCAAGACCAACTGGCGTGACGGTCAGGTATATAATGATGGTATCGAGATCATCCATTGAGCAATTGGCTCACACCTTCTTGATAATCGATTTTAGTCCCAATAATCCTTACTTTCAACATGATTTAAGGATACATATCTTTCTAAAGAGGTAAAGAAAATGAACTTGAAATTAATGGGTAAATCCGCATTTGTTGCTGGAGCCTCGCGCGGTCTTGGATATGCGGTTGCGCGCGGATTGCTAATGGAAGGTTGCCGGGTGGCAATTAATTCCCGTAATAAATCTAACCTGGAATCAGCTGCAAGAATATTACAGAAAGAAACAGGCGGCGATGTGGTCCCTCTGGCAGGAGATGTGGCGGATCCTGTCATCCCTGCACAATTAATCAAATCCGCAATCAACGCGCTTGGAAGCCTGGATCTATTAGTTACCAACGCTGGCGGTCCTCCTGCAGGTCAATTTGAAACCCTGGAAGACGCAGTCTGGCAAAAAGCTATTGACCTCTCCCTGATGAGTCATGTCCGGCTAATCCGAGCAGCATTACCATACTTGAAGGCTTCTCAAGTAGGCAGTGTACTAACGATCACATCATATTCTGTCAAGCAACCCATTCCAAACCTGGTGCTTTCCAACAGCATTCGGGCAGCGACAGTAGGCTTAACCAAAACATTAGCTCTGGAAGTTGGAAGTACCGGGATCCGGTTTAATT
This sequence comes from uncultured Anaerolineaceae bacterium, assembly GCA_964370815.1. Classification (GTDB taxonomy): domain Bacteria; phylum Chloroflexota; class Anaerolineae; order Anaerolineales; family Villigracilaceae; genus UBA12087. The sequence goes on along the minus strand of CAYJKQ010000001.1, from coordinate 199,882 downwards.
CAATTTTGCCAGCTTGGACTGAGACTGAGAGAGTGAATGAGCTTATGACCAGCCGCGCCGATCAAAATAACACATCAATTGAAGCAGAATTTGCCCGCCAGGCAAAGGAAAGTCCGTTTGGAAGAATGGCGACCACTGAAGAATTTGCAAATGCAGCTGTGTTCTTGCTATCCCCTGCAGCTTCCTATATTACCGGCGTTATGTTGAGCGTGGATGGGGGTATGGTTAAAGGCACACTTTAATAATAATTGAAAACTATTTTCTGGTAGTGGGATGTGGTTTACTCCAGGAAACCAATTTTGAAATCCCAATCCATGAGGAACCTCAGGCAATTTATTAGGACAAAAGAAACCGTATTAGGATATAATCCTATTACCATATTTGAAAATAACAAATAAATACTCAGGAGATTTTCCATGAAGACATGTTTGAATTGCGACCGTCCGGAAGATGAAATGCCTCTCATAAACCTTCAATACAAGGGTGAAAAGATCTATATCTGCTCCGGCTGTATGCCGGTGCTGTTGCACTCTCCAGCCAAACTGGTTGGCAAATTAGCCGATGCAGAAAAGATCCAACCCGCAAATAACGACCATTAAACTGGCATAGTTAGAACTATTTTAGGTTTAAAGTTATGATATGGGTAAATAGAGGGGTTATTTTCATCACCTTACAATTTTCCCCTCATCTCATTTCTATTAGATTTTAAATCCCGAACAATCATCAATATTCATTTAAGGTAAATTTTCTTCTCAGGTATAATCCCGCCCATGCTGAACCCTCAACAAATTGAAGCCCGTCTGGAACGTGTACTCTTAACTGTCCAAAAACCCGGCCGTTATGTGGGTGGGGAATTAAATATAACCATAAAAGATTGGCAGCAAGTAAAAACCCATGTCGCATTCATCTTTCCGGATATCTACGACCTGGGTATTTCCAATGTCGGGCTCAAGATCCTGTGTGACCAGGTAAATCAGCGAGAAGATGCACTGGCTGAGCGGTCTTATGCCCCCTGGCTGGATATGGAAGCTGTTATGCGCTCCAACCTGATCCCGCTTTACTCATTGGAAAGTAAACATGCCCTGGTAGAATTCGACATTCTTGGTTTTTCCCTTCCATACGAAACCCTTTATACAAATGCCCTCAATGTCTTAGACCTGGCAGAAATTCCCATCTTCTCTAAGGATCGAAATGTTAACCACCCACTAATTATTGCAGGAGGTCATGCATGCTTTAATCCTGAACCAATGCACGCTTTCATTGATGCATTTGTCATCGGAGAGGGTGAAGAGGTCATACACGAGATTATTGACGCTCAGCTAAGGTGGAAATTATCTGGCGGAAACCGGAACCACCTGTTGCTCTCCCTGGCAAGAATTCCAGGCGTGTACGTCCCTTCTTTTTATTCCCATCACTACCTCGAAGATGGAACTATCTCTCATGTGGATAAGCTTGTTGCAGATGCCACCATACCTATCGTCAAACGGATCGTCGGCAAATTACCACCACCACCGACCCGCTTCCTTGTCCCGAATATCGAAGTAGTTCATGACCGGGTCTCAGTTGAGATCATGCGTGGATGCACGCGCGGCTGTCGATTCTGCCATGCAGGTATGATCTCACGCCCTATCCGTGAACGGAGCGTTTCAGAAGTGGTTGATGCAGCTGAGTCTGCCATCAAATCTACCGGCTTTCAGGAATTTTCTCTGATGAGCCTATCCTCTTCTGACTATACGCATATTCTCGAACTGGTAACTGCCATTGGGGAGCGTTTTGGGAAAGGACGATTGACGATTTCTCTACCTTCTTTACGCATCGATACTGTCTCTGTTGAGTTGATGGACCGGCTTGGCAATCGGCGTGGAACCGGATTTACGCTTGCCCCCGAAGCTGCCACCGAGCGCATGCGCCGTATCATCAACAAGTTCATCCCTGATGAGCAAATTCTTGAAACAGCCCGGGCAGCATATTCCCATGGCTGGATGAATATAAAAGTCTATTTTATGATCGGGCATCCCTCTGAAACAGAAGAGGATGTGGCTGCGATTGCCAAACTTTGCAACAGAATTCTAACTGAAGGTCGCAAGCTTATCGGTGGACGAGCCAAAGTTCACGTTTCAGTCGGCACTTTTGTTCCTAAACCTCACACACCCTTTCAATGGGTCTCCTGCGATACACCTGAGCAGATCGAAACCAAGCAAGATATCCTCAAACATGGACTACGGGATCGTAGTATCAAACTTACATGGACAGCAATTGAAGATACCCTCCTGGAAGCCTGGTTGTCGCGTGGTGACCGCCGTCTATCTGAAGTGATCTACACAGCTTGGAAGAATGGAGCCAAGTTCGATGCTTGGAAGGATCAGCATCGCTACTCTATCTGGCAGGATGCATTTAACCTGCATGGAATCAATCCGGCTTTTTACACGCATCGCCAGCGTCGATTAGATGAAGTCTTCCCATGGGATCATATTTCTCCGGGAGTCCGCAAGAATTTCTTGTTCCAGGATTTCCGCAAGTCACTTGAAGGTGAGATCCGGATTGACTGCCGGGAGCAATGTTTTGCCTGCGGTATTCTGCCTCAATTTGCTGATCTACGCCGGCAAAATCCAGGGGATGTCTGGAAATGTCCTGATGTGATAAGCCCTCGGAGAACTCGATCCGGGAGCCAGGCATGAGGATCCGGATCACTTTTTCAAAATCCGGTACATTGCGATACACAGGTCACCTAGATCTGCACCGTATTTGGGAGCGTACCTGTCGACGAGCTGGCATACCTCTCAGTTACAGCCAGGGATTTCATCCACAACCGCGCATATCGCTGGCAGCAGCATTGCCGCTTGGTTTCATCGGGCAGGCTGAATTGGTGGATCTCTGGCTGGATCAGGATGAAGACATGAAAACAATTCTCAAAGCTCTGCAAACAGCAGCTCCGCCTGGATTGGTTCTATCCTCCATTCACTCAATTGATCACCATCAAGCTGCGTTGCAAACCCTGGTAGAATCTGCCGAGTATGAAGTTCTATTCCTGGATCCGATAGATCCAAACGCTGTAAAAACCCGCCTGGCAGCCATTCTTTCCTCAGACTCGATCCAACGCCAGCGCCGTGGCAAGGAGTATGATCTGCTGCCTTTGTTGAAATCATTGGATCTCAAAGAAACTGCCATTGACGGCTTGCATTCCCTGATGATGCAACTAAGTGCCTCTCCTGGTGCAACTGGACGACCGGAAGAAGTGTTGGCTGAATTAGGGTTCAGTCCTGAAAATACACGAATCACCCGTACCCGTTTGATCCTGAATATTGGATAAGAACAAATGAATAGCACGATCCATTTCCTCATGAGTGCTAAATGGTTCTTACACTAAGTTTTCATATTTTCGGATCTTTGGTTGGGTTGAAGGGTTCCTTTGCGTGACCTGGTCAGTGATCCACAACCTTGAGACCCAACGTAATTGTACACTTTTAGAACGAGGTAATCCTTCACAACCTGGAGAACATTTAATGCGGTTATGGAGTTTGCACCCATCCTATCTTGACAGACAAGGTCTGCTGGCTTGCTGGCGTGAAGGATTGCTGGCACGCAAGGTTTTGCTGGGACAAACCAAAGGTTACCGCCACCACCCGCAGTTGGAACGTTTCAAAGCACATTCCGATCCACTTAATGCGCTTGATAGTTACCTGTTGGGGATATTTGCTGAATCTCAACGGCGGGGGTATTCCTTCAACCGCGCCAAAATTGGCGAGTGTCCATTGGAATTAAAACTCGCTGTTACGGATGGACAATTAATTTTCGAATTGGAACATCTTAAGAATAAACTGCACACGCGCGACATGGAACGCTATGAACAACTGGCAACCCTGCTTCAACCCCTGGCACACCCTTTGTTCGAGGTGATTACTGGTGAAGTGGAGACCTGGGAACGCATAAAATAAGGGTAGAATGTTTTGGGTAATTCGTATTATTGAATTTTGACGGAGCTGCTTATCCAAAATTACCTTGAATTTTCATGCAACATCCCTTCACCGCAATATTTTTTTCGTAATCAAGTCCGAAACTTAATCCGCGACTTAAAAGTTGATAGAATAATTTCTTAATAAAACCTAATATTCCCATGAGTGTTTGGAGTTGGTTATGCCATTCCTGGTTTCGCTTTTCTTCGGTTTTACCCCAATGCTCCTTTTTGCGATGATCCTGTATTGGAGCGACCGTTATGAAAAAGAACCCTGGTTACTGCTGGGGTCGGTTTTTTTATGGGGCGCGATCATAGCAGCAGGTGGAGCCTTTATCATCAATACAATCCTGGGGGTTGGCATATTCATTTTTTCCAATTCAGAAGCTACCACCAACCTGGCTACCGGATCACTGATCGCACCGTTTGTTGAAGAAGTCCTCAAGGGGTTTTCTGTCCTGGTGGTATTCTTGATCTTTCGAAAAGAATTTGATTCCATCCTGGATGGAATAATTTATGCCGGAGTGGTAGCCCTGGGTTTTGCTGCCACTGAAAACACCTATTATATTTTTTATCAAGGTTTCCTGGAATCCGGTTGGCAAGGTTTATGGTCAATGGTTTTTGTCCGCGTAATCCTGGTTGGCTGGCAGCATCCTTTCTATACAGCTTTTACGGGTATAGGATTGGCTCTGGCACGGTTGAATAAAAATGTGTGGATAAAAATCTTAGCTCCAATAATCGGTCTCAGCCTCGCAATATTCACTCACTCAATTCATAATACACTTGCCACCTTTTTAAGTGGTTTACCTGGAATGGCTATAGGTACTCTGATCGATTGGACCGGATGGTTATTCATGTTCTGTTTCGTCCTTTTTGCAATCCAAAGAGATAGGGATATATTAAAGAGATTTCTTGTGGAAGAAGTTAAATTGGGAATTATTTCTTCCAATAATTATAAAATTGCAACTTCCAGCTATTCACAACTGATCGTGAGGATTACTGCTCTCTTTGGAGGACGCTTTCTGAATACACAGCGTTTCTACCAACTTTGTGGAGAACTAGCACATAAGAAATTGCAATTTGCCAGCCTTGGTAATGAGGATGGAAATCTGGTAACTATAAAAATAATCCAGGCTGAACTCTACCGCCTTTCCCCGTTGGTATAAACCTTTTTCCCAACTTTTACCATGCAGCTATGGTAAAATTTCTATACCCGCCCCCGTAGCTCAGTGGATAGAGCGTCGGCCTCCGAAGCCGGAAGCGGCAGTTCGAGTCTGCCCGAGGGCACAATCCGATCCTCCTTGTGAGAAATATACAGGGAGGCATTTTTATTTAATGAAACCAATTCCATAGATCTTCGTAAATATCTTCAAAAGGAGAACTCATAATGTCAACAAGCAAACAATTAACCCGTTCCAATACCAACCGTATGCTGTCGGGTGTCTGTGGAGGGTTGGGGGAATACCTGGATATTGATCCCACCATCCTGCGCCTGGCTTTTGCATTTGGATTTTTCGCTACAAGTGGTTCCGCATTATTGGTATACATTGTGATGGCATTTGTTGTTCCACCCGAACCTAAAAATGTTTAAAAACATTCTCATTTTCATACAGGAGAAACACCCCGGGTTTCTGATGCTCGGGGTGTTTGCATTCATCCACTCCAAGATGTACAATAGTGTTAATGTGCACAATGCGAAAACCAATTCTGCTTGGAATGATCTTTTGTAGTTTGCTGCTGCTCTCACCGATCCGGGCACGTGCCTATTTATTTTCGGATGGTGAATGGCATTCCACTACATTCAACACTGATTCCCAATATTTAACTCCTCTTGCCGAGGCAGACCTGGATGGAAATGGTATTCCTGAAAAGATCATATTAAATAATGATCGAGCCTTCATCGAAACCAACGGAGAAAACGTATGGGAAAACCCATCCGGTTGGAAGGTCATTCAAGCCCAGATCGGTGATCTTAATCATGATGATAAACCGGAGTTAATATTACTCATCCGGCGAGCTTTCCGTCCCTGGCCGGTTGATAAATGGCTGCCTTATGGTGGTCGGATTGATGATTTCCAGGATTCGTCTGGAATGGGCTGCCATATCATCCTGATCGGATGGCAGGGTGAGCGCTACAAGGAAATTTGGGCTGGCTCCAGTATGGCTCAACCAGCCCTGGCGATCGGTGCTGCCGACTTTGATCAGGACGGCCAGGTAGAATTGGTCACGATGGAGGGTATTTATGATGATAAAAGTACTTATCCTGGAAAAGCCATCAAATTGTGGGAATGGAATGGTTTCGGATTTTCCTTGCTGACGAGTTTACCTGGTAATTATAATAATTTCATGATTTTTACATCCCAATCCAAGCAAAACCCTATTTCAATAATCACCTATTAGATAGAAAGGAGAATCATTATGAAAACAAAGATTTGGGTGACAGCCAGCATTTTCTTGATAATTAGCATGGCGTGCAGCCTAACAAACCCGTCACTTCAAACCCCAACAGCTGTTGAAACACAAGGTAATTCACCCGACACTATGGAAAGTACATCGCCTGCATGGGTTACACCACCTCCCGGGGTCTATCCTGCTTCATTTTCAACATTTCCAACCGTACCGGTTACTATTCCGGATGCTTACGGTGGCAGCGATTACATCCTGCCTTTTGATTTGGACCAGCTCCCTGAACTGGACACTTTCCAACTCTCTTCTGGAGCTAAAAGCATGCTTTCTCAGAATGGGTTCGCAGTAGTCCCAGCAAAGCCCGATTTATTTCGTGAGTTTTACCAGATCTATGAGGATGGTCGCTATGGAGAGATACCTGTGTTCATCACCACAGATTCTATATACCATGTCTACCACTTGATCTTTGATAAAATGCTGCGTGACCTGGAAACTGATAGCTTCATAGCAACCCTTAAACAATTGACCAACGCCATGTTGACATCTACCTACCAACAATATCAATCCCTGGCAGGCACTCCGCTTGAGGAACCAGCCCGCAGAAATGTGGCATTTTTTGCAGTTGCAGCCCAATTGCTGGGAACAGCGGATGTTGTTCCAGCTGAAGTTAGCGACCTGGTCAATGAAGAGCTCAATCTTATCAATTCAGCTGGCGGACAGGACATTTCCCCGATTTGGGATCGCCCCGATCTGGCTGATGATGAAAAGCTGATCGAGGTTTACAACCAGTACATACCCCGAGGTCATTACACCCGCAGTGAGGAACTGAAACGCTACTTCCGGGCAATGATGTGGTATGGGAGACTAACCTTCCGCCTTAAGGATAGCTTCGAAACACAGCGCGCTTTGCTGCTTGTCCAGGCATTGCGTAACACATCTACTTCAAATGGTACGCCTGCAGTCACTTTATGGGAAAACATCTATGATCCAACTGCTTTTATTGTTGGAAAAGCAGATGATCTCGGGTATCACGAGTACGGTGCTCTGATGGATAATGTTTTCGGTGAGTCTGCTGATCCAACCGCATTTGCCGACCAGACCCTATTTGCCCAATTTATGGAAGCAACCAAGAATCTTCCGCCTCCCCAGATTAACTCCATGTGGGTCTGGATCTGGGAGGATCAGGAAACAGTCACCAAAGGATTCCGTTTTATGGGGCAACGATTTACGCTGGATGCTTATGTCTTTGGTCAGTTGATCTATCGCAAAGTAGGCACTGATTCTGAACCACGGGGGCTCCCCAAAGGTCTGGATTTCTTCTCTGCACTCGGCTCTGATGAAGCCTACAATATCCTCGACAACATGGGTGAGACCCATTATGAGAATTACACCACTCAGATGGAAAAAATTCGCAGCCAGGTGGCAGCCCTGGGAATAGATACCTGGACTGAAAACCTGTACTGGTCCTGGTTGTATTCCTTCCAACCCATCATAGCAGAAAAAAATGCCAGCTTCCCGGTATTTATGCAAACTCAAGCTTGGACACGCAAAGATCTGGCAACTGCCCTGGGATCTTGGACGGAACTTAAACACGATACCATTCTGTATGCTAAGCAAGTAATGGCAGAAATGGGAGGAGGTGGCATGGATGAACCTCCCCACAGTTATGTTGAACCAAACCCGGAGGCTTATGCCCGCCTGCTGGCACTAACCCAAATGACATTTACAGGACTCGACCAGCGTGGATTGCTGTCTGACCTGACACGCGCCAACCTAAGCAATCTGGACGAAGAACTGACCTTTCTACAGTCTATTGCTGAAAAAGAATTGTCAGGAAGCCCTATCAGCGATGATGATTACTGGCATATGCTTTACTGGGGTGGCACCTTGGAGCAGTTCACCCTGGCTGCTGCCGATACGACAGGCGACGATCAACGTGACCTGAGCGACCAGAAGGCTGCCCTGATTGCGGATGTTGCCACAGGATTCACCACCGAAGGGCTTGTTGCACTTGAGGAAGCCATCGGAGCGCCAGCACGTATATTTGTTATCCTGCCAGATCAACCCTTCCGTATCGGAGTTGGCGCAGTCTTCACCTATTATGAATTCACTGTACCTGCCACTGAGCGGATGACCGATGAACAATGGCAAGCCATGGTTGAGGCAGGAACAAATCCAGCCCTGCCGGATTGGACCAGCCTGTTCGTTGCGCCTTAGGGTAATATAAATAAAAATCATGAAAAAGGTAGTCCATCTCATCCATCCCGGTTTGCATAATCACAGGTTGAGGTGGACTACTGTTTTGATTGTTCTCATATTAATCATCATGCTAATTATCCTGGCTGGATGCCAGAGTAGTGGCAAACCTGTTCGCCTGGCTCTTATGGGAGATGTCATGCCAGGCCGGGATTTTACACTGACAGATGACTCGCTGGAATATCTTAAAGAAGTGCTTATATCAGCGGACCTTGCAGTGGCTAACTTGGAATCTCCACTTACCTTTTCACCTCCAATTTCCTCAGATGGATACAATCTGTGTGCCTCACCTGACAGTGCCCGAGTCCTGGTAAATTCCGGATTCGACTTGCTTAGCGTCGTAAACAACCACAATTTGGATTGCGGTTACCAGGGTTACCTTGATACTCTATCGAATTTGGAGGCTAATGGGTTGGTGGCTCTTGATAAGACCGGTTATACAACCATCATCCACGATCTCAAATTGACATTTTTTGCTTTTGAAGATATCAGCAACCCTCTCGACATGAACAGTGCCACTCAATCGATCCAAGCTGCCCATACAAAAGGTGCGATTGTTATCGTCTCGATGCATTGGGGAATGGAATACCAGGGGGGAGCTTCTCTCCAGCAACAGGAAATGGCACAGAAATTGGCTGCAGCAGGTGCGACCTTGATCTGGGGACATCATCCACATGTTTTACAACCAGCAGAATGGATCCCATCTAAATGTTCAGAATCTCAGGATAAGTCCGGTTGCAGTTTGGTGTTGTATAGTCTCGCGAATGCCCTATTTGACCAGGTCGGTATGCCAGATACTCGCCGATCAGCCCTGGTTAGCGTGGTTTTAGGACAAAATGGCATTCTTTCTACTTTTGCAACTCCTTTCATCATTGATCCCATTCTAAGTCTGGTTAAAGCTCCTGATACAAGTGAATCAAACCTGATCCTATCCCGCCTGAAGTTGCCTTGATAATCTAATCGCTGAAATTTTGTTTGACTAAAAGATGGTGTTTCAAGACCTGACTGACTTTAATCCAAATTATCTGGAGCACCAAACCTGATCGCCAGAAAGCAACCGCCGCCATGCCATGCGCCAGGATTGCAAATATGGGTGGTTTTTGTAAAGTGTAGTATGTCCAGCACTCACGGGTTGTGCCCCAGTACTCGAGAAAATAACCCAATCCTGCTCCTGCCAAAAAGGTGAGCAGAGCAAAACGATGATCAGTGGGAGTAACAACCAGGAATAGCACCAATAATAGTGCCATGAGGGTCATGGATTTTAAGATTGTCGGCCAGACAAAAATGAACATCATGATCGCAAATATAGAGAAAACCACCCAGTAGGCTACCCTGTAAACCTGTTTCCAGTTTCCTTCAGCCACAGGAGACCTGTGGTTTAATAAACGCACCATACGATCGATAGTAAGACTTGCAATCGGCCAGGCAGGAATGATCCATAAAGGTGGTCGTTGGGCGGTGAAGTACCACCAAAGGTAAGTCTGTGTACCCCAAGCCTCAATAACCAATCCACCGATTGCTCCCACCAGTATGATGAGAGCATCTTTTCGAAGATCAGCTCCAGCCATGATAATCAGCGACATGAACAGGAATATTCCCACCAACAGCCAGTCGAAATATCGCCACCAATCAGCCTGCCAATCCACGTAGGAGATCACCATTTGAGCCAGCGGCCACCAAACATAGATGATGACGAAGACGGTTAAAACAAAAAGCCCCAATATAACGTAACTGGACTTAGTCCATCCCATAAGACGGGTAATGCGGTGCATAAGGTTAGGCTTGTGTTGAGACATCCGCATAATTTTACTATAGGCTGAAAAGGAACACTGAAATTTGCACATTGCAAGTTTCATGGCAAACTTCACGGGTTGAACAGTCAAGATAAAAAGCGACTTTGAGACACTCAATATCTTCCATAGAACCGAACCAATAGATCGGTAAAAGAGGTAACCACAAGTTCACATAAATTCTCCAGGCAGTAGTAGAATTTCATATCTAATTTATTGGTGAGGGTGTATGACAAGAAAGATCAATGTAAAGTGGTTGGTGCTGATAGCTTTAGGTACGGGTTCTTTCATGTCAGCCATGGATGTAAGCGTGGTCAACATCATACTGCCCGTTTTGAGCAAAACCTTTAATAGCGACGTGGCAAGTATTGAGTGGGTGGTAACCGTTTATCTGCTTGTTATCAGCGGTTTGCTGCTGACATTTGGTAGGTTGGGAGACCAGAAGGGACACAAGAAAATCTACCTATGGGGATTTGGAATTTTCCTTACAGGTTCCATATTGTGTGGAGTAGCCTGGTCATCCATCTCACTCGTCATATTTCGGGGAATCCAGGCTATTGGTGGAGCCATGCTGGCTTCGAATTCCCCCGCAATTGTGACCGGCAATTTTCCATCCGTAGAGCGCGGCCGTGCATTTGGCCTGGTTTCCACAATGACCTACCTTGGGTTAACCATAGGACCCTCCCTGGGGGGTTGGTTGACACAGACATTTGGTTGGCAGACAGTTTTCTATGTCAATATTCCGGTCGGGTTGGTTGCTCTGACCCTGAGCATGATTTATATACCGAAAGACATCCCTGCAGATGGCAACAAGAGTTTCGATCTGCCTGGCTCAGTTGTGTTCATGACTGGGCTGACTGCACTCATGCTTGGTTTAAACAAAGGTGCGGATTGGGGTTGGGGCTCCCCTGCAGTGTTAGTCTTGCTGGTTGGAGCACTTCTCCTGTTGGCTGTATTCATTGAGATCGAAAAACGCTCTCCTGCACCCATGCTGGACCTGAGCCTTTTTCGCATCCCCTTGTTTTCCACATCCACTGCCAGTGCAGTTCTTAATTACATCAGCATCTACAGCATCATCTTTTTGATGCCTTTTTACCTGATCCAGGGGCGGGATTTGAATCCTGCTTCAGCCGGGTTGCTGCTGACTGCCCAGCCCGTGATCATGGCGGTCGCAGCACCGATCAGCGGTGCATTATCGGACAGGTTTGGCTCGCGCAGCATGGGGATGATCGGCATGGGTGTCTTGGCAGCAGGTTTGTTCATGCTGTCCTTTATCGGACCCGAAACCGGATTGTGGTTGGTGGTATTAGGATTGGTGACAGCCGGACTTGGTACTGGGATATTTGTATCACCCAATACCAGTGCATTGATGGGATCTGCTCCAAAAGCCCGGCAGGGGATCGCTTCAGGTGTTCAAGGCGAAGCGCGCAATTTCGGCATGGTGCTGGGTATCGGGTTGGCTGGAGCTATTCTAACCACTCACCTGGCTGCGGAAACCATCGATGCTCTATTCACTGGAATTGATATGGGCTTCCTGGCAGCATCTGGGGTGGCAGTATTAGGGGTGATAACATCAGCGATTAAGGAGAAATGATTTTCGTAATCCTCACCCCCTGGCTAGAGCCAGGAACACATCTTCAAGGTTAGCTTCGCCAGGCTCAAGTCTGACATTTTTTAGACCCAAATTAAGGATGGATGATTCTAAACCTGGTTTATCCAAATTTGGTTCGAGAATAAGACGCAGGTGATCACCTGCGAGACCCACCCGCAGAACTCCTGAAACCAAAGGAAGCTTTTCCAAGCCCTCTAACAACGAATCCGTGTAGATTTCCCAAATCTTTCCCGGGATAACACTGGATTTTAAGTTTTGCGGCGAATCCAGGGCAAGAAGCCTGCCATCCCGCATCATACCTACACGACCGCAGTATTCAGCTTCGTCCATGTAATGGGTGGTGACCATTATAGTGACCCCCTGCTCAGCCAGGTTATAGATCAGTTCCCAGAATGTGCGCCTGGCAGATGGGTCTACCCCGCTGGTGGGTTCATCCAAAAAAAGCATTTGCGGATGGTGTACCAGGGCGATGCCCAACGCCAGGCGCTGGCGCCAACCGGCTGACAATGCATGCGCTAATTCAGTTTCATGTCCAGCAAGACCAACCATTTCAAGTGTACCTTGAATATTCCTTTTATTACGGATACCATATATTCCCCCATAAAAAACCAGGTTCTCTAACACCGTCAGATCATCGTACAAGGCAAACTTCTGAGACATATAGCCACAGCGTTTGCGTACTTCTTCGGTCTGATGGAAGGCATCAAAGCCAACAACAGTTGCCACTCCTCCGCTGGGTTGCAATAATCCCAATAGTAAACGGATTGTAGTGGTTTTGCCTGAACCATTGGGACCCAAATAACCAACGACTTCTCCGGCTGCGATCGTAAACGAGACATGATCAACAGCCAGAAATTCACCAAAATAACGTGTCAACTCCTCGACCTGGACAACCGGCTTAGTCAAGTTTGACCTCTTCCATACGTTGAATGGTATCGAGAATTAGAAGTGCTTTTTCATCACGACCCATTTCTTTGTACACAACCGCTTCAAAAGTCAATGGCAAAAGAGGTACTTGAAAACCATGCCAATTTCGCCAGATTTTCTCGTCAAATTCGATGATTCTTTTCCAACTGTTGTCCGCTTTCAGAATTTCCATATCAGCTATCAATTCGATCTCAATACCGTTGATCAGGGCTTTACCATCCAAAGAACGGATACATTCGGATTCCCAAAGATGAACCGGGATGGTGATAAATTCAGATAGTGCCTGTTCAATTTTGCGAATATCCAGCGAGTCGCATTCGATATCCAGATCACGAACCGGTACATTCATCCCCTGCAAGCGCAAACTGGCACTTCCTGTCAGAACCCAGTTATATTCTTCAGGCGGAATCCGTTCCAATAAGGTAATTAGTGCTTGAATATGAGCCTCTGGTAATTCAGATTTCTCTTGGTCAGAAGTTACTTCCTGTTCAGAAAGAAGGATGAACACATCTTCCAGATTGGCAGGAATTTGGCGGATGGAATCCAATTTGCAGCCTGTTCCCGGAATTAAAGTCTCCAAGTGTTTGATTACCTTTGCTGATTTTCCCGGATAAGTTCGCAGGTGAAGCCGATCTCCGAATAAGCGCACATCTTCCACTCCTATGTCTGCATTAATCAGGTTAGCAATATCTCTCAAAGGGTTACCACGAAGCTCCAGAATACGTCCATTTAATTGGGCACGCAATTGTGAGGGTGTTCCCTCAGCAATCAATTTTCCCTTTTGCATGAAACCAATACGGTTGCAACGAGTGGCTTCATCCATATAAGGTGTGGTCATAAGGACCGCCACTTGCGCTGAATGCGCTACCAACTTTGCCAAAAGCTGCCAGAAATCCTGACGGGTGACTGGATCAACACCGGTGGTGGGTTCGTCAAGAAGCAATACACTCGGTTGTGTGACAAGTGCAGAAGCCAGCCCCAGTTTTTGCTTCATACCCCCTGAAAGCAAACCTGCTTTGCGGTCTTTGAAGGAAGCCAATCCTACGAAATCCAAGATCTCTAAACTGCGTGGTCGCCAATCTGCAGGTGAAAGACCACGCACTTCTGCAAAGAACCTGATATTTTCCAAGACTGTCAAGTCTTCATACATTGAAAAGCGTTGGGAAAGATAACCGATCCGGGCACGAGCCTGCTCCACCTGTTTGTCGAGGACAAACCCACAGATGGTGACTTGACCGGAATCCGGGAGCAATGCACCAACCAGTAAGCGGAGTGTCGTTGTCTTTCCAGCACCATCCGAGCCGACCAGACCGTAGATCTCACCAGCTACGATGCTCAGGTTTAACTGATGAACTGCTGGTACAGATCCGAAGGATTTATTTAAACCCCTTGTTTCAATCATAGATTCATATGTTTCCATTTTTTTCGTTGATCGTTTCCCCAGGGTGCAGGACGACGATAGCCAGGGTTTTTGCCAATCCTATTAACTGGGTTTCACTCGGGTGCATGGGAAGTTTATGAATTTTCATCATTAATCCCATCATGAGCGGATGCCTATTAAACCGATAATTTAGGAAAGTGATTACTTGGCCGGGGTCTGTGATCGGCTCAGCCCAGCCATCAAATCCATGCCTGCCGACCTTTACCCGAATTTGAGGGTTTACCAAAATGTTGCGGTACCAATCTGCTTTTGTGCCACGAGCTGCGCCAACGTAATATGAACCGTTAATAATTTCGTATTGAAGAGGTGTAGCATAACGTCTTCCACTTTTTCGACCAGTATGTTCCAACAGTAGGATGATCCAACCAACCAACCAGCCCATACCAGATCCATACAAGCGTTGGTGGATGCGTTGAACATTCTTGATCTTTGTCCAAAATTCATTCTTAACAATCATTACTTTGGTCACCTTCCACAAGGACCTGAGAGCTACTTAATTTCCAACTCTTTACCATCCAACTTTAGTATCAACAAAAAATCATCACTTATCAAATATAATATCAGCCGGCATGCCTGGTTTTAACTTCCCACTGGAATCTTCGACCTGCAATCGCACAGCGAAAACGGTAGCTTTGCGACCTTCCACGGTTTGAACATTACGCGGAGTGAATTCAGCCTGGTCTGCGATGTGAAGGATACTGGCAGAGAAAGATTCACCAGGGTAAGAGTCAACTTTCAAGGTTGCTGCCTGCCCGAGGAAAAGGGTACCATAAATATCCTCCGGTACATAGACAGTGATATTAAGGTTATCTAAAAGACCTAACTTCAGGGCTGAAGCCGCAGCGCTGACCATTTCTCCCGGTTCAATCGAGCGGGTAAGAATAACTCCATCCCTTGGCGCCAGCACCATCACCTTGCTGATCTGCAGATCAATAAGAGCCAATTGAGCTTCAGCTTGCGAAATTGCGGCTTCTGCTTGGGCGGCTGCCAGTTCAGCCTGACCCAATGCTGCCGTTACAGCTTGAAGCTTTGGTGAGGCTTCCCCAAACTTCAATTTCAAGAGATGGTCTTGAGCAGATTCGAAGCGCTCCTCAGCAATCGATAATTTTAATCGAGCGGTGATAATGGTTTGGGCAGCATCGCTATCTCTTAATACATCATATGCAGTCTGGGCTGATTCCGTTTCGGTTTTTGCTTGATCGAAAGCAACCTGGGCCAGATTGATCAAATCAGTATTTAATGAAATTTTTGAACGTACCAGGACATCCTGGGCAGTTTGTTCCGCTAAACGGGAAGCCAATAATTCGGCTTCTGCATCTGTAAACTCTTTGCTGGTTGAAGATGCAAGGCTATTCTTGAGCTCATCTGAGGCAGCATCCAGAGATATTTGTGCCGCATCAACTTCTGCTCTGGCTGCCATCAACAGTTCTTGTTGAGTAAAGTAACCACCCGCAAGAGAATAACCGGACAAGGTGTTAGAAACCCAATCCATGGTTCGAATGGTAACTGCTTCCAGCCTGGCAGCATCCAAAGCCAGGTTGTAATTTGATCGGGCAGTCTCAATGGCTGCCATAGCACTGGCAGAGGCAGCAGTTGTTGTATTAAGCGCAGCGACCGCAATGACACGCTGACCTTGTAACAAACTATCATCCAACCGGAAAAGTGGGTCACCAGTTTTGACTTGCGCTCCTTCTTGCACAAATACCTCGGCAACCTTACCCGGAATTTCGGGAGAGATCGTGATCTCGGTAGCCTCAATCGTACCTGATACCATAACCTTTACGGTCGTTTTCGATGTCAAGGCCTTGATGCCATAGTATCCGCCTACCATTATGGCAACGATCAGAAGCACAATGACGGGAACGGGTGGTTTTTTATGTTTCATTTTATCTCCATTCATAAATAACCTTCATAATAAATAATATCCTTCGAACCTGTAATCAATCCAATCGCTTGCGGAAACGGACAGCCGCAGCACTCATGATCAACACTCCAAAGGCTGCCAGTGGAATGATCTCATTCATGATCGCTCCGGCACCGACACCTTTCATCAACAATGCACGCAGAATGACTAAATAATATCGAAGAGGAACAAAATAGGAGACAAACTGTAAAATTTTTGGCATGGCTTCGATCGGGAAGAAAAAACCAGACAGAAAAATGGACGGCAGCATGGTCATCCAAACTGTCAACATGGCTTCCTGCTGGGTATTAGCTATCGTTGATGCGAACAAACCGATACCCAAACCAGACAGCAAAAGCAAACCCGAACACCCCAGGATCAACCCAAAATCACCCCTTATTGGAACCTTGAACCACCAATGCCCGATCGCCAGGGATTCGAGCGTATCTATGAATGCCAGGAACACATACGGCAGGATCTTTCCCACTACCAATTCCCATGAGCGGATGGGAGTCACAATCAACTGCTCGATGGTTCCACGCTCTCGTTCGCGCACAATAGCGGTGGCAGTCAGTATGGAAGTGATCGCAAAAAGGATCATCCCGATCACACCTGGGATCATGAAAAATGAGCTGACCAAGTCCGGGTTGTATAAGACGCGGGTTTGTACTGTCAACGGAGGTTTAAAGATCTGTGAATCCATACCAGCTTTTTCCAAACGTTGCACCACAAGGCGAGTTGAAAAGGATTGCCCTATCAATGTTGCAGCTGAGAATGCAGTGGAACCGGCAGTTGCATCCGATCCATCCAGGATGAAGGCAACTTCAGCATCCCCATTCACCAATTGGTCGTTGAAATCAGGGGGGATGATGATCCCAGCCCGAGCTTTCCCCTGCTCGATAAGAGTATGGATATCCTCTTGCGAGCCGACCTCATATGCCAGACGGAAATAATCTGCAACACGATAAGCATTTAGTAAATTACGCGATTCAACACATTTGCATTGATCATATACCGCCAATGGTACATTGCGGATATCGCTGGTGGCAGAGTAACCCAGAAGGAAAAGTTGAATTATCGGTATCACCAAAACGATACCAAGCGTGCGTTTGTCACGCCAGATTTGGATAAATTCTTTGCGTATGATGGAAGCAAGTCTTGAATACATGCTTACTCCTTATCAGGGATGCTGCAATTTATCTCTACCCGCTTGGTAGAATGGAAAATCATACACTTTTTTTTAAGGACCATCAATCAGTATGGACTCATAGATCTAACTTTAATTATATAACCATTTGGATTTTTGAATGCCCACCAAACCAACAACTGATCGAAGAAGAACAGCCTATTTAATTCTGAAACATGGGTATCAGGTAACCCTGACCCAAACTTATCCATAGTACAATCGTCCAATGTCTAATATTAGGCAGACTGAGATCCAAAAACTTCTGCGCTTTAATGTTGCTGTGAATCTCCTGGACGGGGCTTTTTTTGGTCTTGGACTCGGGATCAGTTCTTTTTCCGCCTTCATCCCTATTTTTGTCAATCGCATGACCGATTCGGCTGTATTGATCGGACTGGTCCCAGCCTTGCACGCATTTGGCTGGCAATTCCCACAAATTTTCACCGCAGGCTGGATATCCCGCATGCGACGATATAAACCAGCCGTAGTCCTTTTGACATTACAAGAGAGGATCCCCTTTTTCGGTTTAGCGCTGGTAGCCTGGTTTCTACCTGCACTAGGTAAAAATAATGCCCTAATCCTGACCTTTCTTTTCCTGGCTTGGCAGGGATTGGGAGGAGGCTTTACAGCTAATGCCTGGACTTCAATGATCTGCAAGATCATCCCGTCTGAAACTCGGGGTACCTTCTTTGGTAGTCAATCCGCGGCTGCCAATGCTTTAATGAGTATTGGCGCGATAATAGCTGGATTGATTCTGAGTAAAATATCCGACCGATATGATTTTAGCTTACTATTCCTGCTTACGGGTTTGATCATGCTCGTTTCCTGGTTTTTCCTTTCACTAACGAAGGAACCTGAAGACCTAAATAAATTTATTCCAGAAATAAAAGCACCATTTTGGAAAGGTATCCATGCCATATTGCAACGGGATCCCAACTTTCGCTGGTTCCTGATCGCCCGATTGCTTTCGCAATTTGCCAGTATGGGTTTCGCCTTTTATATAATTTATGCGATCAATCAATTTGGAATGAAGGAATTCACAGCAGGAATCATCTCAGCCACCCTGACTGGAGCAGCAATAATAGCCAACCCCCTGATGGGATTGGCTGGTGACCGCTGGGGGCACCGGCGGATCATGCTGCTCGGATTCCTGTCAGCCACAATAAGCAGTATACTTGCCTGGCAAGCAGGCTCCCTTGCCTGGTTTTTCCCGATCATGATACTGACAGGTATGGCATATGTTGCCATTTGGACCACACCACTGTCACTTACTGCTGAATTTGGTAATGAAACGGAACGTCCAATTTACATAGGGCTTTCCAATACCCTGATCGCTCCAGCCGCCATTCTTGCTCCACTCCTGGGAGGGTGGCTCGCAGATAGATATGGTTATCCCTTTATGTTCCTTTGCACTGCCGGGGCAGGTCTATTAACCCTTGTTATTTTGGTTTTCTTTTTTAAAGAGCCACGCGAAAGGCATAAACAACAACAATATTGAACATTTCTTAAAGCCAATTTCCTTAAAAAGTTTGGGGGTATTAATCACATAAATTTTTTAGAATTCCCATCCAAAGGAAGCTTACTCCACGCCAAAAAGCATATTAATACCCTGATTTGTATAACTGCCACATTTTGTTAACCACTGCTATACTTCCTTTAAACAAATTATGACATTATTCACATATAATAATTTGAAGGAAACAGAGATGACCAAGGATGACCCCCGAATTACAGAATTGCGAGCTATGCGAAAGAAAACACTTCTTGGAGGTGGAAAAGATCGTATTGACAAGCAGCACTCGAAAGGGAAACAAACAGCCCGTGAACGTATCCAAATGCTAATGGATGCAGGTACTTTCCATGAATTGGAACCCTTTATCACCCATCAAAGTGATGAAATGGGATTAGCATCTGATTATTATCTTGGAGATGGCGTAATAACTGGTTATGGACAGATCGAAGGTCGAACTGCATATGTTTATGCACAAGATTTTACGGTCTATGGGGGAACGCTCAGTGAAATGCAAAGCCACAAGATCTGCAGAGTAATGGACCTGGCAATGCGGAACGGAACACCGATCATAGGATTGATCGACTCGGGAGGGGCACGAATCCAGGAAGGAGTGCGAGCTTTAGGCGGTTATGCAGAAATATTCCGACGAAACGCTCAATATTCTGGTGTAATTCCCCAAATCAGCGTCATGCTTGGACCCTGCGCTGGAGGCGCAGCTTATTCACCAGCCTTGACAGATCTGATCATCATGGTGGAAAAACAATCCTTCATGTTTTTGACTGGTCCCGATGTTATCAAGGCAGTCACAGGTGAAATCGTAGACCCGGAGACTCTAGGTGGGTCTGATGTTCACATGTTTGTTAGTGGTAATGCCCACCTGGCAGCCACATCTGAGCAGGACGCATTACAGCTCGTGCGGCAAGTTTTGGCATTTTTCCCTTCAAATAATGTTGAAAACCCACCTTTTCTAGTCCCCCACGAGAATTCGATACAAATGGATGATTTTCTTAATTCAATCATCCCAATCGACCCAAGCGAGCCTTACAGCATGCACGAAGTCATCAACCGAATTGTTGACGCTAATACTTTTCTTGAAATTCAGCCAAGCTGGGCTCGCAATGCCATTACAGGATTGGCACGTATCGGCGGTCACAGCGTGGGGATCGTAGGGCAGGAACCATCTTTTTTGGCTGGAGTTCTGGATATTGACTCATCGGACAAGATCACCCGTTTTGTGCGCATGTGCGATTGCTTCAATATACCGATCGTGACTTTTGTTGACTCGCCAGGCTTTCTCCCCGGTGTTTCCCAAGAGCACGGTGGTGTTATTCGCCACGGAGCCAAAGTTCTATTTGCCTATTCTGAAGCTACAGTACCAAAGATAAGCATTATTACCCGAAAAGCTTATGGGGGTGCTTATGTCGTCATGAGCAGCAAATACCTCGGTACAGATATCAATTATGCCTGGCCAAGTGCTGAGATCGCGGTCCTGGGGGCTGAAGGTGCCGTCAACATTCTCTTCAAAAAACAGATAGAAAATTCAGATGACCCTAAAGCTGAGCACAAGAGACTGGCAGGGGAATACCGCCAAAAGTTTAATAATCCCTATTACGCGGCCAGTGCCGGATACATCGATGACATAATTGAACCTCGTGAAACCCGCTTGAAAATCATCGCTTCTCTTGGAGCACTAAGAGACAAATATGACACTACACCCCCACGCAAGCATGGCAACAATCCGGAATAGATCATGTCATCGAATATGCAAATCGCCTATCAAATCGCTTTTATCGGAATGGCTATTGTTTTCACAGCCATCCTTCTGATATGGATCCTGATCTCTTTAATCACATTAATAGGATCCAGAAAAAAAACCAGTCACACTATGGCTGAAGAGTCCATCCGAAAACAAAAAGCTGCAGCTCTTGCGGTAGCCCAGGTACTTATGGAAAAAAAGAAAAATCATCTCATAAATTATCAATTACCTCCCACAGCTATCATCAGTGCCTGGCAGTTAAGTATGCGAACCAATCAAATGAAAAATAGAAGAAAATTGAATGATTAAACCAAGGTACGATAAAGGAATTGACCAAATTATCCTACCGCTATTAAAAAACGTAAGGGTTCCTTATGAAAATCAAAGTTAAAGTGGAAAACATATTATACGAAGTTGAAATTGAAGAACTTGACACCCACCCTGTAATTGCCCGGATTGGGGATGAAACCTTTGAAATTTGGCCTGAATATGATGATTTGCCTGCGAGGCAACCTAATAGACCACAGAACAAACCTAATTTTCCAGGTATGGAGAGCAGCTCCAAAGACAAGGTCGTTTCAGCACCTCTGCCCGGTATTATTAGCGAGATTTTTATCAAACCGGGAGATGCAATTAAGAAAGGTTCCCCTCTCCTTGTCATTGATGCCATGAAAATGAAAAACAAAATTCATGCCGGGCGCAGTGGAACTATCTCCTTTGTCCTAATAAAGATCGGAGATTCGGTAAAACACAATCAAGCCCTGATCGAATTCGCTGAATA
Organism: uncultured Anaerolineaceae bacterium; assembly: GCA_964370815.1. GTDB lineage: Bacteria > Chloroflexota > Anaerolineae > Anaerolineales > Villigracilaceae > UBA12087. The sequence continues at coordinate 178,362 of CAYJKQ010000001.1, read as the reverse complement.
GGAAAGTAAATGGATTTGACCCAGCTATTACCTGAATTGTTAAAAGGTTTTACCCACCTAACCGGAGGCAATATTGCCATGCTGGCGGTAGGATTCACCCTTATTGGTCTTGGCATCTTCAAGGAATACGAACCTGTCCTTCTCGTACCCATCGGGTTTGGATGCATGCTCGCCAATATTCCACTTAATGGAATGCTGGATGAAATGGGATTATTTGGAGTTCTTTATAGAGTTGGTATTAGCACTGAGTTATTTCCATTACTAATATTTGTTGGTGTTGGCGCAATGATTGATTTCAGCCCGTTGCTTGCTCAACCCAAATTGGTTCTTCTTGGTGCAGCCGGGCAATTTGGTATCTTTGCCACGCTCATCCTGGCAATTGCCCTCGGATTCCCATTGAATGAAGCTGCTTCCATTGGTGTTATCGGTGCGATAGATGGTCCTACATCCATTTATGTCGCCACCAAGCTGGCACCTTCTTTACTGGCACCAATCGCTGTGGCTGCCTATTCTTATATGAGTCTCATCCCCATAATTCAACCTCCTATTATGCGATTGCTCACAACCAGAAAAGAACGCATGATCCGGATGGATTACGCCCCGCGCCCTATCTCCAAAAAGGTTCTAATCGCATTTCCCATCATCCTCACTTTGGCTGTAGGGTTGCTTGTACCCGATGCAACCCCGCTCATTTCCATGCTCATGCTGGGAAATCTTCTCAACGAAGCTGGTGTTGTCGAGCGTCTTAGTAAAACTGCAAAAAACGAGATCATAAATATCTCGACACTTTTTCTTGGATTAACGATTGGCTCCACAATGGCCGCTGCCAGCTTCCTCAACATGGCAACCATCCAGATCCTTGTATTGGGATTATTTGCTTTCGTAATAGATACTGTTGCAGGACTAATATTTGGAAAATTGATGTGTGTATTAAGCAAAGGGCGTATTAACCCCCTTATCGGTGCGGCCGGGATCAGCGCTTTTCCAATGGCTGGCAGGTTGTCTGCGAAAATGGCTTCAGATGAAGATCAGGATAACTTCATTCTTATGCATGCAATGGGAACCAACACTGCTGGCCAGCTTGGAAGCGTAATCGCTGGCGGTGTCCTGCTTTCAATTGTCAGTAATTTGATCTAGAGTGTTCTGGCTCTTTTCGCGTTACCCACCAGGCGATCTCCCTGTGAATGGGATAAAGCGGTAGAAGATCAATACGATACCCGGGTGAGTACGACTTCATTAGTGTGGCAGCTTGTCTTAATATTTCCCGCGAAAAGCCAAGCTGAAGAAATAATATCTCTTGAATAACGGGACTTAACCGGAGACCAGTCATGGTCTGGTAAAAATTAAACCCCACCTGCCAGGCTTCCAATTCTCCATATACTGAAAGCGCGGTAAGAAGACCCTGGCGCAAATGTTGAACTTCATGCACTACCAGACTTAACATGGCGGGATTATCAGGCTGAGTATTTAAAGAAAAAATGTGTGCGTTTAGATGTATGTTTCCAGCCAGGGTCCAGGCAGCCCCACTGTTCTTCTGCTGGCGAAATTTTAATCTGACATTGTTCTGTCGCATAAAAGACACAGATTCCAACCCCAACGGACCTTGTTTTTCCAATTCTTTATATACACCATCCTGATGAAGACTTGTTTCATTTCGATCTTGCTTGAATGCATTTTTCATAATAGTTTATTTATAATACCCCACAGCTAACCATGCAATCCCATAAAAGCCACCTTGCAAGGGTGCCACTTACTCGGGTAAAATCACTTCATAATAATTATCAACTACAGGAGAATTATGCGCCAGGTAGCTATTTTGGGGATAGGTCAAACAAAGATCGATGAACACTGGGGACTTTCCCTTCGTGACCTGGTTGGTGATGCCATTCAGACTGCTTTGCATGATGCAGGTCGCTTGACCTGCGATGGTTTGTTTATCGGCAACATGCTTTCAGGAATGATCGACCGCCAAAATAATCTTGGAGCATTAATGGCAGACTGGAGTGGATTACGGCAGGTGGAAGCAGTAAAAGTGGAAGCTGCCTGTGCGTCTGGAGGCGCGGCATTCCGAAGTGGTTTGATGGCAATCGCCAGTGGGGAGATGGAATCTGCCCTGGTGTTGGGTGTGGAAAAAATGACGGACAGCCAATCCCATGAGGTGACAGCTGCCCTGGCGAGCGCATCGGATGCAGATTTTGAAGGAGAACAGGGAGTTTCCTTCGTGGGATTGAATGCTCTGATCATGCAAAGATATATGCACGAATATGGTTGGAAGCACGCAGATTTTGCTCCATTTTCGATCAATGCTCATGCCAACGCAATGCACAACCCCTACGCCCGCCTGCATTTGCGTGTCACTCCTGAGAGTTTTGAAAAAGCAACCATGATCGCCTCACCCATCAATCTATTGGATGCATCTCCAATCGGAGATGGCGCTGCTGCCATCCTGCTCGTACCAGCAGAAAGTATAAAAAATACTTCCAAGATCGTGGTAGCTGCTTCTGCATCTGCCACCGATACCCTGGCTTTTCATGACAGATCTGATTCCCTCTTTCTAAAAGCAGCCCATTTGTCTGTAAAATCCGCTTACCAGCAAGCTGGGCTTCAACCGGGGGATATCAACTTTTTTGAACTGCATGATGCTTTTACGATCATGGCTGCACTTTCCCTGGAAGCCTGTGGATTTGCTGAACGCGGTCAGGGTCCCCGCCTGGCATTGGATGGCGTGATATTGCCGCAAGGCAGGTTGCCCATTTGCACGCGAGGCGGGTTAAAGGCACGCGGCCACCCGGTTGGTGCAACCGGTGTTTACCAATTGGTTGAGGTGATTCAACAACTGCGAGGTGAATGCGCAGAAACCCAGGTGCAAGAATCAAAAATCGGAATGGCACAGAACATCGGCGGAAGTGGAGCAACGGTCCTGACTCACATTTTGAAATTGATCGATGCCTGAGCCGGACATAGTCGTGTTGCAAAATAGGTAATCTCAGCATACAATACAATTCATGAAACAAAAAACGATCCGTTCAATCCTGCGCTTCATATTCCCCAAAATTGCCCACATCGAAATTATAGGAATGGACAAATTTCCAGAGGGGCAATTCATTATTGCTTCAAATCACCTGGGAAGGCTCGACTCGGCATTGTTATATTATCTATTCGATCGGGAAGATATCATTCTCCCAACAGCTGAAAAATATAAAGATCATCCACTCTACGGGCGTATTGGCAGAGCCCTGGGAGCCATATGGTTGAACCGTTTTGAAGCAGACATCCAGGCTATGAAGGAGATCCTGCGCCGATTGAAAGCGGGTGGTTTATTAGCCATTGCACCCGAAGGCACACGTTCAAAATGCGAAGCACTGCAGGAAGGAAAACCAGGGGTGGCTTTTCTGGCAAGTAAAGTGAATATCCCCATCATCCCAGTCGCTCTGACTGGAACAGAAGATCGTCTTATCAAAGATAACATTAAGCACTTGCGCCGATCCCACATCATTATTCGAGTCGGCGTACCTTTTAACCTTCCTCCCATAAACAACAAAGACCGTGATGCATCTCTGCGCGTGGCTACAGATGAGATCATGTGCCAGATCGCTGCCATGCTACCGGAAAAATATCACGGTGTCTATACTAACCATCCACGACTGAAGGAATTATTGGGATAGATGCGCCTATTTCTACGTCTTTTGATCCGTATCTTTTTCGGATTGGTTGCCCGTGTGGAAGTGTTTGGAAGGGAAAATATTCCTGCTTCCGGCACTTTTGTGATCGCCACCAACCATATTGGCATACTTGATATCATCATGGCTTATTATGCTCTCAATCGTTGGGATCTATTCATCCTGGTGGCAGAGAAATGGGGTAAGATCGGTTGGATCCGATGGCTTGGCAAACAACTTAATTTTATTTTTATTGACCGCTTCAATCCCGATCTACCAGCACTGCGGGAGATCATGGAACGCATGAAACAAGGTCAGGTACTGGTCATTGCCCCCGAGGGAACCCGCAGCCGCACAGGTGCTTTGATCGAAGGGAAACCCGGTGTCAGTTATCTGGCTGCCAAAGCTGGTTACCCAATCATCCCTGTTGCCATCACTGGAACTGAAGATAAGGTTATCCTGGGTAACATAAAAAGACTCAAACGGTCTTATATCACGGTCAGCGGTGGTCCAACTTTCACATTGCCCCCTCTGCCAACCAAAGATCGCGACCAGGTGCTGGATAAATACACCGATGAGATCATGTGCCGGATTGCAACTCTGTTACCAGAAAGATACCATGGGGTTTATGCTGATCATTCACGGTTGCAAGAACTACTTAGAAAAATTTAATTATAAGCAAAATGATGGGTTTTACTCTTTTTTAGAAACAGTGCTGATCTTAATCTAAATTAATCATCCCCCATGTAAGGTGATTAAATAAACAAATAACCAATCTGACCTAAAGGTTGATCATCCTGGTAGAAAATTTATATTTCACAATATATCTGCTCCTGCCTTACGTCTAATAAATTCTCCCATTCCTGACTTGCCATACCAACGGTCGTCATCCACGATCAGTTTCCCGCGCAGATATACTTTTTCGGGATAACCGGTTAATTCCCAACCTTCAAACAAATTGTAATCGGTTCGGTGCCGGGCAGCAGCGACCCCATAATGGACCTTCTTTCTAGGATCCCAAATCACCAAGTCTGCATCCGAACCAGGCAGGATGGCACCTTTTTGAGGGTACAAACCAAAGATCCTGGCAGGATTTGTGCAATTCAGAGCAACAAATTGATTGGCGGTCAGCTTTCCTGCCCCTACGCCATACGTCCACAGGATTGGGAGACGATCCCCAACCCCAGGAAGACCATTGGGAATGAGTGTGAAATTACCTGATCCTAATTCTTTTCCAGGAATGGCGATTTCTTTACCTTCGTAAAGGATTGGTTTGTTTCCATCAAAGAAAAATGGACAGTGATCAGTCGCTATTGTTTGCAGTGTGTCGTCAGCCAAACCTTCCCAAAGACGGGAATTATCCTGTAAATTACGCATGGGAGGTGAGCAAACCCATTTTGCCCCATCTGCCTGGGTCAAATTTTCCTGTGTGAAGAATAGATATTGTGGACAAGTTTCGCCCATTACATTTACACCATGTTCGCGGGCATATTTCACCATATCCACTTCACCACCAACATTCATGTGAACGATGTAAATTGGGGCATCAGCCTGTGCAGCCAGGGAAGCCATGCTGAGGGTGGCATCCACAGCTCCCCAGGCAGGTCGCGTGCGGCCATGCCACTCGGGTGTCTGATGACCTGCCAGTAATGCCTCATTGACCAGCATCTCTACAACATCACCGTTTTCGCAATGCGCCATCACCAACATGCCATTTTCTTTGGCTACGCGCAGAGCACGAAAGATGTTGCCATCTTCCAATCGCAAGCGATCATTATAGGCTGTAAACACCTTTAATGTTGTGATACCCATCTCTATCAGATCAGGGATTGCAGCTTCGATCTTTTCATCATAGCGGGTTAGATTCATGTGGAATGAATAATCGATCGCTGCTTTGCCTGCTTTTTCCATCCAGATCTCAACGGATCTTTTAAACACATTATCAGATGATCCAGAGTCCATTGGAACAAAATCTATGACTGTGGTTGTTCCCCCATAAGCCGCTGCTTTGTGTCCGGAATAATGATCATCGGAGGAAACTGTCCCGAACATGGGGAGATCGAAATGAGTGTGAACATCCACTCCCCCCGGAAGAATCAATTTCCCTGAGGCGTCCACTATTTCATCCACCTGGAATTGGATGGCATCCGACCCTGCAGTATCCAAAGAAAGGATCTTTCCATTTTCAATAAGGATATCTGCAGTTATTGTTTCAGATGCGGAAACAATTGTGCCATTCTTGATCAACAACATGGTAGCGCTCCTAAAAACCATCTCAGTTTGATAATTATCATTGACAAATTGATCAATGCTATCACTGAATAAGTTTTACAATATAGTTTACATCAATTTTTTATAAGAAAAAGTGCAGGTTATAATATTCTTATGTCAACTCAGGCATTGATCACGCTAGCAATAACACTTATTTCAACCATATTACTGGCAGGAGGTTGGCTTCGTCCTGACCTTGTTGCATTGCTCACCCTGGTTGTTCTGGGATTCAGTCATCTGGTATCACCTCAACAGGCGTTATCAGGTTTCAGTGGTTCAGCAGTTCTTACCATTTTAGCTATATCAATTATTGCTGAAGGTTTATATCAAACGGGTATTTCCAATAAACTTGGGCAGCTCATGAAGAAATTGGCTGGCGAAAATGAAAATCGCCTGATCATTGTGATCATGTTGTCGGGTGCAACTCTCTCCCTTTTCATGAACAATATTGCCGCATTATCGGTTCTACTTCCAGCCAGTATGAGCCTCTCCAGGCAAAATCACATTCCACCATCACGTTTATTGATGCCTCTGGCGTTTGGAGTGATTGCTGGTGGAATGGCAACCTTGTTCACTTCTTCCAATATCATTGCCAGCAGCGCGCTCAGAGATGCAGGTTTTGCAGCATTTGGAATATTGGAATTTCTTCCTATTGGGATCCCGATCATAATAGTAACAATAATATATATGGTTTTCATCGGTAAAAACCTTCTTCCCAAACGTAACCCTGCTGGTCAAGTTGAGCAATTTCACCTGCAACGTGAAGAGCTTATGGATGTATATCAATTAAATTCATCTCTTTGGGAAGTGGTGATATTAAAAGGTTCCGGGATGGCTGGTTTGACCGTCCGAACTGGAGAGTGGCGCACAAAAATACGCGTTAACGTGATCGGTATCACCCGGAATAATGTTTTTATATCCTCACCATCATCCGATGTGCTCTTACAAGAAGGAGATATTCTGTTGACGCAAGGCGAACCAGACTTGCAAGCCCTGGGATATTACGGATTAAAACTACTGGAGGAAAAGCCTGTCACCAGGGAGGTCATCAATAGCGAATCAACTTTGGCAGAGATTGCCTTATCACCTCACTCCAAATTAACCGGAAAAACCTTGCGTGAGATCCATTTTCGAGAAAAATATAACATTACAGTCCTGGCAATCTGGCGGGCAGGAAAGCCAGTTCATATCGGTTTTGCTGGATTGCCTCTGCGAGGTGGAGATGGTCTTCTCGTGCGTGGTACTGCCAAAAATTTAAAGATGCTCAACCAGGAGCATGAATTTATATTTCTTGAAGAAGATCTGGATGCAATAATCCACCCACAAAAAGCCCGCCTGGCAGGGCTGATTGGACTGATTACTCTTATTATTGGAATTACAGGATGGTATCCGATCGCATTGGTCAGTCTGGGGGGAGCTGCTGCCATGATTTTTGCGGGTTGTTTGAGTATGGATGAAGCATATTCGTCAATTAACTGGCAAAGCATCTTTCTTATTGCAGGTATCTGGCCATTGAGCATAGCAATTGCTTCGACTGGGTTGGGAGATCAATTCGTCCAATCCTTGTTATTAATCTCAAACAATGCCTCTCCAATCATTCTGATATCCATGATTTTGTTAATTACATTCCTATTAACAAATATAATGTCAGGACAAGCAGCAGCACCGATCATTTTGGCACCTATTGGTGTGGCCATCGCCAAATCTACCGGATTGGATGCCCGCATGATCCTGATGGCAATCGCCCTGGGTTGCTCGTTAGCCTTCGCGACACCCATCGGACATCCCGTCAATATTATTGTAATGGGTTCAGGTGGTTATTCCTACAAAGATTTTGTGAAGGTGGGATTGCCTTTGTCAGTGTGTTTATTTTTTGTTATTCTGCTTGGGTTAATCATCTTCTGGGGTCTCTAAAACTTGTCTGAAACCCAATAATATAGCCAGCAGCGAATCATCCATCTCAATATCATCCTGTTCAGATTGGTAGACTTGGTTCGAACTGGAACGTTCCCGTAATGTTTTCCATAGAGTATGTCTTTCAACGCTCTTTACCACCAAATCGTTAATAGTGCGTGCTTGAAGAATATATTCCCCGGTTGTGTAAAGAAAAGTCAATCTTTTCCAAGTTTCAGCCAGAATAGGATGACCAAGTTTTTCTAGGCTTCCAATTTGAATCTTATAGTATTCCTCGTTGGCATGTGGATGATCTGGTTCATCTCGCAAGAGTTCTGAGCGGGAAGTTAACTCATTACCTAGCACCTCAGCCACAAATTCTATGCGTGATCCACCTGGACCAAATGAGGCTGGTTGATAGAATGCCAGGTAATCAACTGACACCAGTTTTGGAGCTGTCCGCAGCGGGATGCGATACCAACCCAGCAATCTTGCAATCTCCAGGTCACGCGGATTGGGCACAAGGCAGACAAGGACCAACGAATTTGAACTCAACATGGGTTAACTTTACACTAAAAGTGTAATTGCCTCAATATTCTTCGAAACCTTTTTCGAGGTGATACAATATGGTGTTTTATCTAGTATAGATGCCTAATAGGATATACAGCCCCAATACTTGCACTTTTAGTGAAGTTCACAACCGATCTTAGAAATCTAATCCAGTAAGGATTAAAAAAAATCGGGGCTGGTACAAGGTTCCAATCCCGATTGAATATCTTCTGGCTGTTTCTCAAGAGTTACAGAAGACCAACTTCTGCATTGAACTCATCGATCAGGTTGTCAATCTCACTGACCTGTTCCTGAACACCAGTCCAATAATCCGGTTGATACCACATCTCCTGGATCTCATTATAGGATTTGCCCTGTTGCTCAACCCAGGTGAAATATTTCAGGTTGTGGATGCGGCGTCTGTCCGTATATCTCATTTCAAGCAAGTTGTCCGTTGACTGACCATGAAGATAACGGGCAAAATCTGCAGCAGCATTCATTTCGGAATATTCACCAAACTCGGCATGCATCTCTCGCAGACGAGAACGATATAATTCCATTGAGTCAGTCAGGACTGTTATGATAACATCGTTCTCATCCATCTCGTAGTATTTTGCAGCTTTAATGGCTGTAAGAACATTTGAGATCCCCGAAAAGCCCAGTAGATCGAGATTAGATATGATCTCTTCATCAACACCTTGCTTCGCAAGGTATTTTCTACCAGTGGGCTCATTGAACAAACGCGAAAGGTTTACTACGGCGTTATCGTCAATTGCCACAACCATATCTGTATTCTTGGAATTATGGATCCAAGGGACGTGCTTATCGCCAATACCCTCAATCCGATGCGCTCCAAAGCCATTTTCCATCAAGGTTGGACATTGCAATGCTTCACTGGCAATGATCTTGCTGTCGGGAAAGAGCTGTTTCATATAATCACCACTGGCGATCGTACCAGCAGAACCGGTCGCAGATGCTAATCCACGATAACGACCATGGGTTCCCGCAACTTTCTCAAATACTTCCTGCATGGCATGTCCGGTGATCTCATAATGCCACAAATAATTACCGAATTCATCAAATTGATTGAAGATCATCAAGTCTTGTCCGGAATTTCTCAGTTCCCAGCATTTATCAAAAATTTCTTTTACATTGGATTCGCTGCCGGGGGTTTTGATGGTTTCACCTGCGATATTTGCCAGCCACTCAAACCGTTCACGTGACATACCCTCAGGAAGAATTGCAATTGACTCACACCCAAGCAAGGCTGAATCATAGGCACCACCACGGCAGTAATTACCTGTACTCGGCCAGACTGCCTTTTGAGATGTTGGATCAAATTGTCCGGTAACCAGCCGTGGCACCAGGCATGCGAATGCTGCGCCAACTTTGTGAGAACCGGTTGGTAACCATTTGCCAATCAAGACCACGATTCGTGCTGGAACACCAGTTAAAGAAGAAGGAAGCTCAATATAATTAACACCACTGAAACCTCCTCCTCTTACTTTCGGCTCATTGTGCCAAGTTATTCGAAAGAGATTGCGCGGATCAACGTCCCAAAGACCCACCTCTCGTAAAGAATCCTTCACTTTTGCGGGGATCTTGGAGGGATCTTTCATTTGAGCGAATGTTGGGATGATGATTTTTTTCTGGCGGGCTCTTTGAATTGCTCGCATGCGTCTATCTTTATCAACTGTCAGGTCTATACTTGTCATTCCAGAGGTCTCCTAGTTTTATTAAAAAGTAATTGTCAGACAACTTCAATTATACCATTTCTGCAATTCTTTTAGTATCACAAATAATCCACAAACCCGTTGGGTGATTGTAGGTTATTTTTAATGTTTTACAGTCTTATACCATGTATTATTAAATAGATGGAACGCTTCTAGTGATAAGGAGGTGTAAATCGAAAATTTAATGGAAGTACCGAATGGAGAGAAGACCGGGTAACAATAATGGCATGCTTGAAGGAATTGCCAGACGTTTCCCAAAACTAATTTGGTCTTTCCCGCTCTTCTCTCTACAACTTTTGTAAGTTTTATCTGGCGGATGGGTAACCCCCATCCGCTCTTTTTAAGTTATTTCTTCGCCAGTATTACAAACATCCCATCGGGTTGTTGTTCCAGTCTGCCTGTCAGGGAGGAATGAAACTTTATTTCTGTGAATCCCGCTTCTTCAAGAAAATTTATAAATTGCTCTTCATCGTAAGCATGGGTGGAATTTACAAATAGATCCACATCTCTATTAGTATCGTGGATAATATAATATCGCTCGATAGCCCTTGAGTCATCTTCGTTCCAAAAGCTTTCAGTCAGACATAAGTAGGGTTCATCCGAAAAAATCCCCTTCTTTTCCGTATACCATACGGATGGTTGATTTCCTATCTGCTCTACAGCATCAAAACTTGGGACTTCAAGCAAAATTTTTCCACCCGGTTTTAGCGCATGAAAAGATTTTTTCAGAATCATACTTGCTTCTATAGGATCAAATGTATTAAATTCACTAAATACCGACATTACCAGGTCAAAGCCAGTCCCAAAATTTGCACTTCGTAAATCTTCCTGACGATACGTGCAGGCGAGGTGATCTTTTTCCGCATTCGTGCGAGCATATTCAATGGAAGCAGGTGAAAAATCAATACCTTCACAAATATGCCCGATATTAGCCAAACGGCTAGAATATAACCCTGGACCACAACCCAGATCCAGTATCCTGGAAGGTTGCTCTGATAATATAAATCTGTGGATCCAATTGATATGTTTTTTTATGATACTTGTACGCCGGCTGGCGGCATCATATCTTTGGGATAAATGCTCCCTGAGCATACGCCGGCTGACTTCCGGATCATCCCAGGGAATCTTGCCATGCTCCGGAAAAAGGGATGGGACCATTTTTCTATTAATTATCTGTAGGATATCCAAGATTTAACCTCAAACCAGATCACTCTTTCGGTGTATTCCGAATGATATATAAAGGTCTGCCTTTGGCTTCATCATAAAGACGACCGATATATTCTCCCAGGATACCAAGAGAAATTAATTGAACGCCTCCCAAAAAAAGTACAGCTAATAATGTGCTTGCCTGACCAGTAAATGCCTGGGAGCCAGTCAACCTGAGAATTATGACAACCGGAATGGCAATAATGCTTACTCCTGCAGAAAAAAAACCGAAATAAGATGCAAGCTGAAGGGGGAAATATGAAAAACCAGTAATGGCATTTATTGCCAATTTGAGCATCTTCTTGAGAGGATACTTGGTCTGACCTGCAAAACGGATTGCCCGTTTATATTCCACACCGACTTGTTTAAATCCAACCCAGGCAGCCATACCCCGAGGGAAGCGATGACGCTCGCGCATCATTTTAAGAACATTTACAACCTTGCGATCCAATAATCGGAAATCTCCGGTATCAAGAGGAATTTTCACGTCTGTAATACGGTAGATCAGACGGTAAAATAAAGAAGCGGTCAATTTCTTGAACCAAGTTTCACCATCTCTTTCTGAACGGATGGCATATACGACTTCATATCCCTCTTTCCATTTTTCTATCAGATTCGGAATTACTTCCGGGGGATCCTGAAGATCTGCATCAATTATTATTACAGCATCTCCAAGGGCATGATCCCAACCAGCTGTTACAGCTATCTGATGACCGAAATTGCGGGCAAAAATCAGCGGACGTATGTGTTTATCTTTTTCTGCCAACTCCAGGATCTTATCTGTGGAACCATCCATACTACCATCGTCCACAAAAATCAACTCCCAGGATTCACCTACTTGGTCCATAACAGCAGACACACGTCGATAAAGTTCCGGGAGGCTTTCGATCTCATTGAATATGGGAGCAATAATTGAAAATTCTATATTCTTATCCACCATTTAATTCTCACTTTGGGTCTTCTTCCTAATCGGAAAGCGATATTTTTTCACTTCCACAGGATTATTAAAAATATAATTGCCATGCTTTAGAAAAGGAGATTGTCCAAGGATACGTCTGCGTAGATACCTGCTAATAACAACAGCAGACGCCAGCACAGGGATTACTATTAGCGCTCCCAAAATGCCCTGGAAAATAATCGCTACCATAATGGCAACAAAAACAAGCCCTTCATGCAAATGCACACTGCGACCCATAATTCGTGGACGCAACCAAAGACCTTTCAGGTTGATCAATACTATATAAATTATTATCACCAGGATTGCAAACCAAAAATTCGATATCGGTAGGAAGTACGATCCTTCTACAAGTGCTACTGAAGCTGCAACAACAGCAGAAATAAATGGACCCAGTTCAGGGATCAGGCTTAAGAGACCTGCCAGAATTCCTATGATCAATGCTCCCGGTAATCCGATTGCCAGGTAAACTCCTGTAAAGACCATACCAACAATAAACATTAAAGCCAGTGTCCCTCGTAAATATGCTGACCAGACTCTCTTAATTTGAATGTAAACATGGACACCATCCCAATAATATTTCCGGGGAGGGATAAGGCTTAACCAATTACGAACCTTGTTCCAGTCCAATAACAAGTAATATATTGTGACCATGATGATCAGAAACCAACCTGCATATAAAGATGTTGATTCCAATATCATTAACACATTTCCGGGAACAGAATTGAGAAATGTATTAAACGTCTCTCCGAAATCTGGTAACACTGGGGCAATATTAATGGAGTAACCAGCTATCAACAGAGGTTGATTAAAAAATGTTTTCACAAGATCAGGTAAATTTTGAAGATCGGAGACAAGGTTTTGGGTCTCCTTCAATAAGATCGGGAACAATGTTACCGGAATTGCCAGGGTAATAGCCAGGACTGTAAAATAAACCAGGTTTACAACCAGTCCATGTGACAATCGTTTGAATCTTTTATTGATCGCATTCACAGCTGGATTGATGATGTAGGCTATCAATCCAGCAATAATTAATGGCTTGAAAATATCGCGTATATACCATGCACCTAATAACAACAAAACAATGGAAAAAGCCAGGGCAATAATACGAGCCTCCTGGCTCCAGTTTTTGTTCATAAGTATTTTTTTACCGCCTCCAGAGTCGGTTCGATAATTGGAGCACTTGTAACAGATTGCATGGCTGCTTTTACATCTTTCAACCCGCTACCAGTGTTCAAAATAAGAATTGGATCTTCCGGTTTTACCAGATTTTTCTTTACAGCAGCTACCAAACCAGCATAAGCGGTTGCCCCGGCTGGTTCAGCAAATATACCAACTTTACCCAATTCTGAAATGGCTTCCAATATTTCTGGATCGCTGACATTTATATAAGTTCCACCCGTCTGGCGGGCTGCACGAACTGCCCGGATACCATCACGTGGCATATCCACCGAGATGCTATCAGCTAATGTGGTAGCAGAAACTGGTGTGATAACTTCAATGCCTGCATGAAATGCATTAGAAATTGCAGCAGAGCCTTCAGCTTGAACCCCAATGATACGCGGCATCCAATCCAACCAACCAATGGCTTGCAGGTCCTTAAACCCTTTATGCAAGCCTGATATGATGTTTCCATCCCCCACCGAGACAAGTATTGTCAAGCCGGGGCTCCTGTTTGAATCTTTTTGAATTTGAATATTTTTTTCAAACCATTCCCAAATTTCAAAAGCAGCTGTCTTTTTACCTTCAGCTGTAAAAGGATTATAGCCTGTATTTCGGCAGTACCATCCAAACGCATTAGAAGCCTGAATGCTTAGGTCAAAAGCATCATCATAGGTACCATCCACCAGCAGGACCTGTGCACCAAAAATCAATAATTGGGCTACTTTTGCAGGGGGTGCACTTTTAGGCGCAAATATGACCGCTTTTTGACCAACTGCAGCAGCCATACCAGCCAGAGCAGCTCCAGCATTTCCCGTCGAGGCTGTTACCAGGATAGGTATCACACCATCCTTTCCAGCCATTTTTCGGGATCGCGCTACCACTACTGCACTGGCTCTATCTTTGAAAGACGCAGTGGGATTTTTACTTTCATCCTTCAACCATAAATGGTTCAATCCAAGTTTTAATGCGGTCTGCTGCAATCTATAAACCGGTGTCCATCCCACAGATCGTAATGGGGTTTCTTCTACTCCAGGATCATAAACAGGTAGTAGAGGTAAATATCTCCATAAGGACCCATCTATACGGGTGGTTATATCAGCCGGCTGATATTTCTTACTCAACCCACTGTAATCCAGGATCACATCCAGATTCCCCCCTTCGAGTGGGCAGGTATAGGTAACTTGTCCGGGCAGGTATTCTGTTTCACAAATAGAACATTTATATCCAATAAATTTATCCATTATTCTTTTTGATCTCCCAAAGAAGTGTTTCCTGGTCGACAGGTAACCGATCGATACGAACTCCAACAGCATTATAAATGGCATTTGTAATAGCCGGAACAGTTGGAATGCAGACAATTTCTCCAACACCTTTGGCGCCATAAGGTCCTTCCAGGGTTGGATGCTCCACAATGAATGAGGTAATTTCTGGTGTGAGGGTAATAGACGGTATCCGGTAGCGTGCAAGGCGATCTGTTACCACTTGACCGTTTTCTACTATGAAATTCTCTGTTAATGCTTGCCCCAAACCCATCATAATACCCCCCTCAACTTGCCCTTGCAAACCGAGAGGATTTATGGCACGACCAACATCATTGGCAGAAATGATCTGAAGCACACGCACCTCCCCAGTTTGGGTGTTGACTTCCACTTCAGCTGCTTGGGCAGCAAAGGAAAAGGCAAAATGCATATCTCCTCCCTGCCCGAGTGGTTTTGTTTCAGGTGCCTGATACTCCACCATAGCCCGGGCTGCCTGCCCGGATCCTTGCATATCGGCTACCACGGATCCAAGAGGAATTTTTCTTTTTGCAACCTGTATCAGTCCTTCAATAAACTCGACTCTTTCAGGAGGGATGTCATATTTTTCTGCTAGTGTTGAAGCTATGGCCTGCTTCAATGACCTGGCAGACAGCCGGGCAGCATTACCCGTCACATAGGTCTGGCGGGAAGCTGTTGTGGGTCCTCCATCTGGTGTCAGATCAGTATCCATTACCAGGACCCGTACAGACTCGATATTTACATTCATTTCCTCGGCTACAATCATTTGCAGCACTGTCACAAGACCTTGTCCAAGCTCAGCTGCTGATGTGCGCACTTCCAGGGAACCATCAGGATACAGTTCCACTTCCACCCCGGATTTATCCGGAGCGCCACCCCCCAGACCGGTGTTTTTATAAGCTGCAGCGAAACCCCAAGACCTGACAAAATTACCTTTTCCATGCACATCAGGTGAATACGCACCAAGACCAGCCCGGCGAATGACTTCTTTACTAACCTTATCTATACATTCAGTCAGTCCAACGCTTTCGCGCAACACCTGACCTGTATTTGTAATACTACCAACATGCAAGGCATTCATTCGTCTTAATTCAACGGGATCCATCTGTAATTTTTCCGCCAGCATATCCATCATACTTTCAACTGCAAAAGCTGATTGTAAAACACCAAAACCTCGAAAAGCACCCGCTGGGGGGTTATTGGTGTACATGGCATAACAATCTGCCCACACATTTGGCACATCATAGGGACCAGCAGAATGGGTGGTAGCGCGCGTCATCACTTTTTCACCGAGGGAAGCATAAGCGCCGGTATCTCCATACAACTCTGTCTCTACTGCGGTTAAATGACCATCCGGCCTGGAACCCATTTTTACACGGATGCGGGTTGCATGCCGTTTAGGATGCACCAGCAAGCTTTCATGGCGGTCAAATAATAATTTGACCGGGCGACCAGTGGCATTTGCTAGAAGGGCGCTATGGATTTGACCCATAATATCTTCTTTGCCGCCAAAACCTCCACCCATTAATTGTCCAATCACCCTAATGCGTTCATCCTCCCAACCCAGCGCACGCGCGACTTGTTGCCTGTCTGAATATGGGATCTGGGATCCTACATAGATCTCCATACGACCATCGCTTGTAGGTACAGCAATACTGCATTCGGGTTCAATAAAGGCGTGTTCTGTGATTGGAGTGTTAAAAGTATGTTCCAAGATCACATCTGCCTTGCCAAAGCCCTCAACCAGGTCCCCCTTTCTCACTTTAATATGTTTTAGCAAATTTCCATCTTTATGTAAAACCGGTGCATCTGGATATCGCGCCTGAACAGGATCACTAACAACGGGAAGTTCTTCAAGCTGGAATTCGATCAAATCCAAAGCTGCAGTTGCAACCTCCTGTGTTTCTGCCGCAATGATCGCTATGGTATCCCCCACATAGCGAACCAGTTCACCTAAACCAATAATTGAAGGCCAATCCGGAATGACCAAACCGTGATTTCTATCACCAGGTATATCCTGCGCAGTAAGTACACAAACCACACCGTGAAGGGTTTGCGCTTTGCTTATGTCCAAATGCTTTAGAATGGCATGTGGTACCCCTGCTCTTTTTGCAGTGGCAAATAACATCTTTTCAAATTTCAAGTCATCCGTAAAGATTGCCTTGCCGGTAACTTTTCCTAAAGCATCCGGCCTGATCTGGACCTGACCAATGATCCTGTTCTTGTGATCTGCAACCAGCAACCCCCCTGGAGCCACAGGCTGACCGGTTCGTAAGGAATCTGCAGCAGATCTTATTGATCTTTCTATAGCGGGATAACCTGCACATCGGCAGAGCGTATCCTTGAGGGCATAACGGATCTCATCGGAGGTTGGAGCCTGGTTTTTTTCCAATAAAGCGTAAGAAGTCATGATCTGACCCGGGATACAAAAACCACATTGTACTGCTCCATGGGTGATAAAGGCTTCCTGAAGAGGGTGCAGTTGAATACCATCTTCTACCTGTTTCGCAAGACCTTCGATAGTCAGGATCTTCTTGCCCTGGGCACGTTCGGCAGGGTAGGTACACGAGAGGACAGGGGTTGAATCAATTACAACCGTACAGGCACCACACTCAGCCTCATTACAGCCAATTTTCGTACCTGTCAAATTCAAGCGGTTTCTCAAGAGATCTGACAGGGTTTCCCCCGGTATGGCAGGTAATTTATAATTTTTGCCATTAATATTCAAAGTTAATATTTTTTTCATAATAATTATTGCGATATCATCCGGCTCGGCTCCAGGCTTCTTTTAGAGTATCTACCAACAAATCTTTCACAAGATGATGGCGGTATTCCGCTGACGCCCGTTGAGGGCTTGTTCTGAATTGTATCTGCTCCAGTAAATCGTTTAATGCTTCACGATTCAAGTCTTCCAAGATATTACTACCTCTAAGTAAATCCTCAACTGCAGTTATCCTACGAGGAATTGGACCCGATGGTCCAACGGCTATACGCAATTCAAATATTTTTTCATCCCGCCTCTCCAACCATGTTGAAATATTGATGATAGGCAGGGCGATGCCCTGTGCCCGCATAATGCGCTTAAATGCCGATGCCTGGTTTTTCAACCTGAGAGGAATAGTAAAACCTGTGATGATCTCCTCTCTTGTATTGAGGGCAGTTTTACCCGCTCCCAGGAACATCTCCTGCAAAGGTACCTTCCGGATACCTGTCCGGTTGGCTACCAATACATTGGTTTCCAGAGACATCATCGCTATTGTGCCATCAGCCGCAGGTAAAGCATGCGCAACATTTCCACCGAGTGTGGCAACATTACGCACTTGTGGACCACCGATCAATTTGCAGGCTTCTGATAATGCCCGAGCATGGTCAATTACAAGGGGAGAGACAGCGATCTGGTTCAAGGCTACAGCTGCACCAATATAAAGATCTTTACCCCTGATTTCCAATTGATTCAACTCGGGTATGGAAGTGATATCCACCAAAGTGTGGATACTGGCATGACGGCCTTGTTGAAGATCCAATATCAAATCTGTCCCCCCTGCGATCAGGCAAGTTGAAACTGAGCTGGATGAGAGAGCCTGAACAGCTTCATAAATGCTTTTTGGACGTACATAATTTTGCCAAAGGGTCATAAGATCGGATCAGCGATAAGTCTTGTGAATATGCAAGCCGGCGGAACTTATCGACAGATTTTTTTCTGACGCCACCGCCTCTTGAGTTTACATGCAGCGACCACCGAACCGATAAGAAGTCTGCTTGAATTATGCACTTCCCCTTTCCTTTCTGATGCATAATTTCAAATTAATCAAAGGCCTCGTTCACCTCTTATATACGAAATACCTAGTGCCGCCGGAGCTCCGAGGCGTTTACGTGTTGCAGCCCGGGATCCCCATACCAGGGCAACTATCGTCAGCAGGAAAGGTGTCATTTGCAAGAAAAAGCTCAAATTGTGATTCATAAAAATAGGGTTTTGAAAACCGAACAATAACGCCGGACCCTGGAGATCCAGAATAAATCTTCTCAGCATCCCGAACAAATATCCTCCTACTGCGGCCCGGACGGGGTTCCATTGAGCAAAAATGACGATGGCAATCGCGATCCAACCTTGCCCGGAGGTAGTTTGGCTGCTATACCATCCAGGTGAAACTGACAAGCTGATGGTCCCACCAGCTAAACCCGCCAGACATCCGCCCAAAAATACATAGAAATAACGCACACGGTAGACATTGATACCCAGGGTATCAGCGGCGGATGGTTTTTCACCAACTGCGCGAAGGTGCATGCCAGGTCGGGTTTTGAAAATAAAATACCATGTCAAAGGTATCAAGCAGTAACCAACATACACGAGAATACTGTGATTTCCAAAGAATACTGGACCAATAAATGGGATGGATGATAAAACAGGAATGCTGACATTCGGAATCAATGGCGGATTTTGACCGGTCAGACCTTCTCCCAAAACGAGTGCTAACCCGGTACCCAAGAATGTAAGTGATAATCCACTGACTACCTGGTCAGCCTGAAAATGGATGGTAACAAGACCATGTGCGAGACTCAGGATACCACCCGCGAAGATGGCAGCCAACAATCCCAACCAGACATTCTGCGTTGCCAGGGAGGTGCTGAAACCTGCCATCGCACCCAGCAGCATCATACCTTCCACTCCCAGGTTCATTACACCCGATCTTTCAGCAAAGATCTCACCTATGGCAGCAAATAATAGAATAGTTCCAGTTGCCAGACCTGCATGGATAATGATATCCAGGTTCATGCTTTCACCTCTTGATTGCGGACCAAGTGGATCTTATATTTCAGCAAGACATCACTGCTGATAACCATAAAAAGAATGGTACCCTGGAGAAGGAAAGCGATCCCTGATGGCTGTATCTCGCGACCTGCGACGATCAATGCCCCGAATAAGATGGAGACAACAATAACTGCAAATGGGTTCAATTTTGACAACCAGGCAACAATAATACCGGTAAAACCATAACCGGGAGAGATGCGCTCCTGGAGGCGATGGACAACACCACTTATCTCTGCCATGCCTGCCAAGCCTGCCAAGGCACCCGAGATCATCATAACCAGGATGATGTTACGGCTGATATTGAGACCAGCATAGCGTGCTGCCTTGGGGTTATCACCTATTAATTTGATCTCATATCCCCAGCGGCTACGTTCCATGATCCACCAGATAAGGAATGCTGCCACAAGTCCGAAAACCACACCCAAATGCAATGTGATCCCAGACAATGCCGGTGTTTGCCTGGCATAATCGGACAAGCGCGGCAACCAGGCAGTTTTTTCAAACATCGGTGTCATCTGAAAACCTGCATCACTCCATTTTCCAAAGATCCAATAGTTATTCCAGTATATGGCAACGTAGTTCAGCATGAGTGTAGTAATAATCTCATTGACGTTATATTTAGCCTTTAAAATACCAGGTATAAATCCCCATACAGCACCTCCGATCATTCCCATTAATACCATTGCAGTCAGGATAACGATCTTTGGGCTGTCCGGAGGCACGAGTGGCACAAGCACGACCAGGCTGGCAAAAAATGCTCCCAAATAAAATTGCCCTTCTGCACCTATATTCCACAATTTCATTTTAAAAGCCAGGCTGCATGCCAATCCGATCAATATGAGTGGGGTTGCTTTTACGAGTGTATCCGAAAAAACACCCCAACTTCCAAAGGTTGCTGTGAAGAAAAAGCCCAGGACCCGAATTGGCTGACCACCAACTATTTTTAAAACAATTCCGCTAAAAATAAATGCGATTATTACTGCACCCAGAGAAGTCACCAACGGCAGCCATTTGGGATAATCCTCAGAACGCTTCTCGACTTGAATCGTGAATGGGGATTTCATAATTGACTCCTCACGGAACCAGTCATCATTAGACCGATATTTGTCAAGTTCGCATCCGCCGCATCAACCACACCGGTTAATTCTCCTTCATAGATAACCGCGATGCGGTCACACAAGGAGAGAAGTTCTTCCAACTCTTCAGAGATCAAGAGAATGGCAGTTCCATCCTCTCTCTGTTCGAGCAATAAACTCTGAATGGATTCGATCGCACCTACATCCAAACCCCGGGTTGGTTGTACTGCAATCATCAAGCGAGGAAAGCAAGATATTTCACGTGCCAGGATCACTTTTTGCAGATTACCACCAGAAAGTTTGCGGACTTGTGTATTTATGCTCGGAGCCAGGATGTCATATTTTTCTTTTAGCTTGCTCGCATATTCGCGTACAGAGGAAAAGTTGATCCTCCAACGG
The DNA here is from genome assembly GCA_964370815.1 of uncultured Anaerolineaceae bacterium. Taxonomy (GTDB): domain Bacteria; phylum Chloroflexota; class Anaerolineae; order Anaerolineales; family Villigracilaceae; genus UBA12087. The sequence continues at coordinate 157,370 of CAYJKQ010000001.1, read as the reverse complement.
CTTCCTATAGGGTCCTGATCATAATTCTTCATAATGGTATTTTCTGCAATACTCATATTGGGAGCCGATCCCACCCCGGTGCGATCTTCGGGGATATGGGATACACCATAATCTATGATCTTCCCTGGTGGCTGATTGGCAGCTTGATGTCCGTTAATCAGGATGCTCCCGGAGCAAGGGCGCAAACCGGTGATAACTTCAGCCAGCTCACTTTGCCCATTCCCTGCAATCCCAGCAATCCCTAAAATCTCTCCCTGCCGTAAATTGAACGACACATGTTTAAGTGCAGGGAAACCTTTGTTATTCAAAGCAGAGACGTTCTTGACATCCAGTACAACATCCCCGGGTTTTTGGATCTTCTTCTCAATCTGGAAGATCACCTTTCGACCAACCATTAATTCTGCCAATTTTTCCCGGTTTATTCCTTCAATACCTATCCCTTCTGCGGTGACTTTTCCTTTTCTCAAAACTGTCAAGCGGTCTGCAACCGCGGTGACCTCGTTAAGTTTGTGCGATATAAAGAGGATCGATTTACCATTATCAACCAGCGAACGCATTGTATTCATTAAGTCATCGATCTCTTGAGGAGCCAATACAGCAGTTGGTTCATCCAATATGAGGATATTTGCGCCTCGATACAATGTTTTCAAGATCTCAACACGCTGCTGCTCTCCCACAGAAAGCTGCCAAATAAAGGCTGAAGGGTCAACCTTCAATCCAAATTGCTCTTGCAGTGCCTGGATTTTCTTATTATATATTGCGAGGTTCATAAAGAATTTCGGATCTTTTAACCCTAACAGGATGTTCTCAGTAACCGTTTGGGTGGGAACCAGCATAAAATGCTGATAAACCATACCGATCCCTTTGGCAATTGCATCCCGTGGAGAGTTAAAATTGACAACTTCACCATTAACTTTCATGATGCCAGAGGAGGGTTTATATAAGCCTGCCAAGGAGTTCATCAGAGTGCTTTTCCCTGCGCCGTTCTCCCCCAAAAGGGCATGGATCTCGCCCTGTTTGAGCGTTAAATTTACATGGTCATTTGCCAGAACGCCAGGAAAACGGATGACAATATCCTGCATTTCAACAGCGAGTGGTGGTGAAGTATGGCTTGAAAGGGAAGGCATGAACATTCTCCGGGATTCAAAGCTATTTTTTTTCTTTTCTGGAAAAATTTTCAATTCAAAATAATATCAAAGTATTGTTTAAAAAAAGAGGGGATTGTACAAATTATCCCTGAATAACTAAATAGAATATTTAAAGCCAATAATTCTTAACCCGAATCAATAAATTGGATATTAAGAGTAAACAGTATTATTATAAAATTGGAATCCTGGAGACGACCTTACGGTCGTCTCCAGAAAATTTAACAATGTTGAATTTATTTTAAAGGTCAGGCAATTCTGCAGTGATATTCTGGTTCCACCAGTACATACAGGTTGTGCAAGTGCTTCCAAACTGTGCGAAACCATCCAGGTCCAATTGATCCAAGCTGACGCCATCTGCAAGGACAAGGTTGCCTTTGTTGTCTGTGATAGGACCCTTGAAGACATCAAAGCGGGTAAATTCGCCTTTGAGCATCTTTGCCAGAGTGGACCTGACCAGATCCAGGTCAGCTTCAGGTAGTTCTGCTACACCGGGTTGCATTGTCTCGCCTTCCATAAAACCAAGCAAACCTAGTGCACCGGAATCAGCATCAAAGTAATCCCAACCACCCACCCACGTGCCAGCGATCGATTCCTCAACAATCTTGGCATATACAATTCCCCAATTCCAATACATGGAGGTCAGGCAGGCATCCACTATGCAGTTACCCTTGTAGTCATAAGTGATTCCCCACTTACCAGCAGGAGCGACTTCTGCAGGGGCTGGAGTATCCGCACCGGTCATGACGACTTGGGCACCGGCATCAAACAATGAAGATGCAGCTTCTTTTTCCAGGATGGGATCATGCCAAGTGGAAATGAATCGGACATCGATTTTGCACTCAGGGCAGGTCTTCTCAACACCCAGAGCAAAAGCATTACCAAGACGCAATTCTTCTGGAATCGGGAAGGTGGCAGTATACCCAATTTTTGTATTGCCATCCATCTTGGTGCGTGAACCAGCCAGCATTCCAGCCAGGTATTTTATATCTTCCATGGCGCCCATCAGGTTGCCGAAGTTGGCTGTATTGGATTTGTATCCGCTGACATGGATGATGTTCACAGCCGGGAATTCTTCTGCCACAACTTCAGATGCATCCATAAATCCAAAGGAAGTTGTGAAAATTACATCAAATCCTTTACGGGCTAAAGATCGGATAACCTGCTCAGCATCAGCGCCTTCTGCCACGTTCTCAACATAGGCAGTGTGGACATTGGCGACATTGTCCTGAACATACATGCGACCGACATCATGAGACTGGGACCAACCACCATCGTCATGAGGGCCAACATAGACAAATGCTACGTTAAAACAGCCTTCAACAGGAGCTGGTACTTGATAAGAACCAACAGCTTCAGAAGATGTTTCAGCTTTGCAATCTGTTGTAACGGTCTTCGGGCCACAGGCTGTTAAAGCAAGAACCAGGATTAGCAAACCACTTACGAGCCATAGAACTTTGTTTTTCATCTCATCTCCTTGAATTTATGAAAAATCTGGAATGGAACAGATAGAAAAAAAGAATTAGGGTGGATAACCTCCTTTACTGAAAAAATCAATTCGGTATATTCCTTAAGCCTTTCGCTTTATTGTACCTTAGGGCGCAAGAAATGTGAGCAATTAATTACAGAAATATGATTTTTTTAAGGTTCGCCAATAGCTCTACCTAGATCAAGGAGATACTATTATAAAAAACGGATCAAAGCCCTCTCGCTCTGATCCGTTAAAATTAGGGGTTGATCCAGGTGCCAGTTTCATGTTTCAAGGCTCGTCCAATATTCTCGGGGTTGGTGATGAGAGCCTGTTTACCACCATTCTCCAGGAACCAGATAATGGCCTCTATCTTGGGAGCCATTGACCCTTTTGCAAAATGAACGCCTTCAGCCAGATATTTCTTGGCTTCTTCCAGGGTGATCTTGTCCATCCATTTTTCATCAGACTTTCCAAAATTTAATGCAACTCTCTCGACTGCTGTTGAGATAAGCAACAGGTCCGCATCGATCAATTGGGCTAGTAAACTGGAAGCAAAATCCTTGTCGATCACTGCTGCAGTACCTTGAAGAATACCATTCTTTTCAATGACAGGGATGCCACCACCTCCTATGCTGATGACCACAACTCCAGCATCAATCAAACTTTTGACAGGACCCAATTCAATAACTTTTATAGGTAAAGGTGAGGCAACTACTCTTCTCCAACCACGCCCGGCATCTTCAACCAGGCTCCATCCCATTTCTTTTTCACGACGCTGGGCTTCATCTGCGTCCATAAAACTCCCAATCGGTTTGGATGGATTCTTGAAAGCAGGGTCTTCTATGTCGACCAGAACTTGTGTGACCACTGTGGCAACGCTCTTCTTTATGCCTCGCTTGCTAAATTCGTTCTGCAAATTTTGCTGTAGGGCATAACCTATTGCTCCCTGGCTGTCCGCACCACACACATCCAGTGGAACTTCATGCATACCTTCAACTTTGGCAGCAATTTCAGACCGGCGCAGGATGAATCCCACCTGCGGTCCATTTCCATGACCGATTACAACATCCCAACCATCTTCGATCATATCTGCAATATGCTGCGTTGATTCTTTGACCGCATTATATTGATCTTCCACTGTCTGGTGGTTCTTATCCTTGATCAAAGAGTTGCCACCAATGGCGACAACAGCGACTTTTTTTGACATACAACTCCTTCGTTTCCACCCGAATTATACCGGATGAAATTGAGTTAAAGGTAAAAGCAGGTTAGAGATCCGCCTTTACCTCCATAGTTTCTTATTTACTTTTACAGGTTATTATCTCATCGTTAACGCCATGACGGCTTTTTGGGTATGCATGCGGTTTTCAGCTTGATCAAAGACGACTGAATTTGGACCATCCATCACTTCACTGGTCACTTCAATATCACGATCTGCCGGCAATGGATGCATATAAATAGTATCCGGTTTCGCCAGAGCAATCTTGCGGGCATCCGTGATCCAATGTTTGTATTTATCCTGGATAATCTTGCCTTTATCAGGATCATCGGTTGTCAATAATGGACCCCACGATTTGGCATAAACCACATCTGCATCCTTAAATGCAGCTTCCATGTCATCTACAATCTCAAAACCTGCATTGAATTTTCGTGCCTGTTCCTTGGCTTGCTCAACGATCTCAGGCATTAGTTTGAATTCCGGGGGGTGAGCCAGGACAACATCCGTACCAAAACGCGGTAATTGCAGGATTAACGACTGTGGCACAGATATGGGTTTTAAATATGAAGAGGCATAAGCCCAGGAAACTACAACCTTGCGTCTGCGGAGATCGCGACCTTTCTTTTCCATAATTGTCATCAGATCTGCCAGGCATTGGAAAGGATGGAAAATCTCACACTGCATGTTCAGGACGGGTTCACGCGAAGCCTGGGCAACCAGATTCAAATAGCGGTTACCTGTGCCCCATTCAACGTGCCGGATGGCAATACCATCAAAGTATCGGCCAAAAATCTCACCCATTTCAGTTTCAGTGTCACCGTGTGATATTTGAGTTGTGCGGCTTTCTATAAAAGCTGCATGCCCACCAAGTTGAGCCATACCCGCTTCAAAGGACCCGCGCGTGCGAGTGCTGCTGAAAAAGAACAGCATTGCCAGTACTTTATCACGTAAATAGGCATGCGGTTCACCCAAAGCGCGTTTTCGCTTCAGATCCCAGGCAACATCCAGAACTGTCTCAACTTCCTCTTTTGAGAAATCAAGGTCGCCAATCAGGTCACGACCACGAAGATCAGTTTGCATAATTATTCTCCTTTGCAGAAATTATTCCATCTTTCCGAGAACAAGCGCCAGCAAAGCCATGCGCATAACTACACCGTTAAATGCTTCCTGCCAATAGCGTGACCAGCGGGTGATATCCACTTCTGAGGGAACTTCATCCATGCGAGGTAAGGAATGCAGTAAAATGGCATCGGATTTGGCTTTTGTGCTCAACAATTCACGAGTGATCTTATAATTGGCTGGTGTCATATTCACATCGCCCGAACGTTCATCGCGGCTTTTGGTGTAATCAGGTTGAACGACCGGCTCGACCAGAATAACATCTGCCTTGGCTATAGCTTGTTCAACATGTTCCACTTCTTTGAAATTCACATTGAACTGCTTGAGATCAGCTTTAAATTCATCAGTCAGACTCATATCCGGGGGAGAGACAAAAGTGATCGGGCAATCAAACTGGCTGAGGGCATAGCCCAGAGAATGCATCGTGCGCATACGCATATCACCGACTGCCAGCCAGGTTAAACCATCGATGGTTCCTTTTTCTTTCAAGACAGTGTACAGATCGGTCAGGATCTGGGTCGGATGTTCACCCCAGCCGTCGCCACCATTGATGATCGGAATCGAAGCCCACTTGGCTGCTTCATGGGGTGCACCTTGTTGGAAATGGCGCATTACGATAACATCACCGTAGAATTCCAACATTTTAACGGTATCTTTTATGGATTCTTGATAAAAATCACCTGCACGGGTCATTTTTGCGTCTGCAAAACCGGTGACATGGCCACCCAATCGGTGCATGGCTGCTTCATGTGCCAGGCGGGTGCGGGTCGATGGTTGGTAGAAAGCTGTTACCAGAGTTTTCTCAGCTAACAGATCAGTATTTCGGCGACTAACCGCAATTGGTTCCAGTTCAGCCGCCACATCAAAAACGTGGAAAAACTCATTTCGTTCAAAATCTTTCAGAGACAGAATGTCTCGACCAGCAAAACTACGCATTTTATCCTCCAGAGATAATAATTAGAATTTTCGTGTAAATGACACGAGACATGCTTACCCTACCCTACGATTTACATGGAATTTGAAGTAACCCGGTAGGAAATAACTAAGAGAATGATCGATCACTTGCCCTTCAGAAGAATACAACCAAGCGGTGAAATTGATTAAGACATCCCCGCGTTGGATCTCAAGCAGATGTGCCACTTCTGCTGTTGCAATTACGGCGTTAATTTCTGTGCGGGAGCTAACCAGACGCGGTGCGCCTCTATGTAACAATAGATCTAATACTGAGCTTTTAAAACCGGTGGAAAGGTCTTCCTGGGAGAGAATGTTCTCAGGTAGAGTGTCCACCAGGTAAGCCGCCGGGCGACTATCCGTCATAATGAGCCGAGATATGCGAGTCAGTCTGGACCCGATGGGAATATCCAGAACCTGCGCACTTTCCATATCTGAGGTTAATTGTTCAACTTTCAATGAATGGGTAGATACGCTTAAACCGATTCTGCCAGCCAACGTTTCTATACTCTCCAGTTTCTCCAATCCACTTTCGATGACAGGGACTTTTCCGATCACAAAGGTTCCCACACCTTGTTTGCGGCGAATCTTTCCCTGGGTTTCAAAAGAACGCATAGCTTCACGCAAGGTAGCCCGTGAAACACCCATCTTAAGTGCTAGGGCAGGTTCAGATGGCAACTGAGTCTCAGCTGGCATAGAATCGATCAACGTTGCGAGGTCGGTTTGTAAGCGTTGAAAAGGATGGTTACCCATATTAATCCACAGCTCCTTCCAACATCGGCAAGACTTGCATTTTTTTCACATCAACCAGTCCTCTCTCTGAAATACGCAATTCAGGGATAACAACCAGTGCAAGCAGGCTAAGTTGCATATTCGGGTTATTCAATAGGCATCCACAAGCTTTGAAACCGTTTAAAACAGTAACAGTTTTTGCTGCCACTTCAGATGCACTTTCAGATGACATTAATCCTGCTATGGGTAATTCCACTAATCCGATCACCTGCTGATCCAGGATGACAACCTGACCTCCACCGACTTCCTGAAGTTTGTTGGCAGCAATAGCCATGCAAGCATCATCCGTGCCAACTACTATCAGATTATGGCAATCATGGGACACGGTTGTGGCAATAGCACAAGGTTTATTAAAACCAAAACCCTGCACCAGACCTATCTGGATATTTTGTGTTGTATGGTGCCGGTCCACCAGGGCAATTTTGGCTAAATCCCTTTTGAGATCTGAGCAAATTTCAGGACTATTCAAACTGACATCAATTTTCAAGTGGCGAGTGGCAGCCTGGTTCTCAATGATCCCGATCACGTTGGCAGTTACCTTGCGTTGATCTGCCAATTTATTGCCTGCAATTAATTTGAATGATTCCGCGGTCAAAACTTTCGACATATGCATGGAATTCATGACCCACTCCGGCATGCTAATTTCCGGTTTCTCAAGAAGTAGATCTCCCGACTCGGCTGACACAATACCCCTGGCGATCACCATGTCAGCCTTGAAATCATAAAGATCCTCCACCAGTACCACATCCGCCCAACGACCAGGCGCCAGCATGCCCATCTCACGCCCCAGGCTGAAATGCTCGGCAGTATTGATGGTTGCCATTTGGATGGCTGTCATAGGTTTAAGACCCTGCTGAATGGCGTGCCTTATTACGCGATCCATGTGCCCATCCTGATGCAGGGTTCCGGCATGCGAATCATCCGTACAAAGGAGGAAATGGCGTGCGTCAATCCCCAGACTGGTAATAGCTTCCACTTGCTTGATCACATCCTGCCAGGCTGAACCATAACGCAACATTACTTTCATACCTTGACGAGCGCGTTGGACAGCTCCAATGAGCGTGGTGCCTTCGTGGTCATCTTCTATACCACCAGCAACATATCCATGGAATTCCATGCCAAGGTTGCTCGAAGGATAATGACCTCCAATCACCTTCCCGGCTTGACGGGCAGAAGCCAATTCTGCAACCATCTTGTCATCCGCATTTATTACCCCAGGGTAATCCATTACCTCACCGAGACCAATGACACCTTCCCAACCCAGAGCTTGCTCAACATCCTGAGCACTTAGTGTGATACCTGATTTTTCAAAAGCCGGTGAAGAAGGAACACAGGCTGGAATTTGAACCCAGACGTGGATGGGTTGTTGACAGGCTTGATCCACCATCAGCCGGACTCCATCCAGACCGAAGACATTAGCAATTTCATGCGGATCAATAAACATGCCGGTGGTTCCATGTGGCACAACTGCCCGAACAAATTCTGTGACGGAAAGCATACCGGACTCTACATGCATGTGGGCATCCAGCAATCCAGGCACAAGGAATCGACCATTGGCTTCGATCACCCGGGTATCTTTCCCAATACAATGCGAGACATCCGGACCTATGTATGCGATATGACCATCAATAATTGCAATGTCGGTCTTTTCAACGAATTCTCCAGTTTGAACACACACCCATGTACCCGCACGGATCACCATATCTGCAGGTTTGCGACCCATTGCTACGTCGATCCGATTACGAATTCTTGATTGCATTTGATTTATATATCCCCTAATAATCGATTTGCAGATTGGTTATGACGTTCAACAAGTGCGGGTTCATCCAGTGTTTCGAGGATTGCATTTTTTACAATGAACTTGCCAGCCACAACTGTGAAGTCCGCTTTTACTGGTTGGGCAAAGATAACAGCCGCAACAGGATCATGCAAGCCTCCAGCATATTCCAGACGATTTAAGTTGATTGCAAAGAAGTCAGCACATTTTCCTGGCTCAAGTGATCCAATATCATTTCTTCCCAAAATAGCTGCACCTCCACGCGTGCCCAACCAAAGAGCCTGTCGTGCTGTCATTAATTTTCGAGTCGGGTCATTTGAAAGAGAAAACCCTGTGATACCTTCCCTGACACGTGAAAGCAGCATAGCCTGGCGTGCTTCCCCAAGCATATGAGAACCATCATTGGAAGCTGACCCATCCACACCTAATCCGACATTGACACCTGCATCCATATATTCCCGGATGGGGGCTATACCGGATGCCAGGCGCATATTGGATGACGGGCAATGTGCAACACCACAACCACAAGAGGCAAAAGTCTTTATCTCATCGGCATTTACATAAACCGAATGTGCAAACCAGACATCTTCTCCAACCCAATCCAAAGATTGCATATAACCTACAGGGCGGAAGCCGAATTTCTGAAGGCAAAATGTCTCTTCATCTTCCGTTTCAGCCAGGTGAGTGTGCAGATGGACGCCATACTGGCGCGCCAACACAGCTGATTGTTTCATCAAACCACCGGTAACCGAAAAAGGGGAACAAGGTGCCAGAACGATCTGCACCATGGCACCTTGTTTGGGATCGTGATATCTCTGGATCAGACGCAAGCTGTCTTTCAGGATTACATCTTCATTATCCACTACGCTATCCGGTGGTAATCCACCCTGGCTTTCACCCAGACTCATGGAGCCACGTGAAGCCTGCAGACGCAAGCCGATCTCACCGGCTGCAGCGATCTCATCATCCAATCTTGATCCATTCGGGAAAAGGTATAGATGATCTGATGCAGTTGTACACCCGGAAAGCGCAAGTTCCGCCAAAGCGGTCTGAGTTGAAATGAAGATATCTTCCGGGTTAAGTCCGGCCCAGATTGGATAGAGGGTTTTCAACCAGTTGAACAGATTGGCATCCTGTGCGGCAGGAACTGCACGAGTCAGTGTTTGGAAAAAATGGTGGTGGGTATTCACCAAACCTGGCAGGAGGATATGTCCCTGTAATTCAAGGACTTCATCTGCGGTGACCGGTAGTTCCGCACTTTCACCTACCTGTTCAATGAACCCATCCCGGATAAAAAGACCACCGTTGGAAATTTCCCGCTGGTGATCATCCATGGTTACAAGAATTTGGGCATTCTTAATTAGAAGTGTGGTCATTTTACTCTATTATATTTTTGGCTATTTGTCAGACAACAATATATAGTTTAACAAATAAAGTCAGCCCTGTCAATTGTCTGACAAGTTAATCCTGATTGGATGAAAATTAAATTTGTCTTGTTATTTAATGATAAAAATCGTAAAATATTTTTAATCAGTTATGTGTACTGAAAATAAAAAATAACCCCTCCCAGATTTGATCATTTCACGGGAGGGGTAGCTTTTTTCTTCGAGTGATTAAGGGAACTGGATCTCAGCTGCCCGCAGGGTATTAGCCATCAGCATGGCAATTGTCATCGGTCCAACTCCCCCAGGTACAGGTGTGATGAACCCAGCTACTTCTTTAGCTTCTTCAAAATTGACATCACCGACCAATTTTTGACGGGGTTTGCCAGTTTTAAGGCTCAATAGTGGGGTTCCATCAGGGTTGAACAAAGGAACACCATTTATTCCGACATCAATCACAGCCGCGCCGGGTTTGATCCAGTCGCCACGAACCATCTCTGTGCGTCCAATGGCAGCGATAAGGATATCTGCCCGGCGAACAACATCAGCAATGTTCTGTGTGCGTGAATGGACGATGGTCACAGTTGCATTTTCCTGGACGAGCAAAAGGGCAGCTGGCATGCCCACGATATTAGAGCGTCCCAATACGACTGCATTGGCACCTGATATCTTCACGCCAACTTCTTTAAGTAAATAGATACATCCATAAGGAGTACAGGGAACGAATAAAGGTTCGCGGCCTTTCTGTGCCAGGCGACCGATATTCAAGGGTGAAAAACCATCAACATCTTTTTCTATATTGATCAATTGAAGTACACGCTCTTCGTCCAGGTGAGAAGGCAAAGGCAATTGCACCAGGATACCGTTAACTGTGGGATCAGCATTCAGTTTCCTGACAAGGGTTTCAACCTGCTCCTGACTGGCATCCATCGGCAAAGTATTATGAAATGAATTCATACCCAATTCTGCGCAACCTTTTTGTTTCATGCCAACATAGGCAGCCGAGTCCACCCTATCACCTACCAATACTGTTGCCAGACCTGGTTGAGATTTCCCGGATGCGATCCGTTTGGCAACTTCTTCTTTGACGTTGTTTCGAACTTTCAGGGCAATTGCAGTTCCATCAATTAGCTGAGCGGTCATTTTCTTCTCCATTATTAGGTTTGATGTATCTTCTCAAATTGCAAGGCAATTCAGGTTAGTGATCGGAATAACATACTCTTACCCACATCCAAAAATCATTAAGTTTACGCGTTGTGAATTCTGGAACAATTATAATGGAACATTTTTTTTTGGAAAAGTGATAAGTGACACTTATTTATACCGATTTTTTCACAATTTTAATGCTTGATCTCTCCGAGTATCCCCCCGGGACCTAACGAACGTAAGGTGACCTGATCAAATTTGTTCCAGCGTGTTTGTGGCGAGATGGCACTGACATGCAGGTAATTTTCCGACAATCCTCCCAAATACCACCTCCCGTCAGTTTGTTGGCTTGAAGATTCCCAGAGAATCTTCAATTCTAATCCAACAAACCGCTGTGCATAGGTCTGCCTGGATTTTTGGATCAGATGGCGCAGGGCAGAATTTCGACTTTTCCGGACCTGATAAGGAACCTGGGCGGGCATGCTCGCAGCAGCAGTTCCTGGGCGTTCTGAGTAAGTAAAGACATGCCCACCGGAAAATTCCATCTTCTCCACAAATTCCAGAGTCTCCGAAAATTCTGCTTCAGATTCTCCCGGAAAACCAGCAATCAGATCTGTTGTAATAGCGACATTAGGTATGGCAGCCCGGGCAGCTGCCAGGAGGTTTTCGAATGATTTTGGCGTTACCTTGCGAGCCATGCGCCTTAATACAGCTGCGCTACCGGACTGTAACGGCAGATGCAGGTGACAGCACAAGCGCTTGTCTTGCCAGAGTTCGAAGAATTTTTCATCAATATCCCAGGGCTCAAGTGATGATAGGCGTAACCTCGGCACATCTGTTTCAACCAGGATGGTGTGGATCAGATCTCTGAGTCTATCACTACTACCCCTCCGATCTTTTCCCCAGGAACCCAGGTGAACCCCCGTAAGGACAATTTCCTGGGAACCTCCGAGCAAAGCAGCATGGATGTCTTTTAACACATCCGGGATGCTGCGCGAAATCCCAGCCCCGCGTGCCAGTGTTGTGATGCAAAAAGTACAATGGTTATCACAGCCATCTTGCACCTTTGTAAAGGCACGTGTACGCATATGGATCCCGGGCAGCGGTTGGCGGGTTATTGGTTCGAGATCAAATTCCATCCCAGATATTCCCAGGAGTTCTTTGACAAGCTCATGCTTACGATCATTTGGAACAATTTTGTGAACATTAGGAAGAGCCAGTGCTTTTTGGGGTTCCAGAGTGGACCAGCAGCCTGTCAGCACAACCTTTTCCACACCCAAACGAACCGCCTGACGCACTTTCTGCCGCGAATCTGAAGCTGCCTGTGAGGTAACCGTACAAGTATTGACCACTACCAGATCTGCTTCATCCGCCCCGGAAACAATATCATGTCCGGCAGCACGAAATTGGCGCGCCATTACCTCGATCTCGGCTTGGTTCAGACGGCAACCAACGGTATCGAGGAATATTTTCATGTGATCTTATGGTTTGATAACAATAAAATTATCGAACAGAACATCCACCCCCACTGCGTCAAAAGCTCCTGCGATCAAACCAACATCTCCGCTTTTAAAATCAGGATCAACTGCAATTCCAGCTGGCAGTCCATTAACGAAGAATGTGAGCGTATCATCCTGGCACTGAGCCTGCAAGTGGTTTGGAGCTACTCCCGACAATATACTCGGGTTATAAATCATCATATCCTGACCCAACAGACTGGTAATCCCGCCAGCAACTTTCCCAATCCCCATATACCCATCGCTGCTGATTATAAAAAAATAATAATTTTCAACATCTTGATACCTGCAGATAACTCCGAAACGATTCTCCTCTGGTCCTCCGAAGCGGGCTGCATCTACATCTATGCGCACATCCTGGAAATGGACACCAGGCGTGCTCCAATAATTGTATCCGGGTGTGTTAACCCAGATACGGAAACCGGAAGAATAATAATCCATGAATCCTTTTTCATCGAGCAGCCTCGTCCAACCACTTGTAGAATCCGAGAAATCATCAGCAAAAAGAATATCTCCTGAGTGGGTGGTCAGGTTTGTGATCAAAGGCGAAGAACAAGCAAGCATTGGCAGGATCACCATCAAAATAATTGAAATTCTTTTCTTATTATTCATTGTATTGCTCCATTGGGATTTTCCCACTACAAGGTTATGGTGGTGTAACACATGCCTTAATTTTACCAGAATGGTTGATAAGATTGGTCAAGGGAAATATTGGTCAAGAAGTCGTTGAGCCTGCCAGCCGACACTGCCATCCGGATCCAGGCGACGAGCATTGACCAGGTTGTTGTAAGCATCATCACGTTGATCCTGTAGAAGATCAAGATAACCCAGATGCAAATAAGAATCAGGTTGTTCTGGGGAGATATCTATGGATCGATTGAAAAAAATACGGGCTGTGTTTAGATCGCCTGTTGCCAGAAAAACCTGACCCATGACATCCTGTGATCGCCAGTTTGCAGGTTCAAGTTCTAATCCCTTCAAAGCTGCCTGCAATCCTATGTCATCAGTGTTGACATTGTACTGAACGCAGAACAATGCCAGGGCTCTCCAAGAAACCGGGTTTAAAGGCGAGAATTCAACCGCTTTCTGGTAATACTTAAGCGCATCGATCAGGTTCCCTTTCTGAGCTGAAAGCTCACCTAAAACCTCCTGCCAGACCGAATTTGAGGGATCCAAAGTTGCAGCGCGGATATAAAATGACCAAGCCTGGTCAATTTGATCCTGCCGGCGATAGAAAAGCCCATTTAGCGACAGGCTTAATATCGAATTTTGATCCAAAACGAGCGCTTTTTTCAATGCCGGCAAACCATCCTTTCCTAAATGCTGATTCGCTTCACCCTGCCAGGCCCAGGCCTCAGACAAATCCGGGTCAACCAGACTGGCGTTTTTAAATGCCTCCAGAGCGAGATCCCAGGACCCACTTGAAGCCAGGGATTGCCCTGAAATGATCAATTGGTGGGCAAATTCGTCTTGCAAGGAGGCTTGATTTAAGCCCTGCCTTAATATTTGGACTTGTTCATCCAAATCCGGATCTAAACTGAGTGCAAGCATTAACTCAGGTAAAGCCTCCCTGGGCTGTATGGTCATCAAGTACAAACCCAGATTGTAATGAGCCTCCGCGTTTTGCGGTTCGATCTTCAATACATCTTGCCAAAATTGCTTCGCCAATTGGTAGTTTCCCAACTTACGGTTAGTGCTGGCCAATCTTGAAAACGCAGCAGCTGAATCTGGTGTGTCGCTACCTACCGATTCCCAGATAGTCATGGCTGAGGTGGTATCCCCGGTTATTGAATAAATATCCCCTAAAGTGAGTTTTCCGGTGGATGACAAGCCATCATGGTCAACGGCAATTTCAAATAAGCGGAGTGCGTCTTGAGCATCCCCAACCAACCAGGCTGAGTGAGCTGCCTGTTCATAGAGACCTGTCACCCACCACAATCTGGCGGCAGAATCTTCAAAAGATTGGGCTGCCTTCAAATAAGAAGAATTTGCCGCAAAATCCTGAGCCTGTCTGAGATACAGCCACCCAAACAGAACTCGTGGGAATAATATCACCGATAGTAAAGCGATTATGATGATGGTTTTTTCAGAAATTTTGCGAAAGGATAAAGCGATGGACATATCCAGATTATATCCAAATATGATTGACATATTTATAGGGTAGCCTATTATTTAATAAGCATTGATAATATTTCAGAATGGTGTTGTCCGTCAAACCTCACCATGCTATAATCGCGATGCGCTTATGAATGATTTCTTTAGTAATTTATTCTCCGTCCTGATCAACCCACCAGGAAATCTGGTTTATTACCTGTTATTGATCATCTCCATCGTCGGAACATTGCAAGGTACGATCAATGCGATTCGCTCTGGAAACTCTCCCTTTGCCAAGAGAACGGTTACCGGACTGATAATCTTGCTTATTCTACAAATAATCCCCTACATAATCAGCCTTGTTGCGTGGTCAGGATTATTTGAACCACAGCTTATCCTAGCACAGGTCGATCGTGCTTTTTCATTAATAAGTCTTATTTGGATCGCCTGGATTTGGATCTTTCCCAAACCTGAACATAAGGCAGATGTTGCAACAATTATCTTCAGCCTATCGACCTTCTTCTTACTGATAATATTCTTAATATTGTGGACACAGCCTATCAACCCCGATGGATATAACAACACCTTTCAGGATACCATCTGGCAGATCCTAACCCTTGTTTTCATCATGCTTGCCCTGATAGTATTGCTTATTCGAAGACCGCCAGGATATGGTTATGGAGTGGTAACGCTTCTACTGGCTGGGTTCGGTCACACAGGGCACTTACTTTCTCCAAAAAATATTGGTAATTTTTCAGGGATCATCCGTTTTTCACAAATGTCCATGTATCCTCTTTTACTGGCCTTACCCCAATATATTTCAGAGAAAATAACACCGTCTGTAACTTCACTTGTTTCAAATACTGAAGATAAACCAACTTTCCAAGATAAACAACACTTCACTACCGATCCGAAAGCATTTAAATCTCTGATTACCCTGGCTGCAGAAGAAAAAACCGACCTGATCGGTCCCAACATCACACGAGCGATAGCCCATTCCATGCAGGCTGATCTCGTTTTTTTGATTCTTGTTGACAAAGAAGATAAATTAAACATTGCCTGCGGTTATGACCTGATCCGTGAGGAAGTATTGGATGGCACCGGGATCGATAAGAAATCGGTACCAATGCTGTCGAATGCTATCTTGCGCGGTCGCCCACTTCGCCTACCCGTCGGAAGTAACCCAGCAGAGATTCAGGGGTTGGGTAAAATAATAGGTTTAAACAGTCCGGGCAGTGTCATGAGTATTCCAATTTCCAAGAGTGGTTCTCCTATCGGTGCAATTCTGTTATTATCTCCCTACTCCAACCGGGTTTGGAACGCAGACGATCAATCGTATCTCACTGATAACTCCAGTTCGATCGTTCCA
This sequence comes from uncultured Anaerolineaceae bacterium, assembly GCA_964370815.1. Lineage (GTDB taxonomy): Bacteria > Chloroflexota > Anaerolineae > Anaerolineales > Villigracilaceae > UBA12087. Next base: position 141,388 of record CAYJKQ010000001.1, on the reverse strand, counting down.
ATTATGGAAAGAAGTAAGCTACTGGCTGAAGCGAACCGAAAGCGCGATAATGCCTTGAATCAAGTGACCGAGTTGCAAGAAAAAAATTTAGTGATGGACAACGACAATCAAAACAACCAGGAGAATTCAGGAAAAAATAAGTTATTGATCGAAAAAAATGCTGTGTTATCTGCTGAATTGGAAGAAGCCAGAAATGAGATCTTCCAACTCCAGAAAAATAACAGATCATTGTATGGCTCTTCTGGTGGCAGCACACTCAAACCAAGTGAAGTTGAAATGCAATTCCGGATGACCCTGGAAGAACTGGCACATCTGCAAAATGATCTTTCAGAAGCCAATTCCAGGATTTCTGATCTTGAACAACTTCCTTCCTCTTCGATATCCATCCCAGACGATAAGATGGATGTTCTAGCTTCGATCTCGCAGGAATTGAGGCAACCTATGTCAACCATCGTCGGTTACATTGACCTTTTACTGGGGGAATCCGTGGGTATTCTAGGCGCTCTGCAGCGAAAATTCATTGAACGCGTCAAAGCCTCCACTGAACGCATCGGCAGGCTGATTGACGAGCTGATCCATATCACATTCATCGAAACTGGTCGCACGCCTATCAATCCTGAAATCATCGATCTTAATCACATCATTGATAATGCTGTGGCATACACCAGCACACAATTGCGAGAAAAATATATCACTCTGCGGCTGGATATTCCCGAATCACCTCCAAAAGTCCATATTGACCGTGAAGCTCTTCAGCAGATTTTAATTCACCTGCTCCAGAATGCAGGCGCAGCCTCTTTGGTTGAGGGTACAGTCATGCTGCGTGTGAAATTTCAGGAGGAAGAAGGCAAGGATTACCTAATGATACAGGTAGTCGACAGCGGTGGAGGCATACCAGCAGAAGACCTCCCACGAGTATTTGCTCAACATTACCGAGCCGATAATGTCCTCATTCAAGGTTTGGGGGATACAGGTGTAGGTCTAGCAATCGCAAAAACACTTGCAGAAGCTCAATCCGGACGCATTTGGGTAGAAACGAACATGGGTGTAGGATCAACCATCAGCGCTTTATTACCCATCGAAATCGAACAACCACAAGAAAATTAGATGCAGCTAATGCGCGCCTTAGTGTTTGGATTTGGTATTACTTTTTTTTCCTCGAATCTCATTCTTGGAAGTTTTCCACTTTCCAAGGTGTTTGGGATTACAGCAGGAAAATCCGCGACCATGATCAAACCTTCCCACATAAACATTCCAGCCGCACAATTGCAGGGGAATAACCGAGAAATCAATGTCCAAATTTAATATATCTAAGGTAAATTTCTTCACTCTGCTAAACCTGGTTTTAATTTCCAGCTTGATAATCCTGTTAAGCTCATGCAACTCTGCCAAGAGTTCCATCTTAGCCACAAAACCAGTCGTGATCACAGCTTCACCCAATTCCACACCGACTGCCACTCCTTTTCAGCCGGACATAAATGAAAATGTAACACCTGTATTTGCAGACTTTAGCCAATATAGCCAGGTGATACCCGAATTTGCATCCTGGGAGAATTACCCTGCACCACAGGTTTATTCCCCTTATTTTCAAATTCCGTCTCCAGCCAGCATCATCCCACAACCAAAAGAACAGATCAGCATCTTATTGCTGGGTTCAGACCAACGCCCCAATGATGGAGGCTTCCGCACCGATACCATGATCCTGATCATGATCAGCCCGGAAGGGAATGTTAGCCTGACATCATTTCCACGCGATCTATATGTATACATCCCTGGTTGGATGCTGCAGAGGTTGAACACTGCTCATGGCTATGGTGGTTTTAATGCATCTGCAATCACGTTCGAATACAATTTCGGCATCCGTCCTGATTATTTTGTGCTGATCAACTTCGATGGATTTCGAAGCATAATTAATAGCCTGGGTGGTATCTCCGTAAATGCCGGCAAGAATTTTTCTGATTCCCGCGATGGATACCCAAATGGTTTTAGCGTAAATGCAGGACCAGTATTTATGGATAGCGAAACCGCATTATGGTATGTGCGATCGCGCTATTCATCCAGTGACATAGACCGTTTGCGCAGGGCACAGGAAGTGCTGCAGGCGATCGGCTTGAAATTGTTCAGCCTGGATGGGTTAAATCGTGCTTCAGAACTGTATGAGATCTATCGCTCAAATGTGGATACAAACCTGAGCTTGGAATCCTGCCTGAAGCTTATTCCAGCACTAAAACTGATCAAAGACCCCAGTAGTGTGAAACGTTATGTGATCGGGTTTGACCAGGCATACAACTGGACCGATCCGGGTACAGGCGCCCAGGTACTCATCCCCATCCCCGAAGAGATCCGAACTTTGCTCCTTCAGGCTGTAAACATGCAGTAAAATTAAAGAATGGCAATCCTGGGGTTTTCAAATACTGCCACAGCCTCCCGTTTACAACCCTGCGCTCCTGCGAATTATATACTCTTTCTAAGGCTAGATCTTTATCTAAATTTCAATCAGATTGATCTTGTATCTTAACAATTTAATATTCTTCAATTAACATGGAATGGGGGAAACAACAATAAGAAAAATTATTTCCAATCTGAACCAATGTACAGAACGTGAAATCCATCCGGTTTGGTGAAAAATACGATCGTACCGAAATTCTTTAGTAATGATCAAGATGGTTTGTCACAAAGAATCTCATGGAGTTTTCTAGTTTTGTGTGGATACGGACATAAAAAGACCCTCTTGACCCACCGTATTATCGACCCAGAAAGTTTGACTTTCGTATAGATTTGGGTTAAACTATACGAAGACACTGGATCTGTGCGCACATTATATATAATTATTGGAGGAATTCCACATGGCTGATACCTCAAAAACGATCGTTGGTCATCTGACTGGTCAGACTGCCCTGATCCCAACTCTAAATGCATGGGAAATGTATATGTACGACCAGGGGCGGTCACCTCATACCATAAAGGCTTTCCTTTCAGACGTTCGTCTTCTGGCAGATTATCTGCCTCCGGACCGCACTCTGGGAGCTATTACCACCAGTGACCTGAATAATTTCTTAAGTTGGCTGGAAAAAGGACGCGGTATTCCGTGTTCCCCAAAATCACTGGCAAGGCGGATCACTTCCATCAAATCATTCTTCCGCTGGTTACAAACAGGTGGTGTCCTTGTCATCAATCCAGCTGAAAAGGTTCTTCAACGCTCGGTTATCAGTCCCCTGCCACAAGTATTATCAGATGAGGAAGTAAGCGCGGTCCTACTGGCGGCTGACCGCTATCGTCGTCTTGCCAAACCGGACGCCCGTCCTTTCTTGTTGCTTTCTCTGCTCTTGGATACGGGTATTAAGAAAAGTGAATGCCTGGGAATACACATCAATCACATCGACCGCGCCGCCCCTGAAGGTCCGCTCGTTTTCATACGTTATGCCAGTCCTGCCAATCGTTATAAAGAACGCAAGATCAACCTGTCGGAAGAGTGGTTGATGGTCTATGATGAATATCTACAGCAATACGATCCTGTCGACCAACTATTCCCCTGGTCACCCCGCCGCCTTGAATACCTGCTGGAGGACATCGGCCAGGAAGCTGGTCTGGAAAAACACCTGTCTTTCGATATGTGCCGCTGGACTTCTTCACTGATCGATATATCTAATAATGTCGAACCAGACAAGATAAGGCAGAAGTTGGGTATTTCAAAAATCCAATGGCGTGAGATTCAGAATAAATTGCACCAATTGGAATGAAACCTGGATAGTCATTAACATACCTCATTAATGTTTGTTCGGAATTAATCCGGGAGAATTAATCCATTTATGTTCCCAAATGTGAGTAATTACAGTTGCATGTAATTACTCACTTAAATTATCCAAAATAAATTTACTCGAATCGGTAATCCCTCCTGTGGGTTTCAATGGACAAGCTTTCATTTTACCCAAACTTTTGGGATGGTGGTATTTATTTAATTTCCCTATTTTCCTCAGATGATGTTTTGTTCAATTTAAAATAAAAGATCCTGCGAGTTGAGCCTGTCACACGGAACGGGTGAGCGGAACGATATCCCGGTATCCATAGAATTTCATTATCCAGGCAGACCAATGGCCAGGACCTGCGCCCCCGAACGGGTAATTTTTCATTAATAAAAAAATCTGATAATTTAATCTTGCCTTCCAACATTCCCAGGGGTTGAAATCGATCACCATCAATATGGCTGCGAACCTGCAAATCCCCACGGATCAAGTCTGCATCCATCCAAGCCTGGAAAGGATCCTTGTTTGTGAAAATCGATTCAAGATGATTAATGCCTGTATCTTCCTTAACCTGGAGGCACCAATTGGTACCCAAAAGAAGAGGTTGACCCACTTTCAATTCCATGGGTCGCCCAATCTGAGGCCAATCCGGAGTTGGAATTTCAGCAGAACGCCTGGCGACAAATAGTTTATCGCCTTCGATAAAGACATGATTGCCATCCGTAAAATCGATTTCCCGTGAAACTTCTGATCCGTTTTTAGTAAATTGGACCAGACGCTTGACTGCCTCAAAACTGATATCCCGCAGATCTGAATTAAGCTGCGCAGCAGACCGCCGAAAAAGATTCCGCAACATGGCGGGAGTAGCTGCCTGGAGAACTGGATGGTTAAATGTCAGGAATCCATCTCCACTTTCCAGAATTGAATGCTGCCAGAAATCATCCATTACTTCGATCAATAATTGAAAATCCCCGCTCAAGCTTTCAGAACTGCGCAACAAAGCCTGCTTAAAGCCCGGATTATAGGTTTCCATAGTGGGGATGAGACTATGCCGCAGACGGTTACGGAAATAGGTTTGATCCAAATTGGTCAGGTCTTCAACGGTTTCTAGTTTATGGGTCTCGCAATAAAGCTCTATGTCCTTGCGCCAGGTTCGCAACAATGGGCGGATCAATCGGATCTCAGGATCGAATTCAGGCAAAAGGGTAACCGCAGCCATGCCTTTCAAACCACTCAACCCTGCACCACGTAATAAGTGCATCAGCACGGTTTCCACCTGATCATCAGCGTGGTGGGCAACTGCAATGACCTTTGCGCCAAGTTTGTTAGCCTGGGCAAATAAAAACCGGTAGCGTAATTTGCGGGCAGCCTCTTCTATGGAAAAATTATTTTCGCTGGCGAAAGCCTTGACATCCAGGCTGGCACTGACAAAAGGCAAACCATAATGTTGAGCCAGATGTTTGACATGCTCAGCTTCCTGGTCGGATTCTAGTCTTAGCTGGTGGTTGAAATGAGCCACGATGACAGGTCTATGAGTCTTTACCAAAACATCCAAAAGACACAGGCTATCCGGACCTCCGGATACACCCACCAGGATAAGATCCAGGTTGAGACCTTCACATTCCTGCTCGAAAAAGTAATCCAGTTTATCCAACATGCTCTCATTAAACCACATCCCCCGCAAAACGGAGGATGTGCTTTGAATCATTATAAGTCTCTAACAAAATTCAGCTTTTTGGCAATTCGTACAATTCCACCAACACACCCCCTGTCGATTCAGGGTGGATGAAAGCATATAATTTTCCAGCATCTCCTGAGATCGCACTTTCATTAATCATGTGTACTCCCCGGCTTTTTAATTGTGCCAGTATGGTCTCGATCCCATCCACCTGTATGCAAATATGGTGCATGCCCTGTCCGCGTTTCTGCAAGTATTTTGCAAGACCCGAATCGCTGTCAACTGGCTGGACCAATTCAAGTTCAGCCTCCCCTATCGGAAGGAAAGCGATGCGTGCTTTTTCCCCTGGGACATCTTTGATCTGACCCAGGGATATACCCATCGCATCCCGCCAGAATTCCAGTGATCTTTCAATATCTTCCACGACCATGGCTACATGATGAATTTTTTTTATATTTGACATGTTTCTTCCATTTTCCAATATGCTTTAAAAAATGCATTCTTTCATTATGCAGGAATACCGGTTGCGAATTACAGCTCATTTTATTGCAATAATACTGGTGTCCACAAGCTGGTTGAATTTCTGCCAATCATGATCTGATCTAAAGAAGTGCCTTGGAAAGATCACCAGCAGCCCATCGCGGGCAACCAGGGTGGTTAATCCTGTCACTCTTCTGATGCGGCGGAATCGGCTCCAGGGCATCTCATTCTGCCCTTGTTTCAAGGAATAAGTGATCCCTTTCTGGGTAACACTCCCAATCAATTCCGCTTGAACAGACGGGTTTTCCCAAAGTTTTCGAGCTGCCAGGTATGGCAACATGTACGCTCGCGCCACGAAACTGCCTGCGATCATGATGACTGCGATGTAACTGGCGTTCCCTAACAGGTCACCGGAGCTGACCAGGCGAACCACAAGGACAACTAAAGCCACGGCAACAAATACCAACATTAAAGGTTGTAAGAATCTCTGGCTACGGGCAGGCTGGTTAGCAAGACGGACAGATTTAAAAAACAATTCTTTGTTGTATTTGCCGCGAAAGGTGATCTCCATGCTCTCCTGTTGTCATTCAGGTACAGTCATAAAACCAAATAAACGCCACAGAATGCGCATCGCCCCATGACCAATATCAGGTTTTAGAAATTGGTTTGGACAGGAGCCAGGAATGACATGAATCCCGTTCTCCCGACACATGGTGACCGCTTCCTGTGAAACGCTGGTCATTTTTTCCACCAGACCAGGGCGGGTACCCATCATGCAGTGCATCCAGACATGCTTAATGCCCAGATCCACACATTCCTGTACAATTTGGTCAGTGACCCTTGGGCTGGCAAGGATGAATACACCGTCCGGTTTCTCGGGTATGGATTTCAGATCAGGATAGCAGGCATCACCCTCAAACATATTCAAACGAGGATTGACAGCAAATACCTTATATCCGGTGCCTTTAAACTTTTGATAATTTAAATTGCAACCTGTTTCACGCTTGTCTGAAACACCTACCACCGCAATTTTTTTCAACGCTAAAAATTCTTCCACGAGATCATCGATCTTTGCCATGTCAACTCCTATTTTTTTCACTTACCACCCGCTGGCTTCAAATATGTCATTAAGAAATAAGGCTCTTTCCGTTTCTGTCATGGGTCTCGGACGGGAATAATCCTCCAGCAGGGCGGTTAATAATTCAGTATTAATATATTTACCATTATAAATCACATGCCGATCGATAAATTCCCGTCGTGTACCGACAACAGGAAAGTCCATCTGATCGAAGAATAAATTTCCCAGGCCATAATGGATAAAACTTCCGTTATGAAATTCCATTGTCTTAGGAAGGTGAGCCTGACTGCCACTCACGATCAAAGCTCCTGCATCTGCCATCATGCGAAAATCAGCCATTTGCTCCGTTCCCGGGTATACACCATAGCTTTCAAAATATTGAAAGGTCATGATCGGCAAATAACCTTCCGAACGCAGACGGTCCACCTCAGCTTTCACCCAGCTCCACTCACAACGTGATGCTCCGGGTTCTGTTTCGGTCGCCCATGCAAAATCTGGTCCGGCTGGATTGCAGCCAATGAAGGCAAGTTTGTTGCCATTATGCTCCAAGATGATTGATTTACGGGCATCCTCCAGGTTGGCACCTCCCCCAAAATAAGGCAAGTTGTGCTGAATATACATGTCCAGTGTATACAGGGTTGCTTGCGAGCCCCAATCCTGAAAGTGATTACCTGTCAACTCCACAATATCCGTGCCGATATAATCCAAAAGTTCAATGTTCAATGGATTGCTGCAAAAGATCAAGGAATCATTATATGCTTTCGGATAAGGACAATCCGGCGAAAATGGAATTTCATTGCTGATATGCGTAATATCCGCCTGCACCAGCCAATCCCGGATGGCTTCTCCCGGGTAGGTACGACCGTTGAGTTCCATCTTCAGCGCTGTGTACCGCACCATGGCTGTAACTCCGGTCATGACAAGAATGGTAATCTTCTCGGGGTCACGATTGATCTCAGGTAAGTTTAAAACGATATTTTGAACGTTTTCTCCTGCTAAACCAAATTCTATTTTCAATGGATAGATGGACGGATCAAAGTCCTTGCGGATTGGCGATTGACCGTTAATACTGATAACCTTCCAACGCGGTTCGATGTCTTCAAATGGAATAATGGCAAAGGAGGGTTGCTTACTCCAGGCTGCATCCAACAATTCCTCTTTATGGGCGATATTGAGTAAAAAAGCCGGGTTGGGATTTCCCCAGATGGCAGTCAATGCTGCCAGGGTGGATTCTTCCATCCAAACCGGAGTATGGAGCAATGAACTGGCAGCATCACCAGTCCAGGCATTCATAAGCTCATCCATGCTGACACCATCCATCAAAGTGGGGAAAGGTGCCACGAGTGCATAGATCCAGGTAGAGCTTCCAGCTTGGATCCCGTCCTGGTCATGGTCAACATCCAGCCTTATGGTTGCCTGTTCATAGTTGGATGCAATTTTGATGCCATTTGAAATTGCTGCTTGTGTCAAAACGGATGGAACTGCGGGAGAGATCCACAAAGATCTCGATTGTTGAGGAGAATTAAATTCGGCAGAGACAGTCACCTGAGGAGTGATTCCTGAGGTTCCTTCATTTTCCTTATTCTTGGTTGGTATTGGTTCATTCCAAGAAGAGCAAGCACTAACAAGGAGAACAACAATACCGAAAATAACGAATTTTCTCATTCGCTGTCCATTAAATTAAAACCCTTCAGCTACATACTCACCCCAGACACTCCGCAATGTATTGCAGATCTCTCCCAGACTGAGATCGTGCTCAACACATTCTATTAAGACAGGCATTAAGTTATCTTTCCCCTCCGCCAAATTCTGAAGTTTTTCGATCAACAGCCGGGTTGGTTCAGGATCGCGCTTTTCCCGTAAAGCCCTTAACCTGGCTTTTTGTGCCATCTCGATATTCGGATCAGCTTTTAAGCGTTCGAGCTTCATTTCCTCCTGTATCTGAAACTTGTTTACACCTACCACGATCTGCTCTTTATTCTCAATAGCCTTTTGAGCATTAAATGCTGCATTCTGGATCTCATTTTGCATAAAGCCGTTCTCAATGGCAGCAAGGGAACCACCCATCTGGTCGATGCGGTCAATATAGGCAAGCACCTGTTTCTCTATTTCATCGGTCAGATACTCCACCAGGTAAGAACCTGCCAGTGGATCTATTGAATCGGCTACTCCGGATTCGTAAGCTATGATCTGTTGAGTGCGCAACGCCACACGTACCGATTTCTCAGTTGGAAGCCAAAGAGCTTCGTCCATACTATTGGTGTGCAGGGATTGAGTCCCTCCCAAAACAGCCGCAAGAGCCTGCAATGTTACACGCGCCACATTATTCTCCGGCTGTTGAGCGGTTAATGTCGAGCCTGCAGTTTGGGTATGAAAGCGCAGTTGCAAACTGGCAGATTTATGTGCCTTAAATCGAGATTGCATGATGCCAGCCCAAATACGACGAGCTGCCCGGAATTTAGCAACCTCCTCCAGCAGATTGTTGTGGGCATTGAAAAAGAAAGACAACTGCGGAGCAAAATCATCCACCTCTAAACCAGTCTTAATGGCAGCTTCAATGTATGCGATGGCGTTCGCCAGGGTAAAAGCTACCTCCTGCACTGCCGTGGAACCCGCCTCACGGATATGGTAGCCGGAAATGGAGATGGTATTCCAACCCGGAATATTTTTTGCACAAAATTCAAATATATCTGTTATCAGGCGCAGAGATGGTACGGGAGGAAAAATATAAGTCCCTCGGGCGATATATTCCTTTAAAATATCATTCTGAATTGTGCCACGCAGATCGCTCATTTCCACACCCTGCCGGCGGGCGACCACAATGTACATTGCCAGTAGGATAGCAGCAGGAGCATTGATGGTCATGGAGGTTGAAACCTTCCCGAGCGGAATTTGATCGAATAATTGGGACATGTCTTCAATGGATGATATTGAGACGCCAACCTTGCCAACTTCGCCTTCAGCGATCGGGTCATCTGCATCGTATCCAATCTGTGTAGGCAGGTCGAAAGCAACTGAAAGACCTGTCTGCCCCTGTTCCAATAGATAGCGGTAGCGTAGATTGGAAGCCTGTGCACTTGAATAACCGGCATATTGGCGCATGGTCCACAAGCGTCCACGGTACATGCTCGGCTGAACACCGCGTGTGTATGGGTAATTCCCCGGAAAACCAATCTTTCCAAGATAATTGGTTTCGACATCGGCTGGAAATACCAGCTCAGGAATTTCGATTCCTGAGGAGGTTTCAAACCTGTTCTTCCGCTCAGGATATTTGCTGATCGCTTTTTGATAATTTTTTTCTTTCCAGCGGGTATATTCTTTCCGGATTGACATGCAACTCCTTGATAGTCATTTAATGATTTTTAAAGACCTACGTAAGTATACAAATATTATGGGAGGGTGTATAGACCTGAAACCTGGTTGCTCAACCACCCTTCTGTATTTACAACTTCACTTCCGATTTTTCGTAAATTATTGATGAGGTGAACAACCCGATTTTTGGTTTGAAGAGGCTTAAATTGATATTTCAAAACCTGATTCTTTACGAACATTTCATTTGGTTATAAAATTGAATTTGCACCAATGAAAATATAATGCTAAACTATAAATGATCTACATGACACACAAGGATCATATTTAATTACAACCAATTTCATCATTTTATTGAACAGAACATTGACAAATTTCTTTGGAGGTTTTCATGAAACCGATCACATGGATGTATGTAGGGGCAGTTGTCTTATTCCTGATGGCTGCCTGCAGCCTGGGTCTGGGAGGTTTTATCTTTCTCGGTTCTTTAGGTGGAGCCAGTGTTGGATCTCTTGATATTATCTTGGTGGTACTTGGCATTCTGGTTGGAGCAATCGGGGTCGCCTTGATCATTGCAGCCGTACGAAAAACCAAAGCTGCCACCACAACTCAGAATGTCACTCTTAATGTGGACCTGCCTGCAGACGTGAACGTAGAGAAAATGAAATGTCAATCCTGTGGTGGTGTGTTGACCGCCAAAGATATTACGATGGTCAATGGGGCACCGATGGTTACCTGCCCATTCTGTGAAACTGTCTATCAACTAAGTGAAGAACCCAAGTGGTGAACTGATCAGATCATTAAAGAGGAGATGGGTCATGAAACAACGTATCCTGACGCTAGTACTGACGATCCTGCTGGTATTCGGACTGACCACCAATGTCTCAGCACAAGATTACTCTTTTGTGCTTTCCAATGAAATTGTGCATGTATATTGGAACGATGATGGGACCATCAGCCTGGATTACTTGTTGACCTTCCAAAATGATCAAGGCGCTCATGTTATCGACTTTGTCGATCTGGGTTTGCCAAATGGAAGTTATGACTATGGCAGCATCACGGCAGATGTCGGGGGGAACTCCCTGAACATTTCCAGTGATTTCCAGGGAGATGGCTCTTATGGTGTGGCTATTGAGATGGGTTCCTACGCCATCCAACCCGGTCAAAACGGGACTGTCCACATCTTTGTTGGACGCATAACCAATGTGTTCTTTCCTGACAGTGCTGATAAAACCCTGACCAGCGGTAATTTTTCTCCTGCTTACTGGACGACTGCTCATGGAAATACTAATCTGACAGTCACCTTCCACCTGCCTCCCGGTGTGCAACCTGATGAACCGCGCTACCATACTCCCAGCGGAAACTGGTCAGGTGATCCTGCTCCCGTTGCCACACATGATGATCAGGGACGAATAACTTATACCTGGCAATCCAGTAACGCAAATGGCTATACGCAATATACCTTTGGGCTTTCTGTTCCGCGCACCTACATCCCTGCCAGCGCCATTTATTCTCCCTCCTTCTGGGAAACCCTGGGGATCGATCCTGATGACCTGGTTGGTTTTGGCGTTTGTGGTTGTTTTGCCCTGTTCTTTTTTGGGGCTCCCATACTTGCCATAATAAATGAACGTAAACGCAAACTGAAATATCTGCCCCCCAAGATCTCCATAGAAGGGCATGGCATCAAACGCGGTTTGACTGCAGTGGAAGCTGCCATCCTGATGGAACAACCTCTCGACAAGGTTATGACCATGATCCTGTTTGGTGTGATCAAAAAAGGTGCTGCCACAGTCGTTACACGTGATCCCCTTAAACTTACACTTACACAACCTGCACCAGAAGGACTGCGCGATTATGAAACTGATTTCCTTTTGGCCTTCAGTGATGCCAACAAGTTGCCCAAAAAGGGTTTGCAGGAATTGACTGTAAAAATAATAAAGGCAGTCGGCGAAAAGATGAAGGGTTTCAGTCGTAAAGAGAGTATAGAATATTATAAGAGTATCATGGAGCGCGCCTGGCAACAGATCGAAGCAGCGGGAACACCTGAAGTTAAAAGTGATATCTATGAAGAATCTCTGGAATGGACAATGTTGGACAAGGACTACGATGATCGCACCAAACGAGCCTTTTCCGGACCGATTTTTGTGCCGATGTGGTGGGGACATTATGATCCCTCTTACCGCCCATCCAGTGCTCTACCTAAAACTTCCAGCGGTGTACCTGCCTCCTTCCCGTCCGGACGCTCTACGACCAGTGTACCCGGTTCGACTTTTGCTGCTTCCGTCATCACCGGCGTACAGAATTTCTCCAGCAAAGTGCTTGGCAATGTGAATACCTTTACCTCGGGTGTTACTAAAACAACCAATCCGATCCCAAAATCCAGCTCGAGTGGGTCGTATAAAAGCGGCGGTGGTAGAAGCGGTGGAAGCAGTTGTGCCTGTGCCTGTGCTTGTGCGGGTTGTGCCTGCGCCTGTGCCGGTGGTGGCAGATAGATCTAATTGGTATCAATTTTAATGTTTACCTATAAGACCGCTGGTAACCTATGAGCTTTTTGGCTAAGTTTCGCAATTCCAAAATTCCACCCAATGGATCCGTGGCGTCCGGTGTGCAGCATTACCTGATTGAGAATGGTGAAGAAAAATCACGGCTTCATTTACGCCTGGAAGAAGATGGTCACGGCACATTGATTGTCAATGCCAGCCGCATATTACATCTCAACCCCAGTGCAGCCTGGATGACACATTTATTTTTGGAAAAAACATCTCCCACAGATGCAGTAAACCTTATTAAAAATCGTTTTCGCGTGGCTTCAAAACAGGCTCGCCTGGATTATGAGAGAATCCAGACCCAGCTTGAGGAACTCATCCGCCCGGATGGCGCTTGCCCGATCCATGAAATGGATCTGGACACACTTGCTCCTTTCAGCACACGTCCAAGTGCACCCTATCGCATGGACCTGGCACTCACCTATCGCTGCAATAATGACTGCGCACACTGCTACAATCTGGAACACCCCGGTGCGGCAGTTTCCTCGAACGGGAGAACTGAACTCAGCACACAATCCTGGAAGCATGTGCTGGACGAGCTATGGGACCTGGGCATCCCGCATATCATCTTCACTGGGGGTGAACCCACCCTGCGAACTGATCTACCTGAATTGATCTCCTATGCCGAATCGAAGGGGCAGATCACAGGTCTGAATACCAATGCCCGTCGCCTGGCAGATGCAAAATATGTCAGTACACTTGTTCAGGCTGGGTTGGACCATGTGCAGATTACTCTTGAATCCAACCAGGCAGAAATTCACGATCATATGGTAGGTTCCAATGGTGCGTTTCAACAAACCGTAAAAGGCATCCAGAATGTCCTGGCAACCCGATTATTTGTGATGACCAATACCACCATGCTGCAAGATAATATGGACAGCATTCCAGGGACATTGGATTTTCTGGCCAACCTTGGCGTTCCGACCGTTGGATTGAATGCCCTGATACACTCGGGGCGAGGCGCATCCGTTGGCAGTGGTCTACCAGAAAAGGATCTACCTCCCCTGTTGGAAATGGCAACCCGAAAAACACAACAAAACGGGCAACGCCTGATCTGGTACACACCAACCCAATATTGTAATTTTGACCCCACTCAAATGAACCTGGGTATCAAGGGCTGTACTGCCGCTTTGTATAACATGTGCATTGAACCGGATGGAGCGGTACTACCCTGCCAATCTTATTATCGTCCGCTTGGTAATATCCTATCTGACAGCTGGGATTCGATCTGGAATCATGATTTGTCCGTTCGCTTGCGTGAGCGCATTGGATTACCCGAAAAATGCGACGGCTGTGGATTGCTTTCCGAGTGTGGCGGGGGTTGCCCACTCCAATTTGAGACAGCTGAGATCCCTGCTCTTCTCAGTGTGCCTGTGACCCAAGGATCATAATAATGACACAACGGAGCGATCAATGAATTATGAAGAAAATACCTGGGTAAAAAGTTTTCCAGGTGCCATCACGATCACAGATACGCAGGGTAACATTCTGGATATGAACGACAGTTCCGCCAAAGTCTTTGAAGAAGATGGCGGGCGGGCCCTTATTGGCTCCAACATGCTGGCGTGCCACCCTGGTCAATCCCGGCTTAAAGTGGAAAAAATGCTCCAATCCCGGGAAACCAATGTCTACACCATCGAAAAAAATGGCAAAAAGAAGCTCATCTACCAGACCCCCTGGTTTAAAGATGGCGTATATGCTGGTTATATTGAAATGGCGCTGGTAATACCCTTCGATATGGAACATTTCTTGCGTGATTAGCTGTTCTAAATGTAATCCTATTTTGAAATTATTGAGTCTGCTTGTGAAGGAAAGGAGCCCCCATGTCATCCGTGATCGATTTTATTCGTGAGCGTTTCACCCCCGCCAAACCACTTCCTGCCGGCATGCATACCTACCAATCCACAGCCGATGAGCCAGCCTACCGTTTGACCTTGCGCATGCAAACGGACGGTTCCGGAATATTGATCGTTAACGCATCCACCATCCTGCATCTCAATCCGACCGCCACGGAATACGCCTACCATATGATGAAAGATGCCACTCCGGAGGAAGTCTCCCGGGCATTGGCTTCCCGCTACAACATCAATAAGAACAATGCACTGCAGGATTATGTTGAATTCCGAGAGCGTATCCAGACAATGCTCCAAACTCCCGACCTTGATCCGGTCAGTTACTTGGATTTTGAACGGGTTTCTCCACACTCTCAAGACCTGACTGCACCTCTACGCCTGGACTGCGCCTTGACCTACCAGTTGCCAGACGGTGCAGATGCATCTGTTGCTCCGACCAAACATGTGGATCGTGAACTTACCACTGAGGAGTGGAAAACCATCCTGGATAAAGCCTGGCAGGCTGGCATCCCGCATGTCACTCTGACTGGCGGCGAGCCAACCTTGCGTCCTGATCTTGTAGAGATCATTGCCCATGCTGAAAAGAACGGACAAGTATGTGGTCTGTTGAGTGATGGATTGAAATTAACAGACAAGGATTATCTGCAGACTCTTCTGCAAACCGGATTGGATCACCTGCTATTCATTTTGCATCCGGATAATAAGGCTTCATGGAAAGCCCTTAAAACCATTATACCCGAAGATCTTTTCACAACAGTTCATCTGACTCTTACCCAAAGCAATGCAACCCAGGCAGATGAAACTCTAAAGGAACTTGCCAAGCTGGGTGTTACAAGCCTATCTTTGAGTGTAGCGAATGCCAGCCTGAAAGATTTGCTCGAAACCCTTCGAAACCAGGCTGCCAATCTGGGTATGACATTACGTTGGGATCTACCCGTGCCTTATTCCCTGGACAACCCGGTCGCCTTTGAGACTAGAGGTGATGAAATACCCACCGGGGCTGGCAAGGTTTGGCTGTATGTTGAACCGGATGGTGATGTTCTCCCTGCACAAGGGATGTCAGAACAGATCCTGGGAAATTTTCTGAACAATACGTTTATTGAGATCTATCACTGAGTGTAATAGTTCTTGCGCAATGCATAACATCTTTACATAGACGTCCCGAAGGTCCCTCCAGGAGAATGACATTGCCTGGGCAAAACCTTCGGGACGTTATAATATTTTTTACTATTATTACAAGACCCAAACAAAAAACAACATAAACGCTGATTGGATCAGAACGGAAATGACAAATATTCCCAACTTAGAAAGTAGATTTTGGCGATACCTGATGGCAGCAAAAATGGATAACCCTGCAAATATCAGAAATACCGGAACAAACAAAATTCCTACCGAAAAGCTTGCCAGAAGGATGAATGCACAAAGAATCCCGCTGTAGATCAAGGTAATGGTGGAAGCCTGTGGAACTCTCAGAAGGTACGCGAAAAAACATATGGATGCCCCCAGCAGTAATTCGATAAAATAGAATCCCGGCAGCAGCCAGAAATCCTGGTAAGGTATAAAACTTCTCCAGATTAGATAAGTTGTTAAAAAGCAAACAATACTTCCCAAGGCTGATATAACCATTTCAATTTGCTCTGATCGGTTTTGTTGGATTGATTTTTCCATTTTTTGCTCCATGAGTTTTCCGATAACTTATGGTAAATTATAAACACTATTTTTGCATGAGGAGTCACCATGAATAATCCCATTAAGATCACCATGCAATGGTTTGAACAGGGCTATTCTTGCTCCCAGTCTCTTCTGTGTGGATTTGCCGGTCGATTTGGCATAAGCCAAGATATCGCCATCAAAATTGCAGCCCCGTTCGGGGGTGGCATCGCTCGTCAGGGTGAAACCTGCGGTGCTGTGACAGGCGCTCTAATGGTCTTGGCTTTAAATTTCGGTCCAGAACCTGGTGAAAGTAATGAAACCATCTACAACATCTCACAGGAATTTATTCAACGTTTTCAGGAGAAACACAACTCCATTCAATGTAAACAACTGATTAATTTTGACATAAGCCATCCGGAAGGATTACTAGCTGCCCGGGAATCCCAGGTTTTCAAGAAAACCTGCCCGAAGCTGGTAAAATCAGCGACTGAGATCGTCAACTTTATATTAAATTCAACACCCTGACCAATCTTATCCAGCAAGACGGAGTATTTTTATTTTATGATAAGCAGTGATGATCGCCCTATCCCAGGCTCCTACTGGGTTTTACCAGGCCAATTCCTGGCAGGTGAATATCCTGGAGCTTATGATCGCTCTTTGACCCGTAACAATATGACCGCCTTCCTGAATGCAGGATTTGACTCTTTCTTCAACCTGACAGGTGAAGACGAGCTGCCTGATTACGCTTCCATTTTATCCGAGGAAGCAAAGTTCTATGAACGTCCTGTCTTCCACAACAGGTTCAGTATCACGGATCGGGGTTTGCCTTCTCATGCCAACATGCGTGCGATCCTGGATAGCATCGACATCTCGTTGTCAAATGGACATAAGATCTACCTGCATTGCTGGGCTGGGATCGGCAGGACGGGCACCACGGTGGGATGTTTCCTTGTGCGACATGGCTTGAGTGGCGCGGAAGCGCTGGAAAAGCTGGCAGGAATTTATGGCACATCCGCACAAAGTAGACATTTTTCCCATTCGCCTGAAACTCAATCCCAAGTCGAATTTATTTTAAATTGGCATGAAGCCTGAAGTCAACTGGCACACCCGTTTTACCCAGCAATCGGGCTGGACGAGACCTTTGAGGAGCCACCTATACAAAAAAGCCGGTCTGCAAGACGCCAGTCTGGTCCTGGAGGTTGGCTGTGGAACTGGTGCCATCCTGAGCGACCTGCCCTCATTAACGGATGCAAGAATCCACGGTGTGGACCTGGAATATACCCGACTACAGGAAGCCAACATGCATGTTGCTTCTGCAAGATTCGTAAACGCCAACGCCTTGGCTCTCCCATACGCCAACCGCCTTTTCGAAATTTGTTTTTGCCATTTTCTGCTGCTGTGGGTTGGCGATCCGATCCAAGTATTGCGTGAGATGCACCGGGTAACCTGCAAGGGAGGCGCTATACTGGTCATGGCTGAACCGGATTATGGTCAACGCATTGACACACCCCAAGAAATGGCTCGCCTGGGGGAATTGCAAACTTTGTCCCTGCAAACCCAGGGAGCAGACCCGACGATTGGTTCGAGATTGCCGTCTTTATTTACCCAGGCAGGGATCCACCTGATTGAGAATGGCACCTTACAGAGATTTTCACCCGAGGCATTGAAAACCGAGGATTGGGAATTGGAGTGGAGAGTGTTGGAATCTGACCTGGAAGGTGTCTTACTGCTGTCTGAAATCGCCTCCTTGAAACGGATCGACCTGGAAGCCAGGCTTAAAGGACAACGCACCCTGTACGTCCCCACCTATTTTGCCTGGGGTCGGGTTTAGTTTTTTCCCAGCCAAAAAGGATAGTGTTGACTTACTGAACATCTGTGCTATAATTTTATTTATAATATGATCAGTGATCAGCCTGGTTACACATAAAATAAGCGGAGAGGTAAAATGGCAAAAAAAGCTCAAGAATTTAAGCCAATGGGGCAAATGGACGAAGCACGTCAGGCAATGCTCGATAAAGCTCTCGGAGATATTGTAAAACGTTATGGCGATGGGTCCATTATGCGTCTCGGCGAAGCACATAGTATGGCAATAGAAGTAATTCCAACTGGTTCCCTGTCACTCGATCTTGCGCTTGGCATTGGCGGTATTCCACGTGGCCGTATTACCGAAATCTATGGTCCAGAATCATCCGGAAAGACTACCATCAGCCAACATATTGTGGCAGAAGCACAAAAATTGGGCGGTACCTGTGCTTATGTTGATATGGAACACGCACTTGATCCGATATATGCCGCCCACTGTGGAGTTGACATCGATAACCTGTTAATTTCTCAACCTGACACAGGTGAACAGGCTTTGGAAATCACAGAGACTCTCGTTCGATCGGGTGCCGTGGAATTGGTCGTTATCGACTCAGTTGCTGCGCTGGTGCCACGGGCTGAAATTGAAGGAGATATGGGGGATGCCCAAATGGGTTCCATGGCACGTCTCATGTCCCAGGCATTACGTAAACTTTCAGGCGCTATCAATCAAACAAAAACTGCTGTCATATTTACAAATCAGCTACGGATGAAGATTGGGGTAATGTTTGGCAATCCCGAGACTACTACCGGTGGAAATGCTCTTAAATTCTATGCATCTGTTCGCCTTGACGTTCGCCGCATTCAATCCATAAAAGTCGGTGCTGAGATCATTGGAAATCGCACACGTGTTCGCGTCGTAAAGAACAAAGTCGCCCCTCCTTTCAGAACTGCTGAATTTGACATAATGTACAATGAAGGAATATCAAAAGTTGGAGACCTGGTTGACTTGGCAACGCAATTCGAAATAATTACAAAAAGGGGTGCCTTCTACTCGTTTGGCGATGTCCGTATTGGTCAAGGACGTGAAAACTCAAAAGAATTCCTGCGACAGAATTCAGAGCTTGCAGCTGAAATCGAGCGCGTTGTGCGCGAACAAGCATCCGGCGGCGGTCTGATCCTGGCAGATACAGAAAGTGATGATGAGACAATAAATAACAGCGAAGTATAGATCGATTTATCAATCCAAGAAAGGATTTCATTAGATGGATGCACCTCATTCTCAAAAAAATTGCGGTGTGTCCATCTTTTTATTCGCACTTTTTTTGTTCATAACCGGTTGCAACTTAATCACTTCACCCCAATCGTCTAATAATCCACCAAAACTGGATAATCTGCCAACTTCTTACCCCTTATCCAAACCAACTCCTTTGTTACCCAGTCCTGCTTTTCAATACTTTTCAACAAATCTGGTGGATGATTGTTCTTATGATCTCCTTTAAGTTGTAGATATTTCGATCCCACTAGGTACAGATCTGGAACCTGGGACAGAAATTGAAGAACAATGACAGGGAGAAAATAATGGCACTAGTGATTGGGACTGCTGATAAAGCATACAAATGATTTCGGGTGATGGTATGGGATCAATAACTCAACAAAGCCTAGATCCTCCTCATGCGGGTTCCCAAGCGATCATTGAATTAACCTGCATGGCTCACCAACAAGTCAGGATTTACCAAAGTGTGCAGCAAGCTTAAGATCCAAATGACCGATCGTTTGAAGATCACCTCAGCTTTTTTATGAGCGGTTGTTCTTTAATCCATCAGTATAATATTTCCAAGTAGCTGATCTTACGTTTATAGAAAATTGGTATTAATAATGGAGATAATACAATGATCAACCCAGTACTCGAACTCATCAATAAACATTCTTCCATCCGGAAATTCAAATCCGAGCCAGTATCGGTTGATCTGATCGAAACCATCATCGCGGCTGGGCAGCGAGTTTCAACTTCATCTAATCTTCAAAGCTATAGTGTTGTTGTTACAACTTTGCCTAAAATTCTCGAGAAATTGTCCGAAATATCTTCCAACCAGGAACACATCCGAAGTGCTCCGGTGTTCCTGACCTGGTGTGCGGATCTAGCACGTCTCCAGAAAGTCTGCCAGATGCGTAATTATGAACAGAACACAGGGTATTTTGAAAATTTCCTGATCGCTGCAGTGGATGCTTCCATTGCAGCACAAAATGCTGCCCTTGCGGCTGAATCGCTCGGACTAGGGATTTGTTATATTGGAGGCATACGCAATAATCCTCGGGAAGTGATCAGATTGTTGGAATTGCCATCATTGGTTTTTCCAATTACCGGTATGACAATTGGGTGGCCTTTAGGCGAAAAACAGACGCATCCCCGCCTTCCTTTGCAGGCGATCCTACATTGGGAAAAATATGATACCAGCGCTTATGGGAAAGCACTATTGGAATATGATCAAGTCATGATCCAAACAGGAATATATGATAACCGACCGGTAAACAACCCTGATCAAAATGGGGAAATGGAAAATTATGGATGGTTGGAGCATACAGCTCGAAGGGTCTCAAAGATCATTCGCCCAGGTTTGCGTAAAGAGATCGAAGATCAAGGATTTGGTTTGAACTGATGTTAATGAATAACATCGAAACAAGCCGTGTCTACCGCACAAAACATGAGGCTCGTCGCTCTTATAACAGGATGAGTCACTGGTATGATCTTATGGCAGGCACCAGCGAGCGAAAATTCATGGAATTTGGGATCACTAAACTCCTCCCCCAGCCTGGAGAGATAATACTTGAGATCGGCTGCGGAACCGGTCATGGTTTGCTTTCATTAGCCAGATCTGTAGGTCCCTGCGGTCGAATTATTGGATTGGATATTTCAGAAGGAATGTTAGCACAATCATTCATGCGTATAAGAAAATCAGATTTTCCTAATTCTATTTTCCTGCAATTGGGGGATGGTTGTCAATTACCTTATAATTCAGGATCATTTTCAGCAATCCTTTTGAGCTTTACGCTGGAGCTTTTTAATTCACCAGATATCCCGTTGGTATTGATGGAGTGCAGGCGTGTTCTAAAAAAAGAAGGCAGGATTGGAATTGTTTGTCTCGCCAAACAAGAATCTCTTCCGGTCCGAATTTATGAATGGTTCCACAAGACATTCCCATCTCTTGTAGATTGCCGACCCATTAATATCCACCCGTTAATACTACAAACCGGATTTTCAGTTTCCAATTCTTCAATTCAACTAATGTGGGGTTTACCAGTTGAAATTGTTACTGCTGTAAAAATATAAGATTAGATCGAGGCAGAAAATGGATAATGGATTAAGTTCATCAGCTAATAAAATACAGAAACATCTTGAGAGTTTAGGTTATGATTGTAAGGTGATTGAGTTTCAAAAAACCACACGAACATCTTTGGATGCAGCAGAGCAGGTCGGCTGCACAATAGGACAGATCATAAAATCTTTGGTTTTTAGATGTCATAATTCCTCAAAAGCTGTACTTGTTCTAACGAGTGGTGCAAATCGTGTGGATGTAAAAAAAATCTCCAACTTGACAGGTGAACCAATCGATCGCGCAGATCCGGAATTTGTGCGCGCTGTTACCGGCTTCGCCATCGGAGGAATTCCTCCCATTGGGCATGCCAATAAGATCGAAACCTATATTGATGAAGACCTGCTTAATTATGAAACTCTTTGGGCTGCAGCAGGTACTCCAAATGCTGTATTTGAGTTAACCCCAAAGGATCTGCAAACAATGACAACCGCCAGGGTTGTTCAAGTTAGAGAAACGTAGCGAGTGTATTGGAAAATAATAACCCCTCTCATTTTTCTTTTTTTGGAGAGGGGTTACTGTTTAATTTATTGCTATTTTATTAATTTTAGGTTCCTTCTTCCCAGGAATTCAAGTATTTTACTTGTTCATTCGTTAACTCATCTATTAAAACACCCATACCATTCAGTTTCAAACGTGCAATCTCGGCATCGATATCTTCAGGCACTGAATAAACTTTCTTTTCCAATTTGGCCGCATTCTTAACCATGTACTCAGCGCTCAATGCCTGATTGGCAAATGACATATCCATCACTGAAGCTGGGTGACCCTCTGCTGCAGCCAGGTTGATCAAGCGACCTTCGCCGAGGATATGAATACGACGACCATCGGGCATATCATATTGTTCAACGAAAGGGCGAACCAATGATTTAGCAGTTGACATTTTTTCCAAGGCAGGAATATTGATCTCCACATTAAAGTGACCAGAATTGGCAATTATGGCACCATCGCGCATCCCTTCGAAATGTTCCTTGTCGATCACATTGATGTCACCTGTCAGGGTCACAAATATTTCACCAACTTTGACAGCTTCTGCCATAGGCATTACTTGATACCCATCCATAACAGCTTCAAGAGCTTTCAATGGATCGACTTCAGTAACGATTACGATTGCGCCCATTCCGCGAGCACGCATTGCAAGTCCACGGCCACACCAGCCATAACCAGCAACCACAAAATTCTTACCTGCCAGCAAAATATTGGTCGCCCGCACGATACCATCAATTGTTGATTGACCAGTTCCGTAGCGGTTATCAAAAAAGTGCTTGGTCATGGCATCATTAACTGCTATAACGGGAAAGTTTAACATACCATCTGCAGCCATGGCGCGTAACCGGATTACACCAGTTGTCGTCTCTTCAGTTCCACCAACAATATCAGCAAGCAATTCGCGCCGGTCTTTATGTATGGTACTGACCAGATCGGCACCATCATCCATGGTCATATGGGGCTTGTGGTCCAGAGCTGCTGTAATATGTTTGTAATATATCGCGTTAGTTTCACCTTTGATCGCAAAAGTTGGGATCTCAAAGTGATTTACCAAAGAAGCAGCCACATCGTCCTGTGTGGATAGAGGATTGGAAGCTGTCAACACCACATCTGCACCACCGGCATGCAAGGTCCGCATCAAGTTGGCTGTTTCAGATGTCACATGTAAACAAGCAGATACACGTAATCCCTTTAAAGGTCTTTCTTTTTCAAAGCGCTCACGGATCAAACGTAAAACTGGCATTTCCCTCTCCGCCCACTCAATCCGTCTACGTCCACCTTCAGCTAATGAAGGGTCTTTGATATCAAATTTTTCCACAATTATTCTCCTTTTTAAGTTACTTTTTTCGCTTGCTGCAGAGTCAAATAAATAACCAGATACAGGATGCGACAATCTATGAATTAGATCAATTCATCCAATAATCCATCGTCATTAAAATGCTTGCGAAACCTCCCCACAAACTCATCAGTAGTAAAAGTGTGATTTTGGGTACCTTTCTTCTCAAGACAGAATGTTGCAGCTAAAGCACCCATTTTTCCACAAACATCCCAATCCCAACCTTTCGAGTAACCTGCAAGAAATCCTCCCCTGAAGGCATCCCCTACACCGGTAGGATCGACGATTTGGATTGGCGGTACAATGGGTAATTCAAGCTCATATCCATCAGCATAGATACTTGTACCTATTTCACCGCGCGTGATCACCACAATTTTAACGATCTTAAGGATCTCATCCAAATCCAATTCTGTCTTCTTCATAATTAATCCACTTTCATAATCATTTACAAAAAGAAAATGAGCGCCTTCCATATCTCTCAGGATTTCTTCACCTGATAAACGTAATATTTGTTGAGAAGGGTCATATAAATACGGGATATCTAATTCACGGCACTCGGCTGCGAATTTTTTCATCGCCTCAGGGTCGTTGGGTGAGACAACGACGAGATCAGGTTTTTCTTCGATAGTTTTAAGACTCTGTTTTGCTGCATAAGCCATGGCGCCTGGATAAAAGCTGGCAATCTGGGCATTAACCTGATCTGTGGTCGCAAAAAATGAGGCTGTGAACACGCCAGGGATAACTTGAACCAATGATGTATCAACTCCTTTACTTTCCAGCCAATCCCGGTAATCGGAAAAATCCTCCCCAACTGTTGCCATCAAGAAAGGTTGTTCACCAAGCATAGCCAAAGTGTAGGCTATATTTGGAGCGACGCCTCCTCGTTGACGCGACATTGAATTCACTAAGAAAGACAAACTAATGGATTCCAACCTTTCGGGTAGAATCTGTTCTTTAAACAAACCTGGGAAGGTCATCAGGTAATCATAGGCAACAGAACCGGTGAGAAGTATATCCATGATGTCTATCCTGTCAAAAATTTTTCATACCAGATAACAATACCATCAACTCAATAACTTTAGCAAATTGTGTTTATAAGGTGGATAAACCAAACCTTTTTCGGTGACAATCGCTGTTATCAAGCGATTGGGTGTAACATCAAAGGCTGGATTTCGGGCGCGCGCCCCTAATGGTGTTACCCTTTCACCCTCAAAAAATAAATCCAATACTTCTTCCTCAGGACGCTCTTCAATTGGTATCATATCACCATCCTTTAATGAATAATCAATGCTGGAAGTAGGGAGAATGGCATACACAGGCACACTGTTATCTTTTGCAGCTAAAGCCAACATGTACGTACCAATCTTGTTGGCGACATCGCCATTAGCTGTGACCCGATCGGCGCCAAACATAACTTTATTTACCGTTCCAGATCTTAAATAGAAACCTGCCATATTGTCACTGATAATCTCGTAGGGTATCCCATATTGATCCAATTCCCAGGCAGTCAGCCTGGAACCTTGCAAGCGCGGCCTGGTCTCATCCACCAACACATGGATTCGCTTTCCTTGTTCATGGGCAGTATGAATTACTCCCAGCGCGGTTCCCCAATCAACCGTCGCAAGTGCACCTGTATTACAATGGTGGATGATTGTATCTCCATCTTCTATTAATTTTGCACCAATTTCAGCCATGTGTTTATTTAGGATAACATCATCATCAGCAATTTCTTGTGCTTTTTGTAAAAGACAATTTCGCAATCCGTCGAAAGATCCAGCATAACCATCCATCACATCCATGACCCGGTTCAAACCCCATGACAGGTTGATTGCAGTAGGTCGAGAATTTTCAAGGAATTTTCTTGCCACATTTAAGTCTGCAATCAATTCATCTTGAGAAGACGCAGTTGATTGTTGCGCAGCTAAAGCCAACCCAAAAGCACCACTTGCCCCGATCGCAGGTGCACCTCTGACCACCATATTTCGAATTGCGGTCCCAACTTCCTGATATGAACCACATGTAAATAATTCCAGCGAGCTAGGTAACCTGCGCTGATCGATCATTTTAATTAGATTTTTGTCATAATCCCAATAAACAGTTCTCATCGATTGATTTCTTCTTCGGACACACATGAAAAAGCGCTCTCGATCGAGAGCGCCATTGCTCAAATAAAGAGTTTAACACGCTAGGTGCAGTTTGTCAAAACATTGACATAGGATAATTTCAGCATTATAAGCTTGTATATGCGAAAACTTCAAATTGCCCTGGTTTTTTTGATAGCATTAAACTTGATTGGATGCAACGGACCAGCCATAACAATAGACCCATCCGAAGTACCAACCATCACTTCTGAGACAAACGCACCAACCTCCATTGCTCCATCACCTACTCTCACTCCAACTCCTACACAAACTCCCGAGGTTCAAATTTCCAATGGTGATAGATCGCTATTTAATGGTGATTATCAACTCGCAAGGCAGGAATATCAAAAAGCATTCTCAGCATCCTATAATGATGATCAGGTTCATGCAAGCGCTTTGTGGGGTCTCGGGAGAGTTGAATATTTATCCGGATATTATGATCAATCCGTAACTTATATTAATCAATTATTATCCGGTTTCCCCAATTCAAAACATACCAGGCATGGATTTTTTCTTTTAGGTCAGAATTATGATGCTCTTCATAGATATTCGGAGGCGGCTAATTCCTATTCAGATTATCTATCATCCAATCCCGGTGTGATTGATGCTTATATTCAAGAATTTCTCGGAGATTCACTTGAAAACAGTGGAAATTATTCCGACGCTTTGGCTTCTTATCAGGCTTCCTTAAATTCTCAACGCATAGGAGAGACTTTTCAGCTTGAGATAAAAATCGCCAGGATGTATTCCGCAATCGGAGACATTGCCACCAGTCTTTCCATATACGAGGATATTGCCACACGCACGAGCAACGATTACCTCAAAGCAGAAATGGATTTCCGAATAGGTCAGACATATCTAGCTCAAGGTCAAACAGACCAGGCTTATTCATACTTTTTGGATACTGTCTCAAAATATCCACTATCCTATGATTCCTATTCTGCGTTGGTTGCACTGGTAGAAGCAGGTGTACCTGTCGATGATTTTGATCGAGGATTAGTGGATTATTTTGCAGGTCAATACGGAGTCGCTCTGGCTGCCTTTAATCGATTTCTGATAACCAATCCAGATCATGATGGCACAGTACTCCATTTTCTGGCATTAATAATGCGCGAAAATGGAGAATATAAACAAGCTGTTGATAATTGGACTCAATTGATCAACAATTACCCAGATAATCACTACTGGGAATCTGCTTGGGATGAACGTGCATATACTCTTTGGGGTTATTTGGATGATTACACAAGTGCAGCAGAGTCTCTATTGGATTTCACAAATAACTTCCCCACTCATTCAAACTCTCCCTACTACCTTAATTCTGCTGCCAGGATTCTTGAGCGGGATGAACAACTAGAATCCGCTTCTTCCACGTGGCAGCGATTGGCAGTCGATTACTCAACCAGCGAACTTGTTCCAGAGGCAATGTTCAATGCAGGCATAAGCCTAAATAGATTAGGTGCATACGATCGTGCACTGACTATTTTTCAAAAAGCCTTGATCTTTTCAAGTTTACCGGAAGACCAGGCACGAGCATATTTATGGATCGGTAAAACCCAGCTGGCACTGTTAGATAACAACTCCGCACAACGATCATTCCAACTTTCTGCAGGTTTGGATCCAACCGGCTATTACAGTGAACGTGCTCGTAATATTATTCTCGGTATATCCAATTTCGAATCTCCTGTTTCTATCGACCTTTCTTATGACATAGCCAGCGAACGGTCTGAAGCTGAAACCTGGATCCGGGTTACTTTCAATCTGCCTCCTGAAACTGATTTGTCTGGAGTGAGCACTTTAACAACTGATAGTCGATTTATACGTGGAACTGAATTATGGGAGTTGGGACTTTATGACCTTGCGCGTCTTGAATTTGAAGATTTACGTATAGCTGTCGCCAATAATCCGATCGACTGTTATCGTCTGACAAACTACCTCCATGAGCTTGGATTATATCGGGTGGCAATCGAATCTACCCGGCAATTGCTGAGACTTGCTGGTTTGCAAACCTATACACAAATGTTGACAGCGCCTCGTTTTTTTAATCACATTAATTACGGCCCTTATTTCAAGGATCTAGTGGTTCCTTATGCGGATGAGTTCAAGATTGATCCACTTTTTTTGTTTAGTGTCATTACGCAGGAAAGTTCATTTGAAGGATTTGTGCATTCATCCGCTGGTGCGCTTGGATTGATGCAGATCATTCCGTCCACCGGGCAATCTATATCAGACAACCTCGGTTGGCCACTTAATTATGTAACGGAAGATCTTTACCGGCCATATATTAACATCCGCTTGGGGACAGCTTATCTATCCTCAAATAACACCTATTTTGAGGGAGATCTATTTGCTACCCTGGCAGCCTATAATGCTGGCCCTGGAAATGCCGGCATTTGGAAGGAACTTTCAGGAAATGATCCAGACCTATTCTTAGAAGTGATCCGTTATTCTGAAACACGTGATTACATACGTCATATTTTCGAAATATACACCGTTTACCGATACACTTACGGCTCCAATCCCTAAGAAATGCTAATTATTGGCAAGGCTTTAGTGGATAATTTAATATTTATAGGTCCAAATACTAACCCCCAATACTCAAAATAATTATTTTCAAAACCAGTTGACAAAATTCGTCACTGTTTTGAGTGAAAGAGCCAACTTACACTTCATCGACAATCCTGGTTTGTGGTAACCATTAATTTATAAATGATTACCAATCTATTTTATTAACTCCAAAATTTTTTCATTTAACGATCCGGGTTCCATATCTAAGAAAGAAACCAATTTATCCCTCCCGGTATTACCTCCCACAATCTCAAGACGATTCAATGATACATTCAATTCTTTAGACAAGAAACCTAACAAAACTTCATTTACCTTCATCGCATCAGAAGGATCAGTTGTGATTTGAATTTTTACTGTTCCATCACTTAATATTCCAACTATTTTGTTCTGTTTGGCACGAGGGATGATCCTTATTGCCAAGGCTACACCTTTCTTCCCATCATGTAATTTATATTTTCGGTCATCCATATTAATTACCCCAGTGCAATAAGGAGACTGATTAATGCAAACGAAAGAATTTGAACAAGAATAATAAGAACAAGGGGGCTGAAATCAAACATACCGACTAAAGGGACCACACGTCGAATTGGGGCAAGCAAAGGTTCAATAATTTGATCTATTGTTCTGCGTACCGTATGATAGGGGGGCATGAAAAAAGATAGAATTACCGAAAGAATAACGATCCATATCAAAGCCTGAGAAATAACTTGAACCAATTTTATTAGAATATTTATCATAAAAATCAACCTCTTTTTATAAGACGTTTTCCCAATATCGCCTGTCCAACCCGAATAAAGGTGGACCCTTCTTCTATGGCAATTTCAAAATCAAAACTAGTACCCATGGAAAGTTCATTCCAGATCGTTTCTGGGAATTGATCAGCTAAATAATCACGCAATCTTCGTAATTTGGAATAGAATGGACGAGTGAGTTCCGGATCTTCAAAATATGGAGGCATCGTCATTAACCCTTTTACTTTCAAATGGGGTAATTCCAGGATTTGTTTCAGATCAGGCAGGAATTGCTGCCAGTTTTTTTCATCTGAAGCCTGCCATCCAAATTTACTCTCCTCACCACCGACGTTGAATTCCAAAAGTATTGGAAGGTCTTTACCAGTTTCGTCCAACGCCCTATTCAACCGTTTTGCCAGTTTTACACCATCCATCGAGTGCATAAAATTGAAATTGTTGGCTACCAACTCCGCTTTTCGACCCTGAACGTGACCAATCATATGCCATTCTAACTCAGATTCATTCTCGCAGGCAATAATTTTTTCCAAACCTTCTTCTGCATAATTTTCACCCAAAAAAAAAGCTCCTGCCTTGATGACTGCTTTGACTATTTCCAAAGGCTGGGATTTGGTAACGACGATCAAACGAACATTTTCAGGATTTCTTCCTGATTTTATTGCTGCACTGATTAACTTTTCTTGCACAATTTCAAGGTTGTTTTTTATCTCTCTAACAATATTGTCACTCATCCACATTCTCCAGGGAAGCCAATACCCCAAACCTGCCCGTTTTACCTTTTTCTGCTCGGTGAGAAAACCAATCATCCAGATTGCAGCCAGTGCATAAACCAGCAACCTCGATCTCTTTCACTCCTGCACCTTCTAATAGCAACTTGTTTGCTTCCCACATGTCAAAATGGAAATTCCCATTGATCTGCTCGATCAATACATGGTTGTTAACGCCAAAGGCTTTCTGTACTTCTTTGTAAACATCAGCCCCCACTTCATAATGATCAGGACCAATCGATGGTCCAATAGCCGCACGAATATTCCCTGGTATTGATCCATAGTTTTCCACCATCGCTTCAACAGCAATCTTTGCAGCCATTTTCACAGTGCCCATCCAACCTGCGTGAATCAACCCGATTACCTTGTTCACTGGGTCGTGTATAAGAATTGGAGTGCAATCTGCAAATCGCATCATCAAGGTTACATTTGGTTGATTTGTAAGGATAATATCAGCTTTCTGATAATCCTCGCTGATCACACGAGGTGCAACTGCCAGAGCTACGGTTGCACTGTGAACTTGCCAGGCATCAAATAGGCTTTGAGAATCTAATTTCAGAACGTCAAAAGCTAATTGGCGATTCTGTGCGACTCTGCCACTTTCATCACCCACTGTACCGCCCATATTGAGCGATTCCCAAGGTTTTGGGCTAAAGCCACCTATGCGAGTAAAAAAACCATGTCTTACGTGTTTTTCAAACGATGAAAATGAAAAGTATTTTAGTCCTTCTTTATATAGAAATGGCATGGCAGACTCTTCGTTTGGTTATTTTTCTTGCCCTAATTGGGTGAATATGGCAATTTTCTTTGTTAATATCCTGCGTGTGTCTGCCATTGCATCTTCAATTGTTGGATAACCATACCATGCTGTTATAAAACCAAACAGAAAACCAGTGATCGTTCTTAGATAAGGCGTGCTTTCCCGATAAGGCAAAAAGCTACTCAATATCGGAAGGTTTATTTGGCTAATGAGCTGGGAAACACCATCCAAACCAATCGGACCAAGTCCAAACAAAATCCAAATCAACCAATGGATTCCCTTGATCTTGCGTTTTGATATTGCAAATATGAACCCAAACAAGAGTATCGAACCCCAAATTGCGACATCCCGTTCGCATAACGCCACTTTGAATCCTAATAATTCATTACCTTCAAACATCCTTGCCAGCAGGCGTCCAGGATCATTAATATCTGTTATGCCACTAACCTGCTCGAATGTTAATACTCCAGACATTTTCGCTGCTTCATGTGGATAGAAAGCTTGTTCACCAAATAAAAACCAGGAGCGAAAACTCCACTGATGACAAAGGGGTTTGTAGACTCGATATATTACTTCTGCAGCTCCATCAGCTCCGATTTTCTTAAATATTGGAGCTGTAAATGGTATGCCAACATACAATAACACTAATATATTCAATATTAACAAATAATGCTTACTGATCCAGAGGGATATTTTATCTGCCCGTGTGACCGTTTTACCTCTGTCGACAGCTTGGTGATATCCCTGATCGTCAACTCTCTCCAGTTGAGATTTTCGATCCAATGCTGCCAACAAAGTCATTTCCAGGTCTTGTTTTGAAAAAGGGTACTTAAGCCTATATGGACCAACTTCAACAACTGGTATATCCAATGCAAACAGCTCTTTTATCCCCGGATCAGAATCTATATCTATTGTCACCAATTTGTGAGGTATCTTCCTTTGAAGTTCATTCAAGTCAGAAATTACTTGCTCACATAAATGGCAATCATCCTTCAGGTAAATAGTGACATTGATCATTTATAGTTCCTAAAGGCCAAAATCAATACCAATACCATTCGGAGCAAGCAGGGCAAATTTGCCTGTTATCAGCAGTATTCCTATCACAACCAGCAAAATGCCCATGATGATTTCAACATAATGCATGACTTTCCCATATTTTCTCAGAATTGTGGTTACCCATCCTATCCCCAAAGCTGCTACCAGAAACGGGATTGCTAATCCAGCTGAATATGCCAGACCGAGCAAAGTTCCAACCCATAAATTTCCACCGTTCGCAGAAAGAGTTAATATCGTACCCAATACAGGGCCAACACAAGGAGACCAACCAGCTGAAAAAAATACACCCATCAAAACCGAAGATAAATAACCCAGGTTTTGATTTACTTTTGTATGGACACGCACATCATATTGCAGGAAAGGTATCCTTATGATCCCGATCATATGAAGGCCAAAGATGACCACGATCAATCCACCGATTTTTGCAATCCAATTTCGAATATCATAAAGCAATCCCCCAAGAGCAGATGCAACAATATTAAACAACAGGAAAACCAATGTGAAACCAATAACAAATGCTACTCCATGCGAAAAAGTGATCCATCTGTTCTTGGTACTACTTTCACCACCGGCGGCTCTACCTCCCAGATATCCAATATAAGCCGGCACAAGGGAAAGCACACAGGGTGATAAGAAGGAAGCCAGACCTGCCAGAAACGCAATGCCAGCACTAACATTAAAAATATCCATCAATCTACCTCATTAGGAATTGTTTCATTGATCCAAATTAATAAAGCCGCTCTTCAACGATCACGCGCGTACTCCCTTTTTGCCAATCGGTCCATTGTAAATCACTTTCATCCAATGAAACATAAGGATTTGTCCAGCGAAAAATCCATTTGGCATCTTCGGAGCGGCAATTAACACAACCATGAGAACGCTTTTCGCCAAATTGATTGTGCCAGTATGTAGCATGGATGGCGACTCCAGTGCCCACAAAAAAAGTTGACCATGACACACCAGGTGTATCATAACCAGCATCAACAGTCCCAGCAGCCATGTGGATGCTTATTGACTTCCGCCAGGTTACAAAATCACCCGTTGGTGTGGCGAAATCTCCACCACCAGTAGAGACCTTGCAGAAATACACTTCCTTCTCACCTTCGAAACAGGATAATGTCTGATAAGTTAAATTGATTTTGATTGTTTTTTCAGCGGGATCAAGATCCGGGTTGATTGGCGATATGTCATTTTCCGTTAGTGGTCGAAATGCCCGTCCTTCAGCCCAGAAAACATCTCCATAACCATATCCATGTTTCTCATTCTCATAAAGGTGATAAACGATATTTCCGGAATTCCCGGTTTTTATCTGATCTACCCACATCACTTGACTATAATATAACCTTGTAGGAAGCCCATTATCTATTAATGCTTTTAACCCGGGTGACCTGGCAGGAGGATTATCAAGGTAAATATCCACATAAGGCACTGTCACTTCAGCCCAAAAACCTTCTGCTCCATCGGGAAGATTTTGCATCGCAGGATTGGGTAGGTTACGAACTGGCTGCAATGATGGCGAATAAACAAACCCCTCCGGAGTTTCCACCCAACGTTGAATAAAGTGATTGTAATCAGGGTTGACGCCACTCACCTCTCGCAACCAGGGAAACACAGTATCTTCATATACTTCTTTAACGACCGCACTGTTTACATCTGGTTTTGCCCTCACAATGGCTATCCCACCGGTACAGTTTCTCCCAAGTAATTCGCCTTCTGGAAAGTCAATTTGCGGTAAACGAGGTGTCAATGACTGCAACGCCACAGTACCCAACCCCAAACCAGAGAGCTTAATAAAATCCCGTCGGGATAGTGCAGCTTTGTTTTGTGTTTTGTTTTTCATATGCAAATATTGGGTTCTATTAGATACAATGCTTGCGTCTAGAATTCCATTTGAATTCAAGACAAACGACAATGTAAAAGTGACCGGATCAATTCCTTCATACTTTTTCCAATTATAACAAATAGTAATGTCCTTCATCCCAGAAAAATTGAGTCTAATGAAATCTTAATAATCCTGCTTCTAACAACAGTATAATCATTCATGTCTATATCAAGAGAAAAAAACCATTATTAATATACTAATCACAATCCATTGCCATTTTCTCTGAATGGATTTTACATTGTTGGAATAATAAATCAACAAGTTTAAGAACCAATCAATAATTGGTAGGAATACCATTGTCAACCAGAGCTAGGAGTAGTGTTTATGAATTATATGAGAGCGTTTATCCATTCAGATGATAAACGACCCAATTTATCACTTTCCCTACTACAACGAGTATTTAGCTATGCCAAACCATATTGGAAACATACTGTCGGGATGTTGATCGCCATCTTAACTATGACTGGATTGTCACTTTTATCACCTTTGATTTTCCGCAATATGATTGATGTCGTATTACCGGCAAAGGACTTCCAGCGTTTGATTCTCCTTGCTATTGGATTATTGGCAATTCCAGTTATTAATGGCATTATTGGAGTTATCCAACGACAATTGAATGTGACCGTAGGCGAGGGAGTGATATTTGACTTGCGTTCAACTCTGTTCGCTCGTCTCCAGACGATGAGCCTACGATTTTTCACAAATACAAGAACTGGAGAATTAATTAGTCGTCTAAATTCAGATGTTGTGGGTTCACAAACAGCCATCAATAGCACCTTAATTAATATCATTTCAAACCTAATTCAGAGTATTGCCATATTATCAGTAATGTTAACTCTTGAATGGAGGCTTACTGTTGCAGGAGTAATAATCCTACCTTTATTTTTAATCATTATCCGTAAAGTCGGTTATAAACTTCGAGAATTCGCACGCCAGCAGATGGAACTGAACGGACAAATGAATTCTCATATGGTTGAAACCTTAAATATCGGTGGAGCATTGTTGATAAAGCTTTTTGGTCGAATAGACGATGAGCAAAATCGCTTCACTAATCGCGCTGCTGCAGTGCGGGATATTGGAATAAAACGGTCTGTTTACAGCTCCATTTTTTTTGTAACTATTGGATTGATAGGAGCTGTTGGTACAGCATTGGTTTATGGAATTGGAGGATATCTGGTTATACAGGGATCTTTCACAATTGGTACTGTAGTAGCTTTTGGATCCTACCTTGGGCAATTGTATTCTGCCTTGCAAGGATTGGCTAATGCACCAGTTGAATTTTCGACTTCCATGGTTAGTTTTGAACGTGTATTTGAAATAATTGACCTCACAATAGATATTGAGGAAAAAAGCGATGCAGTTTACCTAAATGAAGTATCCGGAGATATTGAATTTAAGAATGTTTCTTTTAACTATGACTTGGATAAAACGAAACTTTTGGGTGACGTAAAGAGATTCGGAAAAAATAACCAAAACGATCCAACATTCAAAGGTGATCTCGATTCAGAAATTAAAAAACTTGAAATTGCTGAAGGGGAACTCACCACTTCAGATAAAGAACACCTTTCTCAAGCACGATATGAAGCGCTCGACTCGGTATCCTTTCACGCAAAATCTGGGCAATTGATCGCTCTGGTTGGTCCTTCAGGTGCCGGGAAGACAACTCTCACCTATCTCATACCCAGACTTTACGACCCAAGTAGTGGTTCCATTTATATAGATGGACATGATTTGCGTGATGTAAAACTCGCATCTCTATCAAATGCAATAGGCATGGTAACTCAAGAGACATATTTATTCCACGATTCAATTAGAACTAATTTAATTTATGCAAAATTGGATGCAACTCAGTCGCAAATAGAGGATGCAGCTCGAGCTGCCAATATTCACAATTTTATTTCAGAGTTACCTGAGGGATATGATACTATCGTAGGGGAGCGTGGCTACCGACTTAGTGGAGGGGAAAAACAACGTATCGCCCTTGCCCGAGTCATTTTAAAAAACCCTCGTATCTTAGTTTTGGATGAAGCGACCAGTCATCTTGACAGCGATTCTGAATTGCTAATTCAAGAAGCCTTAAGACATGTCATGCAAGCACGGACTTCGATTGTAATAGCCCACCGGTTGAGCACCATCCTGGCTGCCGACTTGATCCTTGTAATGGATCGCGGGAGCATCATTGAAAGAGGCACCCATCAGGAGTTGCTCAATCTTGGCGGTTTATATGCAAGACTATACGAGACTCAATTTAATAAATGACCGTTTTTGTTCCAGAAAGAAATCGCCATTTATCTTCAATCCCATAAATCCGGGGCAATCAGATCAAATCTGAAATGAATATTTTCTTTTATCTCTTTCTAAATAACTCAACTTTTTTCAACTTTAATTAATTCAGCTATAATCCAAAAGGAAGTGACCACTTTTTTTAGGTCACTTCCTTTTAAAAAACCAATTATTTATTGATGGCTATTTGGTTTCATCACCATCAATTTTTTCTGAAGTATCTTCACTATTCTCATTTTTCGATTTTAATCCATCACGAAAAGAACGGATACCATTTCCCAATTCAACTGCGATCTTTCCGATCCGACCTGGGCCAAAAAGAAGAACAACAACCAATAAGATGATAAGTAATTCGAGTAATCCAGGTTTCATAATAATCTCCTATATCAGTATACTTTCTAAGAAAAATAATTTCCTATTTAACAATTCCCAATAAACGCGGAAACCAGTAACTCAGTAAACCTGCAGTCAGTTTTCCATTAATGGAAGCTGATGGATCTTGCAAAGCTACGGGGGGGTAATATCCCCGGCTAATAAATCCGTTCACCCAATCTCTTTCATTTATTGAATTCAATAACGCCAGGTAGGCATCGTATTGAGCCTGTGAATTTTGTTCCACTAAACCAAAATTAGAAGTAGGTTGATTGAGGGCGTACCAAGGTTGGCACCCTCCAATACCATCGGGGATGCAGGCATTGGATGTTCCTGTGATTGATGGGTACGCTAGAGAAATAACCAATGGTTTCTGAAATGTTGATTGTAATGGTTTGATCTCATTGTCTAATTTTCCTTCAGCTGAGATTTGCAGATCTTCTATTGAAGGGTTATCTTCATAGGATAGTGGAGCATACCAAAGCAAATAAATTCCATCCACTTCATTTATTAATCCAGGTGAATTAATTAATCCTTCCGGGTAATCAATCGCCCAATACACCAGACCGTCATAATGTTGACGAACCTCTGCGATCAATCTGCTCCAGCGAGTTTCAGTATCAGCCGGCAAATTTGAACTGCTGCCATCAGATAATATACCTCCAGGCAAGGCAGGTCCCACCCAATCTCCTCCTAATATCAATGCTTGGGCACTGTTCGCCATCGCCAGATCGGCATAATATAGAGAATATGCACGATATCGCGTAAACCAGGCATCCCACCAGTTTATGTCACGAGAAGCATTCATCCACCAATCATCCGCTGATATTGGGAAATTTACACTTGGAAAGATCGCTGTATTTAAATTGAGTGCACGAGCCTGGTTGATAGTCGCATTGATATCGGTGCCTAATGGATCCAAGCTGGGAATCGGTGAAAATTCTGAAGGATTCTCCCCGATATAAGTCCAGGAGGGGGTAAGTACGACCCAATTTGACCCCATAATTTGAATATCTTGTAATGCATGAGTTATCCAGGGTTGCTCAGATGGGGTGAAATCAGCTTGAAATTCAACTCCTGCCCAGAAGTCAAAATCCCTGGATTGTATGTTCCTATTTTGGTAATTGACTACGGGTTCGTTTGAAAGCCATTCCCACGAAAGAATAGTATCTTGAATATTTTGTGGTTTTAGACTAGTAGAAATAAACTTGCCTGATGAATTACCAGATGTTGCAGAATCATCTGCAATACCACATTGATCGTTTCGACAATAGCGGTATTCAAATGAACTTAACATATTCAAAGGGCTGAAGAGTTGATATACCCAACGATTATTCCCCAATGGCCACATCTGCAGTGGTTCTGTCCAACCATAGGGATTAAATTGTATAGAAACAGAATCCGTAGGGGGTGTGTCCTTTGGAGCTGTTACCTCAAAAAGGATGGGCGCTGAAGGTCCGGATTGCCATGTTTCAACAACATCCTGAATTACCCCGCCGGAATTGGGAACGATCAATTGTCGAATCTTAAAACCACCCTCATTTTGATGTTCAGCATTCCAAAAACCATCCCCCAGAGTGTATTTATAATGGATATCCGCTCCTGCTGGTAACATCAACGAGAGAGTATAACGACCATCCAACATGGGAGTTAAAATTGGCATTCTTACAGCTACGCCATTGATCCCACCTTTTAAATCGCCAAAAGAATTACCCAACTGATAAAGATTACCAGCAAAACGAATAGGGGCTGTCGGGACAGTATTTTCTGGCACGATAACAGTAAAAACCACATTCACTAATGGAGCTTGAGTCATGCTTATATTAACTGGGGTGCGTTTGCCAGCTGATATCAATGCACCTTGTTGGAAGGTTTGGTAACGGCCATCCAGAGAATATGCCACCAGGTTTTGGGTCCCAGGAGATAGACCTTCAAGAACAAATTCACCATTCGAATCACTCAAAGTTTGTGTTCCACCGGCATTGAGGAGAATTTCTGGCAATCCGCTCCCATCCGTACTAGAAATTACACGTCCTGTGATCCTGCCTGTTTCCCCCAAAAAGGTACTATCACTCCAACTTGATATCGTGTCCATCACTTCCCCCGGCCCACCTACATAATATAACCGATATCTCAATGCCTGATCATCGGATTTATCTTCTATCATTGGATTTCCAGGATTTCTAATATATCGGTATTTAACCACACTATTAAGTACTAAAGGTAAGGCAACATAATAATGTAAGCTGTCACCGGATTGCATAATGTAATTTATTGGGTTTAAAGCCAGACCAGTAACGTCGTCTACTACACTTAATACTAAAGATTCTCCAGCTAATAGTGGTGATGGAATTGTTACTGCAAAAAAGATCTCTGCCAATGGTTGAGGGGTTGGTGTAGGTGGGATTGGATAGGATCCGGATGATGATGAAGATCCA
The DNA here is from genome assembly GCA_964370815.1 of uncultured Anaerolineaceae bacterium. Taxonomy (GTDB): domain Bacteria; phylum Chloroflexota; class Anaerolineae; order Anaerolineales; family Villigracilaceae; genus UBA12087. The sequence goes on along the minus strand of CAYJKQ010000001.1, from coordinate 103,036 downwards.
TATTCCGAAGTGTTAAATTGACAACCATATAATAATGGAGCAATTAGGATGAATACAAATGCAATTTTTATAACAGCGTAGTTTTTACATTTCATGTTCAACCTTATTCCCTTCAAATCGATCAATATTCCAGGGGGAAAGATCTGGATGTCCTTAACTTATATTTGGTTTTCTGCAGATCTTTTCCGGCTGAATGAAGCGATATAACTTAGGCCAATACTTAAAAAATACAGAATGATCATCGGTCCCATTACCAGAGCCATATTGACTGGGTCAACTGTCGGCGTGACCAAAGCTGCAATAATGGCAATAACAATAATCGCTATCCGCCATTGCTGAGCCATAAACTTAGGTTTGGCAATCCCCATGAGAGATAGTACAAATATCACTAAAGGAAATTCAAATGCTATCCCAATCCAAAGCAATAATCCAGAGACAAAATTTATATATGAAGATGGACGGGGTATAGTCTCGATTCCCATGAAATTTAATAAAAATGGTAATGCTGAAGGCAACATAAAGTAATATGCAAATAACATGCCAGTTATCAGCAACAGGGTAGAAAGAGGTATTCCGAATAAACCTATTTTTCGAGCGCTTGGCTTGAGACCAGGAGCTATGAACAACCAGAGCTCGAAAGCAAGATATGGAGATGCCAATGCGATACCTGCAAACAAAGCAACTCGCATGAATACACCTACAGATTCAGTAATATCAATTGCTTTTAAAGCAGCGATGCCTCCCACAGGAAGGGAAAGGAAATCCACTATTTGAATAGTGAAAATGAAGCTTATTGCTATTCCTATTACAAGGCCAAGCAACATACGCAGTAAATGTTTTCTCAAGGCATCAATATGCTCGAGCAAAGCAGATGGAGCCTGTAATGATTTAGCAAAAGCATCTGGTAAAGAGTTATCTTCCAGATCATCGTTTAAAAAAGCGTTGGCACGCTTAAAAAATCGGATAGGTAGCGCAAGCAAAGAAAAAAGAATCCTGAAAGGGAATAAAATTGTCTTCCAGAACCCGACCAGGTATTTACGAAACACCATCTCCCCCGTTTTCATTTTCTGGAAGATGTGGATCAATTATATTTTCTGAAAGTGGTGATTTTCCAACTGGTGTTGTTGCAGACAAGTTTGGTTCCTTCCAGGCTTGGAAAGGATCAGCAAACTCATGTGATATCTCATCACCTATATCTTTATTGAGCTCCTTGCCAGTTTTTTTAATATCTTCCAGACCTGCTTCCCGCATCAGTTCATTTGGTAAGTATTTGATCTTATTGGATGTTTGCCTGACCATTTTCCAAGTATCTGATTTCACCAGATTGTTCATCCAGCGCCCGATTGATCGACCTACTTTTTGCATATCCTTCGGACCAAGAATAATCAAAGCCAGAATAAGTACAAAAAACAATTCCATTGGACCAACACCTAAAAAATCCATTTTTTAAACCTTCTTCTGCGATGCGATGGCTTGGATTACTTCATTTTGATGGTCTGCCAGACTACCTAACACTCCATTTATGAACCGGGGGGCACTATCCGATCCAAAAAGTTTTGCCAGCTCAACTGCTTCATTTATGATTACTTTTAAAGGGGAATCCCCATTGATGGCAATTTCCCAAACTGCTATGCGCATTATATTGCGATCAACAGTTGCGATTTGTTCAAGTGGCCATTCTGGTGCATATTTTGCTATTACGAGATCCAATTCCTCCCGGATTGGAACAACACCCTCAACTATTTGTCTGATGAAATCTTCAAGTTCACCACTGAGTGTATTTTCATCAATTCGATTTTCCAAAGCTATGCCAACCGAATGATTGGTCATGTCAATTTCGTAAAGCGCTTGCAGAGCAACACCTCTTGCTCTGGTTCTTGCTTTCATAGGTTATCAGACCTCATCATTTTTATAAACAATATCCTCTATATGAATATTAACCAGACCGACTTCAAGCCCTGTCATTTCTATGATAGCCCTGGAAACCTCAAGTTGAACTTTTCTACTTACATCCCGGATATTATAATTTCCATCCAACACCAAATAAATATTCACAAACACATTATCATCTTCAATCAAGATATTTACCCCATCCTTTCCTCTTGATTTAAGATTGGGAATTCCTGAGCGAATAGGCGCCATAGCATTGACACCTTCTACTTCCAAGGCGGCCATTTTGGCGATCGTTAAAATTACATTCGGGGTTAAAGTAGTTTTTCCTGTGGTGTTTTTTTCTATCATTCAATCCTCCAGATCTATTACATCATCGCCATGCCGCCGTCGATTCCTAGAATCTGGCCAGTGATATAAGCAGCTTGGTCGGAAGCAAGGAAAGCAACTGCATGCGCAATTTCTTCAGGTAATCCTTTGCGTCCCAACGGTATTAGAGTCAATACCGCATCACGCATATTTTCTGGCACATTTTTCCAGATGTCAGTTTCAATATATCCGGCAGCAATGCCATTCACTGTGATGTTTCGGACAGCAACTTCACGTGCTAATGCCTTTGTAAATCCTATCTGCCCTGCTTTGGATGCAGAATAATTAGTTTGCCCTGCATTTCCCATCTGTCCGGCTACTGATGTGATATTGATAATTCTCCCATATCTATTTCGCATCATATGTTTGACAGCTGCTTTTGAACAATTAAATGTACTCTTTAGGTTGGTTGATTGAACTTCATCCCAATCTTCTTCAGTCATGAGCATGATCAATTTATCACGTGTGATTCCTGCATTGTTCACAAGAATATCCAATTTTCCGAAAGAATCGATCGATCTCTTTATCAAGTCTTGAGCCTGTTCATAAACTGAAACATCTGCTTGAATGGCGATTGCCTGGCCACCGGATTTATTGATAGCTGTAACTACTTCATTTGCTGCTTCAAACGAATTTAAATAATTTACTACCACTGAGGCGCCACATTCTGATAATTTTAGCGCTATAGCTCTTCCAATTCCGCGGGATGCGCCACTGACGATTGAAACTTTTCCTTCCAGGTTGATAGATACCGACATCCAATTTCTCCTCAGACAGGAATTATACACCAGAGAATTGGGTCACTCGTCAGATTATTCTTTACCATTGGTTATCTTTTTTGTTTTTATGCATGCAACCAGCGCCAAGCTACTGATCAGGGTGATCAATCCCACCAGCAAGAAGACATCCTGCCAGAATCGCATAGGGAACAAACGTATTAATGTATCAGAATATAAGAATAACCAGCTATCGCCTTTAAAGAATAGACTATGAAAAAAAGTAAAAAAATTCCAAAAACTTATGATCGCGAACAGGCCAATCACTCCAAGCAATCCTATCATGAGTACTCCCCCACGTCTCAATCCTCTGGAGTATTCAGATTGCCACTTAATTCTGTATGCAATAAATCCAAACCCAGCCAATAATAGCCAGGAAAGATATCCGATGCTCAAAACTGGTTTAATAACTTTCTTTACATCCACCATATGACTCAATTCGCGCTCATTGTATAAAGCTGTTCCATTGTCAAAAGTTAAATTCCGAAGAAATTCATCACCCGAATCGTTTACCAAGTATTGCACAGCCAGTTTCGACCACTTTAATCTATCATCGAGCGAGAAACCATAATTATCTGCCGGGAAACCCGGCATTCTATATTCCAAATTTAGAAATGCACTGGAAAGGAGGATCCTAACTCCAAAAATAATTAATGCCACTGGTACAAGAACAGCAACCACCATTAAAAAAGCGGAGCGTGCATATTTCATTGAATATTCTCCAAATCTCCGAAAAGAACAAAGTTCAATACCATATTATTCGTTATCCATTCTATCGGAGCCAAATCGTCTGTGAAAATAATTGATTTAGAAGGTGTAGGCTGCAAGTTAACCCAGGTTTCATAAATTGAAGTCACCAGCAATGGGTCAACTCCTTGAGATACTGCCAACCTGACCATGTTCGCATTAAGATATTCTTTATGTGTGGGTTGGCGTGTGGCATAGATCATGGAATTAAAAGTTCCAGGAATATCCATTATATATACTGAAGTGAATACAGAGCCGATCGTTGTAGCCAAACCATCAATTAATCGTCTATCATTTGGCGCTCGCCCCACATTGATAACCAAAGTCCCATTGGTACTTAGATGTTCAAACGCAACTTGAAAAAACTCCTTGGTTGTCATATGCCATGGAATGTATGGTGGGCGATATGCATCCACTGCTATAATCTCATACTTAAAAGGGCTGGTTGTTAACCCCCACCGTCCATCTTCTACATGAATTCTCAGATTTTTCAATTCCATATTAAAATAATCGATGCCTATTTGAATAATCTTTGGGTCCAATTCATAACCATCTATTACGACATTAGGAAATACTGCAGAAGCTTGTCTTGCAGTTGTCCCGGCAGCCAGCCCGATTATTGCCATCCTGCCGACATCCTCGGGATTTGTATCCTTATAAAAAAAAGGACCTGCTAAAAATTGCTGCCACGGACCCCCATAATTTAATTCCCCGGGTTTGTAGATAGAGTGAACCCCCTGACCTTCATTTAACCTAAGATAAGTGTATCCATCCTTTTTTAAAACCTGAATGTAGTTATATGCAGATTCCGATTCATAGACTTGCCCTTCTGTATTCTTTATAGAGGAATTTCCTGCCACAATTCCCAGAAAAACCAGCACTATCACCATTATCAAATATGGCAACATCACTTTTCTGCCACTGCTAATTCCCAAACCAAGCAAAGCCACAAACAAAAGGAACAAACTGAAAACAAGGAAGGTTTTGCTCGTACCTATGGTCGGGATCAATACCAAGACCGGCAGATAAGTACCTACGAAAGAACCAAGCGTTGAGATCGCATAAATCGATCCAGATACCTTTCCTGCTTCGCTGGCATCATTCATGCTTAAACGAATGGCAAATGGAGATATCATTCCCAAAAGAGTGATCGGCACACTGAACAAAACCAGGACTGCTACAAATGCCCCTGCCAGGATACCAACCTGCAACCCATCAAAAGCATTAGCTGCAGCTCTAAGAACTGGAGTGGCGATATATGGAACAATCCCGATGGTGAATGCCCCCCAGGCAAGGATAGAATACATTGTTTTTGGTCTCGGTGATCTGTCTGCCCAGCGCCCTCCCAGGCTGTACCCCACCGTCAAATAGATCAAGATCAAGCCGATAATTGCTGCCCAGACCAGATTACTGGTTCCAAAAACATTTCCAAGCAAACGCGAAGCTGAAAGCTCAGCTGCCAGAGTAGTCATCCCGGATGCAAAAACTGTAAAGTAAAGATACCGTCGCATAATCAATCCATTTTAATTTTTTTCATGAGATTATAGCTGAAGCTAATTAATTTAATTGTGAAACATTGTAATTCTGTTTTTATAGTAACATAAAGAGTATTATTTGTATCTGTCAGAATAGGGTCTCTTTCTACGCTTATGCATTATGTGAAAAGCAGTTTATTTCACAATTGAAAATTGGTTGGTAATGAATTGGATGGTTCATAAAAAGCTCAAGTTCCCCCATAAAATAAATTCACCTAGTTTAATTTTTCTTTCCAAAAAAAAGTTCCCACCAAACCCGCCAGTTCTCGATAGTATTTATTGGTGTTTCTTCAAATCCATCTGGTATAGAGGTCGCATTTCCCGCTGGTACAATTATTATTGGTGTTTCATTCGGTAAATACCAGCGTCCTTCACTATAAGCCCAGGCTTTTACCGCTTCGTCAGAATTTATATAGGAAAGTTTTGCTATCAGACTTTCCTGAGTTTGCATCACATATGATTCCTGGGTTTGGATCAAATTTCGCTGCCCTTCAAGATGATTCATTTCGCTGATCCGTTGTTGAAATCTAACAACTACAATTATCAGTATCAGAGTACCAAAAGCATAGGCAACTTTTTTATAGTTCTTCCTTATCTGCTCCATATTCATATCTTACCTTGTACTTTTCAGTTTGACAAGTATCCTTAATGCCACGATCACCAATCCTCTTAATGTCACAAACAATGCCTCTTTCTATTATTCTCGCCAAGAAAATGATCCAAATTTAAAAGTCATTACAATAATATTGCCTTTTATGAATGGTAGTTTCAAACTTTTAGCGCAAAAAGATTATTAAAGATCTCATTAGGTTTATCCGAGATTCCAAGTAGACAATTTCATCATCAACCGTTATGATTCAGTTAACTCTTTAAATAATCAATTAATATTTCTATTAGTCTTGACCAGAACCAGTTTTCAAGGAATAATTTTTCTGGCAATCCCAATCAACCTTTCCATGTTTCTTGATCTTGCTTGTTTACTTTTTTTTTCATCATGATAACAGAGTGCGAAAAGTATGCAAGAATTAGTCATTAATCTCCACATCCACACAACCTATTCGGACGGTAGCGGTCTCCACTCAGAAATTGCACAGGCTGCCATTGACTCTCATCTTGATGCAATAATCATCACAGACCATAATGTACTCGTCCAAGAAATTTCTGGATATGTTCGTAAAAATGGACGAAAAACCCTAATTCTGACTGGAGAAGAAGTTCATGATCAAGGCCGTATACCCCAGAAAAATCACCTTCTGGTATTTGGAGTTTCCGAAGAGATGGCAACCTATGCAGAAAACTCACAAGAGCTTATAGATCATGTAAAAAACAATGGAGGCTTATCTTTTATTGCTCATCCAATAGATCCGGAGCTTCCGATGTTTAACGAATCTGATATTTCCTGGGAGGATTGGGAGATCAATGGGTTTACGGGTATAGAATTATGGAATGGTCTCAGTGAACTCAAAACCACGGTGAAAAATAGAATTGAGGCATTAATTTATGCCTTCTTCCCTGAGCTAATCGCACATGGTCCCCTTCCTCAGACTTTACAAATTTGGGATTCACTTCTTGCCAAAGGAAAACGTATTGTTGCCATCGGAGGGTCAGATGCTCACGCGTTACCTATGCGCATGGGTCCAGTTCGGAAAACCATCTTTCCCTACAGCTTTCATTTCTCGGCTATAAATACCCACATCTTGACTTCAACAGCCTTAAACGGAAACTCAATAACAGACAGTCGCACCATATACAAATCTCTTGCAAATGGGAACGTTTTTATTGGTTATGATTTACCTGCCCCTACTCGTGGTTTTCGTTTTTCAGCCCAAAGCAAGGAGAATGAAGTCATTATGGGAGACCAAATTGAGCTGAATGGCAGTATCACACTTCAAGTTCACATACCCGGAATAGCAGAAACCAGTTTATTAAAAGATGGGAAGGTAATTAAGAAAACCATGAAGAAAAACCTTGTATTCACAACCAAAGAACCCGGGGTTTATAGAGTTGAAGTACATCGCAACTATTTGGGAAAGCGAAGAGGTTGGATATACAGCAACCCTATTTATGTCCTACCAATGAGCAAATCTGCCCTTCGCAAAAATGATACAGTGTAGTAAACTGTACGTTGATCTCACTCAGCCAATGCGTTGAGTGGGCTTTCCGTTCTCAGCTCCCTAAGGTGATGTCTGAGAGCAATCCCGAGGAAAGGAGGTTCCCTATGCATAAATATGAGCTCATGTGTATTATTCATCCAGATCTGGATGAAGTTGCTTTTAATGATTCCGTTGAAAAAATTAAAGGCTGGATAACAGAATTAAAAGGCGAGATTGAAACTACTGACGTTTGGGGTCGTCGAAGATTAGCCTATGCGATCAACAAGCAGCGCGAAGGTCAATATGTTTTGTTTAACACATCCATGCCTCCAACCAGCGTTATTGGGTTGGAACAATATTTACGATTTCTTGAACCGCTGATGCGTTATATGATCACTGTAGTTGAATAATATTTCGGATAAGCATCGTACTGCACAACTGAAAGGTGAATAAGATGAGTCGTGGTTTAAATAAGGTCATGCTTATTGGTCATTTGGGGCGCGATCCTGAGATGCGTTATACTCCATCCGGACGCCCCGTTACATCCTTCTCTCTCGCAATAAATCGTACATGGAACACATCTGCTGGTGAACGCCAAAGTGAAACCGAATGGTTCAATATTGTCGCCTGGGGAAACCTGGCTGAAATATGCAAGCAACATTTAACCAAAGGCCAACAGGTTTATATTGAAGGACGGTTGCAGACCAGACGATGGGATGATAAAGAAGGAAATAAACACTTAACAACAGAAGTTGTCGCATCCGAGATGCTAATCATAGGCGATCGCCGTGAAACAAACGCAAACCAGGGTGAAGATGTAAATGTGCAAGACGATTTTGTTAATCGGATTGATGAAGATGAGTTCCCTTTCTAGTCCGAACTAAGACCAACAACGGAGTTAATATCCATGGAACAATATGATAGCAATGAACGTCAGCAGCGAGGAGAACGAAAATATTTCTCAAGACCCAAATTCTGTCAATTTTGTGCTGACAAAAATTTAAAAATAGATTATAAGCAAACTGATCTTCTACGCCGTTTGATAACAGAAGAAGGAAAGATTCGACCACGGCGCCAAACAGGTACCTGTGCCCTTCATCAAAGAGCATTGGCTACAGCCATAAAACGCGCCCGCCATGTTGCATTGCTCCCCTTCACTGGTGATCAGGCAGAAGAAGATCACTAGCCATTTTTTTAGATAACTACCCCGGGGTATGAGTATTAATTTTCCCATACCCCGGATTAATTTTCAAGTGAGGCTGATATGGCAAAAAAACTGCCATCCAAAATTGTAAGTAAAAAACACATCGCAAGATTGCAAAAAGAACGTCAGCAGATCCGGACAATTGCTTATGTAACTATTGGCATTGTTGTTCTTGTAATTCTTTTAATTGGTTATGGCATTCTCAGTCAAACAGTTTTACGCTCGCGGCAACCTGTCGCGAAAGTTGGTGGAGAAAATATAACAACTGAATCTTTTGAATCACACGTCAGGTTAACCCGGCAACAATTAATCACTCAATACATGCAATATGCACAATTTGCCCAAATGTTTGGTCTTGACCCAAACACCGATTCAACGATTGGAAACACTCTGCAACAAATTCAAGCTCAATTAGATGATACCGCTTCACTTGGCGAGAGTGTTTTAAACCAGATGGTGGATAATGTCCTCATTCGTCAAGAAGCGGAAAGACGAGGGATCTTAGTTACAACAGAGGAAATTGACAAGGCAATACAAGCAGCATTTGGGTATTTCCCGGGAGGCACTCCAACACCTACTGTTGTTCCAACCTCCATTATCTTTCCCACTCTAAATGCCACTGAACGGGCATTGGTACCACCCACACCGACCTCTTCTCCCTTCCCGACTGCAACTCTGGCTGCAACATCTACACCAGATACATTGGCTACTCCCACATCAATTCCTTCAATTACCCCTTCTGCTACCCCTTATACTTTGGAAGGTTATCAGGGAGAATACAAATTGGCATTGGACGAGTATAAGGAATTCGGTTTTTCTGAAGCGGATGTAAGGAAATTATTTGAAGATGATTTATACCGCAATAAACTGTATGCAGTAATTACTTCCGAAGTTCCATTTTCATTGGATGAGGTCTGGGCACGGCATATATTGGTCGCAGATGAAGCCACTGCAAATAAAGTCCGTCAGCTCCTGGTTGATGGTGGTGATTGGACAGAACTTGCCCTTGAATATTCAAGTGATACCGGCAGTGGAGCTGTTGGTGGAGACCTAGACTGGTTTCCTCGTGGAAGAATGGTTGCTGAATTTGAAGATGCTGCCTTTAGTTTAGAAGTAGGTGAGATAAGCCAACCTGTCCAATCACAATTCGGCTACCATATCATCCAAGTTATAGGACATGAGGATCGCCCCCTTACAGCGGAAGAATATAAAACCCAAACGGACCAATTCTTTTCTGATTGGGTTGCTGAGATCAGATCAAATTCCGATCTAATCATATATGATTATTACATGGATCGTATTCCTCTTGATCCTTCTTTACAAGATTTTATCGGTTAGAGTAAATTTCCATCACAATTAAAAAGCGATTGACTAATAAGCCAATCGCTTTTTTCTTTAAAACATCATCACCTGGCTGCTTGACCTCGCAGCATTTCGTCGCTCACCTCATCCATTTTTAAGCTAATTATTTGACTAACGGAATCCCGACCCATCGTCACACCATATATCACATCTGCAGCCTGGATTGTATTCCGATTATGAGTAATAATTATAAATTGCGTTTCAGTGCTTAACTCACTGACAAGATCTCGAAATCGACCGACATTGGCTTCATCCAACATGGCATCAACTTCATCCATCACACAAACAGGTGTCGGAGATACTTTTAACAATGAGAAGATAAGAGCTATCGCTGTCAAACTACGTTCTCCCCCAGACAATAATGCCAACCCTTGTTCACGCTTTCCAGGCAAGCGGGCTTCAATGTCAATACCTGTTTCATTTAAATTTTCAGGATCTGTTAACATTAATTTGGCTGATCCTCCACCAAATAAACGATGAAAAATTGTTTTAAACTCATCTGCAACAGCAGAAAATGTTTTTAAGAATTCCTGTCTTGTAATTTCATCCAATTCTGAAATTACTTTTCTAATATCGACTTCTGCTTTTCTTAAATCTTCCAATTGAGAATCAAGGAATTTGTGTCGTTCGGATACTGATTCGTATTCCTGCTGTGCTTCGGGATTAATTGGACCCATCCGTCTTAAGAGCATTCGTTGGCGAGAAAGAGTTGCTTCCAAGTCGGGTGGCAAAACATCAACAGAAACCATATGCTCAACCATACCTTCAAATGGCAATGGAATTGGCCCATCCACATTGGTTGCATATTCAAGTGAAACCAATCCAAAATCATCCTCAATTTTCTGGCGCAAATTTACCACTGCTTCCTGTTTTCGACCAAAATCCAATTGGATCTGGTTGTAATATTTTTCTGCCAACGCCAGGGTATGCTGACTTTGAATCTCTTGTTGCTGTAATTCAGTCTCTTGAAGCTCCGCATTCTCTAAATCTGCCTCTGCGGGGTTGATTAAAACCCGCAGTTTCTCAAGTTGTTCATTTAATTCATTCTCATTTTTGCGTGCAAATATTTTTTCTGAATCCAAGGATGCTAATAAAGATTCATATTCCTTCAACTTGCCAATTATTTTTATTTTTTGTTCTTCCATACCATTAAATACTTGTAACTGTTCAGCGTTTCTCTTCTGTACATCGCTCAGAGCCCGACTCGCCACTGCCAACTGTGTACTCCAATAAGCTACTCGTTCACTATACTCTGTGAGAATTAATCCAGCCAGAAAATTCACTTGAGTGCGTGTTAATTCCTGAATACGCTTAAGTTCATCCCCGACAATTAAATTTTCCAAGTTTAATGATTGCAAGTGAGAATTGGCAACTTCGATTTCTTCTTTTATGCTTTCACTTTGTCTTGTCTGCCAATCGAGATTTCGTTTAGCTGATTCCAGATCATCATTGGCTTTTCTTTCAATATTCCTATTGATCTCGAGGAGTGAAAGAGTCTTTCGAAAATTCTCATCATCTTTATTCAGCTTCTCTTGGAAGGAAGCCATTTTCTTTATAATCTCATGGATGTCACCAGATACTTGCTCCAGCTGTCTTTCTTTTTTAGATAATTCTTCCTGAATTTCTCTTTTATGCCTTGATCGACCTAATATCCCGGTATTGGATTGTTTTCCAATCTGGATTGGCCCACCCGCATAAAAAACCTCCCCTGATAAAGTTACAATTTTCATGTCCTTTTGTATGCCACTAATCAACTTGCTGGCTACCTGGCGATTGGTAACAACTATTACTCGACCGAGTAGATAATCAACCACAGATCTGAATTCTGGAGTGATCTTAACTAAATCACAAGCCAAACCAAGACTATTCTTATCTTGTGGGACTTTTTCTTCTCCCAAGGATATTAACCTATTTGAAGGAATCAAAGTCGCTCTTCCAGATTTAGCAGACTCAAGTAGATTAATGGCGTTTTCTAATTCAGAATTTGATTGGCAGATTACAGAATCCACGAATTCACCTAATGCGGCCGCAATCGCATTTTCAAACTCAGCTGGCACATCCAATAAGGAGGCCAGTGCCAGTACTCCTGTTTTTAGATCAGAATTACTCGCAGATTCCATGACAAGTCGTGCACCATCAGCAAAACCAATTAAAGATTGTTCAGCTTGTTGCAAAACCTCTTGTTGTGCCTTTAATCGAGTAACTTCCGATGAATAACCATTTAATTCATTTTCTAAGGCGTTTTTCTCTGTTTCTAATTTCTGAATTCGAAATTTCGATCCAGTAATTTTTTTCTCAATCTCTGCGAGAGCTATTTCCACTTGCTCACGATTGACTTTACTTTTCGAATAATAATCTTCTGAGAGTTTTACTTTCTCATGAGCTCCAGATATGACTTCATTAATGCTATTTATTTTAAGTTTCTGAGCATCAATTCGCTTTAATAATTCTCCCTGTTGTGCATTAATCTGGTTTTTTCTGTTTAAAGTCTCAGCAATATCATTATTTGTTTTATCTAGTAATTCTTCAGCTTGCATCCTTTCTAATTGTTTTGTATTGAGTATTTCTTGTGCATTCTTAAGCTGAATTTCGGAGTCATTAAGTTCATTCTGTAATAGTTCTGAATCATTTCTAACTTCAACCAAACGATCGTTTATCGAACCAAATTCCACTTCCAAGCGGCTCAATTCATCCAATGCATTTTGCTTATTTTCAGTCAGTGCTCTTCTTCTTTCCTCAAGGACAGCCATTTCACGACTTATGGTCTCTCTATTGGTATGTAATTTCGATGACTCGCGATGCCACGAATTTAACCTTGAACGAAGACTCTGCAACCTATCTCTGAATTCTGAATATTTATGGCGAGTACCCTGATAGGCTTCACGAATTTCCTGTAATTTTGCATCGTGAGATATTACCAAATCCCGGGACTCATTCATTTCTCTTTGGGCGTGGTTCCAGTGGTAGCCATACCATTCTCGCAAAGAATCACGTAATTCTGCCTGTCCCTTAAGGAATTCCTGGGATCGTTTGGCTTGTTTTTCCAGGCTTCGCAAGCGTGGTCCCAGTTCTGCAAGAATATCCAATATCCTGTCAAGATTACGCCTTGTTGTATCCAATCGCCTAAGGGCTTCCTCACGCCGAGTTCGATAAAGGCCAATGCCAGCGGCTTCTTCAAAAAGACGTCGTCTTTCATCTGCTCTTAATGCCAGAGAAGCGTCCACGAGACCCTGACCCAGAATGGTATAAGTTCGTTCACTCAACCCGGATTGGGCTAGCAATTCATTGATATCCCGCAATCGTACATGTTGACTATTTAACAAATAATCATTTCGACCATCACGATAAGCATATCGGGACAAATCAACTTCCGAAAAATCGACCGGCAACCAATTATCAGCGTTATCAAAAATGATCGATACGGAAGCCATACCTGCCCGAGATCTATTTTCTGAACCGGAAAAAATCATATCTTCTGTTTTTTTACCGCGCAAAATTGAATATGATTGTTCTCCAAGAACCCAGCGCAATGCATCAGCAATATTAGACTTTCCTGAACCGTTCGGTCCGACAATTGCAGTAATTCCATCCGAAAATTCAAACCTGGTTCTGGATGCGAATGTCTTATATCCGTGTAACTCGAGGGATTTCAATCGTAATGGCATTGTTGGTTTATTTTATCCTCAAAGATTATTTAATGATTCAATAGCGCTCAGTGCAGCAAGACGGGAAGCAATTTGCTTGCTATGACCTATCCCGGATCCGTAAATCTTTTCACCTATAAGTACATTAACCTCAAATGATCGGTCATGGTCTGGTCCTGAAGTGTTTACTGTAACATATTTTGGAATACCCAATTTATTGGTTTGCGACCACTCTTGTAATGCGCTTTTTGGGTCAAATGAATCTGTTTGAACCAGAAACTTTTCTTTTGTTTTATCCAGTAAACGATGGATAAAGATTTGGACCGTTTCTATATCCGATTGAAGATATAGAGCTCCAACTAATGCTTCAAATGTCCCACATAACAAGATATCCCGCTCCCTCCCTCCTGCTTGAATCTCACCATGCCCAAGTCTCATTGCTGCGCTCAAATTTAACTGTCTGGCAAACTCAGCCAACTGCTCTGTGCGGACCAGAGCTGACCTCATTCGCGTTAATTCTCCTTCTGCTTTTTCGGGATAATGGTTAAATAACCAGGCCCCGACCACAAAATCAAGTACAGCATCCCCCAGAAACTCAAGTCTCTCGTTATCCGATATTGCTTCATCGTGTTCATTAACATACGATCGATGAGTCAAAGCACGCGTTAACAAACGCATATCCGAAAAGGGCAAATCTAATCGTCTCGCCAGGTCAGCTGGTGATTCGGCTGGTTCCCAACCCAAGTTAATTGTCATCTAGTTCTCCCGAACTCAGGGAGCGCCAGCTGCTTCACATTGTCAAGCAGCTGGAGTTCCGTAAGTTCATAACAAGAATACTATAACGATTTTATCCTGCTTGTTACAACATGTACACCCCGATTGGACAAGTTACGTGATAGAATTATTAATTATTCCCCCAAATTATCACCTCGAGGTACAATGGCTGAAAAATCTGTAGAAGATTTTTTTTCTTTAGATAATATTGAAATTGGAGTTGGGGCATGGGCCTGGGGAGACCGTTTTTTCTGGAATTATGGAGGTAGTTATAATGATGAAGATATAAAAGCTGCTTTTCAAGCCTCCTTGGATGCAGGTGTTTATTTCTTCGATACTGCAGAAGTATATGGACAAGGTCGTTCTGAACAAATACTAGGAACGCTTCTGAAAACAACGGGGGAGTCTGTTCTTATTGCAACAAAATTCTTTCCTTATCCGTGGCGATTCTCAAAAAATTCGCTGCATAAAGCATTACAAAACAGTCTTGATAGGTTGCAAGCGGAACATGTTTTTCTCTATCAGATCCATTGGCCATTATCCTTATTATCAATCGAATCCATGATGAATTCTCTGTCAAAAGAAGTCTTATCAGGTAAAACAATTGCTGTAGGGGTGTCAAATTTCAACAATAGTCAAACACAACGGGCATATAATGCCCTGTCCAGTCGCCATATAAAGCTTACGTCCAATCAGGTGGAATATCATCTTCTTAATCGGCAGATCGAAAAAAATGGATTATTGGCACGGTGCCAAAATCTCGGAATCCGGGTGATCGCTTATAGTCCTTTAGCCCAAGGGTTGCTGACAGGAAAATATTCTTCCGAATCTCCTCCACCAGGTGTTAGAGGCCCACGATTTTCCAGTATACTTAAAGAAATAAAGCCACTCCTTGCATTGATGACTGAAATTGGAATAGGGCACGGAAATAAAACCCCCGCACAAGTAGCCCTAAACTGGCTGATTTGTAAAGGAACATTACCCATACCTGGCGCAAAAAACGTAAAACAAGTTCAACAAAATAATGCATCTGTTGGCTGGAGATTAACCATCGACGAAATCAGTGCCTTGGATACTGCAAGCGACACGATTCAAAAGTAAAACCACAAATTAATCTTTTTCTAAATATAGATAACACTATCCTAAATACTTTGTAAATAGGAAATAAACCTTGAATGAGTTTTAGTAAAGTGGCTTTTACTCTTTTCAATCAGACCTTGCACATTACTTTCCCCGCTTCTATAATAATAAACATAAGGTTTTTTAAAAGGTAAAGAAGATTGAGTACACTTGAGGAATTGGAAGCACGAATAAAATCATTCATCGAAGACCGTTTGGTGAAATTCATACCGGTTGGGAAACCTGAAGATCAAATTTCGCAAAAACTTGCTTCAGTTATGTATTCTCAAATTAGAACCCAGGAAGATAAAAGTGTTCTTGCCCCGAATGTTTATGTGATCATTGCCAATCCTACCAATCTATCCAGGTGGAGGCAAAGGACTGGTTTATTAAAAGAAATGGCTGTTGCTCTTGAAACTTCAGGACGTGAAGCCGGTTTCGTTTTCTCATCCAAACCCACATTATCCACATCGTCAGACAGTTCATTGCCTGATAGTGAGGTTCAAGTATATGCATCTTTTAGCGTTGGAGATATAACTGAAACTCACGGAATCCATATGAATACTGGGAAAGAGAATTTAGAGGTAGACTGCCCAAATAATTCGTTTCTTATTTTGCATGGCTCTGAGGTAATCTCAATTGATCAATCCGTGATCAATATTGGCCGGAGACTGGACAATCATGTTGTTATTGATGATCCACGCATCTCACGCAATCATGCCCAGATAAGAGAAATCAAGGGTCAGTTTGTCTTATTTGATCTTAATTCTTCAGGTGGAACTTTTGTAAATGGAGATCGAATTAATCAAAGTATCCTTTATCCAGGCGATGTAATTTCCCTGGCAGGGGTTACGTTGATCTTTGGTCATGATATACCTCCATCCCAAAAAACAGAAGAACCCACCCGTCCCAATTCTTCAATATTATCCGACCACGCCATAGAAGTACTACCCAAAGAAGATAAACTAACCAAATGACTGCAATTATTTTTCTAATCCTAAGAATCCTGGTTAGTATAAGTCTATATACCTTCCTTTTGGTTTTATTTTATTTTCTTTGGAAGGAGAACAAGTTACAAGGAATTTGGCTTTCAAATCGGAAAATTCCAACGTTAAACCTGGCAATAAAAGCAATGGATGTACCTGAGAATATCCGTTATTTTAATACAGCTGAAGTCACAATAGGTCGATCTGCAAAATGTGAATGTCAATTGATCGATGAGAATGTTTCCAATCATCATGCTCGTCTCAGATACCATCATGCACAGTGGTGGTTGGAAGATCTGGGTTCAAAAAATGGCACTTTTATAAATGGTCAACCTGTTATGACTCCAGTTGTAGTAATTTCTGATGATGAGATTCTCTGTGGAAAATACACTCTGTTAATAACGATCTCTGGTGAAATCCAAGGTAAACCTGGAAATAATAATTTATATTCGGATAGCGGAGGAAACGATGATTGAACCAATTGCTCTGGCAATCATTGGAGGTTCTGGGTTGTATGATCTCCCTGGATTAGAGAATAAACAAGAGAATACTTTGGATACTCCGTTTGGAAAACCGAGTGCGCCTGTTATCACAGGAATCTTGGAAGGAAAGCGGGTTGCTTTCCTGGCCAGGCATGGTCTGGGTCACCAACAGAATCCATCAGAAGTTAATTACCGTGCTAATATATTCGCTTTAAAACTATTGGGAGTTCGCAATATAATTAGTGTAAGCGCATGTGGATCCTTAAGAGAAGATTACGCCCCAGGGGATATTGTTGTTCCGGATCAATTATTTGACAATACCCGCTGTCGAAACCGAACATTTTTTGGAGATGGTATCGTTGCGCATGTTGGCGTAGCAGAACCGTTCTGTAAAAGATTAGGAAATCAGCTCACTGCTACTATAAAAAAGATCAGTACAAAAAAGGTACATGTTGGTGGTACATTAATAACAATTGAAGGACCCCGGTTTTCAACAAAAGCCGAATCCAATGTTTTCCGCTCATGGGGCATGTCAATAATTGGAATGACCGCCTCACCAGAAGCGTTTCTGGCACGCGAAGCTGAGATTTGTTATTCGGTCATGGCTCATGTTACAGATTACGATGTTTGGCATACCAGTCAATCTCCCGTAACTGTCGAAATGGTTATTAAAGTTCTCTTGGAAAACACTTCAATGGCACAAAAAGTAATTCAGAATTTGGTGCCAGTAGTGACTCCTGATCCTGAATGCTCCTGCACTTCTGCTTTGGAAAGCGCTTTGATCACCAATAGTAATTACATTCCTGCTGAAACTCGCAGGAAATTGGATATTTTTATTGGAAAATATTTCCAGAAACCCTAAAGTTAAGAGTTCCAATAATAAATTTCAGCTGCGCTTATTGAAAATAGCAGCACTATTTCTATTCATCTACGCAATAGCGCTAATGATTTCTCCAGCTTCCCGTGAACGATCCTGGTATACAGATTTATTGTGGGGACATTGGATCGGTTTTATTATTTGGGGATTGGTTGTTTTGATCACAAGCAAGCAACTTCTAAAATTTTTACCTGATAGCGACCCATTAGTTTTTCCTATTGCTTCAATATTGTCCGGTTGGGGAATTTTGACGATATGGCGATTAATTCCTGTTTTTGGGTTCCGTCAAGCTATTTGGCTGATTTTTGCCGGTGTCTTTTTTGTTTTTTGTCTACGCCTACCTGATAATTTAATTTTTCTACGAAAGTATAAATATTTATGGCTGGCTAGTGGATTGTTGATAACTTTGTTAACTTTTATTATTGGAGTAAACCCGTTAGGAAGTGGTCCACGCTTATGGTTGGGTTGTTGTGGTATTTATTTTCAACCCTCCGAGCCACTAAAACTTTTACTTGTCATCTACCTGGCAGCATATTTCGCAGACCGAATACCTCTCAAATTAAGTACTCTGCATATGGTCTTACCTACAATACTTGTAACGGGTGTGGCATTATCCCTGCTTATTTTTCAGAGAGATCTGGGCACTGCTTCAATATTTATCTTTCTTTACACTGTACTTCTATATATCTCGTCAGAAAATAAAAAAGTTCTCATTTTCAGCATTGCTGGATTGGGTTTTTCTGCGATTCTCGGATATTTTTTGTTTGAGGTTGTGCGTTTGCGTGTAGATGCCTGGATAAACCCCTGGATTGATCCTTCGGGACGTTCTTATCAAATAATTCAGTCCCTTTTAGCTACAGCTAATGGCGGGTTGATCGGTCGTGGTCCGGGAGGTGGCAGCCCTGGATTAGTTCCTGTTGCCATTTCAGATTTCATATACACCGCAATTTCTGAGGAAACAGGTTTGATTGGAACGATTGCATTAATTTCGCTCTTGGGAATTTTTTCTGCCAGAGGCATTCGAATTGCTTTGCATGCAACTGACCGGTTTCGAAGATATCTGGCAGCTGGATTAACAGCTTATCTCATCTCCCAAAGCATCCTGATAATCGGAGGTAACATCCGTGCACTTCCACTAACTGGTGTTACATTACCATTTGTTTCTTATGGTGGATCTTCTCTTGTAACCTCGTTCATCGCTCTTTTACTCTTATTGATAATTAGCAATAAAACTGAAGTTGAACCATTTCCAATACAAAATTATAAGCCATACATTTTCCTGGGGAAAATTCTTACCTTTGGCTTGATTCTCATTTCTTTTGTGAATGGGTGGTGGTCTATTGTGCGTGGTCCTGAATTGCTATCTCGTACAGATAATGCCCGCCGTTCAATTTCAGATCGGTATGTAAAAAGAGGTTCAATTTTAGCTAGCCTGGGTGAACCGATTAATATAACTAATGGGATCTCAGGTGAATTCACCCGCAATTATCTATACCCTGACCTTTCCCCCATCACTGGTTATACGAATAATATATTTGGACAAGCAGGTTTAGAATCAAGTCTAGATGGCTACCTGCGTGGTGTAGAAGGGAACAATTCTGGATTGATTTGGCTAGATTATTTGCTCTTTGGTCAACCTCCCCCTGGTCTTGATATCCGCTTGAGTATCACTTTGGATTTACAAAGGCAAGCGGATAAACTTATGAACACCCATAAAGGCTCTATTGTTGTACTTAATGCCGCTAGTGGTGAGATATTAGTGATGGCTTCCCATCCAAATTATGATCCTAATCTTCTCGATGGAATAGGTTCATCGCTATCTCAAGATCAAGAACTACCTTTACTAAACCGGGCGGCTCAAGGATTATATCCCCCAGGAAATGTTCTGAACCCTTTTTTGATAGCGGCAGGATTACCTGATGCGACGATTTCAGATAGTCACGTTAACCTTTACCAAGGGTTAGGCTTTTATCACACACCGGAATTAAGACTGCCTGTAGCTCAGGCTGTAACGCCCACAGATGAGTTACTTGTCAGCCCATTGCAATTGGCATTGGCGGGGGCAGTATTAAGCAATGATGGAATACTCCCACCAGCGAGATTGGCTATGGCAGTTAATTCCAATCAATTTGGCTGGATCATACTCCCTGCACTCAATGAACCCCTGCAGGTTCTTCCAGTTGCATCGACCGAGAAAGCAATAAACGAATTAATAGTTAACAAACAACCATTCTGGGAAGTTTTAAGCACCATTAACGATAGTTCTGAAGATCGTTCGCTTACATGGTATTTGGCTGGAACAATTTCAGACTGGCAAGGAACTCCTCTGGTTGTAACCATCATGTTGGAGGAAGCCAATATATCCTTTGCCCGGGAGATCGGACGCTCTTTAATGATTATGTCGTTACAACCTTAATTACCAATCAGCAACAATTCTTCAAGGGCAAATTAATTATTTCACAAGGCGGATAAACTTCCGTTTTCCAACTTGAAGTACTCCCTCATGAGACACCTCGATCTGGCCATTTGTGAGCACTTCGCCATCCAAACGAACACCATTTTGCTGCAGCAATCTGCGTCCTTCATTCTTACTTGCCACCAGGCTGCTTTTGACCAAAATATCCATTAATGTATCCCCATTTTTAAATAAGAATTCAGGAATACCCTCAGGCATACTGCCTTTTTGAAAAAGGTGGATAAATGCTGATTCTCCTTTCAGTGCTTCTGGTAAGCCGTAGAAAATGGATACAATTTCAAGAGCAAGTTTCATTTTTGCATCGCGGGGATGTAATTGCCCTGATTCCAGGTCTTTTTCAATTACATCAATATCTACAGGTAATAATCGCGTCGCCAATCGAAAATATTTGAGCATCGCATTGTCCGGAATACTCATAACCTTGCCATACATATCCTCAGCTGTGGTATTGATTGGTATAACATTACCAGTTGTCTTGGACATCCTGTGAAAACCATCTGTTCCTGGTAAGATCCCACAGATGATTCCAACCAGAGGCTTCTGCCCAAGCGCTTCTTGAAGCTTTCTTCCAGCAACAATGATATTAAATAATTGATCAGTACCACCTACCTGGACGTCTGTTTGCATGGCAACAGCATCATATCCCTGCATCAATGCATAAAAAGTCTCGTGCAAGTAAATTGGCTCATTTGCAGCTATCCTTTTGGAAAAATTATCACGAGCCAAAAACTGTTGTACAGTAAAATTCTGACCCAGTTTTATTAGATCCACCAGACCTAATTCGGAGAGCCATTCCCCATTATAGCGAACAGTTGTTTTTTTCCGATCCAGAACTCTAAAGGCCTGATCAGCATAAGTTTTAGCATTTTCAGCCACTTGCTCTTGAGTCAATACCGGGCGGGACTTATTCTTGTCAGATGGATCCCCTACCAACGCAGTATAGCTTCCGATCAAAAATGTAACTTCGTGACCCAGATCCTGGAATTGGCGTAATTTCCGCATCGTGATTGTATGCCCCAAATGCAGATCAGTCGATGTGGGGTCATACCCACAATAAACTCGCAGTGGTTGACCTTTTTTTTCAGCTTGTGTCAATCTTTGGCGAAGTTCATCCGCCATAAAACCTGCCAGTTCATCGTCGCCATATTCTGTACCTTGCATCAACAAGGCAACTTGATCATCAATATTCACAATGCCTCCCGGAACAACATTCTAAAAGGAGAAATAAAAAGCGCCTGCTGCGGCAGGCGCGTACAACCCATCCGCAATTACACTCAGGCATGAAAATAATGATATTTTACAAAAAAATCCATATTATTCACAATTTGATTATACAATAATTTTGGGTTTCAAGCCATAAGATTTATTAAAGCATCCTCAATTTTTTCAAATTTAAACGAAAAACCTGCATTGATCAATCTTTCAGGAGTAACATTTAGCCCATCCAGGACTAGTGTACTCATCTCTCCCAATAGTATTCGCAAACCTATTGCAGGTACTGGTAACCAATAAGGTCTTTGAGTGACTTTTGCCAGGTTTTTACCAAGCTCCGCATTGGATATTGGACAAGGTGCAGTCAAATTGAAGACACCTTTGGCTTTTTCATTCTCGAGCAAGAATTGGATCGCGGATACTTCATCAGATGGGTGAATCCATGAGATCATTTGTTTTCCACTACCAATCGGTCCTCCAATAAAGAAATTAAAGGGGATCAACATTCTATTTAGTGCACCAGCTTTCTTTGAGAGAACAACACCCGTTCGAATAACAATTCTTCGAATCCCTAAGGATTCTACTTCTTCACTGGATGCTTCCCATTTTTTACAGATATCAGCCATGAAATCATCGCCATAGGCACTTTCTTCGGTCAATATTTCGGAATTATTCACCCCATAAATTCCTATTGCTGAAGCTTGAATGAAAACTTTCGGGCGCGCCTTTGCTTTGATCATTGCTTCTGTTAAAATTTTTCCAGCATTTACCCTGCTTTCGATGATAAGATTCTTCTGCCTGACAGACCAATGTTTTGACCCAATATTCTCACCTGCCAGGTTAATAATTGCATCCACATTGTTCACAATCTCGCCCCACTTACCCAAACTGGATCCATCCCACAGGATCAATTTGACATTCGGTAATTTGTGTTCTGCTTGGACACTTCTAGTGAGAAGCAATAATTCATGCCCACTTTCATGCAAACTATTAACAAGTTGTTTACCTATCATCCCCGTTCCACCAGAAATTAAAATACGCATCTTATTATCCTTTTATCATTATGCTATAATCCCCCCATTACGGAGGCTAATGCATAAAGCGCCTGTTTTGGTTCTAAATGCAAATTTTGAACCTATCAATATTTGTGATATTAGAAGAGCCATTGGCTTGATCCTAACCGGAAAAGCAGCAATGGTTGTAAATGGGCGCGGTTATATACATACTATCACTAAAATAATTCCTGAACCATCGATAATTCGCCTTGAATATATGATTCATCGACCTCGACAGCAAATCAGGCTCACTCGCAGAGAAATTTTTCGTCGCGACAACTATACATGCCAGTATTGTGGTCAACAAACGTCCAATCTTACGATAGATCATGTTCTACCCAAACATCTGGGAGGAAGGCATATTTGGACAAATGTTGTTGCAGCATGCCCTACCTGCAATCATCGTAAAGGAGGGCGACATTTAAAAGAATCCCAGATGAATTTGATCCATCAACCGATCGCCCCACCTTCAAACGCCAAGTACATTTATGAAAACCATTTATTTGAAAATGTTGAGTGGAGATCCTATTTGATCGGGTGGTAATTTTTTTTTCATAAATCCAGCGAATGCGTCTTAGCGTGAATACTGTAATAAGGGCAACAAAAAGCTCTAAGAATTTTTAATATAGGGAAATGAAACCAAAGCATTTCTAAGGAAATAATTTGGACAGTTGGTTTTCCATCGCACAATAGTATCAGAAAGTGAAATTAAACCCTGCGATTTCGTGATGTATTGGCGGACCAACCCATTCTTGTTTTAGTGAACCTTTCTCCCGAGCAAAATAAATTTGAGCAAAAAAGAAATCTGTTTGCAGCGCTCTGTCAATAATCTGCTGTCCTGAAATTTCTTTTCCGTTTTTTACCTGGGTGGTGTAAACATGATCCGATATAAGGCAAAGAAGGTCAATAATCGCTTTACTTTCCTCTTCTGATGTGCGATTTTCGACCTTGAAGGATGTTGCTCATATCCGTAAATACGAACCGTTCTGCTCGGATAATACACCTCCCAACGAATGGACTTTGTCTGGTTCTTTTACTCTTCAAATCCATGATTACAGGCTGAACCGTTTGAAGGAGATACCAAAGATTTCAACAATCAGATTGTTGAAGTTTTTCCAGTAAGATTTAACCCCATAAAAGTCAATACCTGTCCAGGTTTGACTGTAAAATCAATGTCATCAATAACCCAATTTTCACCTGGTTGTCAGTTTAGATCATTAATCTCTATCATATAAAGAATATAAGACTTAAAACTATCGTCTATTTTTCCTTCTTAATTGGCTTATGTCTTATATATAATATAACCACAGCACTTATAGCAACAATAACCATAAAAGATTGATTGGCATTAATTCCTGCGACTTCAGATGCATCCATCCGAAGAAAATCAAGGAAGAACCTTCCTACAGGGTATGTGATCATATATACCCACAATAGATCCCCGGGCTTTAACCATTTTATAAATTTTCTTGCAATGACAATTAGAAATATGGCAGACGCAAGGTTCCATAAGAACTCATAAAAGAAAAGAGGGTGGTAATAACTAATATTTTCATAACCAGGCAAACGGTGAGCTGAATCAATAAACAATTTCCACGGGACATTAGTGGGTGCTCCATAAAGCTCCTGGTTGAAAAAATTACCCCAGCGACCAATCGCCTGTGCCAGTGCAAGACCTGGTGCAGCAATATCAGCCCATGTTAAGAAATCCAACTTGTATTTTCGGGAATAGATCCAAAGAGCAAGTACGCCACCAATAACTGCGCCTGGAATACCCAATCCTCCATTGCGAATTGCCAGCATTTCAAGTGGGTGTGTAAAATAATACATCGTTGTAATTCCACGTTCCACCATGGATGGAGGAGGGGTTAATATATGCCAGATACGCGCCCCTATGATTCCAGCAATGACCAACCAGAACAGCATATCTAGAATAATTTCGGGATTTAATCCACGCCGCTTCGCTTCAAATTGCCCAACCAAAGCAGCAACTACCACACCTAAAGTAATAAGAATGCCATAAAAATAAATATGGAAAGGTTGGTTAAGGAAAGGCAGAGGAATATCAAAACCATTAGGCATGTTTTACTCCAGTATTAATTAAATGTTTTCGGTATGCATCTTTTCGCGCGATATAGATACGCTGGATTGCAGTGATATGGGTCAATACTGCCAGGATCCAAAGTGCGATCAGTGGTTGGTTAAAAACCAAAGCTGGGGCAAGAACTATATATCTCTCAACTCGTGTAAGAAGTCCCCCTTTTGCATATAATCCCAAGGAATCTGCCCTGGCTTTCACATAAGATACAAGCACGGATCCTGAGGCAGAAATAAAAACCAAAATACCAGCGAAGTTATCGGGGCTTGTGAATAGATAAAAAAACAATAGACCAGCATATGTGATCAACTCAGAATACCTATCTGCCACTGAGTCAACAAATGCTCCCCAATCATTAGCCTCTCCACGCAAACGAGCCATGGTTCCATCAAGTGCATCAAATGGAACTGAGATCAAGATAAATAAACCGCCCCACAACATATTTCCTCGAGCTATCATATAAGCGCCTAAAGTTGTACCTAACACTCCGAGAATCGTCATAGTATTTGGGCGTATCCCCAGTCGATTAAAAAATGCTCCGAGGGGATCAGTTACCCATTTAAACCACAGGCGTAAAAGATCACTAAATGATTTTTTTTCTTCTTCATTCATGGATGGATTATTTGAATCCTTTCGTTTGGTTTTTTACAAGCTTTAATAATACCACCTAAGGACACAATTCTGTTGAATTAACAATTCCTTATTTCACTTCATCATCAAAATCATCTTCGGGGTCAATTAATACATCTCTATCTCTACCACCCCCAGTGGAAGGACCTACAATTCCCATCTCTTCAAGGCGGTCCAGCAACCGTGCCGCACGCGGATATCCAATTCGCAGCTTTCTCTGAAGCATGGAGGCACTAGCCCGTTGTTCTTTCTTTAATAAAACGATGGCATGTTCGATCATAACACCATCCTCACCCTCATCAGGTTCGTTCATAAGGGTTTCCCAAGGTGGACGTTCATCCAGGTTTGCACTTGATTTTTGCCAGAAAGATATCAATCGTTCTATTTCCAGGTCTGTGATAAAGACGCCTTGCGCACGAATCGGATTGCCAATTTCCGGATTCAAGAAAAGCATATCACCATGTCCTAATAACGTTTCCGCACCTTGAGAATCAAGAATGACTCGAGAATCAATTCCGGATGCCACCGCAAACGAGATTCTTGATGGGAAATTTGCCTTGATCAAACCAGTTACTACCTCTGTACTCGGTCGTTGCGTTGCCACAATGAGGTGAATACCAGTCGCCCTTGCCATTTGTGCCAGGCGTACCAAATTGTGCTCGGTTTGATCTGGAGCAGACATCATTAGATCTGCTAATTCGTCAATTAATACAACAATGCGCGGCAAGGGCGGCGCCCCTTCCTTGCGGCGGAGAAGTCGCTTGTTATAACCATCCAGATCGCGCACGCGGGCAGCCTCCAGAAGCTTATAGCGGTGCTCCATTTCCACTACGATCCAGCGTAAAACCCCCAGGATACGTGAGATTTCCGTCTCCACTTTTCCCAGCATATGGGGTAACCCATTAAATCGAATTAATTCCACCATTTTTGAATCGATCATAACCAATTTTAGATCATCCGGTGTATTATTCATAGCCAGACAGGTTGCAAGCGCAGAGATGCACACAGATTTTCCAGATCCGGTTGTCCCGGCTATCAAGACATGAGGCATACGTGCCAGGTCAGCGACAACAGGCTGCCCGGAAACATCCCGTCCTAAAGCAATAGCCAATTGTGACCCAACCTTATAAAAAGATTCCGATTCCAATATTGGACGTAATCGAACAGTTGTAGCCCGCAAATTGGGAACTTCAATGCCCACATAAGAGCGTCCAGGTACTGGAGCTTCAATTCTCAAACGTTCAGCCGATAGCACCAATGCCAGATCTTTTGAAAGTCCAGCAATTTGGGCGATCCTCACTTTTTGGCGATTACTATCAGTATTATCTGTGCCACTTTTTTCATAGAAACCAGGTTCAACAGCAAATTGGGTGACTGTAGGACCTACCCGAAATCCAACTACTCTGGCGGGAATACCAAAATCAGCCAGTGTTTTTTCAATTAATCCGGCAGTTTGATTAATATTTCGCTCATCGGGTCTAACATTTTTCTCGTTTTCAAGAATACTTATTGGAGGTAGACGATCTCCCCTTGGTTGGGGATTAAAATTATCTTCATCTTGTTTATCTGTTTTTACAAGAGATTTCCGAAATTCTGGTGGAATCTTTATCTTCTTTGTTTGGTAACCAGCTAATGGTTTCTTGTGATCCTGATCATCGATACCATTAAACGGAACTCCAATATCGAGTTCAGGCTCTCGGACAATCGGAAATTTTTCTCCAGTTTGCTTTATCAACCAGTTTTCTAACTTTACCCACAATCCAAAATATCCCACCAGGACTATTATCCAAAGAATTACAATAATAATTATCCCGGCAATTTCCCCAAGTATTTCTTGTATTAATACAACCAATGCCCATCCTAATCGACCTCCCCACCATCCATTTTCAACCTGGGAGAGTGAGTTTCCACCCAATATGGATAGAACGGCTAATGATAGGATGCTAGCTAATTCAAAGTAAATGACTTGTGCCCAATTTAATTGGATCTGCTCCCGTCCATGTTTTAATGCAAGAACTCCACCAACGATCGCTGTAATTACAACGATCAAATTCCCCCAACCCAACCAGGTGGATATTATCTCGATCAATCGTGATAATAATATTCCCTTTGACAAACCAATGATACCGACAAGGACTAATAATCCGAAAGCGATAAATACGACTCCTGTGACATCCCATAAAAATCGCCCAAAATGAACCTTTAAATGTAGAATTTTATCCAACCAATCATTTTCGTCTGAAGAGTTGGTTGCAGGTTGAATCCTGCGTTCTGTTTTATCGGGTTGTTTATTAGGAGCCATTTATTCCCATTATTTTTTACAGATTTAAACTAAGTCCCAGACGCTGTCGAAAATAATCCACTTTTATCACTTTTACCTGGATTTTATCTCCAGGTTTAAGGTGATCTTTTAGAGTCTCATTTTCCAACAACGGGATTTCCGAGAAATGGATCAAACCTTCAATGCAATCATCCAGGCGGGCAAATGCCCCATAGGGTGTTAATGATGTGATCTCAACGGGTACAATCTGATTTTCGTGGTATTTATTCTGAACCCCTTCCCAAGGGTTTGGTGAAAGGCGTTTTAAACTTAAGGCAATTCTGCATTTATCAGGTTGGATTTCAAGTATCAGAACATTGACTTTTTGACCTACTTCAAGGATCTTGGATGGATGATTGACCCGGCCCCAGGAAAGTTCCGATAGGTGAATAAGTCCTTCAACACCTCCCAGATCAACAAAAACACCAAAGTCAGTGATATTTGTAACATTTCCATCGACCGTTTCCCCTACCTGCAAATTATTCATTAATTCAGTTCTGCTGCCAGATTTAGTCTGAGCTGCACGTTCCGAAAAAACCAATCTTCCTTCACCGGGTAGACATTCGATGATTTTTCCACATATACTCTTTCCTACAAAAGAAGAGAGTGACCTATCCCTCTCGTCTTTTGATAAATTAGGCGATAAATCAATCAAATGGGAACAAGGAATAAAACCTTGAATACCATTCCAGTTCACCAGCAATCCACCCTTATTAAAATTCATCACTTTCAAATGGACTATTTGATCTCTGTTAAAAACATTGACAGCAATATCCCAATTCAGATGATTATCTGAACTTTTCAATCCAAAACTTTGCTTGGATTTTTTTCTATTTTTTCTAATTCCCTCTTCCGCCAAAATTGATTCCCACCAACCATCATCAATCGCAGGGAATTCTTCAATAGTTAATTGTTTATTATCCATAAAATAACCCTATCTCATTTTTCTTGAGACGTTTAATGTGTCTGTCGCTCCATCTCAAGAATTATCCGGGCTACCTCTTCAATAGCGACACGTTGCTTTCGATATAGATCAGCTTCAGACATCGCCAGCCTGGATGCGACATCCCTGACTTTTCTTCCTTCGATAAATTTCAGCTCCAAAATATTGAATAGTATCCATTCTGCAGTAAAGCGATGTTCACCTTCGGGACGAATTCCATCCACCGCTTTTCTTAAAATAGCTCTGAGTGCATTGGATGGGTTTTCATTGTGATCATTAAATGCCTGCTGAACTATCTGAAGTTGCAATAAAGGGCTTTGTGATAATCTTGGTCCCCCCCAGTAATGTGTTAAGGCTTCTTTAACCAAATTTGCAAGATCGGCCTCAGGCGGTAGCCCATCAGCCAAGAGACTTGTTTTACTGTCATAGCGTCCTACAGCACGCCATTTTTGGAATATATCCACTTGAGGCTGTAATTCTTCCAGAGACCTAAAAACACTTTCTTGTAGTATACGATCTTGCAATGCAAGAGAAGCTCTTTGTAACAACAAATCCAAGGATTGTTGCTGCTCTTCGAGCAAATAATGATCTTTTTGTCTGATTACTCCAATCAAACCCAACAATTTCGGCAGAGACTCATCAAGAGCTGGCACTTGATATAAAGGGAAAATCCAATATTCCCCCCAAGAATAATAATCGTTATGTTCTCTTCCAGAATTATTGATTATTTCCAGTGCTTCTCCAAGGTTATCTTCATTAATCAATTGGGATGTGCCAGTTGATACCAGTAGAGAAATCTTCTTGTCATCTAATGCAGCAACAAAGGCTGAGTTGGATTGTATTAAGTCGCGTACTGCAGCTAAAATTGCTTCAAGAAATTGTTTTAGATCTCCTTTCGTAATCAATCTCTCTTCCAATCGTTGCAGTAGTACCAGGTCAGTACGATCATTCCCAAAAAATATCCACCGCTCCCAAAATGGAGCTACCAGAGTAATGGTATGTTCCATTAGTAATACAACTGCAACCATGGATGCAGGAACCGCGCTTGTATATGTAATCCCAAAAATTTCCCCTATTCTACGCACAATAGTCATGACACCAAGCGTTACTGATGCTGTCACCGGACCCCGCATAATCCATTTGAAAAGACGACTTTTAACCACTCTGTCTGGCCAGGAAACTCCAAAAAAAGCCACTGCATATGCCATTAGGATGATCAAACCACCGACCATCAGGTTGTTGATTAATGCTACTCCCCAAAAAATTAAGGGATAACTGGCAGCCAATGTGGAACCGTATAACAAGAATGGAAAAGACCCAATTGCAGGTGCGGTCGCTCCACATAGGAGATAGAACATCCGTCGTTTTCCGGAAGATGTCAGTGTGTGTCTGAAAGATCTACCAAAATTTATCCATGCCCACAACATCGTGCCAATGTAATAAAGAGTAAATACTTCAGTCCATATCGTGCGCTGTAAATGGGGTGCAGGTTGGACATCTGTTACCAACGAGCCAAGCAGAGTATTAGAAGCGAGCAAAACCAGGAAAAAAGTTGAAATTACATATAAGATCCTTACTACAATTCTGCGTCTACCTTTGGATGGTCGTCCTGTGGTAACTAGTAAAGCGTCAGAAAAGTGAAAATAAGCAGCCGGTAAATATACAATTCCAAACCATTCAAAACGCAAAAAGAAATTAATCGCATCAAACGAAGTGGATGCACTACCGAGAGCTTCACTCGTGAAAATTACTACTACACTCAATAGAATTAATGCAAATGAGCGTGCAACCCGGTCTCGCAAATTAAATGAAAGTGAATAAAAAAATAAGGAAAAAGCAGTTATTGCGATACCAGCGGTTAATATCTGATTTAATGTGACCATCCCCACCAATGCGTCATTCAACCATCCACTATCCATTCATTCCTACCAATTAGTTAGTTTAAGTGTGTAAATTTCGCCCGAAAAATAGAGCAACATCATTTGATGAATAATAATTATCATTATAACCGCTGAATTCATACCCCATTTTTCTAACCAAATTTATCGCAGGATGATTCTTGGCGGACATTTCAATAATAACCCGATTTTTTTGTTGTTCTACAGCCCAACCTTGAGCTGCAAGGATCAAACTTTTAGCGATCCCTTTTCTTCGAAATCCAGGTTCTACAACCAGGTCAATGATCCAGGATGTTTCCGGGACCACAAAATCGGTCAGCCGTAGATAGCCACATACTCCTTTTTCTACAACTGCAACGATCATTCCACAGTGCCGGTTCCATTCATCTGGCAGAGTGGATATGGATTTTGGATATCGAATGGTTATTGAACGGGGCAAACGGATCTCCCGAAAAATAGCACCTACCTGGTCCTCACCATGTTGAAGATCAAATTGCCAGACATAGTCACTTTTAGAAGAGTGGTCAAAATTCATCACTATTTTAATATCTGTAGCAACAGCATTTCGAATTTGGACTTCAGCCATATCACATCCTTTTAATTTATAATTATTCGGTCACTCGAACTGGGACAATGCAAATTGGCATTTCGGTATTAATATTATCAAAGACCACTAATCGCAAAAGATAGTCTCCGGGAGATAATTCAGTTAAATCCCAACTACCAAGTTCACCATTTATGACTGGATCTCGTCCTGCTAAAATGGTCGACCAATTATTACTCCCTTGTGGGGCGTATTCATATTTATAAAAACCAAAATTTGGGATATCAGCATTGCCAATTATCTTA
This sequence comes from uncultured Anaerolineaceae bacterium, assembly GCA_964370815.1. Classification (GTDB taxonomy): domain Bacteria; phylum Chloroflexota; class Anaerolineae; order Anaerolineales; family Villigracilaceae; genus UBA12087. Next base: position 71,697 of record CAYJKQ010000001.1, on the reverse strand, counting down.
ATTTCGCCTCGAATTTCTTGACCAGCCTTTGGGTCTGTGATTTCGATTTGCCCGATAATACATCCAGAAGCTTGCAACAGAGTAGGAGCTGCCTTGGGTGTTTCGATCGATTCTGTTCCCTGACCGGTATTTATCGTACCTTGAGGTAACGGTTGTGGATTTATGGTTGGTGTGGTTATTTGGAATGAGCCTGGCAGGGTTGGTAAAAGAAAGGTCACAAGGGTGAATTCTCCGATAATCAATAGTCCTATGATGATCATGCCTGTAACAGACTTCACAACACGACGTTGAGTAATCTCACGTTCCAGTCCAAAAACCAGGCTGCGTTGTTCCTTAAGAGACGCTAATAGCCCACGGAGTGATATTAAGAAACCGATGATGAGTAATAAGTATACCCAGGGAGAATTCTTTGAGAAGAATTGAACGATCTCTATCATGGTTTTTATTCTAGATTTCGTTCAATACACCACGGATGATGGTTTCAATTTTGGGTGCAATATTCCGTCCAGCTTCCAGGACTTCTTCATGAGTTGTAACTGTTGATCCATCCAAATTTGCTTTATTGCTTATCCCAGAAAAACCCAACACACTCATATCTCCATGGCGGGCTACTGTCACTTCTGGAACAGTTGACATGCCAACAGCATCAACACCGGCAGCTCTAAGGAATCTAAGGTCGGCAGGTGTTTCGAAAGAAGGGCCACTGAGACCAGCATAAACGCCTTCTCGTAAATTAATACCTTTTTTTTTGGATTCTTTTCGAGCTATCTCCATTAAATTACGATCATACGCCTGGCTCATATCCGGAAATCGAGGCCCGAATTCATCTAAATTTGGTCCACTCAATGGATTTTGTCCGCTCATTCCCATCAAGTTTAGGTGATCTGTGATAAGCATCACATCCCCCGGAATGAATGTCGGGTTAACACCTCCAGCGGCATTTGTAATGATCAGGGTTTTAATTCCCAAACGTTGCATAATCCGGATAGGCATTGTTACCATTTTCATACTATAGCCTTCATAAAAATGGATTCGACCCTGCATGATCATTACATTTTTATTTTCCAGTTGACCAAGGACCATTCTACCTGCGTGTCCTTTCACTGTGGAAGGTGGCCACCCGGGAAGATCACCATAGGGAATACTGATACCATCTTGTACAGAATCCGCAACACCTCCCAATCCACTACCTAAGATGATGCCATATTGAATTTGATTTGTCCACTTTGAGCGAATAATCGCTGTCAATTCATCGATCACCGATAAAAACTTTTCCATGGATGGGATCTCCCTGTTAGATTATTTACAACCAGGTAAATTATAAACCATGTACTTTAAACCAGGTCTTGCGCAACTGGTCTTATGAATTCGATCTAAATCTGAGCAATATTCAATAAACCATATATTCATTGAACCGAAATAGTTATTAGTTTAATATCATTCCAAACGCCTCAATCGTTTTATTAATATCATTGTCATTAATCCAGTAATGGGTAACCATTCGAAATCGCCTTTCGCCCACTATACCAATCCGAATGCCCTGTTTTTCGAGCAGGTTGGAGATTTGCTGAGCAGAATAATTCACATCATCTCTTATCTTTATGAAAACCATATTGGTGGTTGCTGTACCTTCATCCAATACGATACTAGTTATTAATCTTAACCCATCCGCCAATTTTCTGGCATGGATATGATCTTCTATCAATCGATCCACCATATGTTCCAACGCAACAATACCAGCAGCCGCCAAGATTCCAGCCTGTCGCATTCCGCCACCCAATTGCTTTCGAATTCTGTGAGCCTGTCGGATGAACTCCCTGGATCCACATAAAATCGATCCCACTGGTGCACATAAACCTTTGCTAAGACAAAAAGTGACTGAATCTACGTGGGAGACCATTTCTTTTACAGATACTCCACACGCAATCGCAGCATTGAATATCCTGGCACCATCCAAATGGACTGCCAAACCATGTTGATGAGCAAAATCGCATACTTCACGAGTATACGCAGGGATCTGGTAAGTCCCTCCGCAGCGATTATGCGTATTTTCTAATGCGATCAATCTGGTGATAGGATTATGTGGGTCATCTGAACGAATCGCATTTCTAATATCATCAAGTTTGATGGATCCATCTGGTTGATTTGGAAGTTGGCAGGAATGTACTCCACCTAAAGCGGATATTCCACCGGCCTCAAAAAGAAATGTGTGCGACTTGTTTCCAAGAATGACTTCGTCTCCTCGCTGGCAGTGCGCCAACATAGCTGAAAGGTTTCCCATCGTCCCTGATGGAATAAATAACCCAGCCTCTTTGCCCATTATTTTTGCTGCCAATTCTTGTAGCTTATTGACTGTTGGGTCTTCACCGTAAACATCATCTCCAACTACTGCCTTGGCCATTGCCTCCCTCATTTCTGGTGTTGGTTGGGTTACGGTATCTGATCTTAGGTCAATATTATTCATCGCTTACTCCTGGTCAATTATTTCTGTGTTTCTTAATTTATCTAATACCAGTTGTAGATCTCGAGGTAATTGAGCCTCAAATATGTGTGCTTCCCTTTCTCCTGGAAGCACAATTTTCAAGCGATATGCATGCAAGAAATGCCTTTCAAGATCAATTGACGGTTTTTTCCTTCCATAGACACGATCACCAACAATTGGGCAGCCTAATAATGTACAATGCAACCGGATTTGATGTGTTCTACCGGTTAATGGATGAAATTCAAGCAATGAATGTTCTTTGAATTTCTCCACCAATCGATATTCACTAATGGCTTCCCTTCCCCTGCCAGGGGATGTGACAGACATTTTTTTGCGGTGGGCTGGGTCACGACCAATGGAAGCTTCAACTCGACCAGAAGGCGTTGGAGGTTTACCATCCACGAGGGCAAGATATGTTTTTTCAACCAGGCGTAACCTGAATTGATCTTGCAACCACCGATGTGCCCTTTCATTTTTTGCCACGAGGATGATACCTGAAGTATCTTTATCCAGGCGATGAACAATCCCCGGACGTTCCTCCCCTCCAATGCCCTCGATGTCAGGGGCATAACCCAAAACTGCATTCACAAGAGTACCAACCCCATGTCCAACTGCGGGGTGAACAACCATTCCCGCTGGTTTATTGATCGCTAAAAGATCACCGTTCTCAAAAAGGATTTCAAGGGGAATGTTTTCTGCTACGAGACTGGTTGCGGCACTCGCAGGAATATAAACCTCGATTTCCACTTGATGCTCCAAGATTCTACTGGATTTATTCTCTACAACACCATTGATCCTGACATATTCGTTTTTGATCAATCCTTGCAAGCGGACTCGTGATAATTCTGGCAGGTTGGCAACCAGGGCTTTGTCAAGACGCATTTTTCCTTGCGGTAGGACCTGAAATTTTACGATCCTTTCATCCATTTTTTTCATCGCTTTCAATTATTGGTAAATTCTCACTTGCTTGAGTAAGAATTTTGCCAGTTTTCTTTTCCTGGATATCTTTAGCCCAGGCTCCGATCAGTAAGACAGCTACACCAATAGTGATGCTGGCATCAGCAATGTTGAAAACCGGAAAATTTCCAATAGATATAAAATCGGTGACTTTGCCAGCAAACATCAGACGATCTACCAAATTGCCTGCTGCACCAGCCAATTGCATTGCTAATGCCAATCGAAATGTCCAATCATTTTCAGGTACCTGTGGAAAATAATAAATAATTAACAGAATTACGACTACCGCAAGGCTGGCAAATAACAAACTGCCATTTTGGAATAGCCCAAACGCAGCGCCGGCATTAAACCAGTGAACAAAGCGGGCATAGGGTTGCAACCATTCTAATGGCATCCACATTCCGCCCAAAGGAATATTCTGGCGCACTAATGCTTTTGTCCATTGGTCTATACTTATTATAAAACCTGCCATCAAAAATAAAATTGAGTAATCTTTAACATACTTTTTCATTAACACTCCAAAGCTCTGATCTTTTTCATCATAGCAATTATTAATTATCTAAAATATAAACGAGGTACACGCGTATTAATATTGGTTAATATTTCATAAGGAATTGTATCTGCCCAACTTGCAAGGTCCTCAACAGTGATACTTTCCTCCCCGGATTCTCCAATTAGTGTTACTTCATCACCATTGTATGCTGTTCCCCATTCAATATTAACCATGATCTGATCCATACAAACCCTGCCAATTTGCGGATATTTCTTTCCATTAATGATGACCCGGGCTTTATTGGACATACTCCGAAAATATCCGTCTCCGTACCCAACAGGGATTGTAACAACACGAACAAGGTGATCGCTCTGCCAAATCGACCCATAGCTGACAGGATGACCGGGTTTAACAACCTTAAAATAAACCACCCGTGACTTCCAGGACAAACCGGGTCTTACCTTTATGGTTTTTTTGCATTCCTGGGACGGATACACACCATACATAAGAATTCCAGGACGCACCATATCAAAATAGCTTTCAGGGATTTGGAGTACAGCACCTGAATTTGCCATATGCCGAATCGGTATTGGCAAACTATGCCTTTTATAAAATTGGAGAACATCATTAAACCGCTCCAGTTGCAGGTATGCATGTGTCAAGTCCGATGAGTCGGAATTGGCAAAATGTGAATAGATTCCTTCAATTTCTACATTTTTCCGACATGCAAGGGCTGTTTCTAGCAATGTCTCTGCATTATAGTAGTGCACTCCAATGCGTTCCATCCCTGTATCAATTTTCAAATGGACCCGAGCCTTTTTTCCCATATTTTCTGCGATTTGGTTTATCTGCTCCAGTCTCTCCACTGATGAAGCTGTTAGGGTTAAATCGTTTTGTATATATAGAGGTATTTGGCTATTCCAGACTCCCCCCATGACTAATATGGGTGTTTTAATACCTAAATTCCGTAAGTAAACTCCTTCTTCAAGAACAGCAACCCCAAGGTAATCAACCTGGTCAGCCAAATACAGAGCAACATCTTTTAAACCATGTCCATAAGCATTGGCTTTTAATATCAACATTATTCTGGATGGTCTAACTCTGGACCGGATAGCATCAAGATTTTCGTTGATAATTGATAAATTCACTTCTGCGTATGTCGGGCGAACATCTCCATCACTCGCATTTGGGGGTTGATTGATCTGCATGAAATGTATTTTATCCTATTAATCTGTGCTTGATCCCTTTTAGGAACCGTTTATCTCTTAGTAATTTTGTATTAATAGTAAGTACATATTAATTAATGTATAATTATTTCGATATTTGGATCCAATTTTTCAAATGTCAATGTGAGATTTGGAAACATAATAGAAGCTCAAGGCTGTTCCTTTTCCTTGGATAATCTCAATAAGAAAAAGATTGCTCTAACATCTCTACCCTCGTGTTCCATTTTATTTTCTATTATGGAAACTATCGGAATTGAAAACAAATTATAGGAAAATATTAAATATATCAACCCATTAAATTTCAAACTTTATATTTGAAAAGAAAAGAGGACTGAATGAAAATTGTAACAGATTGTGCAGCTGATTTGCTTGTTCAAGAAAGGGAAGAACTTGATATTACCGAGGCTCCACTATATATCCAGTTTCCCGAAGGGGAGGTAATTTCTTCTGAGATAACCGCGGATGATTTCTATGATCGTTTGGAAGCCATGAGACCAATTATCCCAACCACCTCCCTACCATCTGAAGGCGTTTTTACCGACATTTTTAATAAGTTGGCAGAAACCAGTAAACAGATCATGACATTGCATATTTCATCTGGATTGAGTGGTACTTTCAACTCAGCCAAGAATGGCGGAGAAAAGGTAAAGTCCGCGGAAGTGATCGCTGTTGATACAATGACCCTCTCCGGTGGAGAACGATTTCAAGTTTTGGCTGCAGCATGGGCTGCCCGCGCAGGCTGGAGCAAGGACGCTATTCTGGAAAAATTATCAGAGATTCGAGCCTCTACTGAAGTAATTTATACCCTCGAGACATTGGAATACCTGGCACGAGGCGGCCGCATAGGACGAGTACAAGCTTTGGCTGGATCCTTGCTAAAGCTAAAACCAGTCATTAGAGTGGACAGAGCTGATGGCAAGTACAGTACAGTTGGAAAGAACCGCACCTTACAAAAAAGCTTATCCAATATTACAGACCATATTGTCGAGATGTATGGTCAAATTCCTTTGTGGGCAACGGTATTACATGGACGTCTTTCCGAAAGTGCAGATGCTTTGGCAAATTCACTCAGTGAAAAATTAAATATTAAGAAACTTGAAATTCTGCGAATATCCCCTGTTTTAGGTGTCCACACGGGTCCAGGAATTGTTGGAGTAGCCGTATTGCCAATGAAATTGGTTGAAGACCTTCATTAAAGACGTTGTTTTGTTTAAATCCACATATTGTTCTTTTGACAAATCGAAGGTCAACTACTTATAAACCTGCTTGAATAAATTCCGATGCCAGTCCCGAAATAATAAATGGGACTGGTATTAATTTATTCCAATTTCCTGTTTTGTATTCTATTTTTGGCTTTTCAGCGGGGTAAAAAGACATGTGGAGATGAATCGGATAAAATATATTTTCCAGGTAATTGTATTGATTCTTCCACACCTAATTATTGGTAACATAGGAAGTGGATTATTTTTTTTCATTATAAATTCTGTAATTTTCTTTTATAAATTTTTATACTGACCTTTTCACCTTCGAATTCGTCATCGTAAGGCTGAACTCCATCAATTGGTAAATTAAACTGGATATCCACCGCCAAGGTTTCAATTGATACATATTCAATATTTTCTGATATCGCATTTCTCAATCTAGGCGAGCATTCAATAAAAAGGTCTATTCTGTCTGAAATATCAAAATCTAATTGCTTTCTCAAATCTTGTATCCGACGCACAAATTCTCGCACCAGTCCTTCTTCAATTAATTTCGGTGTAAGATCTGTTACCAACGCCACCATATAAGCACCTTCGTTGGCGACCGAATAACCTTCTCTTGCTTCTGCATGTACCTCTACTTCATCCGGAAAGATCTCGTAATTTTGATGATCTACTTCGACTGATATTGGCTCTCCTGCCAACAGCAACCTGGCTGAAGTCTCTGCATCCAACGCTTTGATCGCATTTGCAAGCCCAGGAAATCGATTCCCATATTTTTGTCCAAGTTGTTTCGGGAGTGGTTTAAGGCTGAATGCCGCAGCCTCGTTGCTGGTGTCCAATAAGCGCACTTGTTTTACATTAAGCTCATCTGATATTAACTCAGCATGTGCCTCAATTGCATTTCGTTCTTCTTCATTCCTGACAGTTATAGCAACCTCTGCCAATGGTTGACGAACTCTTCGGTTTGCCTTCTGGCGAGCAGAATGCCCAAGTGATACCATTTTCATCACCAAAGCCATATTCGTATTTAATTTCTCATCGATCATATATTCATGTACGGTTGGCCAATCAGCAAGATGAACAGATTCTGCTGAGTTTGGAGAAGTATTCCGCACCAAATTTTGGTACATTTCTTCTGCCAGGAATGGCATGGCTGGTGCAAGTAGTTTACTTAGAGTAACCAACGCTGTATAAAGTGTATTATAGGCTGCCTGTTTGTCCAAATCTGATTCAGATTTCCAGAACCGTCTTCGGCTTCGCCGTAAATACCATGTGGATAAATTTTCGACATATGCCTCAATGGGTCGGGTTGCGCCTGGAACATCATATTCTTCATAAGCCTTGGTTACATCTCTCACAAGCACATTTAATGTTGATAAGAGCCATTTATCCAACTCATTAACTGGTAGAAAATTCTCCTTCACAACTGGTTTATCAAGGTTTGCATATGTGACAAAGAAGGAATAAACATTCCATAAGGTTAGCGTAAAACTTCGCACAATATCCGTAACCAGATCCGGGGAGAATCTACGTTCTGCGTGAGGTGGACCGGATGTATAAAAATACCAACGGAATGCATCCGCACCGCTTACATTTAGAATATCCCAGGGATCAATGGCTGTGCCACGACTCTTAGACATCTTTTGCCCATCGCGATCCAAAACCAGACCCAAACAAACAACATTCTTATAGCTTTCACTATCAAATAGCATGGTGCTGATGGCATGTAAAGAATAAAACCAACCTCTGGTTTGATCGACTGCTTCGCAGATATAATCCGCTGGGAATTGATTCGAAAATAATTCCTGATTCTCAAAAGGATAATGTAACTGTGCGACCGGCATCGAGCCTGAATCAAACCAGACGTCTATCAACTCAGGAACACGCTGCATAATGGAATTGCATTCAGGGCAATTCCATTGGACATCATCCACAAAAGGTCTGTGTAGATCAAGATCGGATTGATCTTGACCGGTTTTTTGAGTAAGTTCTGCCACTGAACCAACACATTCTTGATGTTTACATTCTTTACATTCCCAAACAGGTAAAGGAGTTCCCCAAAATCTTTCGCGGCCCAAAGCCCAATCGATATTATTCTCCAACCAATTTCCAAAGCGACCTTCTTTAACATGAGTTGGAACCCAATTAATATTATTACGGTTGATTTCCACTAACCTATCCTTAAATTGGCTTGTTCGGATATACCATGTGCCTCGCGCATAGTAGAGCAATGGAGTATCACAACGCCAGCAGAAAGGATAGGTATGGGTGTACAACTCAGAGCGGAAGAGTAATCCACGTGCTAGCAGATCCTTGACAATAAGTGGATCTGCATCTTTTACAAATAACCCTTTCCAGGGAGTAATATCCGGGTTAAAAGTCCCATCTGGTCCGACTGTCATTAGAATTGGTAGATCGTACTTAATCGCTGCCTGCATATCCTCAGCGCCGAAAGCTGGAGCCATGTGGACCAAACCAGTACCATCCTCGGTGGTTACGAAATCTCCCATGACCACAAAGTATGCAGGTTTGTCTGGAAGCATAAATGTGAACAATGGTTGGTATTGGTAATGATCCAATTCTTTCCCTTTGAAGTTATCGATAATATTGATCTGATCCTCGCCAAACACTTTTTCCATGAGCATTTGGGCTAGGATCAATCGCTCTTTACCACCTTCGGGTAAATCTCTTTCTATTGTGACATAATCAACCTCCGGGTTGGCAGCGACTGCAACATTTCCCGGGAGAGTCCAAGGTGTGGTTGTCCAAACCAATAATGATGTATTTGGAACATCCACAAGAGGTAACCGAACAAATACTGATGGATCTTTCGCTTCAGCATATCCCTGTGCCACCTCGTGGTCCGAAAGTGGAGTTCCACAACGTGGGCAATAAGGGACTACCTTGTAGCCCTGGTAGAGCAACCCTTTTTCCCAGAAACTCTTTAATATCCACCAGACCGATTCGATATATTCATTTGTATATGTAACATAAGCATCTTTCAAGTCAACCCAAAATGCAATTCGGTCTGTAAGCTTTTCCCAATCCTGGATGTAATCAAAAACTGATTTTCTGCATTCTTCATTAAACTTTGCAATCCCATAATCTTCAATCTGTTGTTTGTTTGTAAAGCCATGTTTTTTCTCAACTTCAATTTCCACCGGTAATCCATGCGTGTCCCACCCACCTCGGCGGGATACATGAAAACCACGCATTATTTTATATCTTGGAAACATATCCTTAAAAGCACGGGCTTCTACATGGTGGACACCAGGTTTTCCATTTGCCGTAGGAGGCCCTTCATAAAAAACATATTCTGGTTTTCCCATCCGCTCCAAACCGGTTTTCTTGAATATTTCCTGATCTTTCCAATATCTCAGGATGGCATTTTCCATCTCTGTAATGTCTAATTTTGGTGAGATTGGTTTGAACATCGTACCTCCAAAAAAATAATTTCTTATAAAACAATACTCTCGTCCCAAATCAGAGACGAGAGCGTAAATGCTCGCGCGGTACCACTCTGTTTCCTGTTACACAGGCACTTATCGAGTACGGCTCCAAGGCAAAATACTCGCATTCCAATAACGAGGAATGAACCCGGCTTTCCTACTCATTTAAAAAACTTTCAGATTGCAGCTCCAGAATGATTTTCAACCAATTTTTCTGATCTGACTTTCACTCTCTACAGACTCGCTGACAGTTGAAATTGGTTTACTCGTTTCCATCAATGCTGTTAATTATCTATTGGATTATGCCACATAACAATTTTCTGGTCAATAAATAAATTTTTCATGATACACCTCGAGATAGCTACGGATATCTGGAAGTATAAGCATATTAATAACAGCAAATTAGAGCTACGTTATAATTACCATATTATTAAACTCAGTAATTCAAATAAGGAAAAATTTATGAAATTTTCCCTAAATTTAGGACAATTTAATGTGGAAGTTGAAGCAGAAAAATACACCATGCTTGGATCGGATGTAATTTTATCGGGTTCTGAAATTTCTCTCGATTTGCCATTTATATCTGACCAATACTTTTGCCATGGCTGGCAATCCTGGAGTCTGACTTCCTGGATGGATGTGAGGCGATTTCCTGCAACTTCTTACCCAACATCTCTCCACGCCATGCAAACTGATCCAATGTATGCGTTCGAGAAAAGACCAAACGGGTCCTGGATGGGAGCGATCAAAACACCCGATGAGAGAATGCTATTATTGGGTGCTTTGAGCTTGGAATCCCATGTCACTTACGATAACAGGAAATTTTCTGGTTCATACGAACATGGAAATGGTGATTGGTTTTTAGCCATAGGGTCAGAACAGGGTGTTTTTAATAGATATGCTAAGCTTCTAGGAAAACGATTTGGAATAGCCAAACCAACGGATTCACCAAGAATATGGTGTTCCTGGTACAGCCTTTATAAAGAAATTAGTGAAAACAATCTTCTCCGGATCTTACAGGAAATGGATGACCTTCCATTTGATGTTTTCCAGATAGATGATGGGTGGCAGAAAAAAATCGGTGACTGGGAAGGAAATGATAAATTTCCATCTGGAATGCAACTTATGGCCAATACTATTAAATCAACTGGAAGAAAAGCAGGTATCTGGCTGGCTCCTTTGCTTGTCGTACCTTCCTCAACTATATTTCAGGATCACAGTGATTGGTTATTGCATGATGAAAAAGGAAAATTAGTTCAAGCTGGAGTGAATTGGTCAGAAAATCTATTTGCTCTTGATACGACCCACCCACAGGTATTGGTTTGGTTAAAACAATTGATGAAGAATATTCGAGAATGGGGTTTCGACTATGTAAAACTGGATTTCCTTTACGCTGGAGCTCTCCCCGGAATACGTTACCAAAATATCCCTCGGGAATCTGCTTATCGTCACGGTCTTGAGTCAATCCGGGAAGCTCTCGGAGATGCATTTCTTTTAACCTGTGGCGCACCCATCCTGCCTTCTTTGGGATTGTGTGATGCGATCAGGGTTGGTCCAGATGTATCTGATACCTGGAACTTAAATTTAGAAAGCCGCATCATGAATAATTTTACTGTTCCTGGTATCCAAAATGCAATTAGAACTACTTTAAATAGGCTATGGCTAAAACCGATAGTGAAAACCGATCCTGATGTGGTTTATTTTCACTCACACGACCATGAAATTACCGGTCAACAAAAAGATCTATTAAAGAATCTCGCAGAGATTACTGAATTTAAAGCAACTTCCGATCTCCCAACCTGGCTCACTGATCCTGAAAGACAATCATTACAGACTTTTCTGGTTTCAAAACCAGAAATTCAATACAATGGAGATTACAATTATCTTATCAATGGTGTGAATTATGCATATTCTGAATTTATTAATTTTCCAAAACCGTTAAATAGGTTTGAAAAGATTGCCCAATTCTTCTTTAATAAACTGGCAAGTTCGACTTTCATCTTAAGGATATTCGATAGATATACCACTGCAAGAATTAGAAAAAAACTGAAACCTGATATTTGATTCAATATAATAATTGTATTGAGATAATAATAAGAAGTGGCTATGCGCAACTAGTAAGCCAGATCATCTTTTTCTTACCCAATTGCCTTCTTGCGTCTTATCTCGATTGTTTCAATTAATGCGATGAAAGCATCACTAAAAGCCTTGACGCCTTCATCTTCAAGTTCTTTGGTGACACTATCGATGAACACACCTTCCTTTTCCAAATCTTTTATCGTTTGGCGAGCTTCTTCCACACCTTGATTTATGGTTATTCTTGCAGTTCCATGATCACGAAACGCATCCAATGTATCTGGCGGAACTGTATTTACAGTTTGCGGACCAATCAACTTATCTACATAAAGTGTATCTGGATAATTCTTGTTCTTGGTGCTGGTTGAAGCCCATAAAGGTCGTTGATATTGACAACCTTCAGCGTGTAATTTCTTAAATTCATCTCTGCCGAAAACTTCACAAAATTTTAAATACGCCAATTTTGTATTGGCAATCGCAGCTTTGCCCTTTAAATTTGAGGTTTCTGTTAGACGTCCATCTATCTTTGAATCTAATCTGGAAACAAAGAAAGACGCTACAGAGGAAATATTCCGAACAGATTTTCCTAAATTCAATCGGTCTTGTATTCCTCCCAAATATGCCTGCATTACTTCACAATAGCGTTCTATTGAAAATATCAGGGTAACATTAACATTGATACCATCAGCTATCGCTTTGCGAATAGCAGGTAACCCCTCCGGAGTAGCTGGGATCTTTACCATCAGATTAGGTTTGTTTATCTTATCCCACAGGTGTTTTACCTGGTTGTAAGTAGCCTCTGTATCATGGGCAAATGATGGATTAACTTCCAGGCTTACAAAACCATCATTTCCTCCAGATTGCTGATATAGCGGTGTGAAAAGTTCTAAAGCAGAAAGAATATCTTTTGTCGCCAACTCCCAAAATATTTTTTCAGCATCCCAACCTGACTTAGCCAGAGGTATCAGTGCCGAGTCATAGTCGCTTGATTTGGCAATTGCATTATTAAAAATGGATGGATTTGAGGTCATTCCTCGAATCTCCCCCCTTGAAATTAGACTCTCCATTTCCCCATTTTCCAATAATCGGCGTTGGATATTGTCATACCAAAGCGATTGGCCTAACAGAATCGTCTCTTGTATTGGATTTTTCATTGGCTTCCTCATTCGTAATTTATATTTAATCTGATATTTCTCCAACAAGTTTTCATATCAAAAAAATTTTACTATCATTGTAAACATCTTTATTTTGCGCAATTTCCAAGGGATAATAAATTAGTTTAGCCCTTATTTACATAGCATACGACTGTTTATTGACGACAGTAGTTATTTATTTTGTAAAAGCTCCTGGGATTTCTTAACAATGTTCTCAACAGTGAAACCAAATTTTTCGAATAAAATATCTGCCGGAGCAGATGCTCCGAAATGATCAATACTAATAATTGTACCCTTTGATCCCACCCACTGATCCCATCCCTGGGCGATCCCCATCTCAACAGATAAACGAGCAGTTATATCTGATGGAAAAACCCTCTCCTTATAATCCTCACTTTGTGATTGGAAAATATCCCACGAAGGGAACGATACCACTCGAATACATAACCCTTCAATTGCCAATTTCTTCGCTGCGTCAAGGATAAGTGAGACCTCAGATCCAGAGGCCATTAAAATCAAATCAGGTTTTCCATTTCCAAATTCAGCAAGAATATAAGCCCCTCGTTTTAGATTAGATGCCGGTGAACACTCAACACGATCCAGCGTTGGCAATGATTGTCGGGAAAAGATTAGAGCTGTCGGTCCTTCCTGGCGCGTGATCGCCAATTTCCAGGCTTCGCTCGTTTCATTTGCATCTGCAGGTCGAATTACAGAAAAATTAGGTATGGCTCGCAAGGCTGCAAGGTGTTCAACTGGTTGGTGAGTGGGACCGTCTTCTCCTAACCCTATACTGTCATGAGTGAAAACCCAGATAGATTTAATTTTTGAAAGAGCAGAAATCCGCAATGCACCCCTCATATAATCTGAGAAAACCAGGAAGGTCGCCCCATATGGGATAATCCCTTTATGTAATGCCATCCCATTGATCACAGCCCCCATGCCGTGTTCTCGCACCCCAAAATGAAAATTTCTTCCTCCAGGAGTGGTTGCTTGAAAATCATGAAAACCGTTAAGGTAGGTTAGGTTGGAAGGCGCCAGATCAGCTGATCCTCCAGAAAGCTCTGGCAATTTTTGTGCAAGGTAATTTAGAATTTTTCCTGAAGCAGCCCGGCTTGCCATTCCCTTTGGATCCGCTGGAAAGACTGGCAATTCAGCATCCCACCCATGCGGAAGCTTGCTCTCAATTCGACGGACAAATTCTGCAGCATTTTGTGGGTGTGCCCTCAAATAAGCCTGAAAACGGACATTCCAATCACCCTCACTACTTCTTCCAGCTTCTACAGCCATCCGGAAATGTTCAAGAACATCATCAGGAATAAAGAAACGAGGCTCAGTTGGCCAATTGAGATTCTTCTTGGCTCCGTTCAGTTCAACTTCTCCTGGAGGTTCTCCATGTGCTTTACTTGTATTTTGCCTGGTTGGTAATCCGTAACCTATTTCTGTTCGACATAGAATTATCGAAGGGCGATTGTCTTCTTTTGCTGCACAAATAGCCTTATCAATTGCTTCCACATCATTTCCATCTGGCACCACCTGGGTATGCCAACCATATGCATCGAATCGAGCCATTCGATCTTCGGTAAATGCCAGATCTGTTGATCCATCAATCGTTATTCGATTGTCATCATAAAGATAAATTAATTTTCCAAGCATCAAATGACCGGCTAATGAAGCTGCCTCGGAAGCGACTCCTTCCATGAGATCCCCATCAGTAACAATTGCAAAGACAAAATGATCAACAATTGAGAATTCAGCGGTATTAAACTCAGCTGCCATTTGTTTTTCTGCTATTGCGAATCCTACGCCATTGCTGAATCCTTGACCTAATGGACCGGTTGTCGTCTCAACTCCTGGCGTTAATCCATATTCTGGATGTCCTGGAGTCAGGCTACCCCACTGCCTAAATCTTCGCAATTCGTTCAATTCTAAATCGTAACCTGTTAAATGCAGGAGAGAGTAAAGCAACGCTGATCCGTGTCCGCCTGAAAGTATGAAACGATCTCTGTCAGACCAGTTTGGGTTATGGGGATTATGATGCAAATGACGTGTCCAGATTGTATATGCGATTGCTGCTGCCCCCATAGGTAATCCTGGATGTCCGGAATTCGCCTCTTGGACCATATCAGCTGATAAAAACCGTAGAGTATTGATCGCTCTTGCTTGAAGATCATTATTGTCCATTTTCAAACCTTTCATCAATGCAGATTCTGCTTGACATTTTACCATGTACACATTTGATATCACTTGATTATTATGATTTTAAGAATAGTTATAATGAATTGTAGGTTTCAGACCCTGTTTGGATTCAACATATGCTTGTTATAACTTTTCCTATAAGAAACAATATCCACCTTCTGGATTTTTTTTAAATATACACACCGCTTCCTTGTAAGCGCTTTTTAGTAATCTCTTTATTGGAGTGGAATTTCTAATTTCACCATGAACTTCATCCTCCCTAAAATTGGGGGGGGAGTTGCAAAGATACGTAGCGAGAATTCACAATTCTAAGATCTCACTGTTTCGAAAAAATGTAAACATTCCAAATTAATTATTTGCCATAATTATGTAAATGTGCAATAATTGATCTTAAGAAATTAATTAAACTAATCTTGGAGGAAAAAATGACAACACCCACACCAATGCAACAGATCACAAGTGAAATTAATTCTTTAAAAGCTAAGATAAATACACTACAAGATGGTGCTCGATTAACAAAGGCTAGAGATGCGTTGGAGGATATTCAAACAACAATCAATACCATGGGACAACGTGTTGCGAATTTACGCCAAAGAGGTTACGTCTTTGAAAAATCGCTTGAGAGTCAGGCTATAGATTATAGAAGACAATGGGTGGTCATCCTTCCAAATGTTCAGCAGCAGCTAAATGTTCAATCTGCACCATTGTCTGCCAGGTTGCGAGCAATCGAAACACAATTACCTCGATTGACAGCATCCATTAATAATCCGATGTCTGCCCGACCAATTCTCAACAATTTACAAACAAGTGTAAGTTCTCTTGAAAGTAATATATCCTCAACTGAACGAATGATAGCTGGAATGTACGACACCTTAAACAACCAGGTCCATAAGATGAGTAATCATCTGACCGAAGTCGAATGGATGCTCACACAAATTTCAGAAGCATCATTCAAGCTCATGCCAAACGAAGCTGGCGTAATGGCAGTTAAATCTGTTTGGTGGAAGACAGGGAAAGAACAAAAAGATGACCCTGAGGGAGTTCTTTATCTAACGGATCAAAGATTGATTTTCGAACAGAAGGAAGAAGTCGCAACTAAAAAGATTCTCTTTATTGCCACAGAAAAGCAAAAGATCCAAAATTTATTACTTGATACACCGATAGCCTTGGTAGAGGATATCAAGACTAGCAAGCAAGGAATGCTGAAGAATGAAGATCACCTTGATATTATCTTTGGTACAGGTGCACAAGTTCGTACAGCGCATTTACACATCTGGCAGGATTGTACGATTTGGCAAGGATTAATAAACCGTGTTATTGCGAAGGATTATGATAAGGACCGCGCGGTAGCAATTGATCAAGCCGAGGTTGAAAAAGTTAAGGCTGCTCCTACACAATGTCCCAGCTGTGGAGGAAAGATCGACCAGGTGATTTTAAGAGGTATGGATAGTATAACTTGCGATTTCTGCGGACAAGTGATCAGGCTCTAACACATTATCAATAATAATCTTTCAATTCACCTACCGGTAAAACGATCCTACCTTCATCTACTGAGCCAACAAAACTAATCTTTTGCGGTTCTCTGGCAGCCAAAAATGCAGTATAAGCAGCGATCAATGCATCTAATTGTTCCGGCGTATAGATTATCTCAAAAGGAAATACACCTTTAATTAATCGATGCCTTGTGATCTCTTCAAAAAATTCCATCGGGTTTCTAATGCCGACATCAGCTTCATGTAACACTAACTGGCGTTGTAATCGCCCCTCCATTGTTGGTTTGGATAATGGTTGCTGAAAAAGCAAGGCACAAAAAGCCGCATGTGGGTGTGTTTCAAGCCATTGTCGGGGAGCATTATCGGTGGGGTATTGTTTATAACCAGCCTCTTCCAATCTGTGGTAAAGAGAAAAACTCAATTGCATCCATTCGGGGCAATACTCTCGCTTTGCCGGAGTTGGCGAGATCACTATGGATTTCTCTCGGAGCAGATATTCTGCCAACCGCATATCTGCTCCGCGCATTTGACCTGGCAACAATCCCTGCTTTTCCAATTCCTTTTTAACCAATCCCTGATTTGGATTCTGAGGTCCATTAACAGCCACAAAAGCATTCATTTGACCAGTAATGAACCCACAAACATCCTCCAATTCTCCGCTGTCCAATGCAATTAAATTACAATCTGCATCCAAAACTGCATATGTAAATGGCATACGCCCGGCTGTTGGATCAATTCCAACATAAGTTGTTTCAGAGAGAAGCATGGCTTTTTCTCGCTCTTAAGGTATGATTAATCATTGATTGATTAAGTGTAGAACAAAACAGCTTGGAATGCAAATGTTATATAAGATTATATACCTTTTGCTTAAGATATATCTAAAACACCAACCTTGGAAATTCAAAAGTACTCTTTAAATAAATTATCAAGCATTTCCAGCAAGATATAGGAAAATCCATGGATGAAATATTTATCAAAGATTTACTCGTTCAGGCTGTAATTGGCGTCTATGAATGGGAGCGCAACCAACCACAGGACATTCTGGTAAATATCAGAATGTTCACAAGTACTCGGCTGGCTGCTCAAACAGATGACTTAAAGGATTGCGTTGATTATAGTGATATTACAAAGAAAGTTCAGGTGTTTGTTGGGCAATCAACCCGCTTCACAGTAGAAGCCCTTGGTGAAGATATTGCCAACCTTTGTCTTGGTCATAAAAACGTCAAAACTGTAATTGTCAGAATAGAAAAACCAGGAGTTGTTAAAGGGACTGCGTCTGTTGGTATACAAATAGAAAGAAAAAGCATGGAAGTGATCTAACTCATATCTGCAAACTTGACGCTCCTCTGGAGATATTATCCAAAAATTCCTGGCGCGTTGCGATATTTGATCGGAAAGCACCATGCATTGCTGAAGTAGTCATGCGTGCATTATGTTTCTTAACTCCGCGCATCATCATACACAAATGCAGTCCCTCAACAACAACGGCTACACCATGTGGGTCAAGTGTATCCATTATAAAATCTGCGATCTGGCGTGTCATCCTCTCCTGAACTTGTAATCGCCTTGCAAACATGTCAACAATTCTTGGGATCTTCGATAAGCCTAAAACTTTGCCATTTGGTAAATATGCTACATGTACCCTTCCCATGAAGGGGAGCAAATGGTGTTCACAAAGACTGTAAAACTCAATATCCCTTACGAGAACCATTTCATCATATTTCACATCAAATAATGCGTCATTAACAATTTTCTTGGGGTCCGAATGATACCCAGCGAGAAGCTCTGAATACATTCTGGAAACCCTCTCAGGTGTTCTCTTAAGACCTTCTCTTTCTGGATTTTCTCCAAAGGCAGTTAATAATGACGAAATAGCTGACTTTATGGTAGTCGAATCGATCATATTGATATTTATTTTTTCCTCATCCACATTATCGTCAAACTCAATATTTTCCATTTAATTCTCTTTTAGATAAGAAACGACCCGGCTTTTGATCACCGGGGCATCATGATTTCCGGTGTGATTACTGACGTATTTTTGGTTCGATTAATCCATACGAACCATCTTTGCGCCTGTATAACACAGCAATAGCATTATTGTCAACATTGAAGAAGATGAAAAAATTCTCATGCGCTAATAACTTCATTTGCTCCAACGCCTCTTCCTCACTCATAGGCACTAGCTCGAATTCCTTCCTTCTAACAATAACTGCAGTCTCATCTTCTTCAACAGATTCATTATCCTTGAAAAGTTTTGAGATCGAACGCCCAAATACTCGACCTTTTTGACGCTTGCCCTTATACCTTTCAACCTGGCGCTGCATTTTTTCAAGAGCAATATCAAAAGCTGCAAATATCTCATCTGCAGGTTCCTCTGAACGTAACATGAAACCGCGTCCCCGTGAAGTGATTTGTGCAACGTACCGGTCAGTAGAACTTCTTACCGATTTTGAAAAAACCAGATCTACTTTAATATCTTCAATATCATCAAAATGACGATCAAGTTTTGCAACTTTCTTTTCTACATAATCCCTTATACGATCAGTGACCTCCATATTTCGAGCTGTAATACCAAGTTCATAAGCCATATGTTGATCCTCCAGCTAATATAATACTATTAATTTTCTCTTGATCGTGATATTCCATGGCTGCTCAACGCACGCGCCACAGTAATCGCAAAAACATTGGTCGCGCCGCCCATCCTTAATGCATTCGTACAAGATTTCAATGTTGCACCGGTTGTAGCGACATCGTCGATAAGTAAAATGTTCTTTCCGGAAACCTGTCGAGAATTTGCTAAAAAAGCATCTTTCACATTAATAATCCTCTCCTTAAAGTTTAATCCCACCTGCGATTCGGTCTCTCGAATTCGTATCAGACCATTCGGAATATATTTTATTCCCAACTTTAAAGCAAGTGGTAATGCAATCATACCAACTTGATTATACCCACGATCTCTATGGCGTTTGTTTCCCAAAGGCACCGGAATCACACCTTCTAAACCCAAATGCATATCCTCCACGAAACTTGACAAATACTTGGCAAGCTCAAATCCCAACGAAAAGTCTCTCTTATATTTTAACCTTTGAATGGCTGTCTGAATTGGACCAGAGTAAACTGCCCACGATCGCAATAAATTATAGCTTGGTCTGGATTTCTTACACTGTGAGCATACCCCACCAGGAACATTTGGTAATCCACAAATGGTGCATAATGGTTGCTTCATATTCAAGATCAAGCTTTGACAATCCGGACAAATACGAAAACCGGTTTTATGGCAATTAATACATTTAGGAGGGTACAACCAGTCCAAACTAATCCAGATCAAATTATAAAGTCTATAGGCAGATGATTCCACGCGTTAAACTATAAATTTCCAAATGCTGACGTTATTCGCAAAATGGCAGGCGTCAGCAAAACGATCATGATCGAAGGGAAGATAAACAACCCCATTGGCAGGAGCATTTTTATGGGGGCTTTTTGAGCTTCCTCCTCAGCCCTTTGGCGTCGTTTTAACCGCATCTGGTCAGATTGTATGCGTAAGACTCTTGCCATGCTCACACCCAACGATTCGCTTTGTATCACTGCCGCGACAAAACTTGTCATCTCTGGCAACCCAATTCTCTCAGCCATATCCCTGAGAGCTTCGCGCCTTAATTTTCCCAATTGAATTTCGCGAATTGTCCGGGCAAAAGCGAGCGATAGGTCATTCTCCCATTTTTCCCCTACTTTGGACATCGCTGCATCAAAACCCAAACCGGCTTCAACGCATATCGTTAATAGATCCAATGCATCAGGTAATGCCTTTCGAATTCCCTTCTGGCGCCGATCAATTTTGCTTTGTAACCATAATTGAGGAAAAAAGAAACCAAAGACTGTGAATGCAATTGTGATCAACAATTCCCGACTCACCGGCCAGGTGTTTGATCCAAGGAAAATCAAAAATAGTAAACCACCAAAAACACCTGCTCCAACAAATCTCAAGGATAATAATGAAGCCGCCCCCAGATTTCCAGGATTTCCCGCCAGTTCTATCTTCTTGCGTGTGGTTTCCAATGCGTGCTGTGGTGTAAACTTGGCTGAAATATCTCCCAGTTTTCTTAAAATTGGTATTATCACCCGTTCATGGAATGGTTGGGATAATTCGATCTCTTCCAATGTAACGGGGGTACCGCGCGCACTAAATTCAGCAAGGCGGGCAGCCAGAGGATCTTCGTCTGATTCAGGTCGTCGTCCACCTGCAACCACAACAAGAATTATCCCTACGACCAAAACCATACCAATAACAATTATCAACGTACCAATTGTATTCATTTTATACCTCGATATTTGCTATCCGGGTCATAATAAAATATCCAATTATTATGAGGACTCCAGCAACACCTAATGCTATGTATCCACAACCTGCCCTTTCGGGATTAAAGAATTCCAAAATATATTCTTTATTTAGGAACCAAAGGACACTGATTAATGCAACAGGCATAAATGCCAGGATTTTTCCAGATACCATCACTTGTGCGGTTAAAACTCTGATCTCGCCTTTGATTCTGACTCGTTCACGAATAGTATATGTGATTACATCCAAAATCTCTGCTAGATTTCCACCGACTTCCCGTTGAACATTGATAGCAGTAATAACAAAATCCAAATCTTCACTAGGAATTCTTCTGAGTAAATTTGCTAACGCTTGTTCCATTGGGATACCAATTTGCATTTCTTGAATAACTCGTCGAAATTCATCGCATATTGGTGGTGGTAACTCTTTACTAATGGCTTCCATTGCCTGCATTGTTGAATATCCAGCCCTGAGCCCATTCACCATTAGATTCAGCATGTCTGCCAATTGATCATTGAAACGAATTAATCGTTTGGATTGCTGTCTTCTTACATACATTCTGGGTAGGAATAACCCAATTACAGCACCAATCGAAAGTGATATCAGATCTCTACCTCCAATTATCCATGCGATGAATCCACAACCGGTAATTGATATAACAAATAACGCTAAATATTCACCAGGTTTAATCTTCAGGTCAGCTCGTGCCAGATCGCGCGCCATTGATTCACCCAGAGATGATTTTTCAACACCTTTATTTACCCACTCAGTCAGTACTGTAGGACCTGATCCTCTACCTTTTTTAACTGATTTATCCTCTTCGAGGTATTTCCCCAATCTTTCCTCAACAAGTGCCCTTTCGCTGGTAGCGGTTACAATTACACCCACTACCAATAAAATCAATATTAACCCACCACCAATCAGAAAGAATGTAGTAGTCATCCAATCACCTATATTTTAATTTTGTTTTTTCTATATTTCTTCAATTAATATCGTCTTCTCTCATCAACACCGAATATGGATGGTGGCAAGTGCAAATTTGAAGCCTCAATTTTATCCATGAATTTTGGTTTTAAACCTGTCGGGGAAATTCTACCTATTATCTTCCCATTATCCATGCCTGTTTGTTCAAACACAAATATATTCGTTGTAGTAATAACGTCCCCTTCCATTCCACTTATTTCCGTGATATTTACAATTTTTCGAGTCCCATCACGCATTCTCTCTTCATGAATGATTAGATCAATAGCTGAAGTAACTTGTTCCCGAATAGACCTTGAAGGTAAATCCATTCCTGCCATAAGTACCATGGTCTCAAGACGCGCCAAAGAATCTCTTGGAGAATTCGAGTGCAAAGTAGTCATGGAACCTTCGTGACCAGTATTCATCGCCTGGAGCATATCCAGGGCAGCCTCATCCCGGATTTCCCCAACGATAATACGGTCAGGTCTCATACGTAAGGCATTTATAACCAATTGGCGTATTGTGATCTCACCACGGCCTTCAATGTTTGGAGGGCGGGATTCAAGAGTGATCACATGTTCTTGTCGCAATTGTAATTCTGCTGCATTTTCAATGGTTAATATACGCTCATCAGAAGGAATAAATCCTGAAAGAACATTTAATAGGGTTGTTTTTCCAGAGCCTGTCCCTCCAGATATTAAAATATTCAATCTGGCCTCAACACAAACTTTCAGGAATTGCATTGCCTCCGGAGTGACAGTCTCATATTGGATCAATTGCTCAACCGTGATTGGATTTCTGGCAAATTTACGAATTGTAATTGTCGGTCCCACCAAGGAAATTGGTGGAATTACGGCATTTACACGTGAGCCATCTGGTAAACGAGCATCAACATAAGGGCTAGATTCGTCAATTCGACGACCTAATGGTGCGACTATTCTGTCAATGATCCGCATAACATGTTCATTATTTTCAAATGTTACCGGGACTCGATGGATCTTCCCTTTTCGCTCAACATAAATATTCTTAGCGCCATTAACCATGATTTCTGTGACAGATGCATCTTCAAGAAGGATTTGTATCGGCCCCAACCCTAATATTTCTGCTACTATTTGTTCGAAAAGGCGCGCCCGTTCAGGTCGTGAAAGGACGATATTTTCCTCGTTAAGGATTTGTTCAAATAATTCTTGAATATTATGTCTGACGTCTTCTGTCTTGGAAATATCCATGGAAGGGTCAAGCTCAGCCAACAATTTATTTTGAACACGGGTTTTTAAGTCAAAATATGTGCCTGCAAGTGGTTTGGTGCCTGGGTTACTATCTCTTCTTTCTTTCAATGACGCCAACCGTGAAGTATCCATTGCTGGGGATTTGTCATTGGTCGATTCTTCTGGTAGCTTCCCCTGACCTTGTTCTATTCGCTTAAGTAAAGACATGGAGTCTCTCCTGTATCTTCTACCTGGTGTTTTAATTCTGCTGTTTCGTAAACTTTGAGCGCACTACCTCAGCTAATGAAATAATTCCTTTTGCTGCTGGTTGATTCTTGTTGTCAATAATAAATGGAACTCCCCGGTTTACAGATGGAATCACGACACGTTCATCCAAAGGAATTACTGCCGCGATCTGAAGTTTTAGATTTTCTCCAATTTTTTCCGGCGATATTGATATTCGCTTATCAAATTTATTTATAGAAAAAACTACTTTTTCTTTCGGAATTTCCAATGTTGACATCAAATCAAGAAATAGCCTGTTATTCTTTATCGAAGGAATATCCTGTGTTGACAACAATACAATAACATCACTCACATCCAACACAGCAAGGGTTATATCGTTCACATAAGAGGAAGTATCAACGATGATATATGCAAACATACTCTTAAGAAATACCAGCAATTTGCTTATCTGCTCAGAGTTAATTTTCTCGGCAAACTCTGGTTTAGCAGGGGCGGAGAGAATATGTAATCCAGTTGTTGCATTTTTAATCATTACATTGCTAACGATCTCTTGATCCAACTCATCAACCCTGGGAGTTAAATCAAGGATCGAATTCCTTCCCTGCTCATTCAAAAATATTGCCACGTCCCCAAATTGTAAATTGGCATCAACTAGAGCAGATTGTGTTTCTTCATTATGTAATGCCAAAGCAAGGTTTACTGCCACTGTCGTACACCCAACGCCACCTTTTGGGCTGAAAACCATGATAACTTTCCCTTGAATACGATCATTGTTTGACGAGGTATGACCAGAATTGGTCACTTGCGTAGAAATTACCTGAGCAACTTTCGCTTTTTCATCATGTGCCAGCCGACCAGCTCTACGGATGGTTGATGTTAATTCATCTGCCATTGGAGGTTTTGTTAAAAAATCTCTCGCCCCGACCAACATGGCCCGCCGCATATAATTCTGATCATTTTGCACAGAGAGAATAACGACTTGAACGTATGGGGTTTGTTTTCTGATGATTTCTGTAGCTGTAATACCATCCATGTCCTGCATATTAATATCCATTAATACAACATCAGGTCTGGTTTCAGCAACAAATTCAATTGCTTCTTTGCCGGATTTTGCTGCACCTACAACTTCAATATCTGTTTCAAATTGCAGTATTTTTCGAATATTCTCGCGTGTTTCAGAATTATCATCAACAACCAGAACTCGAATTTTATCGGCCTCAGCCATATACAAACTCCATAATAGAATTAAATAACAAGCAAAATGATATCCTCAGATCCCTGTTGCAGTAGCTTGATAATTCCCAAATGCCAGAAATTATCAAGCTGCCGCAATCTACCATGCTATTGAGCTGGTGCAGGAGTTGGGATTATATCGTTTGGCAATAAAGGTGGAACAATCTCATCCAAGCGTGGCTCCATGGCATATGGCAGGTCTGATGGAAAAGGAATTTGATATTGTCCAAGTAAATACTGAAGCGTTGCAGCCTCAGTCTCAACTCGGGAAACATCCTCACTTGGACCACGCAGGGTCATTGTCATTTGGACACCACTGTTTAGTAAATAAGTCAAAGTTACTGCTTCTTGTGGTGTCACGACCAAGGTTATGATGTCTGGTTTCTGAATAACGGGAGCTGTTGTGCCATCTTGTGCAGGCACTGCTGCTTCATCAATTGCGGTTTCAACCTCAGTTTCACCCGGTAAAAGGAATGTTCCAACATGTAGCACAAGGACGTTTTGAAGGACCATTTGGGTTACAAGTCGAGGTCGTTGTCTTTCGGAGGGAACAATATAAAAGGGTTCTTGGAAATTTGGATCCAATTCAACCCGGCCTTGCGGAGAGATGGAAAGACCTGAAACAGATTGAGCGGTTAAATTATAACCGTTCAGATCTTCCAGCGTTGCGAAATTATTAGGCAGAAGTAATTCACTAAAGAAAGAACTACTATTGGGAGCTAATAAACCTGCTGTTATATTAGGCGTTATGGATTGATAATTCGCATCAACATCAACCAATAACATGGAGGCAATCAGGTTGATGTGATCTCCATCTCGAATCCCAAAACCAACTGCAGATAGTCGGGAAATTGGTATTGTTACCGCGGTCATTCCCGGAGGTATTAACGTTGACCAAGTTGAACCGAAATTTGATAAATTGTCAGCAGATGAGACTAGAACCGGTTGTGTAATTATCATACCTTGGTCGAGGGGGTATTTTGCATATAGACCAATAACCATTTTTATGTCAGTAAATTCTCCTGCCACAAGCTGATTTTCAGGAATATTCAATGTGCTAAGATCACCTTCATTGATGAGTTTTCCTCGAGGAATATTTTTCCCGGCTATAACAATGCTAACTTGTGGGAAGGATTGCGTTGGGGTTGTCCCTAACCCTTCAAGACCCCCAGATTTTCTGAGATAAAAATACGCTGCCGCTAAGCCTACCAGTAGAATCAGCGCCAAGTAAATGAAAATCCGTCCACGACGCATAATAATCTCCTTATTTTAATTAATAATTTAATATCATCCGACACAAATATTATACAGTATAACTCGGAGGTATGTATAACCCTAAAAAGTAGTCCTTATTGAGTTCCTAAAAAGTAGAAACCTTCACCAAGAATATCAATCAGCTTAATACAAATAGAAATTTTATGAAATCTTGGATAGTATTTATTTTTCATATGAAGACCTTGCAATTGAGAAATGTATAATAGTTCTAACATCAAGGAGTATTTGTTGAAATTTATTTTACTGGTTTTAATTTGGTGATAATAGATGCTCAATTAACACTACCGACCGGTCGGTTGTTTATTTATTTATTTATTGATATAAGATATAATTCAAAAAAAATTCAACATAATCCGTCTTTGGAGTTAGCGAATGGATTTTTCCTTATCTGAAGAACAACTCATGATCGAACAGATGGTGCAGAATTTTACACAAAAGGAAATTCTGCCCATTATCAAGGAATATGACCGCAAACAGGAACCGATCCCATTCGCATTGCAGCGATTAGGTGAGTTGGGGATTCTAGGTATTTGCATCCCAGTGCGCTATGGCGGGCAGGGTATGGATTTCATCTCCCTGGGATTAGCATGTGAAGAGTTGGAGGCTGCCGATACCAGTCTGCGCGTGGCTATGTCAGTACATGTTGGTTTATGTTCCTTGACACTATTGCAATGGGGCAACGAAGATCAAAAACAAAAATATCTGAAACCACTAGCCTCTGGTCAAAAGTTAGGTTGTGGTGTTTTCACCGAACCGGGTATGGGTTCAGATGTTTCCAGTATAAGTACCTCTGCCAAAAGGGATGGGGATTTCTATATCTTGAATGGTGAGAAGATGTGGATCTCGTTAGCCAGCAAAGCAAATTATGCCTTGCTCACAGTTCGAACCAATCCTGATGCACCTCGACCATCCAATCGACTATCCACGTTAATCATTGACTTGGACACACCGGGCATTACGCGTGGTGATATCCACGGCAAACTGGGAGTCCGTGCTGGCTCCACCGGTTGGATTAACTTCCAGGATGTTCGTATTCCGGTTGAAAATAGGATCGGAGAAGAAGGTGAGGGATTTAAGATCACCATGAGCGCTTTTGACCACGGACGCTATACTGTCGCATCTGGAGCAGCAGGCATTGTGCGAGCTGCCAGAGATGCCAGTGTCCGATATGCCAGGGAGCGATCCAGTTTTGGTAAACCCATTTCCGAGCATCAGCTCATCCAGGAAAAGATCGCCCGCATGGCACAGGATTATGAGATCTCACGCTTGTTATATCTACGGGCTGGCTGGTTAAAAAACCAGGGAATTCGCAATACACTTGAAACTTCCTATGCCAAAAAATTTGCCACAGAAGCATCATTCCGGGCTGCGGATGACGCGATCCAGATTCATGGAGCTTATGGCTATAGTGATGAATATGACGTGGAGCGCTACTTGCGTAATGCCCGCGGAGCGATCATTTACGAAGGAAGCTCCGAGATCCAAATCCTTATCCAGGCTGGTTATGCTCTGGGTAATCGACACGAAAAATCATTACGTTGCGAAATGCCGGCGTATGATGCGGATTACTGGCAAAATTAATTACTATTATTCGACACTATCCCGATGGATATCCTATTGGGTAAGACTAAAAAAAAATTTTTTTGAACCTTAAGCATCTGGATAGATAATTGAACGTTCGATCTGTTTGCACACGATTCGGTTTGTTAGACCAACAAGTATTTGAGTAACTTAATCCAATAAGGAGGCAACCTTGAAGATCGTAACATGTATCAAACAAGTGCCCGACTCCGCGGCCAAGGTCGTGGTTGAGAACGGGCGCGTCTTCTGGGGGGATGCACCACTGGTCATTAACCCCTGGGATGAATTTGCAGTCGAAGCAGCCCTTCAATTGAAGGAGAAGCACGGCGGCACCGTAACAGTCATCAGTGTTGGTGGTGAGAACGAAAAGGAAGCCATCAAACACGCCCTGGCAATGGGTGCAGATGATGCCATTCTGATCACAGACCCTGCGTTGAGCAATCTGGATACCCAATCCATCGCACAGGTCCTGGCTAGTGCCATTCAGAAAATTGGTTCAGTGGACGTGGCATTCTTTGGTCGACAGGCAATTGACAACGATTCGGGATTGACCCCCGCTCAAACTGCACGCTTGCTCGATTGGCCGGCTCTTACCCTGGCAGCTGTAATTAACGTTGAAGGCACCACGATCAAAGTTGACCGAAGCATTGAAGAAGGTCGCCAGGTGGTATCTGCAAAAATGCCTGCCGTGGTCAGTCTTGTCAAAGATTTTGGAGAGCCTCGTTACCCATCATTTATGGGAATTCGCAAAGCCGCCAGGGCAGAAGTTCCTGTATGGTCACTGGCAGACTTAGGAATCAACGCTCCATCATCGGTGATCTCCTGGCCAGATATAATGAATCCTCCCAGCCGGGATATTGTCTGTGAGATCATCAGCGGAAGCAACCCTGAAGAGATAGCAGCAACTTTGGCTGAAAAAATACTAGCGGAGAAGGTACTATGAATATCTGGGTATATATTGACCATTTCAAAGGGCAAGCCCTTCCTGCTTCCTGGGAAGCTCTCGGAGCTGGAAAAAACCTCGGATCTGTCACTGCCGTGGTCTTTGGTCAGAATGTGGAAGCTTTGGCAAATGAAGCTTTTGAGAATGGCGCTGATGAAGTCTTGCTGGCTGATGATGCCACCCTGGCTGACTATCGAGCCGAAGCTTTCGCTGCGAGCCTATCTAAACTGGCAGCCGGGGCATCACCAGATGTCATCATCCTTCCGACAACGACACGAGGCCGAGAAATTGCTGCCATGACTGCCATCGATCTAAAAACCGGTGTCATGGTGGACGCAACTTCCTTGGAAGTTCAAGGAGATGCTATTATTGTAACCCGACCTATCTACGCTGGAAAATTACTCAGCAAGGAAACCTGCTCAACCAGACCGCAAATTGTTACCTTGCGAGGCAGAGCTTTCCCGAAACCTGCCATCCAAGCTGGACACACAGGTAAATTAACCAAAGCCACCCCCGCCATAAGTGAGTCTGACCTAAAATCCAAAGTTGAAGGGTATTCCACTGCGGAAGGTGGTGTCAGCTTGATCGATGCAGGTGTGATCGTCTCCGGTGGACGTGGTGTTTCCAATAACCCGGCTTTGACTCCACCAGGAGGTTTGGACGAAAAACAAACCGAGGTCTGGCGCGCTCAGCAAGGTTTTGCCCTGGTTAAAGACTTGGCTGCCGTACTTGGTGCAGCCGTTGGTGCAAGTCGCGCCGCTGTGGATGCTGGTTATGTCCCTTACTCACATCAAGTTGGTCAGACCGGTAAAGTCGTCGCTCCTGATCTGTACATTGCCAATGGCATTTCTGGAGCCATCCAGCACCTGGCAGGCATGCGCACCAGCAAGGTCATTGTGGCGGTCAACAAGGATGCAGATGCGCCTATTTTTAAAGTTGCCCGTTATGGAGTGGTGGGTGATCTGTTCCAGATCCTGCCAGCGCTCACTTCTGCCTTTAAACAACGCCTGGGTAAATGACCCCTGATCCATTTTTCTAGAAGTGATCAGAGTGGACAAATTAATTCCACATCTTTAAGTTTAAAAGAGGCTGTCTTTATAAGCAGCCTCTTTTGCTATCCAAGAAAACCTTTTTTACGATTTATTAAGCGTATTTCATCAGGGTTTGGCCATCATAGACCATGGCAGCCCATTTTTCAGATCCAATTTTTGCCCAGGTGTTCTTTCCGTCTGTCCAGGTATCCAGAATTTGGACTTCAGCGCCTTCATCCAGACCTTCCACAACTGCTGCACTGGTGTTGTGGTCTTTGCGGACCCGCAAACTTCGAGTGGTGACGATCCCCTTCTTGGGTTGAGCAGCAAGCGCAGCTGCAGTTCTTTCCTTTAATAATTTCGCTGCAGCGGCAGCTCTTGCAGCTGCTTCTTTATCAGCTGTAACCTTTGCAACAGCTTTTTCAGCAGCAGCTTTATCAGTAGCAACTTTTGTAACCGCAGCTTTATCAGCAGCTGCCTTATCGGCAGCCATTTTGGCTCGCAAGGCTGCGGCTTCCTTCGAAGCTGCTTCAGCAGCCATTTTTGCTTTTTCCAATTCTTCTTTCTCATCCCGATTGGTTAGCCCGTCAACGACTTTATCAAAAATGCTTTTCTTCTCGGTCATTTTTTCCTTCCTTATTTATATTTTTAATTTAATAACAACTTATCACAATTATTATACATTACCTTGAAAATTTGTGCCATTCCAAAAATATTTGTTCCCAAATAGTGTTTCATATCCTTTGATAATTCTCTAAGTGATTGCCAATTTGGTTGATATACACTTCGCTGGTCAAGCAGGTGTTTCTCTTAAACAACATTAAAAAACCAAGGGACGAATAATCGTAACTTGGTTTGGATGTTACCTCTCCCAAGAACCGCCATCACAACCTCCCTTTTCCCCCTTCGAGTCGGGACTTCTCCAATAGCCCTCTAAAATGGTAAGAATTTATGCTGTCTAACTCTCTCTCGTTAGATCTATTTAAGGTTGTATGGATGGAATAAGAATTCACCCCTTCAAAGTGCGCTCCAAAGAACTTTACTTTCATCCTGGCGATAGTGACTGGTAGTTTGGTAACTTCACAAGATAATATTTGATTATAAACAATATTAATTTATTACCCATATATTTCTTAATATTGCACATAACTCTTTTCAATAATTCAATATCAATATATAATTATCTTATTAAAGCTTTATGGAGAGGATCATGAATGAGCCTTCAATAGACAATACAGTAACCGAACGATGGGCAACCAATTTTTTCACCATGTGGGTGGGGCAGGCATTCTCACTCGTTGGAAGCTCTCTAGTCCAATTCGCCCTGGTTTGGTGGCTGACCAAAGAGACCGGATCTGCGACTGTGCTGGCTACCGCAACTTTAATTGCCATGCTACCTCAAATATTCCTCGGACCTTTTGCTGGAACCTTGATCGATCGATGGAATCGAAAAACTGTCATGATCGTAGCTGATGGTTTGATTGCCGTAGCAACCCTGGTTCTTATTTATTTATTTTTTATAGGAAAGCAAAGTATCTGGGCTATCTATGTTGTTCTTCTTATCCGTTCAGCAGGCGGTTCTTTTCATTATCCAGCCATGGAAGCATCCACGTCCCTCATGGTACCCAAACAACACCTGGCACGTATTGCCGGATTAAATCAAACCTTAATGGGTGTCATAAACATTATTGCCCCCCCATTGGGTGCCTTGCTTATCAGCATTTTTTCAACACAAACAGTCCTTCTTGTGGATGTCATCACAGCATTGATCGCCATTTTCCTCCTGGTAATTGTAACCGTGCCCCAACCTGCCCACCGGAATGCTCAGACCAATGGGGAGGCTAAAAACACAACTTTTAGTCATGATCTACGCGAGGGTTGGAATTATATGGTAGGTTGGCCCGGATTGATGGCAGTTGCTATTCTCGCCATGTTGATCAATTTTCTACTCACTCCTGCCAGTTCATTGATCCCTCTGATGGTTACCAAGGAATACATGGGTGGGGCAGTGCAATTGGGGTTATTGGATTCAATTTTTGGAATCGGTGTGATCGTCGGAGGGTTGTTATTAAGCGCATGGGGTGGTTTTAAGAGACGAATTATAACCACCTTACTGGGAATCGTTGGAATTGGCGCAGGGATTTTGATCTTTGGCAGTTTTCCGTCCCACCTTTTCTATATCGCTCTTTCTGGTGTTTTTCTGTTGGGATTTATGCAGGTTTTTGCAAATGGTCCTTTACATGCTATCCTGCAATCAACCGTAGAGCCAGGTATGCAGGGACGTGTTCTTTCCCTGATCGGCGCAGGGGCAACTGCTATGTCCCCACTGAGCCTGTTGGTAGCCGGACCAGTGGCAGATACCCTGGGTGTCCGTACCTGGTATCTAATAGGAGGCACTGCCTGCATTCTGGCAGCCCTGGTTGCATTTTTCATCCCTGCGGTTTTGAAGATCGAAGATAACCAACCTGGTACTTCCATCTAGGTTGATGGATCATAGCAAGAATACCAACTTAAAAGAGAAACCATCCATGCATAAAATCCGCATGGATGGTTTCTTTATGTCCTATTTAGTCTTCCGGGTTGTTACTATCATGACACTTTAAACAAGTTGCAGAACTTAAGTTTTGGGTATGGCAATCCTTACAACTTGCACCTTCATGGTTAATACCGTTTTCCTCATCAATATTTGGGTGAGATCCATTATAAATTGCACTCCAGTTACTTGTGGAGTGACACTTGGCGCAATCCGTTCCAAATACACCTGTATGAAAAACAGGGTCTCCATGACAGCTCACACACAAAGGAGATGCAGATTGATAATTAAAATTGGAATGGCAGCTCGTACATGCCAGACTTACATGCGCCCCAGTCAAAGGGAAAAGATTCAGGGCGTGATTAAATGTAGATGGAAGCCAACCTCCAGTATTATGACAGGCAAAGCAATTTGGTCCAAATAAGCCATTATGTTTGTCATTTTTAGCATGGCAGGCATTACACTCTGTCGGAGTGCCGATAAATATTTTATTGATATGGCACTTTTCACAAGCTACCGGAAAATGCAACCCGGTCAACGGATATGTTGACTGAGCGTGATCAAATGTTGAAGGTTCCCAACCGTTGGCTGAATGACAAATGCCACAATCTGTACCCAATACTCCATTATGCTCATCATCTTCTGTGTGGCATGCAACACAATCCTGTGGTGTTCCCATGAATTCATCATCCGCATGACATTCTTCGCAATCCACAGTTATATGTTCACCTTCGAGCTTAAAATATGCCAGGTTGTGATCAAATTTCGCAGGTTCCCACCCTGCAGATGTGTGGCAATCTGAACAGATGATCCCAAACCTGCCTTTGTGCTCATCGTCAGTAAGGTGACATGCAGAACAATCCTGTGGAGTCGTCTGTAAATCCAATTTGGTGTGGGCATTGATATGGCACTCAATGCAAAGTGTATCAGCATGTTCTCCTGTTAATTTGAAATTTAAGTCGTCATGGTTAAAAGTTCTTCCATAGGTTTCCAATCCATCGTGGCATGCCAGGCAGTCAGATCCAAAGTCCAGAATATGCTTTTGAATATATTCCATATCCTTTTGTCCATGACAAGTTATGCAAGTTCCCATATCAAAATGAGAATAATCGGATTGGTGGCAATTCTGGCAAGGGAGTGATTCCCCATCCCAATTGAGTTTGTGTTCATTTAATGAATAGCCAAAGTTATCATGAGGAAAATTGAAACTTTTAATAACCGTTAATTGTGCCAAAGGTCCCTTGTGCTCCGGATGACAGGACCGGCATCCAAATTTCGGATTATTCCTTAAGATGGTCCCATGCAATGAATTTAGATCATCTCGCTGATTGGCAACGTTTACATGACATTTAACACATTGATCTGCCATATTGGTTTTATCCCAGGGTGCAGTATGACATAACGAACAATCCCCACCGATCTCTGCATGCGAGCCAACTCCACCCAATGGGACTCCTGCCTGGCTGTTTAATGCCCCGGGACTGAAAAGCTCATATCCTTGAGCCATAACAAACCCGGTCATGACCACCAGCGTTAACAGCGCTGAGATCAATCCACTACTTGTCAAACACCCGATTCTTTTTTTCATGTTTTTTCCAACCGGTATTTCCGGATACTAATGCAAAAGTGTGGCGTAGTAAAGAGCTGCTCCAATATGGATGAATGCTGCTGTAAACAATGCCATTCCCAATGGTATGTGCACCGTATGCCAGATCGCCAGCCTGCGCCGTGTCCTAGCCAAGGATCCAACCTGCCGTTGCAGTTTCTCACGCTCTCGTTTCAATTCTTCCACTCTCTGGCGGATCTCCTTCTCCCTCACCGATCCGGATTCTCTGATTAATTCCATCCGCTTCACTTCCGCATCCATTTCTGCCATGCCCTGTTCCAATGATGCTGCTTGAACCTCCACCCCATCCACTGTACGAGGTACCGCTGTGTAGATATAGCGACCAATAAATCCACTCACGACAATTATCACCGTCATCAGCATAACAATACCTGCCAGACCTTGAAATTTCCACGAGCTGTGCAGCAGCACCATGAACGGTCCTACTAACCCAGTGAAGATGTGAAATGCCAGCCAGTCAGACATCTTACCCCACCGCGCAGTGCGGCTGCGCTTCCGTAGTGAATATAACAACTCGGTCATCAACATCAGGATAAATCCCAAAACACCTATCAGATGCCCAAATAATCCACTGGCTGCTGGTACTTCCCGATACCATATTGTTACCAGACCATACAGCCCACCGATCAGCAGCATGCACACCATTGCCAACCAAAGTTCTTTATTTTTACCCACTTTTTTGCCTCCATTCCAACCATTGATCCATTATCACGTCTGCCAGTGGGATTTCTTTTTCAAAGAATTGATCATGCACTTTACGGATATTCACCTGCCCTAGGATCAATTCTTTTATAGGTCGGGAAAGAGTTTGATCTCCCATTACCAATGCCCCGACCAAAGTGGAGTCTCCGACGAGCAGGCGAACATGGTTCACATCAGACCCTGATTTCATTGCAATCCCATTGGGCAATTGTCGGAAGGTTTCGCTATCCCCTCGAGCTATATTCACCAAATCCTTATCTTCCGAGATACCATCACCTATATTACCAATGATCGTCGTAGTGATACCCGCCAGGCGGGTAACATTGAAAGCTATTTCTTTGGTATATTCTTCTTTTTCTCCAGTCATATTCAAACCTGCGGTGTATCCCTGTTTTCGCGCCGGGTTCCACAGGCTGTCCAGCAACGAGCGTCCGGATAGGGGATCATACACCTGGGCAACATCGCCAGCCGCGTACACATCCGGTTGATTCGTCTCCATATATTCGTTAACCAATATTCCCCGATCAATTGCCAGACCCGCAATTTGAGCTAACTCCAGGCGCGGTTTGATGCCGACTGCATAACCAACCATCTGGCATTTTATTGTTTCCATTTTATTCGTTAGAACGGCATGCACTCTCCCTCGTTTCCCCAGAATCTCCTTGGTTTCAGTTTGATAGTGGATATGTACTCCATGCTCTTGCAATTTTTTTTCTATGATATGCGATTCATCTTCATCCAGGACATTGCTCCAATAACGATCCCCCCGCAGAAAATAATGGACTTTTACATGCTGAGCTGCGAGCCCTTCCACGAGTTCCAGGGCTGTGATACCACCTCCAATTACAACTGCAGATTTGGCTTTGCGGCTCAACGAGCGAATCCGTCTGGCGTCACTGAAATCATCCAGCTTGACAACCGATCCCAGGTTGTTGCCAGGGATCTTCATTGGTGCTGCCACTGATCCTGTCGCAAGCAACAAACGATCATAAGGCAATTTGCCTGTTGACTCTAATCCAATTTCGTGAGATTCAGGCAAGATCATGGAAACATGTCCATTTACAAAATGAACATTCTTACTCAGCCAGCCTCTTTGAAGTGCAGGAAATAACCCTTTGTCATCTATTTCTCCGTTTAGATAGTAAGCCAGACCGGGGCGTGAATAAAAACCCTGTGGATCATTACTAACCATAAGGATTTCCCCTTTTTCGTCCCGGGTTCGGATGGCTTCTGCTGCTGCCAAGCCAGCGACACCTGCACCAATGATCATGTAACGCATCACTTCTGATC
Source organism: uncultured Anaerolineaceae bacterium (assembly GCA_964370815.1). Taxonomy (GTDB): domain Bacteria; phylum Chloroflexota; class Anaerolineae; order Anaerolineales; family Villigracilaceae; genus UBA12087. The sequence goes on along the minus strand of CAYJKQ010000001.1, from coordinate 35,998 downwards.
CTCAATAAGCAATTTTATTCGCTCAAAATGTAAGACATCACGTGGGCAACGCGCCACACATTCACCGCATGTCAGGCAATGGCTGTCCTGAATGGATTTATTTTCCCAAACATGTGCACGTACATCGATACCAATTGGACAGTGGAAAGAGCAGATACCACATTGCACACATCTATCTCCAATAGGTACAACCAACCCACTTGAGAGAGGTGAATTGTGATGGATATCTTCGTTGAAGATTTTCTTGTTTTTCACAATTTTCTTTATCCGGAGATTGTAAGTTCTAAACTTAAGTAGGTGAATAATTTTCCTATACACATTATCAGCTTTTCTTCAAACTATGGATAAATAGATTACATTAGGATTGGCAAAATTTCTTTTATTACTACAAAAAATTACACAAGCATCAACCTGGAGCGATACTGTAGCGCTTCTGCCAGATGTACAGGCTGGATCACCTCACTGCCTGCAAGATCTGCAATTGTGCGACCCAATTTCAAGACGCGATGGTAACCACGCGCAGAGAGCTGCAATTGATTCATGGCGGTGCGCATCAAGGATTGCCCGACTTCATCCAGAACGCAAAATTGGCGTACTTCGGCAATATGCATATCTGCGTTGGCTGATACATTTTTCTTTCCTTCAAACCTTAGGCGTTGAATTTGGCGAGCCAATTCTACACGTCCTCTGATGGTAGCAGATGTCTCCCCCAAACGCTCTTCACTCAGCTTCTCATAATCCACGCGCGGCACATCGATGTGAATATCGATCCGATCCAGCATGGGTCCTGATATACGTTTCTGATATTTCGTCACAACCATCCCCGAGCAAGTACAGGGCTTGATGGCATCACCAAAATATCCACACGGGCAGGGATTCATGGCAGCCACAAGCTGGAAATTTGCCGGGAAAGTCAAGGATCCTTGCGCCCGGCTGATGGTGACAAACTTATCTTCTATCGGCTGCCGCAACACCTCCAGCACGCGTGTTCCAAATTCCGGGAATTCGTCCAGGAATAATACGCCCCTATGAGCCAAGGAGATCTCCCCAGGGTGTGGCCAATTTCCACCGCCAACCAGTCCGGCATGGCTGATGGTATGATGGGGTGCCCGGAACGGGCGCTGACGGAGGAGTGGCGTCTCAGGTGGGAGCTGGTCCGCTACTGAATAAATGCGGGTTACATCCAGTGCTTCTTCTATGCTCATTTCCGGCAGTATTCCTGGCAGGGCACGTGCCAGCAGGGTTTTTCCCGCACCTGGCGAGCCATTAAGGAGCATATTGTGTCCTCCAGCAGCCGCAACTTCCATGGCGCGCTTGACGTGTTCCTGACCTTTGATCTCGCTGAAATCTGTCTGAGTCATAAGTGCTGGTTCCTGGGATTCTACCGGCACATAATTGGCGATAACCTTTCGTCCAGTCAGATGGTTGTACAGGTCAGCCAGCGAGGCGACCGGGATCACCTCCAGGTCCGGGATCAGGGCTGCCTCACGGGCGTCCACCTCAGGCACAATTACACGCTTAAAACCATTATCCTTGGCAGTGGCTGCCATTGGAAGCACACCACGTGTATGGCGCACGGTCCCATCCAGCGACAGTTCCCCAACGATCAAGGCATCCTCCACACTCGCTTGAGGCAGATAATCCGCATAAACCAGAACCCCCACTGCGATCGGCAGATCGTATGCCGGACCTTCCTTGCGCACAGCTGCCGGAGCCAGGTTGACGATTATGCGCTTGCGGGGATAAGGAATTCCGGTATTCTTGACAGCAGCCTGGACACGTTCACGGCTTTCCTGGATGGCAGCATCCGGCAGACCGACAATGGTCATACCGGGTAAACCCTGACCAGTGTCCACCTCAACTTCAACAATGACACCATCCAAGCCAATAACAGCACAGGAAAAGATTCGCGCAAGCATGCCTTTAGTTTAGATGCGAATTTCCGATTAGTCAACCTGAGAAATCATATATTTAGGAAAACCATGAATTTTTTTTCGATGCTGGCTTATCTTTCGGACCCCCTCCGTCCATCCCTCCGGAAGATCCAGCCGTAATTTCAAATCGTGCAATATGCACGAGAATTTTTTTTAAGATTTTATTGATGGATTACGATAATCAGAATAGAAGATTTTAGATATTCTTGAACTTGAATCTTTCTTATACAATTCTATCATTGGGATGATGGCACATCGGTAATGGAAACCGAAAGATAATATAAGAATACCACGTTGTTAAAAATATCAGGCAATAATAATTTTAGCAACAGAAAAAGTGGTTCTTGGCAATCATATTTTACATTCCTTTCCTTTGATTCCATTAATTTTTATGCCACCCATCCCATTGGAACTTCTCCTATTTCTATTCAGCTATCTCCGCTTCTAGCCTTCCAGATTGAAACTCTCACCAGGGATTTTTAATAAGTGCACTTGGAAATAGGATCACGTTATTTTTGGGTTTAGTGCAATTAACCAAATGAGAAATAAGCATGAGATAGAAGAAAGTGCAAATGCGACGTGGATTCTTGCTCCAGAAGTAAAACTTAACCAAGGAATTAGAAAGGAAACAATTAGTAGCAAGTATTCTAACCTAGTGGAAGGACCAGTAAGAATAAATGCCATAGGTATGAAAAGAAGCAGGTAATCATAATTGTTAAGGTAAGGATTAACTAACATGGTGGAGATAACCGCCATGACCAAAATGATTGGAAGGTTTAATTTCCACCATCTACGGAAAATGAATAAAGCACCTAATCCGATTGTCATTCCTGCACCCAGGATTAAAGCCAGGGATGTGTTGGGTTTCCCAGTTAAGAATCTTGACAGATGCACCGAAAGCCCAGAGCAGATCTCACACACCCTGTAGGTAGGCAAATTTCGAAATTCCATTATGGATCGGTAATAATCTCCCAGCCAAGCAGGATCCACCAACCAGGAAATCACTAAAAGCAGAATAATACCAAGGATACTTATTACTATGGAACGTTTGGACCACGACTGTTTACGTACCAATAACCAAAGTGATACCGCTAAAAATGGTATCAACCCGAGTTGGGGTTTAATTGTCAGGAGGATCAATCCTGATGCAACGATCCAGGATGATTCGCGTTTGGAACCCTCCACGATAATTGCCAAACCGAGCAATACAGGGGCAACAAATTGCCCTACTAAAAGTCCACCAAGAGCCGGCAATGCCAGAAACGATAGGATGAGCCCTAATGATTTTTTAAGAATAGATTGTCCCCGCAGTAAAAAGTGATTAGAAATGAATATCATTCCAACCGATAGAAAAAACCACATTCGTGCTGCTTGGTCAGGAGAAAACCAAGCTAGGTAAAATGTCGCCAAAGATAAGTATGGAGGGTAAATAAAATGAGGCAAGTTTAAGTCGGATGGTTTTACTCCCAATTGGGAAGCTATTACCTCTGTTTGTCCTATGTGATCATAGAATCCAATTCCATGACGCAATCCTTGATCTACTGCATACAGCATCGAAAAATCCATATCTGAACGAATTTTAATTGGAGCGAATAATGATAGGACAATGATGCTGCTGATGAGGATTCCTGAGAAAAATAACAGCTTCCATCCTTGCAGAAATGAAGATTTAGTCATGCATATTAATTCCTTTTTTCTAAAGGATTAACTAACCAAAGTGGATATATAATTTCTATTGTCATCCACTCACCTGGTCCAAATAAATTCTCCTGATCAAGAATTTGAGACCTTTAAGGATCATTGTATTCTGAAGTCTTCAGGTTATCTGAAAATTTTAAGTCTATATAATTAAATCGTACGATCAGGAAAAAATTTAACTACATTATAGTCAGTTCTATTCCAGTTTCGTAAAATAATTGATCCTCTGGAAATCATTATCTGCTGGTTTTACATTAAGAAATTGTTTTAGCAGATATGTTAAACTTGTGAGGAATATTTATCGAAAAAAGGCATTCAACCTTAAAATCGCGATGAATGAAATCAGTTAGGTAAGAATAAGGCAAATTAATAAACTGCGCACTTCATTGGATAAAATGAATTAACATTGAAAAGATACCTGCAACGAATAGCTTTCAATATAAAATATTTATCAAACCCTCGTTGGGATACAGGTGTTCCTGCGCCAGAATTGATTCGATTTATCTCAGGAAAAACACCTGGGAATGCAATCGATCTGGGTTGCGGTACAGGGACCAATCTGCTCTATCTTGCCCAGCACAATTGGATGATCACTGGATTGGATTATGCACCTCTGGCGATTGATAAGGCTAAAAGAAAATTAAGAGATTATCAAAAAACGCTTCTTGTGGCGGATGTGACAAAATTGGCAACTTTTGATCTGCCAGGTCCGTATGATCTGGGTCTGGACATGGGTTGCTTCCATAATCTTTCCGAAACAGGTCGCTTGTGCTATATCGAAGGATTGGAAAGGTGGATAAAGCCGAACGGCGTGATCATGATCTATGCATTTCAACCATCCGACTCCATGGTTAAAGGAATAAATAAATCAGAAATGACCACAGATTTCAGGAATAGTTTTGACCTGATTAATTACGAACAGGGAAAAGGGCGACCCTCAGCTTGGTATTATTTCAAGAAGAAATAAACCTTTCACGATGGCATATTTATGACCTGATGATCTCAATTTGATTTGGGCTAATATAAGCAAATGAAAAATTCGTTACCTAACGATTACACTTTATATAACAGGTCTGCAAACCGTCTGAGCATTTCACGCACCAAACCTCGTAATGGAATTGTTGCGGCCATCCCATAAACCGGAGCGCTGCCGCTTTCCTCTTGCGGGTGCATCTTTACATACTTCACCGCCTGGCGCAGGTCGTGGATGAATTTCTCTGCAACGCCCGCTTGTGTTTGTCGTAGGGTCAAGGCAATGTGCACTGCACTCGGTTTTTGTAATGGATTTAAACTCCACTTGGATTGGATCATTTGGTCCATCACCTGGTAAATATTGAGTGAATTAGAACCAAATGCAAGTATCCACAGCGAATCCCCTAACAGGTAGAGTTCTGGAATGTTTGTTATTCCTGCCTTGATGATTGCAGCAGTTTCCAGCAGGCTTTTTGTGGCTTCCATATAACCATCCTGCCCCATCGCTAACATGGCTGCCCAGCAGACTGCACTCAGACTGCCCGGACGACTGCCAGCCAATGTAGGTGAAAAATATAGACCACCCGGCCAGTCTGCAGCAGTGAAATATTGAAACCTGCGCAGTTCCAAACCACGATACAGAACCACTGATGTGCCCTTTGCGGCAAATCCATATTTATGTGTGTCAGCAGACATGGAGGTCACCCCCGGTAAGCGGAAATCAAAGGATGGAATAGGGTATCCAAGTTTTTCTGCCCAGGGGAGTACGAAACCTCCCAAACAGGCATCCGTATGGAACCCGATCCCATGGGATAGTGCAATTGTAGATAGTTCTTCAATAGGATCCATAACACCATGGGGAAAACAGGGTGCCGAACCAATTATTGCGATCGTATTGTGGTTAATGGTTCGCCGCACCGCACTCACATCCGCCCTGAAATCCAGACCAACTGGGGTTCGTATCAATTTGATCCCAAAATATTGAGCCGCTTTGTCAAATGCGGTATGAGCAGAGCTGGGGGCGATCATCTCAGGCTGGCGTATGCCTTTTTCTTCCCGTGCCTGGTCACGGTATGTTTTCATAGCAAGTAAGATGCTTTCGGTGCCTCCTGAATTGACCGTTCCGCAGATCTCGTCCTCAGTTTCTGCCGCCCCCAACATATCCGCTGTCATGGCAACGATCTCAGCCTCAAACTTGGTTGAACTCGGCCAGACATCTGTGTGCAGCGGATTGGCTTGCGAATGAATGGCATATACCTGGTTCAGAAATTCTAAAAACAATTCATTACCATGATAAACTGCGCCTGACACATATCCATCTTTCCAACGGGATTCCTCCCTTGTTTTCAACGCTTCCAATTGATTTAGAATTTCTGACTTCTCCAGGCCAGTTTTGGGGAGATGCTTATGGGATGCAAAATCACTCCGGTACGGTTTAACCGATTCTTCCATTCCAGCCATGAGATCTTCATATTCCGCTTCCATCTTTGCCTTTATTCCAGGCAAATGGAATAGGTATTTTTCCATCCTGGCCAGCCAGCTGGCAGGCAGCCACTTGATTTGTTTTTGTAATTTTTGGATATCCATGATTTTCCCTTTCCCAAGCCAGGCGACCTTTCCACGCTATTGATATTGTAGCATTTTTCACCATTGATGGGGTTTTATTTCATGGGATTCTTCTCTAAAAAACCAACCAACCTTTCAGTAGGGTGGATCAGGACATTCCGTCCATAAATCTACTCTTTGTATTTCACACAATGGAATTTTCAGGTTGACCATGGGTGAAGATTTTGTCTGGGTCATCCATACCGGCTGTTCAATTGTTTAAACCCCTGCTTCTCCCTCAAAAAGTGAATAGAAATGTCAGGTCATTAACATTCGTGCCGGTCGGTCCTGGTTTAAACACATCATCCAAAGCAGAAAAGAAGGTATAGGAATCATTCCTCGCAAGAAATACCTCAGGTTGCATCCCGAGTGCTGCTGCCCGGGTAAAGGATTCCCCTGTAACCACTGCCCCCGCCCCATCCGTGACCCCATCCTCACCATCTGTTGCCAGGGTTACCAGCAACACATTCGGAAAATCCGCCAGGTCAGTCACAGCCGATAGCGCCAACTCAAGATTGCGTCCACCACGCCCCTCCCCCTGCAGACTGACGGTGGTCTCTCCCCCAGCCAGGATGCAGGTCGGGCGTGCCACCGGGTCCCCCTTATGCCACGCCCATCGCAATGTGTTGCAAAGTTCATGACCTGCCTGACGGGCTTCACCCTGCAAATCGGTGCGCAACAGATAGGAATTAAAGCCTTCTCTCCGCGCCTGGTCCAGAGCAGCCTGGGCTGCCAGTAAATTGTTTCCGACGATCAGGTTGTGAACCTTCTCAAAACCAGTTTTCGAAGGTGTCTGTTCAATTGGGCAGCTTTTCAGAAACTCCAGGACCGAGCCAGGAACCTTGTCACGCAATTTATATTTATCTAAAATAGCCAGCGCATCTTTCAGGCTGGTCGGGTTTTCTACAGTAGGACCGGAGGCGATCGCTTCCAAAGGATCTCCGACCACATCCGACAGAATCAGGCTGACCACCTGTGCTTGTTTGGCAGCTTGCGCCAGACCTCCGCCTTTGATCCGGTCCAGTTGCCGACGCAAGGTGTTGATCTCATCTATCCGTGCGCCACATGCCAGAAGTTGGTTGGTCAGTTGCTGATAATCTCCTAACGAAATCCCCATATGAGGAACACTTACCAGGGTTGATCCCCCACCCGAGATCAGGCAGATCACCAGGTCATCTGCCTGAAGATCTTCCAACAATTTGAAGATCTTCTCCCCCGCCAAAAGACTGCGCTCATCCGGGATGGGATGCCCTGCTTCAAAAATTGGTAATCTCACGGAATGATCATCCGGTATTGTCTTCGTGATGATCACACCGCCACTGACTCTTTCACCCAGAACCATATGCATTGCCTCAGTCATGGCTGGCGCAGCTTTACCAATACCAATTAAAAGGATCCTATCAATTTTTGTCAGGTCGTACTCAATATTGCCTATGCGCAATAAATCACCGCTGCGCGCCACCCACCTGCGTACCGCCGCGCCCGGTTCAACCCCCTGGATGGCTGCAGCCAGGATCCTTTGGATTCCCGCACCATGCGGGTGATGTCTTAGTGTATAAGTGGAAAAAGCTTCTTCGGTTATCATTATTCAAATAATAGCATCACTGGTTGGAATATGCAATTTAATTTTCAGTTACAAGTGGTATATTTAATTGATTGGAGACCCTAATGCCCAAACCCAGAGTTTTCGTAACACGAATGATCCTCGAGCAGGGTTTGCATATGATCCAGGAATTTTGCGATGCCGAGATCTGGTTGGATGACCTGCCTCCAACCCGAGAAGTCCTGCTGAAACGCGTACTGGGCATGGAAGGTTTACTCACACTTTTAACAGACCGGATTGATGCCGAGTTGATGCAGGCTGCCGGAAAGAACCTCAGAGTGATCAGCAATCATGCAGTTGGTTATGACAATATTGATATTGCTGCAGCCGCCAAGCTTGGCATACCGGTCGGTAATACACCCGGGATCCTGACCGATGCCACAGCTGATTTTACTTTCTGCCTGCTGCTTAGCTCAGCCCGGCGCATCATCGCGGCTGACCAGTTCGTGCGATCCGGAAAATGGAAAACTTGGAGCCCATCACTCCTGCTTGGTTCAGATATTAGTGGTGCCACTCTGGGGATCATCGGATTTGGTCGCATCGGTCAGGCAGTTGCCCGACGAGCCGCAGGCTTCAATATGCAGGTAATATTCCACGATCCCAACCGGAATGAAGATGTAGCCGGTATAAATGCCCGCCAGGTTGATCTGGATACTTTGCTCCGCCAATCGGATTTTATATCCATCCATACACCACTCACAACTCAAACCCACTATATGATCGACGCTGCTTCCTTTAATAAGATGAAACCAAATGCCATCCTGGTAAATACCGCCCGCGGAGGTGTGATCGATTCAGCTGCTCTATATGCCGCGCTAAAACACCGCCGCATCCAGGCTGCTGCCCTGGACGTGACCGAACCTGAACCGCTCCCCCTGGATAGCCCACTGCTTGAATTGGATAACCTCATCATCTGCCCACACATTGCCAGCGCAAGCAATTCTTCCCGCGCCAGGATGTCGATCATGGCAGCAGAAAACCTGATTGCTGGTCTTAAAGGCGAGAAATTACCAAATTGTGTCAACCCGGAGATTTACGATTAATTATATTTATGAATTGCTCATCTTGAGTATGGCTTCGCATGTAATTCTTGTCACCCTGGATCACTTGAAGGGAAATGAAGGGTCTCCTCCCCTGACAGGAAAGATTCTCACCTGCTTTTGCATACAGGTGCAAGTGCCATTTAATTCACACCGTCCCTGTGTTCTTTGAGAGAATGTCAGGCAAAAAAAGGAAAATTTAATGACCATTAGCAGATGTTTGATAGGAACTCAATTATGACAAAAAAAACGATCGCCCCTTATGGTTCCTGGAAATCCCCCATAACAACGGATCTGGTTACTGCCAACGCCATTCGAATTGAAGAGATCATATGTGACCAGGATTCCATTTATTGGCTCGAATTTCGTGCAAATCAGGCTGGTCGCCAGGTGATCGTTCGTCTATCTCCGGATGGACATATTACCGATATCACACCTCCTGAATTCAACGTCCGTAACAGGGTGCATGAGTACGGCGGCGCAGCTTACCAGGTTTTCAACGGGGTAGTATATTTCAGCAATTTTATGGATCAACGTCTCTACTGCCAGGTTCCAGGAAAAGAACCGCAAGCACTCACTCCCAATAACCACGATCGTTACGCTGATTTCGCATTGGATGATCACCATCAACGCCTGATCTGCGTCCGTGAACAACATGCAGAAAGTGAGCAGGAAGTCATCAATTCACTGGTTGCCATCCACCTGGATGGGAGTTCACGCGTAGAAGTCCTTGTCTCAGGAAACGATTTTTATTCAAATCCCAGAATAAGCCAGGATGGCAGCCTTATGTGCTGGTTGACATGGAACCATCCCAATATGCCCTGGGATGGCTGTGAACTCTGGGTCGGGTCCATCGGTGTTGATGGAGATATTTTTCATCCCCACCGTATTGCAGGTGGACCGTCTGAATCGATTTTTCAACCTGAATGGTCACCTGAAGGCGAATTGTTTTTCATCTCGGATCGAAGTGGTTGGTGGAATCCTTATCAGATCAAAGATGAACGGATCATTTCTTTATGTGATCTTCAAGCTGAATTTGGATTACCCCAATGGGTTTTTGGTTTATCCACTTACGCCTTTTTTGGGTCCGATCATTTGATCTGCACTTATACCAGGGCAGGTAAGAATCACCTCGCCAGCCTGGAAATATTCAATGGAGTGCTGACGAATATACCAACTCCTTATGTCGAATTCTCTTCTCTTAGTGTAAAAGATGGAAAGATCTTATTTGTAGGTGGATCAACCGATCGCCCGGCAGAGCTGGTCAATCTCGATCTGGAGTTGGGTACATTAAAAGTATTACGCCAGGTAGGATCAAACCTCATTGAAGAAGGCTTTATCTCCCTTCCACAGGTGATTAAATTTCCATCTCAAAATAACCTGAGTGCTTATGGAAATTTCTACCCCCCGGCAAATACAAACTACAACTCTCCCCCAGGTGAAAAACCTCCTCTTATCGTCATGCTACACGGTGGACCCACTGCAGCAGCTACTCTTGCCTTCAATCTGAAGATCCAATTCTGGACCAGCCGGGGTTTCTCAGTGCTGGATGTAAACTACAGTGGCAGCACCGGTTATGGCCGCCACTACCGTCTACGCTTGAATGGGAATTGGGGTGTGCTCGACGTGGAAGATTGCATCCAGGGTGCCAATTATCTCGCTAAGCAAGGACTTGTGGATGGAAACCGAATGTCCATCACTGGAGGTTCCGCCGGAGGTTACACTGCTTTATGTGCCCTGACTTTTCACAATACTTTTTCAGCTGCTGTCAGCCGCTATGGCATCGGCTCTCTTGAAACTCTGGCTTTGGATACACATAAATTCGAAGCACATTACCTCGATAGCCTGGTTGGTCCATACCCTGCATCCAAAGATGTTTACCGTCAGCGCTCTCCTATCCACTTTATAGATCAGATCGATGCGCCGGTTCTTTTACTGCAGGGAAGTGAGGATAAAGTCGTGCCACCTATCCAATCAGAACGCATTTTCCAGGCGTTAATTGCAAAAGGATTACCTGTAGCTTATGTTTCATTCGAGGGTGAGCAACATGGCTTTCGGAAAGCCGGGAGCATCAAACGAGCCCTGGAAGTGGAGCTCTATTTTTACTCCCGGATTTTCGGTTTTCCCCTGACAGATATTCTCGAACCAATAGAGATCCGAAATTTGCTCTAAGAAATTAATTTCCTGAGGAGGATATCGCTGAGGCTGGAAAGTGAAGCAAGCGGTTGTTCTCTCCCGCGTCACTTACCCACAAACCACCAGATTTATCAACCGCCAGGCCAACTGGCAGGCTAAACTGGTTTTGAGAAAATCCACAATCCCCCCAGGTTCGTAAAGGTGAGCCAGTGTTGGTAAATTCGATAACTCTACATCCCTCAGGGTCACTGATAAAGATATTTAGATCCTTATCCACAGTGATGAATGGTTTGTTCTCCAGGGATTGCCCATACCAGGCACTGACTTCCCATGAATTTATGGATGTATAAACCAAGCCGGTTGCGTCCGGAGAAAACACCTGGATGCGTGAATTCCAGGTATCCGTGATATATACCAGACCCTGCTTATCCAGTGCTATTCCAACCGGCTCATCCAACTGACCGTTACCCATCCCGGGGACCCCAAATTGAGTGATGTAATTGTCCGAGACGTCAAACACAACAACTCGCTTATTACCCGTGTCCACCACAAATACATTGCCGTTCCCATCCACAGCCACGCCGCGTGGGCCGTAAAAAGCAAATGGACTTTCACCCAATCCATTGCTGCCCCACATGGATAAGAATTTTCCATCTGAATTGAATTTCTGGATGCGGTAATTCCAGGTGTCCATTACATATACATTCCCATTCGGAGCTACTGCCACTCCCCACGGCTCATTAAATGTTCCACCGGGTGCTTCCCCCTGTGATACATCCGCATAACTACCCCATGAATTGATCTCCTCTCCTGTGGCAGTTAGATGTTGAATGCGATTGTTACGTGAATCAGCAACATAGATACTTCCATCCGCTGCCAGGGCGATGGAACGGGGCGATTGAAATTGACCTGCTCCGGAACCTGTTTGTCCTATCACCAGATCCGGGTTTATTTGCTGCTTGACATCTTCGTATGGATCAGTGACAGTAACTTCAGTATTGGATGTTTGAAAACCCCACACCAGGGAAGCGATATCTTTTCTTATGTATGCGCGCATCCGGCTGGTTGTATTCCAATTTTCTAAAGTAAATGCGTCGCTATTCTTTAATTCCGCATATTCAGTGTAGTCTCTATTAAACCAAATTTGCCAGATGGCGCTTCGAACCTTTGCATCCATGAAGAATGGTGATATATGACCCCAGGCTCGTACCAGGTATTCACCGATCGACATAGGGGGGGCATCCTGTCCCAATTCCGCAGTTCGTTCAGATGCGATGCTGTCCCATTTCAAACTCCAATAATCCTGGTTTGGCCACCACATCCGCATAAAATCAAATTGAATATAATTGTCCCGAACAACCGAAGCTATTTTTCCATAATTTTCTTCGCTGACCACAATCACTGCTGCCCTCTGAAGATCTCGGCTGGGTTCAGTCGCAAAATCAATCCGGTTGGGGTAATGGCGCATATACCACCAATAGGGATAACGAACATTGTTATCATATGCGACCACGATATCCAAACCACCTGTTGTGCGTTGGGATATATTTTCAATTTCTGATAACAGTATCTTGGGACCATCCGCAGCATGGGCGTAAACCAGATATTCCAGGGGATAATCGTAATTGATGTAATTTGCTCTGATGGTTGTCCGAATTGTAAGGACCGCCAGGATCAACAGAAACCCGAGGGAAACCACACGCAGACTCTGCCGCCACCCCCAGGATTGGATTTCAAGGCGATTGCCCCACTGGAACAACCAACCAACCGCCCAGCCTGCTGCAAGGATCATGGGCATGGCGATATGGATCGTCAACCATGGCATCTTTTCTCCAGCATAAGAAAAAGCCAGCAAACTAGAAAAGGACCAGAATAAAATCAATGCCAGGGTTGGGACAGGGTGGTCATTCGATTCAACAACATTTCCCGATTGGAAAGGTTGGGTCGGTGCAGCTTGCCATAAACGCTTACCTTTGGCAATTACAATTGCAATTAACATCCCGATGGCGGGTAAATACTCATATAAAGGAATTTGAAATAGTGCATAGTAATAGGCAGGTTGTCCCCCCCGATTTACCCCCTGTTGCTCCATCCAATAACCCAATGCCCCCATGAAGCCAACCGCTATTCCTTGAGGATTGGTGAAAAAGGTGGAGTAAAAAACAACAAATATGGAATAGAACAAAGCCATGTGCAACAACCATTGTTTTTTCCCCCACCAGATACCAAGCCCTATCGCGATCAGTGACAGTATTCCGATTACGATTGCAGATCGAATGATTCCGGGAGTTGTATAGTCCAACGGGTTTAAACCAGCCAATTTGATCGGCATGGCACCCAGTAGAGGCAATATCAAAGTTCCCAGCAACATCAACAGGTCAAAAACTCGTTCGGAGCGAATCCCTGCCCAACCGATCCCCTTCACCACAGATATACCCGCCAAAACTCCAGCCAGCAATCCAAGTATTCCCATCGAAGCCAATAACCCAATCAGGATGTTACTTTCTGGTTCTAAAACCAGATACAATCCACCCGCACCAGCCATGAGAATTATCATTCCAGCTACTGCCAGTATAAATGTCTGCCTGAGCTTTTTGGATGACCATTCCAGGCGGGTTAACCTGTCCAGGAAATACGCTGCCAGAAAAATCAGTTGTTGTGCTGCAAAAATAAAAGAGGTCGCTTTATCAATGAAATGAAAAGCGTTGATCGCCGTAAATAAGAACAATACCCAGGTTTCACCCTTCTCCAGATAACGCAGGATGGCATAAATGGTTAACATGCCCCACACAACGATAAAGGCTTCATTCCTTTGATATCGGCCATAAAATAGCATATATGGTGAAATCAGGAACATCACGCCTGCAGCAAGCGCACCTACTTTCCCCAGGTACCTGCGGAAAGCCAGCAAAGCGATCAATACTGTAGCTATGCTAAAAAGTGCTGCTGGAATTCGCGATGTAAAATCATTATCACCAAACAGGAAATATGACAGAGTGATCAGATGGAATTGCAAGGGTCCATGGCTTAATGGGTCATAATGGTACCCAAGACCCTGGTAAAAATCATAAGAAGGAATGACATGATTGACTTCATCGTGACTCATGACACGTTCACCCAGGTTATAAAAACGGGATACTAACGTCACCACGATGATAATGATCACCAACAGAGTTTCAAGATTCCATGGGATCCACTTGCTAAGCGGTGTATCCAGTTTATTCTGGCTTTCTTCAATTGAATGGACGATTTGAGGGTTGATTTCAGGTATCATGGAAAAATTTTATCATTAACTCTTACTAAGTGCCAAATAGAATGGTCTCTTCCTATATCAAATTGGTAAAAGTCAAAATAATCTGCTTATTTGTTTTTGTGCATCAACACACAACTGGGTAATTTTCAAAAATCATGGGCAGGTTGCTGATCATGCTTTTAATGCAATCAAAAAACCAATGAAAATTTCCGCAATTTTTTCCCAACCGATCCATGCTCCGTATGTTGTAAGATCAGCTGTTTTTCTTGTAACCCCAGCGCGCATATACTGCACTGGAAAGCAGGCGGTTGCCACTGCTTTCACTTGTAACAAGTTCTCCAGCATCAATACTTCCAGAATAACCTTCCAACATCTCTTCCAAAATAGTCCGAATATGAACAGATGATGCCTTGACAGCATAAACTGTCAGAACTGCAAATAGCGGTTTTTTATCCAGTAACAAACGACAGGCATCCAACAAAATGGGCAGGGATTTATAAACTTCCCAGATTTCACCCTTAGGACCTCGCCCGAATTTGGGAGGATCAATGACCAGACCGTGATATTTATTCCCTCGACGGACTTCACGTTGGACAAATTTTAATGCGTCGTCTACGATCCAACGGATTGGCTTTTCATCCAGACCTGAGAGGGACTGATTCTCCTTTGCCCAGGAAATCGATTTCTTGGAGGCATCTACATGTGTAACACTTGCTCCTGCAGCAGCCGCCATCAAAGTTGCCAGACCAGTATACCCAAACAGATTGAGGACATTTATGGGTCTGGATACAGATTGGATCAATTCGCTCATCCAATCCCAGTGCGCAGCACCCTCTGGAAATACACCCAGATGACGTCCAGGAGTGGTTTGAGCCCAGAATCTAAGTTTGTCATAATTCATCACCCAACGTTCAGGAATCGGGTGAGAAAAATCCCAATGCCCTCCGCTCTCTTCCCCACTCGGTTGGAATATTGCATCAGCAGCCAACCAGCGTTCGGCTGTAAACCGTTTTTTCCAGATTGCCTGGATTTCCGGTCTGACAAACACAAATTTCCCGAATCTTTCCATCTTCTGCCCATCCCCACTATCTAAAAGTTCATAATCCAACCAATTGTTTGATATGAGGAGATTGGTTTGGGGAGTCTTTGTTGCTGTATTACTCATTTGTACCAGGCTTTGAAAATATCGTTTCAGAAATACACAATATTGCTATTGGAATGGTCAAAATTGACACTTGTATTTTTAACTTTTTATGCTAGAATATGAGTAGCTGTGGGGCACAGTGGGTCAAAGTGGGACGCCGGATTCTCCGGCGCTCATTTGTTATAGGAGTTATCAGAACATATGTTTCTAACCGGTGAGTTTCACCACACATTCGATGATAAGTTCCGCCTGACGATCCCATCCCGATTCCGGGAAGAATTTGCAGATGGTATTTATGTCGTTCGTGGATTTGACCGGAACTTGATGTTGTTAACTGTGCCTGCATTTGAAGCCATCTCCAAATATGTGATGAGCATGAACATACTTGACCGCAAAGCCCGACAACTACGCCGATTTATCTATGGGAAGGGTTTCCAGGCTGAGTTAGACAAATCAGGACGGATCTTGATCACAGAAGATCTGCGTACATGGGCCAGGTTGGACACAAATGTTACCATCATTGGTCAGGGAAATTATCTGGAAGTGTGGAATCCTGAATTATTGGATGCCGATGATAACCAGGATGAGGCATTTGATAACGAAAGATTTATAGCCCTCAATATTTCAACCCAGTAAAAATGACAGTATCAGACCATATACCCGTTCTTTTTCAGGATATTATACTCGCGTTGAACCCGAAACGTAGAGGGCGTTACGTTGACGGCACCTTGGGGGCAGGCGGGCATGCAGCAGGCATTTTGAAAGCAAGCGCTCCTGATGGACAACTTCTCGGGTTGGATGTAGATCCCCAGGCACTGGAAATAGCCAGGACGAATCTCTCCGAATTTGGTGCACGCGCCACCTTGATGCAAGCATCCTATACAACCCTGACGGAACAACTCGCAAAACTGGGTTGGGCAACCATTGACGGTATGCTGCTCGACCTTGGTGCATCCTCCATGCAATTTGATACTCCCGAGCGTGGTTTTTCTTTCCAGACCACAGGAAAACTTGACATGCGATTTGATCCAGCCAATGCCCTTACTGCATCTCACCTGGTGAATGATCTATCCGAGTCGGAGCTCGCAGATGTGATTTTTCGATATGGAGAGGAACCTCGATCCCGGCAGATAGCAAAGGCTATCCTTGCTGCCCGACCGATCACGAGTACTATCCAATTAGCTGAGATCATTACTTCGGTCAATCCTTCTCGGGAAAAACTGCATCCGGCAACGCGTACCTTCATGGCACTCAGGATTGCTGTCAACGACGAATTGAGGGCTATTGAAAATGTTTTACCTCAGGCGATCCAAGCGTTATCAGTTGGTGGACATTTGGCAGTCATATCATTTCATTCTTTGGAGGATCGACTGGTGAAAGTCTTTTTCCATCAGGAAAGCAAGAATTGCTTGTGCCCTCCCCGCCAACCTGTTTGCACCTGCGGACACAAGGCTAGCATTCGAGAGTTGAACCGAAGACCAATCATACCAACAGATCAAGAATCATCATCCAACCCCCGGGCGCGTAGCGCAAAATTGAGAGTAGTAGAGAAGATCTAGGTCATAAGCTGGTTAATAAAAAATGAAAACAATTAATCAATTATTCCAAACCTATAAACAAGCTTCCTGGCGCAATCAGCTTCAGTGGATCGGTTTATTCCTGATCGGATTGGCATCCCTTGGAATCGTTTCAGCATTCTATGTAAATGTTCCCGCGCGGACTGCACTTGCAGGTCGCGAAATCGCTGCGTCCAAGGAAAATATTCTCGCAATGCAACACAACATTTCAGAAATGGAATCCAAACTCGCAACCGAAGCATCCACCCAGATCATGCAGGAACGTGCAGCAGCTTTGGGGTTTATTCCTGCAAGACCAGGAGAATTCATATATATTTTCGTTCCCGGTTACACACCAAAACCAGCCTTCAGTCTTGCGCCTAAGGCGCTACCCAATCCCGCACCAATAATTAAGCCTGACTACACCGAATCATTGTTCGATTGGTTCACTTCTCGAGGTCAACCATGATTGATCTGAAACGTTGGCGGTACCAGATCATCCAATTTATTCTGACAATTATTGGCGTACTTATTATTGTCAGGATTTATTCTTACCAAACCAGTGAGATATTACCACCTTCATGGAATGATGAAGGAGAATACTCATTCGTCAAATTGACCCCAGCCCGTGGTGATATTTATGATCGTAACGGAAACCTGTTGGCTGGAAATATTACTGTTTACGAAGTAGTAGTGGATTTGGAGATCGTGCGAATTTATAATAATGCTGAGGCAATCTCTTTAGCTCTCAGTGTAAATGCGGGGTTGAATTATGCTGATCTGATGGAAAAGTTCTTGAGTGCCCCAATCGATGATAAGTATTTATATCTAACTGATAATGTTTCATCGGATGCATTCAAAAAAATTGTTGCCTATATCGATGTTCTGGCGGACAAACCAGAGACCACGCGAGCGAACACCCTTGCAGGAATCCATTTTAAACCCCATTATCAACGCTTCTATCCTGAAAACTCCCTGGCATCCAACAACCTTGGATTTGTTCCTCTGAATAATGTTGGATATTTTGGAGTTGAACAATATTTCAACAATCTTCTGGCTGGAATTCCGATTAGTCAATGGGTGCCGATTGATCCAAACCGTGCTGAGGAGATCCCCCAGGTGGAACCAGGTGCAACTTTGATCCTGACCATCGATCGTGAGATCCAGTCCTCAATTGAGACCATATTGGATAAGACACTGGCGGAATCAGGTTCCGAGTCCGGCACGATCATTGTCATGGATCCCAGCAATGGCGAGATATTGGCGATGACATCTACACCACATCTTGATCTCAATGATTACGGAAATTATGAAAGTGTTTTTCAAAACGGGACTCCTTTCAATCGGGCTATCAGCCAGGCATATGAGCCTGGGTCAGTTCTGAAAATTCTCACTTTGGCTGCTGCCCTGGATACCGGGGCAGTAACACCTGAAACAACATTTTTTGACACCGGCTCGATCGTGGTTGGCGGTGTAGCTCTTAATAACTGGGACGGTGGAGCTTGGGGATCGCAGGATATTCTTGGCTGCACCCAACATTCGTTGAATGTTTGCTATGCTTGGATCGCCACTCAGATTGGAACTGACAATTTTTATGCGTACATGAAAAAATTTGGGCTGGGACATACTACCGGAATAGATATGGCTGGTGAAGCAGCTGGCAGATTAAAGTTGCCAGGTGATAGTGACTGGTATATGGTCGACCTGGGCACCAACGCTTTTGGCCAGGGGCTTTCGGTTACACCAATACAAATGGTTATGGCTGCTTCTGCAATTGCAAATAATGGCAATATGGTTCAACCCCATATCCTTTATGCAAAAGTTGAAAATGGTACTCAACAAAATTTCCATTATGAGATCGTCGGAAATCCTATATCACCTCAAACTGCACAAACAATGAACCAAATCCTGGCTGAATCTCTGGGGTCTGAATCTTATGAAGCAGCAGTTGTGGATGGCTATCGATTGGCTGGAAAAACAGGGACTGCTTCGATACCTATTTTTGGAGGCTATGATCCTTCATTTACCAATGCTTCATTCATTGGTTGGGGTCCAGTGGATGATCCAAGATTCATGGTCTATATCTGGCTTGAAAAACCTAAAAGTTCCACCTGGAGTTCTGAAGTTGCCTCCCCGGTTTTCAAAGAGGTGGTTGAAAAATTGGTTGTATTTATGGGAATTCCACCTGATCAAATCCGGCTCCAGATGGCTGGTCAATGAGGAATGTGTGCTGACTCTTGCAGATGTATTTGAAGCCCTCTCGAATAACCGCCCTGCGATGACTTTGCCGGTCATCACTGAGGCAGTTATCGATTCACGTCAGGTTACACCAGGGTGTTTGTTTGTTGCCATCCAGGGTGAGCGTGTAGATGGACATGACTTTATCCAGGACGCATTTAATCAAGGCGCTTCATTAGCATTAATTGAACATGAGATCTCCAGTGATCTAAATTGTATTGATCTCCGCAAATTATCAAATGGAGACTCGATAATAAAAATTGACACTCCCTTCTGCCTGCGGGTCGATAACACACTGGTTGCATTGCAAAAGATCGCTCGCTTTTGGAGGCGCAAACTGGATATCCGTGTGGTGGGTATCACGGGCAGCGTTGGAAAGTCAACCTCAAAAGAAATCATTGCAGAAGTATTGTCTGAACGCTATCGAACATTAAAAAGCCCCGGGAATTTGAATAATGAGATCGGGTTGCCTCTCACCATTTTGAAACTTGGGAGTGGTTATGAGCGAGCTGTCCTGGAGATGGGATTTTATGTTCCAGGTGAAATTGCTTTATTGTGCGACATTGCCCTGCCTCACATTGGAGTCGTAACCAATATTGGAACGGTACACGCCGAGAGAGCCGGTTCCCAGGCTGCCATAGCTGCTGGAAAATCAGAGCTTGTTCAAGCACTCCCATCCGCTCCAGAAGGAGTAGCCATTCTTAACTACGATGATCCTCTGGTGAGAGTTATGTCAGATAAGACCTCAGCACGCATTTTTTTCTACGGTCTCAACCCGGCTGCTGATCTGTGGGCTGATCAGATAGAAAGCCTGGGTCTGGAAGGCATCCAGTTCCGGTTGCATTATCAAAATGAAACACTTTTCATAAAAGTGCCCATGATCGGACAACATTCGGTTCATACTGCCTTGCGTGCAGCAGCAGTTGGTCTTGTAGAAGGACTTACCTGGCAGGAAATCATTGATGGCTTAAATTCCGGGCATGCCCAACTTCGATTGGTTGCAGTTCGTAGTGAAGGTGGAGCGCTGATGCTGGATGATACCTACAACGCTTCCCCAGAATCATCACTTTCAGCGTTAAATCTTCTGGCTGATCTGGATGGTCGCAAACTGGCTGTAATTGGAGATATGCTGGAACTTGGTCAATATGAAAAACAGGGTCATGAAATGGTTGGGGTACGGGCAGCACAGGTTTCTGACCACCTGATTACTGTTGGAGAAAGAAGTCACATCATAGCCCAGGCAGCGCGGCAGGCAGGTATGAAAACTACTAGAATTCATGAATTTGATAACAATGAAGATGTCATCCAATTCTTAAGAAATTTTCTTACATCCAAAGACGTTGTTCTCGTAAAAGGTTCTCATGGAGTTCGTATGGATCGTATCGTTTCTGCCCTGGAGAAATCCGCATGAAACCATCATCTCTTGTACTTGCATTGGCAGGTTTAAGTTTTATGATGACGGTCATTTGGGGTGGACCACTTTTGAGGATCTTGCGACATTTTAAAATGGGAAAAATAATACGGATCGAAGAACCGAGCGGGCATTTTAACAAAATGGGAACCCCCACAATGGGGGGAATTATGATCATTGTTCCTGTTGCTATGTTAACCATCCTGTTAAATGCTGTTTCTGTGATCGGACTGAATTTTTTCGGTAGTTCCCTACTTGTACCTTTGTTTGCCATGCTGGCTTTCGGGTTGCTTGGAGCAGTGGATGATTGGCAGGGGTTGAACCGTAACCGAAAAGGGGAAGGCATGCGTTCTCGCACCAAGTTTTTTGTGCAGATCATCCTGGCTGTTATTTTATCCATCGTCATCCGTTACGGCTTGGATGCTCCAGAATTGTATCTGCCCGGCATTCCGGGAGAGATTAGCCTGGGTATCTGGTATGTCCCTATTGCAACGATCATTATTGCTGGAATGTCCAATGCAGTAAATTTTACAGATGGATTGGATGGTCTGGCTGGTTTAATTTCTGCAACAGCATTTGCCGCATTCGGTGGATTGTCGTTGATGCAGGGGCAAATATTCCTGGCGAGGTTTTGTTTTATTATGGTTGGCGCACTATTCGGGTTCCTCTGGTTCAATGTGCACCCGGCAGAATTGATCATGGGAGACACTGGTTCACTTTCACTCGGTGCTTCTCTGGCTGTAGTTGCATTTATGACCGGTCATTGGATCATATTGCCACTCATCGCCATTATCCCGGTCAGTGAATTATTTAGCGTCATTATCCAGGTTTCTTATTTCAAGATCACAAAGGGGCGGCGTTTCTTCAAAATGACTCCTATTCACCTTCATTATGAATTATCAGGATGGAGTGAGACTCAGATCGTCCAGCGTTTCTGGCTGATAGGACTCTTGAGTGCCATGCTGGGCATAGGATTGGCATTGGTTTGATTATGAAAAAGAATTGGAATGGAAAACGGATCGTTGTCTTGGGTGCTGCTCGACAGGGGCTGGCTGCTGCACGTTTTCTATTCCGGCGTGGCGCTCATGTGACCATTAATGATCACCGGTCCTTGAAAGAACTGGTAAACGCTAAAGCTGCATTGGAGGACATATCCATCCAATGGGTTTTAGGAAGTCATCCACTTGAGTTGTTGGATAAAACTGATTTTATTTGTATTTCAGGTGGTATCCCTCTTTCCCTGCCAATAATTGTCGAAGCGATTAAACGGGGTATCTCCTTGATCAATGATACCCAAATCTTCATGCAAGATGTTCCCTGCCGCACGATTGGGATCACCGGTTCAGCAGGAAAAACAACAACCACCTCCCTGGTCGGACAGATTGCCCACAAGCCACTTAATGGGACATCAAATCAGGTTTGGGTAGGTGGTAACTTGGGGGATCCTTTGCTGAATCATATTGATAAGATGAATCCTGATGATCTGGCTATTCTCGAGATATCAAGTTTTCAGCTTGAACAAATGGATCGATCAACTGATATTGCTGCAGTACTAAATATCACACCAAATCACTTGGATCGGCATAAGACCATGCAGGCTTATACAGCAGTCAAATCACGTCTTATCGAATTTCAGGATCATAATAGCACCTCCATATTGGGACGTGATGATCCTGGTGCCTGGAAATTAAAGAGCAAGGTTCATGGACAACTATTTTCATTTGGGTTTTCAAAGATGGATGATACAGCTTTTGGTATATATGTTTTCGATGGTAAATACATTTTACGCAGCAAGACAGAGGAGAAGGTTTTATTCGATCAATCGATTGTAAATCTGCGTGGAGTACATAACCAGCTTAATGTTATGGCGGCAAGTTTGATCGCTATAACGGCAGGGATCAAGGAAGAAGATATCGTGGCTGGTGTGCAAGAATTCCGAGGAGTTGCTCACCGATTGGAATTTGTACGCACTTGGCGTGGTACAGATTGGTACAACGACTCGATTGCTACAACACCCGAGAGAAGCATGGCTGCCATCCGCTCATTTGATCAACCCATCGTTTTGCTTTTAGGTGGCAGGGATAAAGACTTGCATTGGGATTCTTTAGCGGATCTCATCCAGGAACGTGTTCGACAAGTAGTTCTATTTGGAGAAGCAGCTGAGATCATAGAAAAGGCTCTTGTTCACCTGCCCAGGAAAATGCGTCATTACTCTTTATATTGCTGCTTAAATTTGAAAGATGCCGTAGAAAAAGCCGCCTCCCTGGTGCAACCAGGAGATGTGGTGTTACTCTCGCCGGGTGGCACCAGTTTCGATGAATTCCGTGACTTTGAAGAGCGCGGAGAAAGGTTCCAACAATGGGTTCAGGAACTTTCGTAAAGAAATTACCCCGTCAACAGTCGGGAAAGTCCCACCTTATAGACCTGGCAGGAATAGATCTGGTTCTGTTTGTCGCCATGATCCCTCTGGCTGGTTTCGGTTTACTTATGGTTTACTCAGCCAGCACGGATTATTCTGTGGTGGTTATGAAACAAATACCGAGTTATCTGTTTACAAGGCAGGTTATCTGGCTTTTCCTGGGTTCGGCTTTCGCAGCGTTGTTGACATTGGTAGATTACCATCATTATCAAAGATTAGCAGTACCTCTAATCCTTATCACCATTGGCAGCCTTGTTGCGGTCTTGATCGGGGGTGAAGAAATGAATGGTGCTGTTAGAGCCTTTTTAGGTGGATCCATTCAGCCATCTGAGTTGGCCAAGATTGCCACCATTATCTATTTATCGGTATGGTTATATCGCAAGAAAGACACTCTTCATGTCTTTACTTTGGGTTTAATTCCTCTATCAGTCATATTGGGTTTGATAAGCGGTTTAATTCTATTACAGCCAGATTTAAGCGCCACCTTCACTATCGTTATTATGGGAACTTTGCTTTTCTTTTTAGCCGATGGTGACCTAAAACAGATAGTGGTTATAGGATTGCTGGCTGCTGTTTGTGCCAGCATCTTGGTGAAGGTAAGCCCTACCGGTCAAGACAGGATCTTGCCGTATCTCGATTTCCTGCGCGATCCAACACAAGCAATCCCTCAACTCCGCCAATCTCTGGGAGCCATTGTGAACGGCAAGTTCTTTGGTGTTGGTTTGGGGTTGTCTAACTCCAAATATACAGGTTTGTCCCTGCCTCACTCCGATAGTATCTTTGCAGTTTTAGTGGAAGAAACCGGTCTGTTTGGAGCAATATGTCTGATCGGTCTGTATGGGATCATTCTCTGGCGCGGTATGAGAATCTCCAAAAATGCACCAGATATGTTGGGTTCCCTCTTGGCTGCAGGTCTGACATTTTGGATCATAATCGAAGCAGCCATCAACATGGGAGCGATGGTTGGCATCCTTCCTTTTGCGGGTGTAGCCCTGCCCTTTATCAGTCACGGTGGTTCAAGCCTCGTGACCTTGCTGGCAGGTATTGGCATACTCTTAAATATTTCCCGGCAGTCTGGTCATCAGATTGCTCAAGATTACGAACGGAGGTCCTATAGTGCGTCTGTTGATTTGCGCGGGCGGGACGGGCGGAGGCGTGTATCCCGCCCTCGCCGTACTGCAAGCAATGACAGATAACGTCGAAGTCCTATGGGTCGGCGTAAAGGGTGGCATGGAATCCACCCTGGTTCAACGCGTCGGTATCTCCTTCGAGACCATTCCGGCTGCCGGATTTCATGGAGTAGGACTGAAACGTATGCCCCGCAACCTGGCACTTCTTGTGAAAGGCTTTTTTACCTCCAGGCGCATTCTGGACAGGTTTAAACCGGATGTCATTTTATTCACGGGTGGTTTTATTGCCATCCCAGTAGCTCTGGCTGCAGGAAGCATACCCTCATTGCTTTTCGTTCCTGACATTGAACCTGGAATGGCCATTAAAACTATAGCAAGATTTGCAAATACCATCGCTGTATCCGCAAATGAATCACGGCTATATTTTTCAAAGAAAGCAAAAGTGATCGTTACGGGATACCCTACCCGGCTTGAATTGGCAAAGTGGGAACCAGTTTCAGCCCGTAAACATTTCAATTTGATCGAAGATTTACCAGTCCTGTTGGTGTTCGGAGGCAGTAAAGGAGCACGTTCCATCAATAAAGTTATCCTTGAACACTTACCTGAACTTCTGAATATTGCACAGATCATACACATCAGTGGTGAATTGGATTGGCCCTCAGTGAATGAAAAATTACTATTATTGACTGCAGATCAATCCACCCGTTATCATGCCTTCCCGTACCTTCATGAAGAAATGGGAGCAGCCCTTGCTTCAGCAGACCTGGTTATTTCTCGATCCGGCGCTTCCATTTTGGGCGAATTTCCTCTCCATGCCCTGGCGGCAATTCTTGTCCCTTACCCTTATGCATGGCGTTATCAAAGCGTGAATGCTGAGCATCTGGCCAGCCAGGGAGCAGCCATCATTTTAAAGGATTCGCAATTAGGGACAGAATTAGTCCCGACAATAAAGAATTATCTGGAGAACCCCGCCCAGTTAAAGGCAATGCGCAAGTCTATGCAGAGTCTTTTTCATCCGCAGGCAGCTGCGCTGATCGGTCAACAATTATTTATGTTGGCTGGAGAGAGGAGTTGATTTTGTGGTTAGCCTGATATTCGTTTTCTGGATGTATGTAATTCTTTTCAGCATTATTGGCGCCATGCGTGGTTGGGCCAAGGAATTGCTGGTCACATTTAGTGCCATCCTTGCTCTTACTTTCATCACATTATTGCAAAATTATATACCTTTCGTTCGAGACGTTGTAGCGAAAGAAAGCACAGATATGTTCTGGATCCGCACATCAATTTTGGTAATTCTGGTGTTCTTTGGATACCAAACTCCCAAAATTCCAAAAATTGCTGAGAAATTTACTCGCGAACGAATCCAAGATGCATTGCTAGGCATCTTCCTGGGTGGAATAAACGGATATTTTATCGCTGGAACCCTGTGGTTTTTCATGGTTGAAGCCCACTATCCCTTCGACATGATCACTGACCCGTTAAAAACAGGTGTTCCTGAGATCATCGATGCTGTCAATAAAATTATCGCTTATTTGCCACCGAGTATTCTCAGTGTCCCTGCAATTTATTTTGCTGTCGTGATCGCATTCGTTTTTGTTCTGGTGGTGTTCATCTGACCATGGATCATATTCACTTAATTGGTATCGGCGGAAGTGGACTTTCAGCCATCGCCCGACTCCTCCTGGAAATGGGATATGCGGTGAGCGGATCGGATCGCGCCAATAGTTCCTTTCTGGCAGCCCTGCGTCTCCTGGGTGCAGATATTATGATCGGGCATCAAGCCTCAAATATTTCAGGAGCCAACTTGGTGGTACGTTCTTCAGCCATCTCGGATGATAACCCTGAAGTCATCGCCGCTCGAGAAGCTGGTATTCCAGTTCTTAAACGGGCTGATTTTCTTGGGAAACTCATGGATGGCAAATATGGGATCGCGATAGCCGGCACTCACGGAAAAACGACAACAACAGCCATGTTGGCTTGGGTTTTGAGTGCACTATTGCAGAAACCATCCTTCATCGTTGGCGGAATGATAAATAATCTCGGTGTAAACGCACGGGCAGGAAAAGGACCTCATTTCGTTATCGAGGCTGATGAATATGATCGTATGTTCCTGGGATTAAAACCCATGCTTGAGGTCATTACAAATGTTGAACACGACCATCCAGACTGCTATCCTACTCCTGAGAGTTTTTCCACTGCTTTTGAAGAATTCGTGAATCTTCTCCCAGGTACGGGAATATTGGTAATTTGTGAGCAGAATGTCGGGACAACCAATCTGATCTCATATGCCCGGGAAAAACAGATCAACACGATCACCTATGGCATCGAAGGGGATTCAGACCAAAGTCCTGAAGTTGAATTCTTTTCAAAGGCGACCAATCTTGTAAGTGTTCCTAATAGCGGTTTCAGTTTCGATGCAATTATCAATAAGCAAACCTGCCGGGTAAACCTCCAGGTTCCGGGAACACATAATGTTCTTAATAGTCTGGCTGTCCTGACAGTGATCTCCATGCTGCAGTTATCACTTGAACAAGCAGCGTTGGCACTTGGAGATTTCCAGGGTACCGGGCGTCGATTTGAGATATTAGGTGAACCCGATGGCATAACAATAATCAACGATTATGCTCACCACCCCACTGAGATCCGGGCTACTTTATCAGCAGCCAGATCCCGCTATCCTGGATCCAGAATTTGGGTTGTCTGGCAACCTCATACATATTCGCGTACACTCCTGCTGCAAAATGAGTTCAGCAAATCTTTTTCGGATGCAGACCAGGTGATCGTTACAGAGGTTTTTGCAGCTCGGGAGCCAAAACAAGATTTCTCTTCTGCCCAGTTGGTACAAACCATGAAACATTCTGCCATTCAGTTTATCTCAGAATTAAACGATGTGAGCAATTATCTAATCGATCATTTGACTAATGGAGATGTGCTTATGGTGCTCTCGGCAGGAGACGCCGACCAGATCACCACTCAGGTTTTGCACCATTTTCAGGAAAGCGAGGCAAACCTTGTCTGAGAACAAAATCGTTCACCAAACTAATATGGTTTCATTACCGACTCTAAAGATGGAATTGGGCGAAATTCCCTCTACAAATCCAAAAAGAGATTATCGCTTTAAGGATGGCTTGGAAGTTGTCCAAGCCGGGATCGAACTGGAAACGATCGTCTCCAAACTAATAACCCACCTCAAAAAAAATAATTAATGCCTTGGTCAATTAATTCAGGTGGAAAGTTGATCTCCCACCTGATGGAACGAGAATGATGAAATCTGAAAATCTTACTTACCTTCGAGAGATTTATGGCAAACGATTACAGGAAAACAACCTCCTGTCTGCCTATACCTCGGCGCGCATTGGTGGCCCGGCAGATGCAGCCATAATCGCACGATCAGGGGATGAGTTGGCTGAGATAACCAAGCGCATGTGGGAGAGAAAGATTCCATTCATCATTATCGGTGGTGGTTCCAATATCCTGGTCAGCGATAAAGGGATAAGGGATTTATTGGTCATAAACCGGGCTCGCTCTGTTCAATATGACGAGAATCTTGAAACCCCTCACCTCAGGGCGGAATCTGGCACAACCATGAATGATCTTGCTCAGAAAGCCGCCCTGCTGGGATTGGGTGGATTGGAATGGGCTGCTACTGTACCAGGCAGTCTGGGTGGGGCAATTTACGGGAATGCTGGTGCATTCAACGGAGATATGGCAGGTAACCTGGTGTCTGTTGATTTGATCCAACCTGGAAATGGATATCAGACATGGACTGTTGAGAAAATGGAATATGCCTACCGATCCAGCATCCTGAAGAGGGAGCATCAGGCAGTGGTCATTCTATCTGCAGAACTTTCCGTAAATAAAAGTTCTATCCGGGAAATACGAAAAATAATGGACCAGAACTCCAAAACCAGACGCAGCACGCAACCACCGGGTGCAAGCATGGGCTCAATATTCAAGAATCCCCCGGATGACTTTGCTGGGCGCTTGATCGAAAGTGCAGGTTTGAAAGGTAAACGGATAGGTAATGTAGAGATCAGTGCTGTTCATGCAAATTTCATTGTAAATCATGGGTTATCAAGCGCCAGTGATGTCAAAGAACTGATCGAGATCGCCAGGAAAGAAGTAGCCAGCAAATTTGGCGTTGAACTTGAGCTGGAAATTGAGTTGGTAGGTGAGTGGTAATAAAAGATGAATAATTCATCAAACAAGAAACGTATTGCAATTCTGTTCGGAGGTCGTTCTGGTGAACATGCTGTTTCACTGGCATCCGCGCGAAATGTGCTTACAGTGCTTAACCGGGATAATTACGAAATATTCCCAATTGGAATCAGTCAAACCGGAACTTGGTATACCGGCTTGAATGTATTGGACCAATTGAATTCTGGAAATGTCAACGACTTGGATAAGGTTACCATCCTGCCTGACCCAAGCATGCCCGGCTTATATCTTATTAACTCCGGGACCCTGGAATTGCTAACCCCCCTCGATATTGTCTTCCCTGTTTTGCACGGCACATATGGAGAGGATGGCACGCTGCAGGGACTCCTGGAAATGGCTGATCTGGCATACGTTGGTGGCGGTGTCTTGGGGTCTTCAGTAGGGATGGACAAGGGTGTCTTTAAGGATGTCATGCGTGCCAATGATATTCCAGTGGTCGAATCCATTCTCGTTCTACGAAAAGATATTGAGCAGGACATCGAAACTGTCATCAAAAAAACAGAGTCAAATTTTTCTTACCCTGTTTTCGTCAAACCAGCCAATCTTGGGTCATCTGTTGGCATCAGTAAATGTGTTCACCGGTCAGACCTTTTGGAAGGACTCCATGAAGCCGGAAAATTTGACCGTCGCATCCTGATAGAGCGAGGCATCAATGCCCGCGAAATCGAGATCAGCGTCCTGGGAAATGATCATCCCAGAGCTTCGATAGCAGGTGAAGTCATACCTAGTCGGGATTTTTATTCGTATGAATCTAAATATATCGATGGAACCTCTAGTTTAAGCATTCCAGCAGCGCTTCCTGCTGCCATTTCCGATCAAATGCGGTCTGTTGCGATAAGAGCATTCAAAGCAATTGATTGTGCTGGTATGGCTCGTGTGGATTTCTTTATTGACAGGGACAATGGCAAATTCTACTTGAATGAGCTCAATTCCCTGCCCGGCTTTACAGGCATCAGTATGTATCCAAAACTTTGGGAAGCCTCAAACCTGCCACTCAATGAATTGGTGGATACCTTGATCGAGCTGGCTCTCGAACGCAAATCTGAGCGTGATCATACCGAGCGGAGTTACAGGAGTACGATATGACAACTAACCAAATAACAGAACGTTCTGAGACGGTTAGAAAGAGGCGGACACAAGCTGTTTCCCAAAACCCTGCTCAGAAAATTAAAAGAGATTACCGCCCTGCTACTATTAAATCTCCTGTAATTCCTAAATCCAGGACGAGCGGAAGATCTACACAATACCGATCTCAAAGCCTTCCCACTGATCGGCGGCATTTTGATATTGCTTTCAATACTCCACGTGCGAATATTCAAACACCCGGGATCACCCTTCCCGCTCTCGGTCCCCGCCTTGCATCTGCCTTATTGATCGTGGGTATGATTTTCACCCTTATAACCATGTGGAATTCGCCCATATTCCAGGTGTCAGGCGCCCAGGTAACTGGTAATTTGCGCTTAACAGAAGCCGACATCATTACATCACTTCAAAATAAGGGCAAGCCAATTTTTACAATCGTACCGGAATTGGTGAAACAAGATTTACTCCTGCTTTATCCTGAAATTGAGACTATTTCTGTAAAAATTTCACTACCCAACCAGATCCTCGTTCATATTACAGAACGAACTCCACTTTTTGTGTGGCAGTACCAGGATGGAACTTCCTTCTGGATTGATGCACAGGGATTCAAATTCCCTGTACGTGATCAGGTGGATAACCTGGTCACGATAACCGCCTCAGGAGATCCCCCTCTTTTGCCATCGGAACCAATTGAATCCACAGAACCTGCAAATTTATCTGCCGACGCAACTCCACCTGTTTTTCTCGAACCACTCATGGTCAAGGCTATAACCGAATTGATCACATTAGCGCCACAAGGCGCTGCCATTTCCTATGATCCGAGCTATGGTCTTGGTTGGAACGACCCACGTAACTGGAAGGTGTATTTCGGTGAAAACACTGAAGACATTTCCACCAAATTGATGATCTATCAAGCAATAGTCGATAAACTTACTCTCGAAGGCATCCAGCCCACATTGATCAGTGTGGAATACCTGGATGCCCCATTCTACCGGACACAATAACTATGGACGAAATAATTGTTGGAATTGATGTAGGAACCACCAAGATCTGTACACTGGTGGGACGGGTGGAAGAAGAAGGAAACATCCGTATTCTCGGTGTAGGCATCGTGCCATCGAATGGCATCAGAAAAGGTGTCATCACAGATATATCCGCAGCCACACAGGCGATAACAAGCTCGGTTGAAAAAGCAGAACAAACCTCCGGTGTCGAGATAACTTCTGCGCTTGTCAGCCTGGCTGGAGCCCACGTCGCCTCCATCAACAGCCGTGGGGTTGTGGCTGTCTCCGGTGAAACCGTTGATGAATATGACATCGTGAGGGCATTGGATGCCGCCCGGGCTGTCGCAATTCCCCACAACCGCGAGATCATTCACATCATTCAGCGTGGATTTATTTTGGATGGGCAGGATGGCATCAGTATGCCCATCGGCATGCATGGCTACCGGCTGGAAGTGGAAGCTCATATCATTACGGCTTCGGCTGCGACTGT
This sequence comes from uncultured Anaerolineaceae bacterium, assembly GCA_964370815.1. GTDB lineage: Bacteria > Chloroflexota > Anaerolineae > Anaerolineales > Villigracilaceae > UBA12087. Next base: position 5,064 of record CAYJKQ010000001.1, on the reverse strand, counting down.
CGATAATCTGCGCCAGTGTGTTGGTTCTGCCGGGGTGGAAGTTGTTCAATTCGTCCTCAACCCACTGGCTTCCGCAGATGTTGTCCTGACCGAAAATGACCGTCAGATGGGCGTGGCAGTTTGTGATATCGGCGGAGGCACGACCGATCTGGCGTTATATGTGGATGGAAATGTCTGGCACACCATGGTCTTGGCGCTGGGAGGCAACCATATCACTTCAGATATCGCTCACGGGCTTCGCCTCCCATTGGCTCAGGCAGAGCAAGCCAAAATAGATTATGGCTATGCGATCCGTGCCGAGGTCGGCATCGAAGAGCATTTCACGATCCAACCTTTTGGTGAGGATAAACCTGTCGAGATCAGTCGCAAGGATATGGCGCATATCATTGAAGCCCGTATCGAAGAAATTTTCAATCTTGCTCTCCAGGAGATCAAACGTTCCGGTTACGATGGCCTCTTACCTGCTGGGATGGTATTAACTGGTGGCACCAGCATGTTACCAGGCATCCGCCAGATGGCTTCCAATCTTCTAGGAATGCCTGTCAGGTTAGCCAAGCCTGAAAATCTATTGGGGTTGGTGGATAAATTATCGTCCCCAGCTTACTCAACCAGTGTTGGCCTTTTATATTGGGCGGCAGATCTTCAAGATGAAATGCTGCCCCCCGTTCGCGGCCGGCCGCTCTTCCAACTACGGAAAGGAGATAACAGCATTGATCTGGATAAGCTCAAGGACTGGTTCAAGCGCTTATTACCCTAAAAATAGGGTAGCGCAGAATTAGCACAAATATGGTTAACGATTTGATTCTAGTTATGTACAATAAAGATAAAAATTAAAACATGAAAACCGTTTTCGAGAAAGAATTGGAGGTACTACATGGACGCAAAGAATAATCAAAGTGAAACATTTGCACGGATCAAGGTCATCGGTGTCGGCGGAGGCGGAACCAATGCCGTCAATCGCATGATCGAAGAAGGCATCCAGGGTGTTGAGTTCATTGCTGTCAACACAGATGCCCAGGCGCTGCTGCTTTCCAAAGCTCAAACCCGTGTCCGCATCGGTGATAAATTGACCCGCGGGCTCGGCGCAGGAGGCAACCCCGAAGTTGGTCGGAAGTCAGCAGAAGAATCGGCTGAAGACCTCTACAATGTCCTGAAAGGGGCAGATATGGTCTTCATTACAGCCGGTCTGGGTGGCGGCACAGGGACTGGTGCAGCCCCGATCGTGGCTCAAGTCGCCCGGGATATCGGCGCACTGACCATTGGTGTGGTTACCCGCCCATTCTCATTCGAGGGTGGCAAACGCATGGGCTCCGCAGAAGAAGGCATGGCTAAGCTAAAAGAACATGCCGACACCCTGATCGTCATTCCCAATGACCGCCTGCTGCAAATCGTGGACAAGCGCGCCAGCCTCCAGGATTCTTTCAAATTGGCGGATGATGTCCTGCGCCAGGGAATCCAGGGGATCTCGGAACTGATCACCGTTCCCGGTCTCATCAACCTGGACTTTGCAGATGTGCGCACCATCATGTCGGAAGGTGGAGCTGCCTTGATGGCTGTCGGTCGCGCTTCCGGTGAAGATCGCGCCCGGGCTGCCGCCGAGCAGGCTATCTCCAGCCAGCTGCTGGACATCACCATTGATGGAGCGCGCGGCGTTCTCTTCAATGTCACGGGTGGTCCCAACCTGACCCTGTATGAAGTGAACCAGGCTGCCGCCCTCATCCGTGAAACATCCCACCCGGATGTCAATATGATCTTCGGTGCTGTGGTTGACCCGGATATGGGTGATGACATCCGTATCACCGTCATTGCCACCGGATTTGAGCGCAGCGCCATGCCTCGCAGGATCAGCACCACCTCCGCCATCCGTTCAGCCGGCAACACTCTGGACGAGCATTTTGATGGTGCCAGCGTGAGCGTGTCTGCAAATACTCATTCCAACGCTGAGTTCAGACCACAAACCTATAATACTGACGATCTGGACATTCCGACCTTTTTACGGAATCGCAAATAAGTTGAGGTTGTATCTTCCCATAATTCAGGGAAGATAATGGGTTTTTTCGAAAACGGATCGATCTTTCTTTATAAGTACACTGCCCTATTAACTTGGGGGCAGGTTCGATAAAGGCGGACGGGAACTTTTGTTCCCGTCTGCCTTGTATTTCCGGTTGTGCTATTTTTCACCGGTCATCTGATCGATCAGTGCCAACAAGCTGGCATTCTCAGGAATATCGCTCATCGAGCGTCCGTAATGCACGAAACGTACCACGCCCTCTTTATCTATCAGTAGCTGGGCTGGCATACGACCAAATTTGAATAGTTTTATCTCCTGCCCATACAACTTTAGGACAGTGTGGGTCGGGTCCGGCAAGCCAATAAAGTGCAGGTCATTTTCGTGCCAGTATTTTCTAAAGGCACCCGCCCCTTCGGGTCCCACTATCAGGATGGTCGTCTCCTGTTCAATGAATTTTGACTGGTCCAGGCGCAACTGCGCCAGGTGCGCACGGCAGAACGGTCAGACAAAGCCGCGGTTGAACACCAGCAGGACATGCGATTTTCCGATCTGGTCTGAAAGGCGGACCATCTTGCCATTGAGATCAGCCAGCTCAAAATCAGGTGCGGGTGTGTTGAGGGCGATCTGCGGCATAATTTCCTTTCAGTTCAAGACCCTAAAGGTTTCTCTGGCAGAAGAATTCGATCGCGACTGTCATCCTGAATACTTTGTCATTCTGAGCGTAGCGACACTTGCACCTGCATGCACACCTGCCCTGGCGGGCGGTGCCAGGGAGTGCAGGTGAGAATCCCCTTGTAGCGGAGGAGACCCTCACCTGCACTGCGTTCCGGCGCAAGTGTCGGTCGCCAAATTCGCTCCCTCACACCGTCCCCCCTTTCCCCTACGGGTCGGGGACTTCGCCGGCGTCCTTCGGCAGTTCGCTCCGCATGAATTTAGCGGAGGAGGGTGACATAACTGAGCAGTTACCATATCAATAACTGAAACATCAGGCAATATTCTCTCGCGGCGAGCTATCCATGGCAGGACCCTTCACCCTGATGATGCGCTGGTAAGCCAGCCACAGGGCATAGCTCATGATCAAAGCGCTGAAAATTCCCGGCGCCCAGGCTCCAAATTGCTGGAGTAAATAGCCGCCAATGGTGGGAGAAATGACCCGAGTAGCGCTTTCGAGCGAAGCCGAGATCCCCAGCATGCCTCCAATTTCATCCACATCGACCGCCTTGCTGATCGAGCTGTTGATGACCGTATTGAGCACCCCACCCGCCAGAGCCAGGGGCAGCATCACGATCAACAAGACACCCAGGTTCGGCGTAAAAGCCCAGCCTACCAGACCCAGCGTCATCAGCCACAGACCCGTGATGATCAACTGGTTTTCGGTGTACCTTTTGGTCAGCAGACCAATGCCAACACCCTGCACCAGGATCGAAAGGACCCCCACATAAGCCAGGACATACCCGACGGTCTGGGGAGTCAAATCGAGTTTATATTGGGCATACAGGGCAAAAATGGTCTGGAAGGTGGCAAAAGCCATCCCAAAGAAAAAGCGCACGATCAGCAGGGGACCCACGATCGGTCGTTTAAGGGCTTTGAGCAGGGCCTCGAGCGTGAAGCCGGGTCGCTTTAATTCTTTAGCTGCATCCTGACGTTTTTGAGTAAGGGATTCGGGCAGCCAGAAATAGATGGAAATCACATTCAAGAATGCCAGACCAGCCGCCGTAAAAGCAGGCACGTTATAACCCCAGGTGCTCAAAAATCCTCCCGCAGCCGGTCCGATGATAAACCCCAGCCCGAAAGCCGCTCCGATCAGACCCATGCCTTTGGCACGATCCTTTTTGTCAGTCACATCGCTGATATAAGCCTGGGCGACCGAGATGTTGCCCCCGGTGAGGCCATCCAGGATGCGGCTGAAGAACAGGACGCCCAGGATGGCAATGTTGGCGGATGGCAGCGCAAGCCAGGCTGCCAGCGCTTTTCCGATCGGGGCTGCAAACCCCAGCAGTAAAAAGCCCAGCAGGGTCCCGATCACACTGATCAGCAGAATGGGACGGCGTCCAAATTTATCCGACAGGCGCCCCAACAACGGCGCTCCAAAAAGGGAGGCTGCGGCATAGGATGCCACCAGGAAACCGACCAGCGTCGCCGTGGCGCCAAAGCTCTCAGCGTAATAGGGCAGCAAGGGCAGGATCAGGCTGAAACCCAGCAGGTCGACAAAGACGACGATAAAGATGGGCACCAGGGGTTTATTTTTCATGGTCTTATTTTATCCTGAATTTGGGAGGTCTCATAAATGATTGGTTCAGGGACATTGCAGGGAAGGATCCTTCGCTTGACCATTGGCGCCCTTCCCGGGAAAAGAGGCCGGGACCTTCGGCTGGGATTGGCGATCCCGTTCGCTTTGCTTCCGGGATGCTTCGCAATAGTAGCAATCCCGGAAAAAGAGGCCGGGACCTGCGGGGAAAACTCCTTCGCTTGACCGCTGGCGCCCTTGCGCCAGGGTGCGTGATGGTCGCAGATGATGCTCCCTCTCGCAAGGAACGAATGGGAACGAATATTTTTCATTGAATAAAATCATTAGGGTCGTTGGGAAACTCATGGAGAGAATCATTGAGGAGATCATCCATCCAATCGTCCGAATCGGGAAGCTCGACGGGAAGGTTTTTAGCAAGGCGGATTAAACTTGCCAAACGAGCCGTTGCAAAGCTGATGACACGCAAATCGGTGAGGCTTTCTGCGGCGGACGTGGCGGGGTGTTTGGCACGCATTTCAAGGTGACGGGCAATCATCAGGCGGACAACCTGTATTTCTTCTTCAATATGACCTTCGTTTAGACCATTGAGTGCTTCTGATGACAAAGAATTCAGCCTTTTGGAATAGAGACCATGTTTGTAAGCATTTAAATTGCTGTATTGTGCGCCACGTTTGCGGCGGGGATTGTGGTGCTTATTGTTTTCGGTCATTGGAGACTCCTTTGATAAGAATAGTTATCGGTTACCAGTTACCAGTTATCAGTTGCCAGTTATCAGTTGCCAGTTATCAGTTGCCAGTTATCAGTT